>NZ_JBWKCI010000007.1:0-455932 GCF_056436565.1 Streptomyces sp. NPDC043726
GTTACATTCCGAACCCGGAAGCTAAGCCTTACAGCGCCGATGGTACTGCAGGGGGGACCCTGTGGGAGAGTAGGACGCCGCCGAACAAATTTTAGAGAAAACCCCCGTGCCATCGGCACGGGGGTTTTCTGCGTTTAGGTCTAGCCCGCAAGGGGCTCTGTGGAAGAGCCCTTTACAGACGTCCCGCTGTCTTTAGCGCCAGATAGGCGTCTGCCAGTGCGGGTGCCAGTTCGTCCGGTGTCGCATCGACGACTGTGACGCCGGAGCGGCGGAGTTGCTCTGCCGTGCGCCGGCGTTCGCTCTGGGCCTGGGCCGCGGCTGCTGCCTCGTAGACGGAATCCGTTGTGCCGCGGGCTTTCGCCATACGGGCGACATACGGGTCGGCGACTGATGCGACCAGGACGGTGTGGCGCTGGGTCAATTGCGGGAGGACCGGGAGCAGGCCCTCTTCGATCGGGGCCGCGTCCAGGCTGGTGAAGAGGACGATCAGGGCGTGGCGGGGTGCCGTACGAAGTGCTGTGGCCGTAAGGCCGCGGGCGTTCGTTTCGACCAGCTCGGGTTCCAGCGTGGCCATGGCGTTGACGAGGGACGGGAGTACGTCGCGGGCGGTTCGGCCCTGGACGAGGGCGCGTACTCGGCGGTCGTAGGCGAGGAGGTCCACGCGGTCGCCGGCGCGGGAGGCCAGGGCTGCCAGGAGGAGGGCGGCGTCCATGGAGGCGTCGAGGCGTGGGGCGTCGCCCACGCGGCCGGCGGATGTGCGGCCCGTGTCGAGGGCCAGGAGGATGTGGCGGTCGCGTTCGGGACGCCAGGTGCGTACGGCGACCGCGGACTGTCTGGCCGTAGCACGCCAGTCGATGGAACGGGTGTCGTCGCCGGGGACGTACTCGCGAAGGCTGTCGAATTCCGTGCCCTCGCCGCGGGTGAGGACGCTGGTGCGGCCGTCGAGTTCGCGGAGGCGGGCGAGTTTGGAGGGGAGGTGCTTGCGGCTGGTGAATGGTGGCAGCACACGTACCGTCCACGGGACCTTGTGTGTTCCCTGACGGGTGAGGAGGCCTAGCGGGCCGTAGGAGCGGATGGTCACGCGGTCGGCCTGGTGGTCGCCGCGGCGGGTGGGGCGCAGGCGTGTGGTGACGCGGCGGCGTTCGCCGGGCGGGACGGTCAGGCGGTGGCGGGAGGCCTCGATCTCCGTGCCCGGCTGCCAGCTGCTCGGGGGCCAGGCGTCGCGCAGGTGGGCGCGCAGGGGGCGGCTGGAGGGGTTGGTGACCGTGAGGGTGACGTCGGCGGTTTCGCCGAGGCGTGCGGAGGTGTCGCCGGAGCGGGTCAGGCCGAGGCGCCGTACCGGGGCGGCCAGGGCGAAGTCGCAGGCGCAGGCCACGGCCAGGGGGGCGTTGACGGCGAGGATGCCGGTCCAGCTGGGTTCCCAGATGCCGACGGGGAGGGAGCCCAGGGCTGCGAGGAGCGCGGTGCGCCCGGTGAGTGCCATCAGCGGGGGACGGGGACGTGGGCGAGGATCGCGTTGATGACTGAGTCGGCCGTCACGCCCTCCATCTCGGCCTCCGGGCGGAGTTGTACGCGGTGGCGGAGTGTGGGCAGGGCCAGGGCTTTGACGTCGTCGGGGATGACGTAGTCGCGGCCGGTGAGCCAGGCCCACGCGCGGGCGGTGGCGAGCAGGGCCGTGGCCCCGCGCGGGGAGACGCCGAGGGTGAGGGACGGCGATTCGCGGGTGGCTCGGCAGATGTCGACGACGTAGCCGGTGATCTCGGGGGTGACCGTGGTCTTGGCGACGGCTGCGCGGGCGGCCTCGAGGTCGGCGGGGCCCGCCACGGGGCGTACGCCGGCGGCGCGCAGGTCGCGCGGGTTGAAGCCCTCGGCGTGGCGGGTGAGGACGGCGATCTCGTCCTGTCGGGAGGGCAGAGGGATCGTCAGCTTGAGGAGGAAACGGTCCAGCTGGGCTTCGGGGAGGGGGTAGGTGCCCTCGTACTCGACCGGGTTCTGGGTGGCCGCGACGAGGAAGGGTTCCGGGAGCGGCCGAGGGGTGCCGTCGACGGTGACCTGGCGTTCCTCCATGGCTTCGAGGAGGGACGACTGGGTCTTGGGGGGCGTGCGGTTGATCTCGTCCGCGAGGAGGAGGTTGGTGAAGACCGGGCCGGGCTGGAAGGAGAACTCCGCGGTGCGGGTGTCGTAGATCAGGGAGCCGGTCACGTCGCTCGGCATCAGGTCGGGCGTGAATTGGACGCGCTTGGTGTCGAGTTCGAGTGCGGATGCGAGGGCGCGGACGAGCAACGTTTTGGCGACCCCAGGGACTCCTTCTAGTAGCACGTGTCCACGGCAGAGGAGGGCGACGACGAGGCCGGTCACGGCGGGGTCCTGGCCGACCACGGCTTTGGCGATCTCGGCGCGCAGGGCTTCGAGGGAGGCTCGGGAATCGGCCCGGTCCCCGCTCTCCCCGGCGTTGTCAGTGGTCGGGTCCATCATGGACGGCGTACCTCACTTTCGAGGGCGTCGAGTTGGTCGGCGAGGGAGATGAGGGCCGCGTCGTCGCCGGGCGGCGGGCCGAAGAGGAGCGTGTGCAGGGACTGTCCGTCGCCGTGCAGGTGCGTGGCCAGGGCGGGGAGCAGGGCTTCGGGCGTGTGCGCCTGGGCGACGGGGACGCCTACGAGGGGGGCGAGGCGGGTGCGGGTGGTGGAGCGAAGAGCGGCGGCCGCGCGGTCGCGGGCGTTCGCCTTGCGGTAGAGGCGGGCGCGGCCTTCGACGGTTTCGGAGGCGCGGATCGCCACGGGGAGGTTTTCGGGCACGAGGGGGCCGAGTCGGCGTGCCCGCCAGAGGGCGGCCAGGACGGCCGCGAAGAAGAGCTGGAGTGTGCCCCAGAGCCAGCCCGAGGGGAGCAGGTCGAAGAAGCCGCGCTCGCCTTCGGTGCCGGCGGCGGTGGAGTCGGAGAGCGAGGGGAGGTACCAGACCAGATGGGGGCGGGAGCCGAGGAGTTGGAGCGCGAGCGAGGCGTTGCCCTGCTCGTCGAGGCGGTCGTTGGTGAGGATGTCGGGCGCGCCGAGTACGACGGTGTCGCCGTCCCCGGAGGTGTCGGGGATGCGCAGGAGGGTGGCCAGGCGCTCGCTGGGGTAGCAGGAGTCCGCCCGGAGGTGGGTGGTGGTGTAGCGGATGCCACCCGTGTCGGCGGGGCCGGCGCGGCGGGCCTCGGGCAGGTCGCAGTGGGGTTGGAGCGTGGAGTCGAGGCTCTTGGCGGGGTCGGCGACGACACCGGGGGCGAGCCGTTCGACGGACCAGGCGCCGGGGGCGACGAGGACGGTACGGCCGCCGGTGTCGGCCGACGCGGAGTGCAGCGCGGTCTGTTGACGCTCGGTCAGCAGGTCGGGGACGGCGACCAAGAGGGTGGTGTCCGGGCCGGCCGCGTCGCGCGCCTCGTCCAGAGTGGTGATCACGCGCGTGGACACGCCACGGTCGGCGAGGAGTTCGGCGACGGCCCGGCTGCCCTGGGGGTCGGCGGAGCGCGGGTCGAGGGCGCCGTGCCGGGTGTCGGAGCGGACCACGGCGATGGCGACCGCGGCCGCGATGAGGACGGCCAGGGCGAGGGCGATGCTTCGTGCGCGGGTCCAGATCTGGCGGGCGGTGGGCGAGACCGAGGTGGCCGGGAGCGTGGCCTCGGTGGTCATTCGGCGGCTCCCTGGCGGGCGTTGTGGGCCGCGCTGTGGGCGCTTGTGTCGGCGAGCTGGGGCTTGGTGCGCTCCAGGTCGCGGTCGAGTTCGGCGAGGCGCCGGTACGACGGGTCGGTTCCGGACTGTCCGCCGTATGTCACGTCGTCGAAATCCCGTGCGGCGGTGCGCAGTCGGTCCATGTGGGTGGGCAGGGCGCGACCGGCTTCGGCGGCGGCCTCGTCGGCGGTGCGACCGGGGCGGACATCGAGGAGGGCGCGTTCCTCCAGGGAGCGGACGACGGCCCGCATGCGTTCCTGGACAGCCTGGTTCCAGTGGCCCTGGGCGGCTTGTGCCTCGGCGGCGGCGCGGTGTTCGGCGGCGCTGCGGGGACGGTCGTCGAACAGGGCGGCGGAGGAGGTGGGTTCCCGGCGTGGTCTGCCGAGGCGCCACCACAGGGCGCCCAGGACGGCGAGGACCGCCACGATGACGACGACCAGGCCGAGCGGTCCTCCGGGTGTCACGGACGAGGCGCTGCTGAACAGTTCGTCGACCCAGTTCCAGAAGGCGTCGAGGGCGCGTTGGAACAAGCTGGGGTCGTCCTCGTGGTACATCCGCTTGGACAGCTCACGCCGGGCAGCCTCCCGCGCGGGATCGCGGGGGACCGTCAGCGGTGGCTCGTCGTCGGAGCGCGCCGCCGACAGCGCGGAGGCGTCCCCTAGGCGGGGCGACATTCGTGCGGCGGCGCCTGGCAGCGCCGAGGCCGCCGTGAGAACTCCCCCCGCCAGGCTCACCGGTTCAGCTCCCTGGGGTGTCGGATCCGTAGCCCTGGACGCCGGCGGCGCGGGCCAGTTCGAGGTCGAGGGCCTCGCGGCGGATGCGCTGGTCGATGTAGAGGAGCACGGTGACGCCCGCCGAGATCGGGAAGGTGATCATGGAGCCGATCACCGAGCCGATCCCGCTGACGATGAGGTACGTCCAGCCGACGTCGCCGCCACCGCCTTCGAGGAGGCCGCTGACGCCGTCGCTGCTGAAGGCCTCGGCCAGGAAGGCGAAGGGGATGGCGATGATCGACGCGAGGATGCTCGCGATGAGCATGGCCAGCAGTTGAATGCCGAAGACCCGCCACCAGGAGCCGCGGACCAGCTTCGCGGAGCGGCTCATCGACTTCGTGATGCCCTGCTTCTCCAGCATCAGCGCCGGCGAGGCGAGGGAGAAGCGGACCATCAGCCAGATCGCGACGACGGCGGTGCACAGGGTGCCGAGGACGGTGAGCGCGGCGCCCGCCTCGCTCGCGCCCGCGGCGGCGACCAGGATGCCCGGCAGCGCGCCGACGGCGACGATGCCGAAGGTGATGAGCAGCAGCAGGAAGATCAGCCCGAACAGGCGGGCGACCTGGGGGCGGGCGTCGTTCCAGGCCTCGCCGGTGGTCACCGACTTGCCGAGGACGGCTCGGCTGGTGACCGTGGTGAGCAGGGCGGTCGCCACGATCGTGCCGATCAGGGAGATCAGCGAGATGACGCCGTAGCTGAGCAGGGCGTCGCCCATGGCGCGGGTGAGTTCGCTGAGGGTGGCGCTGGGGTCGTTGAGGGCGTCGGTGTCGATGCGGTCGTTCAGGAAGAAGCCCTGCAGCAGGACGACGACGATCTCGGTGAGGACCGCGACCGTGAGGGCGATGCCGAGCACCGTGCGCCAGTAGGCGCGCATCGTGGAGACGGCGCCGTCGAGGATCTCGCCGACACCGAGCGGACGCAGCGGGATGACACCGGGCTTGGCCGCGGGCGGGGGGCCGCCCCAGCCGCTGCCCCAGGCACCGTGACCACCGGGGCCGCCGTAGCCTCCGGGGCCGCCGCCTGCGGGGGACCGGTTGCCCCAGCCCGGGCCAGGGGGCGGGGGCGGCGGGGTCTGCTCCGGGGCCGCGGGGCCGGTCGGCGCGGACCACTGGGCCGGGGGCGGCTGCTCCTTGGACCACTGCGAGCCGGGGCCCTGTGGCTGCGGGCGCGGCTGGTCCGCGGGCTGCTCGAGGTCCGGGCGGTCGGCGGGCCGGTCAGGGCCGGACGTGCCCGGCTCCTGTCCGTCGGACGGGGCGGATCCGGGCGAGGCCCAGCCCGGAGTGTCGTTCATCGTCGCTCCTTCACGGTGCCCGTCCGCGGGTCGCGGCGGCAGGTTGGCAGCCATCGTGCCATGGGGTGGTCACCGAGGGACCGGCCAAGGTATGGGCTGCACACCTTCAATTGTCCGCCGGATAACGGGCAGACTGACCGCATGGCTGATCAGCACGCGCGATCCGGCGAGGACAAGCGGCCGACCGAGATTCCGGTGATCCGTTGGGAAGAGCCGCCCGAAGGCCCCGTACTGGTCCTTCTCGACCAGACGAGACTGCCCGCAGAGGAGGTCGAACTGGTCTGTACGGATGCGCCGATGCTGGTGGAGGCGATCCGTTCGCTCGCCGTGCGCGGGGCACCCGTGCTCGGGATCGCGGGGGCGTACGGTGTCGCGCTCGCCGCCGCGCGCGGATTCGAGGTGGACGACGCCGCGGACGCGCTCGCGGGTGCCCGGCCCACCGCGGTGAATCTCGCCGTCGGGGTGCGCAGGGCGCAGGCCGCCTACCGGGCCGAGCTGGCCCGCGGCGGAGACGTGGGCAAGGCGGCCGCGGCGGCGCTGGCCGCCGCGCGCAAGCTCCACCAGGACGACGCCGAGGCCAGCGCCCGAATGGCCGAGCGAGGCCTGGCGCTCCTGGACGAGCTGCTGCCCGGCGGTGGGCACCGGATCCTCACCCACTGCAACACCGGCTCGCTGGTGTCGGGCGGGGAGGGCACCGCGTTCGCGGTGGCGCTGGCGGCGCATCGGGCGGGGCAGCTGCGGCGGCTGTGGGTGGACGAGACGCGTCCGCTGCTGCAGGGCGCCCGGCTTACGGCGTACGAGGCCGCGCGCAGCGGGATGGCGTACACCCTGCTGACGGACAACGCGGCGGGTTCGCTGTTCGCGGCCGGTGAGGTGGACGCGGTGCTGATCGGGGCGGACCGGATCGCGGCGGACGGATCCGTGGCGAACAAGGTGGGCAGCTATCCGCTCGCGGTGCTCGCGCGGTACCACCATGTGCCGTTCATCGTGGTGGCGCCGGTGACGACGGTGGACCCGGACACGCCGGACGGGGCGTCCATCGAGGTGGAGCAGCGCGCCGGGTTCGAGGTGACCGAGGTGACCGCGCCGCACGTGCCGGTGACCGGTCCCGGCGGGGGGATACCGGTGGCCCCGCTGGGGACGACGGCCTACAACCCCGCCTTCGACGTGACGCCGCCGGAGCTGGTGACGGCCATCGTGACGGAGGAGGGTGTGGTGTCGCCCGTCACGGCTGAGGCGCTGGCCGAGGTGTGTGCCAGGTCACGGGAGGTGACGATCGGCTGACGCCGGGTGGCCATGGGCCTCGGCGGCCGGCCTCGCGCGGGCCGCCGGCGCCCACCCCGGACCTCAAGATCGATGGGCGAGGGCAGACAGTAGCGACCCCATACGACTATCGTCACAGGCCAGTGACCCTTCTCACCAGCGCCCCGGTCACTGTTACGAGAATGGGATGATGTCGTTTATGAAGGGACGAGTCCTTGTCGTCGACGACGACACCGCACTGGCCGAGATGCTCGGCATCGTGCTGCGTGGTGAAGGTTTCGAGCCGTCTTTCGTAGCTGACGGCGACAAGGCGCTGGCCGCTTTCCGTGAGACCAAGCCCGATCTGGTGCTGCTTGACCTGATGCTGCCCGGACGGGACGGCATCGAGGTGTGCCGTCTGATCCGGGCGGAGTCGGGTGTGCCGATCGTGATGCTCACGGCCAAGAGCGACACCGTCGACGTCGTCGTGGGCCTGGAATCGGGCGCGGACGACTACATCGTGAAGCCTTTCAAGCCGAAGGAGCTGGTCGCCCGGATCCGGGCGCGGCTCAGGAGGTCGGAGGAGCCGGCGCCGGAGCAGCTCGCCATCGGCGATCTGGTCATCGACGTGGCCGGTCACTCCGTGAAGCGGGACGGGCAGTCGATCGCGCTGACGCCGCTGGAGTTCGATCTGCTGGTCGCGCTCGCGCGCAAGCCGTGGCAGGTGTTCACCCGCGAGGTCCTGCTGGAGCAGGTGTGGGGTTACCGGCACGCCGCCGACACCCGCCTGGTCAACGTCCATGTGCAGCGGCTGCGGTCCAAGGTCGAGAAGGACCCGGAGCGGCCGGAGATCGTGGTGACCGTCCGAGGTGTCGGCTACAAGGCGGGGCCGAGCTGACATGTCCGGTGACAGTGCCGCTTCGGCGCCCGGACGGTCCGGGACCCGCGCGGGGCGGCCTGTCGGCCGGGGGACGGCAGGCTCCCGCTGGGGACGGTTCTTGCAGGGCGGGCTGCTCCAGGGCGGGGTCCAGGGCAGCCCGGTCCTGAGGTTGTTCATGCGCTGGATACGCCGGCCGCTGCTGCCCGTGATGCGGCTGTGGCGGCGCAACATCCAGCTCAAGGTCGTCGTCACGACCCTGCTGATGTCGCTGGGTGTCGTGCTGCTCCTGGGCTTCGTGGTCATCGGGCAGGTGCGCAACGGCCTGCTGGACGCCAAGGTGAACGCCTCGCAGAGCCAGGCCACGGGCGGGTTCGCGGCGGCCAAGCAGAAGGCCGAGGAAGAGGCCGTCCGGGCCGGTGCCGACGGCACCGCCGCCGACGGCCGCTCCGAGCAGAACGTCATCGAATGGATGAGCGACCTGGTGGAGTCGCTGTCCAGCGGTGGCCAGGGCGCCTTCGAGGTGGTGACCCTGCCCGCCGGCGGGGACACCGGCGGTGGCCGCGGCCCCCGCGCCTCCAACTACGTCGACCCCAGCGCCAGCGTGCCCGAGAACCTGCGGGACCGGATCGACAGCGACACCGCCGCGGCACAGAGCTACACGCGCATCATCTACAACGCCGACAAGGAGTCCCAGCCGGCCCTCGTCATCGGCAAGCAGGTCAACGACCCCAACGGCGACCCCTACCAGCTGTACTACCTCTTCCCGCTCACCCAGGAGGAGAAGTCGCTCAGCCTGGTCAAGGGCACGCTCGCGACCGCCGGACTCTTCGTCGTCGTACTCCTCGGAGCCATCGCCTGGCTCGTCGTGCGCCAGGTCGTCACGCCCGTGCGGATGGCGGCCGGGATCGCCGAGCGGCTGTCCGCCGGGCGCCTTCAGGAGCGTATGAAGGTCACCGGAGAGGACGACATCGCGCGGCTCGGTGAGGCCTTCAACAAGATGGCGCAGAACCTCCAGCTGAAGATCCAGCAGCTGGAGGACCTGTCGCGGATGCAGCGGCGGTTCGTCTCCGACGTCTCGCACGAGCTGCGGACGCCGCTGACGACCGTACGCATGGCCGCTGACGTCATCCATGAGGCGCGGGAGGACTTCGACCCGGTGACCGCGCGCTCGGCGGAACTGCTCGCCGACCAGCTCGACCGGTTCGAGTCGCTGCTCGCGGACCTGCTGGAGATCAGCCGGTTCGACGCGGGCGCGGCGGCGCTGGAGGCCGAGCCGATCGACCTGCGCGAGGTCGTCCGGCGGGTGGTCAGCGGGGCCGAGCCGCTCGCCGAGCGCAAGGGCACGACGATCCGGATGGTCGGCGACCAGCAGCCCGTCGTCGCCGAGGCCGACGCCCGGCGCGTGGAGCGGGTGCTGCGCAATCTCGTCGTCAACGCCGTGGAGCACGGCGAGGGCCGGGACGTCGTCGTCAAGCTCGCCTCGGCGGGCGGGGCGGTCGCCGTCGCGGTACGCGACTACGGCGTCGGGCTCAAGCCCGGCGAGGCCACGCGCGTGTTCAGCCGCTTCTGGCGGGCCGACCCGGCACGCGCGCGTACCACCGGCGGTACGGGCCTGGGGCTGTCCATCGCCCTGGAGGACGCCCGGCTGCACGGCGGCTGGCTGCAGGCGTGGGGCGAGCCCGGTGGCGGCTCGCAGTTCCGGCTGACGCTGCCGCGGACCGCGGACGAGCCGCTCAGGGGCTCCCCGATACCCCTGGAGCCGAAGGACTCGCGCCGCAACCGCGGACTCGACGACGCGGGCATCCCGCGCGCGGAGAAGAGCGCCACCGTGCCGGCGCAGCCGACGGGCGAGACGTCCTCGATACCGTCGCGCGACCCGATAGCGCCCAGGATGGCCTCCGCGGCCCCCACGGCGGATCCGACGGCGCTGCCGGGCAACGGCGCGCGGGTGGTGCCCCGGCCCGCCTCGGCGCCGCGACGACAGGACGACGCGCCCGCCGGGGACGGGGCGCGCGGCGAGGACGCCGGGCCACCGGAGGGCCAGAGCAGGCAAGGGGAGGCATTTCGTGGGCGCTGACCGCGAGGGGGGCACCCGGCGCAGGCCGGGGCGCGCGGTGGCGTACGCCGCCTGTGGCGCCGTACTGCTGGCGGGGTGTGCCTCGATGCCCGACAGCGGCGATCTGAGCGGCGTGGACTCCACTCCGCGTCAGGACACCCAGGTGCGGGTCTTCGCGATGCCGCCCTCGGAGGACGCCACGCCCACGCAACTGGTGCAGGGCTTCCTCGAGGCGCTGACCAGCGACGATCCGAACTATGAGATCGCGAGCCAGTATCTGACCAAGGACGCGGCGAAGACCTGGCGGCCCAAGACGGGCACCACGGTCCTCGCGGACGGCCCCGACGCCTTCGAGCTGCCCAGGGCGCGGGGGCGGGAGGAGACCGGCGAGACCTCGTTCACGCTGAGCGGCACCAAGGTGGCCACGGTCGACGAGCAGCAGTCGTACGCCCCGGCGGACGGGCTGTACGAAACGCTCCTGCACCTCACGCAGGACCCGAAGACCAAGCAGTGGCGCATCGACGAGCTGCCCCCGGGCGTCGTGATGGGACAGGGCGACTTCGAGCGCAACTACACGTCGGTCAACAAGTACTACTTCGCCTCGAACACCACGGCCGGCAACGGGCGGCAGACCACGGCCGTCGCCGATCCCGTGTACGTCCGGGAGCGCGTCGACCCCATGACGCAGATGGTGCGTTCCCTGCTGAAGGGCCCCACCACCCTGCTCGAGCCCGTGGTCCGGACGAGCTTCCCCACCGGCACGGCGCTGGAGAAGGGCGTCACCACGCTGACGCCCGACGACCAGAACAGGCTGACCGTGCCGCTGAACGGCAAGGCGGCCCACGTCGGCCTGAACAGGTGCACCGAGATGGCGGCCCAGCTCCTGTTCACCCTGCGCAGCCTCACTCCATCGGTGGATGAGGTCGAACTGGAGTCGGGCGACAGGCAGCTGTGCACCTCCGACCGGGCCGAGACCACCGCCGCGCGCGGGTCGACGGAGCACGTCGAGTACCTGTACTTCGTCGACGACAAGCACCGGCTGGTCCGGATGTCGGCCGACGAGAGCGCCAGGACGCCGGAGCCGGTACCGGGCGCGCTCGGCGAGGGGCAGACCCAGCTGCGGTCCGCCGCGGTCTCACGGGACGAAAGGATGGCGGCCGGGGTCGGCCTGGACGGCCGGGCGCTGTACGTCGGCTCGCTGGTGTCGGGCGGATCGCTCGGGGAACCGGTGCTGCGCAGTACCGGCAGGACGGAGGACGACCGGCTGACGGCTCCCAGCTGGGACGCCCAGCACGATCTGTGGGTCGCCGACCGCAACCCCGCCGACCCGAAGCTGTTCCTGCTGGAGAACGGCGCGGGTGAGCCGCTGGAGGTGCGGACGCCGGGGCTGGACGGCCGGATCAAGTCGGTGCGTGTGGCCGCGGACGGCGTGCGAATCGCGCTCGTCGTGGCCAAGGGCGACAAGTCGTCCCTGCTCATCGGGCGGATCGAGCGCGAGTCGAAGCCCGGGGAGGACCGGCCGACCGTCTCGGTGATGGAACTGCGTTCCGCGACACCGCAGTTGGAAGAGGTCACCACCGTGTCCTGGGCGGGCGACAGCCGGCTCGTGGTCGTCGGGCGGGAGCAGGACGGCGTGCAGACGGTGCGGTACGTCCAGGTCGACGGGGCCACGCCGGAGGGGCCGGCGCCGGCCGCGCTGACCGGGGTGAAGGAGATCGCGGCGACGGAGGACGATCAGGTGCCGCTGGTGGCCTACTCGGAGGACGGCATCGTGCGACTGCAGTCCGGTGCGCAGTGGCAGAAGGTCGTCAAGGACGGGACGGCGCCGGTTTATCCGGGGTGATCCGGAATACGACGCCCGCCGGGCGTCCGGGTTGGGTGAGCGGCCGCTCCTGAACGGGGGCGGCCGTTTCCCTTTCCAATGGCTCATCGTGGGCTTCTGCGGTCGTTCTGGAGTCCGCCCTCAAGGCCGCCGGAGTTATCCACAGGCAGTTATCCACAGGGCTGGCAGGCGGACGCCCGGATTGGCACAGTGGAGGCCATGCGGGGGTGGTGGCAGGACCTCACCGATCTGGTGCTGCCGGCCGAGTGCGGCGGCTGCGGGAGGCCCCGTACGGTGCTCTGTCCGGAGTGCCGTACGGCCTTGAGCGGCGCCGCGCCGAGCCGGGTGCGACCGGATCCGGAGCCGCCCGGGCTGCCGGTCGTGCACGCGGCGGCCCGGTATGCGGACGAGGTGCGGGCTGTTCTGCTGGCCCACAAGGAGCGGGGCGCGCTGGCACTGGCGGCACCTCTCGGGGTGGCGCTGGCGGGAGCCGTGCGGGCGGGGCTCGGCGAAGTTCCGGGTCCGGTCGGCGGTGGACTGCCCGTGCTGCTGGTTCCGGTGCCGTCGGCACCCCGGGCCGTCCGGGCGCGGGGGCATGACCCGGCGCGGCGGATCGCGCTCGCAGCGGCGGCCGAGCTGCGGCGGGCCGGCACACGGGCGCGGGTGCTCGCCGTCCTGCGGCAGCGGCGTGCGGTGGCCGACCAGTCGGGCCTCAACTCCCGGCAGCGGTCGGACAATCTGGCGGGCGCGCTCGCGGTGGCGCCGGGCGGGCAGCGGCTGCTGGGCGGTGGTGCGGTCGTGCTCGTGGACGACCTGATGACGACCGGCGCGTCGCTGGCGGAGGCGGCTCGGGCGGTGCGGGAGGGCGTGGGGCGGGGTGGGTGGGAGGGGGCGGGGCGGGGCCCCGGGACCACCGCCACGCCAAGAGCGCGGACAGCCGAAGGACCTCGGCCACCGCACCCGGGAACCACCCCGTCCGGCCGTCCTCCCGGACCATCGGCCGCACCACCGTTCGTTCCCCCGGATTGGACAACGGCGGTGTGCATGGCGGGAAGTCGGGAAGAGAGAGGGGAACGGAGTACGGAAGTGACGGCGGAGACAGTGCGGAGGCACGGAGTGCCGGGAATGGCGGGCGGTGTACGCGCAGGTGAGGTCATGTGCGCGGCGGTCGTCGCGGCTTCGCCGGATGCTTTCGAAATAAACCGGAACTGACTGTGAACTTGCATCGTTGCAGGTAATGAGAGGACCAATTCACCTGAACGGAGGTACGCCGCTGTAGAGGGTGACGACATCCGTCCGGGCGAGATATGTTCGGTTGTGAGAGAAAGGCGCAGGCCATCCCTCTCATATCCGAATGCCGCGCTGCGGGTTTTCCGTATTCACCCGAGCCGGCGGGATGGAGATCTTGCCCGTGGGGGAGGAGGAGGTGGACGTCACCGAGTCCGAGGTTCCGGGGTTCGCCGGAGCCTGGTGCAAAAGGGAGATGCTCCGCCGCTGCAGCGGAGCGATCCGGGAACGGAGTTCTGCGTGGACATCGTCGTCAAGGGCCGCAAGACCGAGGTGCCCGAGCGGTTCCGCAAGCACGTGGCCGAGAAGCTGAAGCTGGAGAAGATCCAGAAGCTCGACGGCAAGGTGATCAGCCTCGACGTCGAGGTGTCCAAGGAGCCGAACCCCCGACAGGCCGACCGCTCCGACCGAGTGGAGATCACCCTCCGCTCCCGCGGTCCGGTGATCCGGGCGGAGGCGGCGGCCAGCGATCCGTACGCGGCGCTGGACCTGGCGGCGGAGAAGCTGGACGCCAGGCTGCGCAAGCAGCACGACAAGCGTTACTCGCGCCGAGGCGCGCGCCGGCTGACGGCTGCCGAGGTCCCCGACCACGTTCCGGGTGCGGCGACGCTCAACGGGAACGGCCACACCTTCCAGGAGGAAGAGTCGGACGGCGTTCCCACCAAGAAGATCGGCTCGCTGGAAGTGAAGGGTGAGGGACCCCTCGTCGTACGCGAGAAGACGCACGTCGCCTCCCCGATGACCCTGGACCAGGCCCTCTACGAGATGGAGCTGGTCGGGCACGACTTCTATCTGTTCATCGACTCCGAGACCAAGGAGCCCAGTGTCGTCTACCGGCGGCACGCCTACGACTACGGCGTCATCCACCTCAACACGGACCCGATGGTGGCCGAGGGGGAGACCCAGGCGGCTGGTGGCACGCTGGGCGGCTGAGCCACCCGGCCGGCGAGCGGGCAGGTGCCCCTGGAGCGCGTGTGCGCCCCCAGGGGCACCGGTGTGCGACCGGTTCGCGCCCCGCTCCGTGACCGCGCTGCGGTCCGGGCATGAAATCATGGCCGCACCGGCCCAACCGGTGGGCCGCTGCCTTGGGTTGGCGATGGCATCTGACCAGCCACAGCCTTCAGGGGGAGGAACGATGGCGGACACCTTCGGACCGATGCGGGACGAGGACGCCGACGGCGGCGTCGTCGGCTCGGGCTCGGACACGGGCTCTTCACGCAAGGAGCCGATCAGAGTCCTCGTCGTGGACGACCACGCCCTCTTCCGTCGTGGACTGGAGATCGTGCTCGCGGCCGAGGAGGACATCCAGGTCGTCGGAGAGGCGGGGGACGGCGCGGAGGCCGTCGACAAGGCCGCCGACCTGCTGCCCGACATCGTCCTGATGGACGTGCGGATGCCCAAGCGGGGCGGGATCGAGGCCTGTACCTCCATCAAGGAGGTGGCCCCCAGTGCCAAGATCATCATGCTGACGATCAGCGACGAGGAGGCCGACCTCTACGACGCGATCAAGGCGGGGGCGACCGGCTATCTCCTGAAGGAGATCTCCACGGACGAGGTGGCCACCGCCATTCGCGCGGTGGCCGACGGGCAGTCGCAGATCAGCCCGTCCATGGCGTCGAAGCTGCTCACCGAGTTCAAGTCGATGATCCAGCGGACGGACGAGCGGCGGCTGGTTCCGGCGCCGCGGCTGACGGACCGTGAGCTGGAGGTGCTCAAGCTGGTCGCCACGGGGATGAACAACCGCGACATCGCGAAGGAGTTGTTCATCTCCGAGAACACCGTGAAGAACCATGTGCGCAACATCCTGGAGAAGCTGCAGCTGCACTCCAGGATGGAGGCAGTGGTGTACGCGATGCGGGAGAAGATCCTCGAGATCCGCTAGGCGGGTCGGGCCGTCCGTCAGGCGGGTCAGGCCAGCAGGGCGGCGAGGGACTGGGTGAGGGGTTCGTGCAGTTCCGGGGCCTCGACGCGTTCGACGCGTACGTCGGTGCAGTCCACCCAGCTCGCTGCCTCCACCAGGGCCTGGGCCACCGCCGGGACCGCCTTCCGGCCGTCCAGCGTGACCTGCTTGGCGACCAGGGTGCGGCCCTCGCGGGCCGGGTCCACGCGGCCGACGAGTCGGCCGCCCGCCAGGACAGGCATCGCGAAGTAGCCGTGGACGCGCTTCTGCCGGGGGACGTAGGCCTCCAGGCGGTGGGTGAAGCCGAAGATCCGCTCTGTGCGTGCCCGCTCCCAGATCAGGGAGTCGAAGGGGGACAGCAGGGTCGTGCGGTGGCGGCCCCGCGGCGGGGTGGCCAGGGCTTCCGGGTCCGCCCAGGCCGGCTTGGCCCAGCCCTCCACCGTGACCGGGATCAGGCCGGATTCGGCGATCACCGCGTCGACCTGTTCGCCCTTGAGGCGGTGGTAGTCGGCGATGTCCGCGCGGGTGCCCACGCCCAGGGACTGGCCGGCCAGGCGCACCAGGCGGCGCAGGCACTCGGCGTCGTCGAGTTCGTCGTGCAGCAGGGCGGCCGGGACGGCGCGCTCCGCCAGGTCGTAGACGCGCTTCCAGCCGCGGCGTTCCACGCAGACGACCTCGCCGTACATCAGGGCGCGTTCCACGGCGACCTTGGAGCCGGACCAGTCCCACCAGTCGGCCGTCTTCTTCGCGCCGCCCAACTCCGTGGCGGTGAGGGGGCCTTCGGTGGTGAGTTGCTTGATCACCTGGTCGTAGGCGCCCTCGGGGAGTTCGTGACCCCAGTGGGGGCGGTTGCGGTAGGCGCGGCGGCGGAAGGCGAAGTGTGGCCATTCCTCGATGGGGAGGATGCAGGCGGCGTGGGACCAGTACTCGAAGGCGTGGGTGTCCTGCCAGTAGGCCTGTTCGACCGTGGTGCGGCCCACCGCGCCCAGGCGGGCGTAGGGGATGAGCTCGTGGGAGCGGGCCAGGACGGAGATGGTGTCGAGTTGGACCGCGCCGAGGTGACGGAGGACGCCGCGGACGCCGGAGCGGCGGTCGGGGGTCCCGAGGAGGCCCTGGGCGCGCAGGGCGATGCGGCGGGCCTCGTCTGCCGAGAGATCGGTGGTGGGGCGCGGGGTCGTCATGGCTCGCACGATAGGGGGTGGCACTGACAGTGCGGGGTGAGCTGGGGGTTTGAGTGGCGGAGGTCAAGGCCGGGGGTCAGGGCTTTGCCCGGCGGCGGGACTCCTGGCGTCTTTGCCGGGCGGCGGGGCCACCCGTGGGCGCGTGGCTCAGCTGCTACGGCCGTGCCGGGAGGTACGGGGCCGTCGAGGGGAGGCCCAGGTCCGAGGGGAGCAGGGAGCCCTGCCAGCAGTCTCGGCGTACGCCCTTGTTGTTGATCCCGGAGCGCAGGGTGCCCTCGATGGTGAAGCCGGTGCGTTCCGCCACCGCGCGGGAGGCGGTGTTGCCCACCTCCGCCCGCCATTCCAGGCGGTCGACGCAGGCCTGGGTGAAGGACCAGCGGGCGGCCGTGAGGACCGCTTCGGAGATGTACCCCCGGCCCCGGTGCTCCTTCGCCGTCCAGAAGCCGATCTCCGCCACGCCTAGCGCGCGCATCGTCAGGCCCAGCATGCCCACCAGGTCCTCCCCTACGGGGAGGAAGACGCCGAAGGTGAACATGGTGCCGTCGGCCCAGCCCTCGGGGACCAGTTGTTCGGTGAAGCTGCCGGCGTGTTCGGGGAGGTAGGGCGAGGGGATCGTGGTCCAGCGCTGGATGTCGGGGTCCTGAACGGCGCGGTAGACGGCGTCGGTGTCGCGCGGTCCGACCGCGCGAAGCAGCAGGCGGTCGGTGGTCAGGGTCACGGGGTCCATCGGCCGATTCTGCTCGGGGCCGGTCGAACGTGCCAGATATTTGCCGTGCGTGAGCGGGTGATCACAATTCGCGCAATTCGTCGGTGCCGCGCGGCACCATTCGCGGCGCCCGTCCGTTGTCCCCTTCGAAGAGACGGCAGGCCTCCCGGCGTGGCGGGGTCCTCGCATACGATGGCCGTTGCTCAGTCAAGTCAAATGGAAACCGACCGTCCCAGGCCCGACCGGCAAGGAGACCAACCCCCGTGTCCGTCCTCTCGAAGATCATGCGTGCAGGCGAAGGCAAGATCCTGCGCAAGCTGCACCGCATCGCGGACCAGGTCAACTCCATCGAAGAGGACTTCGTCGACCTCTCCGACGCCGAGCTGCGAGCCCTCACCGAGGAGTACAAGCAGCGGTACGCCGACGGTGAGAGCCTGGACGACCTGCTCCCCGAGGCGTTCGCCACCGTCCGCGAGGCCGCCAAGCGCGCTCTCGGTCAGCGTCACTACGACGTGCAGATCATGGGTGGCGCCGCCCTCCACCTCGGCTATGTGGCCGAGATGAAGACCGGTGAGGGCAAGACCCTCGTCGGCACGCTTCCCGCGTATCTGAACGCGCTGTCCGGCAAGGGCGTTCACCTGATCACGGTCAACGACTACCTGGCCGAGCGCGACTCCGAGATGATGGGCCGCGTCCACAAGTTCCTGGGTCTGTCCGTCGGTTGCATCCTCGCCAACATGACGCCGGCCCAGCGCCGTGAGCAGTACAACTGCGACATCACCTACGGCACGAACAACGAGTTCGGCTTCGACTACCTGCGCGACAACATGGCGTGGTCCAAGGACGAGCTCGTCCAGCGCGGCCACAACTTCGCCATCGTCGACGAGGTCGACTCCATCCTCGTCGACGAGGCCCGTACGCCGCTGATCATCTCCGGCCCGGCCGACCAGGCCACCAAGTGGTACGGCGACTTCGCCAAGCTGGTCACGCGGCTGAAGCGGGGCGAGCCCGGCAACCAGCTCAAGGGCATCGAGGAGACCGGCGACTACGAGGTCGACGAGAAGAAGCGCACCGTCGCGATCCACGAGTCCGGTGTGGCCAAGGTCGAGGACTGGCTGGGCATCGACAACCTCTACGAGTCGGTGAACACCCCTCTGGTGGGCTACCTGAACAACGCCATCAAGGCCAAGGAGCTCTTCAAGAAGGACAAGGACTACGTCGTCATGGACGGCGAAGTCATGATCGTCGACGAGCACACCGGCCGTATCCTCGCCGGCCGCCGTTACAACGAGGGCATGCACCAGGCGATCGAGGCGAAGGAAGGGGTGGACATCAAGGACGAGAACCAGACGCTCGCCACGATCACCCTCCAGAACTTCTTCCGCCTCTACAAGCGCCACGACCACAACGGCAAGGAAGAGCCCGGCCTGTCCGGCATGACCGGTACGGCGATGACCGAGGCCGCCGAGTTCCACCAGATCTACAAGCTGGGCGTCGTGCCGATCCCGACGAACCGGCCGATGATCCGCAAGGACCAGTCGGACCTGATCTACCGCACCGAGGTCGCGAAGTTCGAGGCGGTCGTCGACGACATCGTCGAGAAGCACGAGAAGGGCCAGCCGATCCTCGTCGGCACGACGTCGGTCGAGAAGTCCGAGTACCTCTCGCAGCAGCTGAGCAAGCGCGGTGTCCAGCACGAGGTGCTGAACGCCAAGCAGCACGACCGTGAGGCGACCATCGTCGCCCAGGCCGGCCGCAAGGGCGCCGTCACCGTCGCCACCAACATGGCCGGCCGTGGTACGGACATCAAGCTCGGCGGCAACCCCGAGGACCTCGCCGAGGCGGAGCTGCGCCAGCGCGGCCTCGACCCCGAGGAGCACATCGAGGAGTGGGCGCACGCCCTGCCGGCCGCCCTGGAGCGGGCCGAGCAGGCCGTGAAGGCCGAGAAGGAGGAGGTCGAGGAGCTCGGCGGCCTCTACGTCCTCGGCACCGAGCGGCACGAGTCGCGGCGTATCGACAATCAGCTGCGCGGTCGTTCCGGCCGTCAGGGCGACCCGGGCGAGTCCCGCTTCTACCTGTCGCTGGGCGACGACCTGATGCGTCTGTTCAAGGCGCAGATGGTCGAGCGCGTGATGTCGATGGCGAACGTCCCGGACGACGTGCCGATCGAGAACAAGATGGTCACGCGCGCGATCGCCTCCGCGCAGTCGCAGGTCGAGCAGCAGAACTTCGAGACGCGCAAGAACGTCCTGAAGTACGACGAGGTCCTCAACCGCCAGCGTGAGGTCATCTACGGCGAGCGCCGCCGCGTCCTGGAGGGCGAGGATCTGCACGAGCAGATCCAGCACTTCATGGACGACACCATCGACGCGTACATCACCGCCGAGACCGCCGAGGGCTTCGCCGAGGAGTGGGATCTGGACCGGCTGTGGGGCGCCTTCAAGCAGCTCTACCCGGTGAAGGTCACCATCGACGAGCTGGAGGAGGAGGCCGGCGACCGGGCCGGGCTGACCGCCGAGTTCATCTCCGAGGCCATCAAGGACGACATCCACGCCCAGTACCAGGCGCGGGAGACTCAGCTCGGCTCCGAGATCATGCGTGAGCTGGAGCGCCGGGTCGTGCTGTCGGTCCTGGACCGCAAGTGGCGCGAGCACCTCTACGAGATGGACTACCTCCAGGAGGGCATCGGCCTGCGCGCGATGGCGCAGAAGGACCCCCTGGTCGAGTACCAGCGCGAGGGCTTCGACATGTTCCAGGCCATGATGGAGGGCATCAAGGAGGAGTCCGTCGGCTACCTGTTCAACCTGGAGGTCCAGGTCGAGCAGCAGGTCGAGGAGGTCCCGGTCGAGGACACCAAGCCGACGTTGGAGAAGACCGCGCAGGACGCGGTTCCCGCGCAGGCGGGTGCCCGTCCGGAGATCCGCGCGAAGGGCCTCGACGCCCCGCAGCGTCGGAACCTGCACCTCTCCGCGCCCACCGTGGACGGCGCGGGCGGCACCGTCGAGAGCGACTGGTCCGACGACGGCGAGCCGGTGCGCTCGGAGGCCGACGGCCTCACCCGTGCGGAGCGCCGCAAGCAGTCCCGCGGCGGTCGGCGCCGTAAGAAGTAGTCACGCGGCGCCCGGGAGGACGTCGTAGCGGCTGGGAGGGCCGGGTCACCTGTCAGGGGGCCCGGCCCTTCGGCATGAGGCCGTACGGCCGTGAGGGGGCCGGAGAGCGGGCTGCGCGGGGACGATGCGACGGGGCGGGCCGCGCGGTGGTCGTAGGGGCCGCACGGGCGGCTGTGCGGCGCTGGTACGGCCCCTCGGCCGTCCGTACGGCACCCTCACTCGTCGTCCGTGCGTGGCCGGGACGGGCCGCCCAGTTCCACCGCCGTGCAGCGCCAGCGCAGGTCCGGTCCCTGTTCCAGGCGGAAGGCCATGGCGCGCAGGCGGTCGTCGGCGCCGATGCGGGCGAAGACCTCGATGGCGCCGGGGGAGGGGACGTAGTAGCCGATGTCGCGGATCACCGGGCTGCTGCCGCGCAGGGTGCGCAGGGGGCCGCGTTCGGCGAGCCAGGCCAGATCGTCGTAGGCGCGGCCCGCGGTGTGCCGGAGCATGTAGTGGACCGGGCGGCGGCCGCTCAGGACGGCGAGGAGGCGGTCGGCGAAGACGTCGGTGGGGCGCGGCTGGGGTGCGGCGGGCGGGACCGGGCGGCGCGGGGTCTGGGGCGGCACCGAGGGGGCGATCTGCCGCGTGACGGCCGTGGTCGGCGTCGCGCGCTGCTCGCGGGGCCTGCCGCCGTCCGGGGTGCGGGGCGGGGCGCCTCCGGGGCGGCGGGGGTCGCGGCGGCCCGGCGGGCGGGCGCCGGGGTGGTTCTTCGCCCTCGTCATGACCTTGTTCATGGGGTGCCCCCGTGGGTCGGCCCGGGCTGTACCGGGCAGTAACTTGCGGTTGGGGATCTTGTACGGGGTCGGAGTGGGGGCATCAAGCACGGGCGGGCGCAGGTCCCGGGGTGAGGAAGGTTCACCTATCCGGATGACCTCGGGGGTGCTCGAACCCGCCACTTCGGCGGTGCGGCGGGTGAGTTCCCGGACCGGGGTGGACGGCCGGCGGGGTGTGGGCGGGGGCTCGAAAGGGGACGGCCGCACGTATCCTGAAGGCCCTTCGGGAGGTGCGGAAACGCCCTCTCCGGGGCTGCCCGGAGTCTCCGACCACGAAAGCGGCCAGCCATGCGCGTCTACGTCCCCCTGACCCTTCCCGGTCTCGCCGAGGCGTACAAGACGGGCGAACTGGGAGGCGGGTCGCTGCTCGCCTACGCCGTCACTCCGGCCCTGCGTGAGTGGTACGTCTCCGACGACATCGAGGAGCTGGAGTACGCGGCCCTGAACCGGGCCGCGGCGGCGTCGCTTCGGCTGCTGGCGGCGGACTCAGGGGCGCCGAGGCGCCGGGTCGTGGTCGCCGTCGACGTACCGGACGGTGCCGCAGCGGCCGACCCGGACCGGGGGCTGGATCCGGCGGCACTGGGCGAGGTGCGCGTCGCGGGGGCGGTGCCGCTCGCCAAGGCGGCGTCGGTGCATGTCGACGGCGCGGACGCGGAGGCCGACGTCACGGCCGCGGTGGAGGCGCTGGCGGCGGCGGACGACGGGGACGACGACGCACAGTTCGTGGTGGACGGGGCCGAGGACCACGAGCTGCTGTGGTACGCCACGCAGGAGATCGCGAACCTGGTGGCGCTCGGCGGCTGAGGCGAGCGTTGTGGGGTTCGGCGGCTGAGGCGAGTGTTGTGGGGTTCGGCGGCTGAGGCGACCGGCCTGCTCTCCGCTCCCCTTCCTTGACCTGCGGTTCTCTTGATTGTCAGTGGGTGCGGGTACCGTTTTTCGTCATGGGGAAGCGAGCAGGGGCGCACATCGTCTGGGACTGGAACGGGACACTGTTCCACGACAACGACGCGATCATCGGAGCGACGAACGCGGCATTCGGCGAGCTGGGACTCGAGCCGATCACGATCGAGCAGTACCGGGCGCTGTACTGCGTACCGGTGCCGAAGTTCTACGAGCGGCTGCTCGGGCGGCTGCCCACCGACGCCGAGTGGGAGGTCATGGACGAGACCTTCCATCGGTACTACGCGGAGCACCGGGTGCGGTGCCGGCTGACCGTGGGGGTCACCGAGCTGCTGACCGGCTGGGGCGCGGCCGGGCGCAGTCAGTCGATCCTCAGCATGTACGTGCACGAGGAGCTGGTCCCGTTGGTGCGGGGCTTCGGGATCGAGGCGCACTTCATACGGGTGGACGGCCGGACCGGCCCGTCCGGCGGGAGCAAGGCCGAGCACATGGTGCGGCATCTCGAGGCGCTGGGCGGTGTGGTGGACCCGGCGCGGACCGTGGTGATCGGGGACGCGGCCGACGACGCGGTGGCGGCGCTGCACGTGGGGGCGCGGGCCGTGCTGTACACCGGGGGCTCGCACAGCCGGGCCGGCCTGGAGGGCGTGGGCGTGCCGGTGGTGGACTCCCTGAGCGAGGCGGTCGAAGAGGCGGAGCGGCTGGCGGCGTAGCCGGACGACCGGCGGGGCCAGGGCGGTCGCCAGCCACTCCGCCCCGGCCACTCCGCCCCGGCCACTCCGGCCCCGGGTACGTCACCTCCGGCACTCCGCCCCCGGCCACGCCACCCCCGACCTTCCCACCCCGCTTCCCGGTTCAGGTCACCGGCGCCTTGGCGCGGAGCACCGTCAGGAACTCCCGCATCCAGGCGCTGTGGTCCGGCCAGGCCCGGGAGGAGACGAGGGTGCCGTCGACCACGGCCTCGGCGTCCTGGAAGGTGGCGCCGGCGGCCTGCATGTCCAGTTCCAGCGCGGGGTACGCCGTGACGCGGCGGCCCCGGAGGCCGTCGACGGCGGCGGTGAGCAGGGGGCCGTGGCAGATCTGCGCGACCGGCTTGTCGGCGTCGAAGAAGGACTTGAGGATCTTGCGGAGTTCGGGGTCGTTGCGGAGGTACTCGGGGGCTCGGCCGCCCGGGATGACCACGGCGGCGTAGTCGCCGGGGTCCACCTCGGCGAAGGCGAGGTCGGCGGGCCAGGTGTAGCCGGGCTTCTCGGTGTAGGTGTCGAAGCCGGGCTCGAAGTCGTGGACGACGAACTGGAGCTTCTTGCGGGCGGGGGCGGCGATGTGGACCTCGTAGCCCTCCTCGCGGAGGCGTTGGTAGGGGTACAGGACCTCCAGTGACTCCGCTGCGTCGCCGGTGACGATGAGGATCTTGGCTGTCATGTCGGTGCGCTCCCCTGTTCGGCCGTGGACTGCGGCTGCGTCGGACTCTCTGGCAACGTCCCTCGGTTGGCGGGTCTTGCCAAGAGGGCCTGCGCCGGTGGGGTGACCCCGGGGCGGGGCGCCGCCGGCTCTGCGGCATCCCCCAGGCACCCGGCACTGTGCAGAACGTCAAACTTCGACCCCTGGTTTTGTACACATACGGCTCATGACGGCCCCCGGGTAATCAGCGATAGCCTTGTGGCGTGATCAGCGCGATAGCTCGCGGGGGCCTCGTTGCCTCTGCCCTGCGCCCGGTGAGCACGGATGACATCCGTGGCCGGGCGGTGGTCGCTGGTCTTCGCGGGCGGGTTCCCGTCGTGGCGCGCAACCCCGTGGTGTCGGCAGTGCGGAGAGCAGTGTCACACCCACGAGGCACGGCGATTTTGGCTGATATCCCCCCGCTCATCTCACCTCGCGGCATAGCGTCGAAGCAGACCGGACACCCCGCGTCGCGACGTTACGTCGGAGGGGACGAGACCGTACTTCCTTCTACGTCACGCAACGGCGCGCGACAGGAGCCAGAGGACAATGCAGACCAAGCTGGACGAAGCAAAGGCCGAGCTGCTCGAGAGGGCCGCCCGGGTAGCTGAGAACAGCCCGGTCGGGGGGCACCTACCGACTGGGACCACGGGCGAGGGCACCCCGGACCGGGACACCGTGCTCTCGTTCCTCCAGCGTTACTACCTGCACACCGCCCCGGAGGACCTCACCGACCGAGACCCGGTCGATGTCTTCGGAGCCGCCTTCTCCCACTACCGGTTGGCCGAGACCCGCCCGCAGGGAACGGCCAATGTGCGGGTCCTGACGCCCACCGTCGAGGAGAACGGATGGGCGTGCAGCCATTCCATCGTCGAGGTCGTCACCGACGACATGCCCTTCCTGGTCGACTCCGTCACCAATGAGCTGACCCGGCAGGGACGTGGGATCCACGTCGTCATCCACCCCCAGGTCGTCGTCCGCCGTGACGTCACCGGCAAGCTCGTCGAGGTGCTCCCCGCCCCTCCGGCCGCCGCTGACCGCCCGCACGACGCGCACACCGAGTCCTGGATCCACGTAGAGATCGACCGGGAGACCGACAAGGCCGACCTGAAGCAGATCACCGCCGATCTGCTGCGCGTCCTGTCCGACGTACGGGAGGCCGTCGAGGACTGGGAGAAGATGCGGGACGCCTCGATCCGCCTCTCCGAAAGCCTCGCCGAGGAGCACGTGCCCGGCGATCTGCCCGGCCCCGAGGTCGAGGAGGCGCGCGAGCTGCTGCAGTGGCTGGCCGCCGACCACTTCACCTTCCTGGGCTACCGGGAGTACGAGCTGCGCGAGGACGACTCCCTCGCCGCCGTCCCCGGCACCGGGCTCGGCATACTGCGCTCCGACCCGCACCACGCCGGTGCCGACGCCCACCCCGTCAGCCCCTCCTTCGAGCGGCTGCCCGCCGACGCCCGCGCCAAGGCCCGTGAGCACAAGCTGCTGGTCCTCACCAAGGCCAACAGCCGTGCGACCGTCCACCGGCCCTCGTACCTGGACTACATCGGCGTCAAGAAGTTCGACAGCGAGGGCAATGTCGTCGGCGAGCGGCGCTTCCTCGGCCTGTTCTCCTCGGCCGCCTACACCGAGTCCGTCCGCCGTGTCCCGGTCATCCGGCGCAAGGTCGACGACGTGCTCAGGCGCGCCGGGTTCTCGCCCAACAGCCACGACGGCCGCGACCTGCTGCAGATCCTGGAGACCTACCCGCGCGACGAGCTGTTCCAGACGCCCGTCGACGAACTGCAGGCGATCGTCACCAGCGTCCTGTACCTCCAGGAGCGCCGGCGCCTGCGCCTGTACCTGCGCCAGGACGAGTACGGCCGCTACTACTCCGCCCTCGTCTACCTGCCCCGCGACCGCTACACCACCGGCGTCCGGCTGCGGATCATCGACATCCTGAAGGAGGAGCTCGGCGGCACCAGCGTCGACTTCACCGCCTGGAACACCGAGTCGATCCTTTCCCGGCTGCACTTCGTCGTCCGCGTCCCGCAGGGCACCGAGCTGCCGCAGCTCAGCGACGCCGACAAGGAGCGCATCGAGGCCCGCCTGGTCGATGCCGCGCGGTCCTGGGCCGACGGCTTCGCCGACGCGCTCAACGCCGAGCTGGGCGAGGAGCGCGCCGCCGAACTGATGCGCCGCTACGGCAACGCCTTCCCCGAGGGCTACAAGGCCGACCACACCCCGCGCTCGGCCGTCTCCGACCTGGTCCACATCGAGCAGCTGACCGAGGACAACAACTTCGCGCTCAGCCTGTACGAGCCGGTCGGCGCCGCCCCCGAGGAGCGCCGCTTCAAGATCTACCGCAAGGGCGCGGCCATCTCCCTGTCCGCCGTCCTGCCGGTGCTGAACCGGCTCGGCGTCGAGGTCATCGACGAGCGCCCCTACGAGCTGCGCTGCTCGGACCGCACGGTGGCCTGGATCTACGACTTCGGCCTGCGCATGCCGAAGGCGCAGAACGGCAGCGGCGACTACGTCGGCGACGACGCCCGCGAGCGCGTCCAGGAGGCCTTCGCCGCCACCTGGACCGGACAGGCCGAGAACGACGGCTTCAACGCGCTGGTGCTGAGCGCCGGGCTGAACTGGCGTCAGGCGATGGTCCTGCGGGCGTACGCCAAGTACCTGCGCCAGGCCGGTTCCACGTTCTCGCAGGACTACATGGAGGACACCCTCCGCAACAACGTCCACACCACCCGGCTCCTCGTCTCCCTGTTCGAGGCGCGGATGTCGCCGGACCGCCAGCGCGCCGGGCACGAGATCGTGGACGCGCTGCTCGAGGAGGTCGACGCGGCCCTGGACCAGGTGGCGAGCCTGGACGAGGACCGGATCCTGCGGTCCTTCCTCACCGTGATCAAGGCGACCCTGCGCACGAACTTCTTCCAGGAGGCGGCGGGCGGCGCCCCGCACGACTACGTCTCCATGAAGTTCGACCCGCAGGCCATCCCGGACCTGCCGGCGCCGCGTCCGGCGTACGAGATCTGGGTGTACTCGCCGCGGGTCGAGGGCGTCCACCTGCGCTTCGGCAAGGTCGCGCGAGGCGGTCTGCGCTGGTCCGACCGGCGTGAGGACTTCCGGACCGAGATCCTCGGTCTGGTGAAGGCGCAGATGGTGAAGAACACCGTCATCGTGCCGGTCGGCGCCAAGGGCGGCTTCGTCGCCAAGCAGCTGCCCGACCCGTCCGCGGACCGGGACGCCTGGCTCGCCGAGGGCATCGCGAGCTACAAGACGTTCATCTCGGCGCTGCTCGACATCACCGACAACATGGTGGCCGGGGAGGTCGTCCCGCCCGCCGACGTCGTACGACACGACGAGGACGACACCTACCTCGTCGTCGCCGCCGACAAGGGCACCGCGACCTTCTCCGACATCGCCAACGAGGTCGCCGAGAGCTACAACTTCTGGCTCGGCGACGCCTTCGCCTCCGGCGGCTCGGCCGGTTACGACCACAAGGGCATGGGCATCACCGCCCGCGGCGCCTGGGAGTCCGTCAAGCGGCACTTCCGGGAGCTGGGCGTGGACACGCAGACCGAGGACTTCACGGTCGTCGGCATCGGTGACATGTCCGGTGACGTGTTCGGCAACGGCATGCTGCTCAGCGAGCACATCCGCCTGGTCGCCGCCTTCGACCACCGGCACATCTTCATCGACCCGAACCCGGACGCGGCCACCGGCTACGCCGAGCGCCGCCGTCTGTTCGAGCTGCCGCGCTCCAGCTGGGCCGACTACGACACCGACCTGATCTCGGCCGGTGGCGGCGTCTTCCCGCGGACCGCCAAGGCGATCCCGGTCAACGCGCACATCCGCGAGGCCCTGGGCATCGAGGGCAAGGTGTCCAAGATGACGCCGGCCGACCTGATGAAGGCGATCCTGCAGTCGCCGGTGGACCTGCTGTGGAACGGCGGCATCGGCACGTACGTCAAGGCCTCCACCGAGTCCAACGCCGACGTCGGCGACAAGGCCAACGACCCCATCCGCGTCGACGGCGCCGAGCTGCGGGTCAAGGTCGTCGGCGAGGGCGGCAACCTGGGTCTGACCCAGCTCGGCCGGATCGAGTTCGCCCGGCACGGCGGCAAGATCAACACCGATGCCATCGACAACAGCGCGGGCGTGGACACCTCCGACCACGAGGTGAACATCAAGATCCTGCTTAACAGCCTGGTCACCGACGGCGACATGACCGTCAAGCAGCGCAACAAGCTGCTCGCGGAGATGACCGACGAGGTCGGCCGGCTGGTCCTGCGCAACAACTACGCGCAGAACACGGCGATCGCCAACGCCCTCGCCCAGTCCAAGGACATGCTCCACGCCCAGCAGCGCTACATGCGCCACCTGGTCCGCGAGGGCGCCCTCGACCGGGCCCTGGAGTTCCTGCCCACCGACCGCCAGATCCGTGAGCGGCTCGGCACCGGACACGGCCTGACCGGCCCGGAGACGGCCGTGCTGATGGCGTACACGAAGATCACGGTCGCCGAGGAGCTGCTGCACACCTCGCTCCCGGACGACCCCTACCTGCGCGGGCTGCTCGACGCGTACTTCCCGACCGCGCTGCGCGAGCGGTTCCCCGAGCACATCGACACCCACCCGCTGCGCCGTGAGATCACCACGACCGTGCTGGTCAACGACACGGTCAACACCGGTGGTACGACGTATCTGCACCGTCTGCGCGAGGAGACCGGGGCCTCCCTGGAGGAGATCGTCCGGGCGCAGACCGCGGCCCGCGCGATCTTCCGCTCGGCGCCCGTGTGGGACGCGGTCGAGGCCCTGGACAACCAGGTCGAGGCCGATGTGCTCACCCGGATCCGGCTGCACTCGCGCCGCCTGGTGGAGCGCGGCACGCGCTGGCTGCTCAACAACCGCCCGCAGCCGATCCAGCTCACCGAGAACGTCGAGTTCTTCGGCGAGCGGGTCGAGCAGGTGTGGCAGCAGCTGCCGAAGCTGCTGCGCGGCGCGGACCTCGAGTGGTACCAGCAGATCTACGACGAGCTGTCCGGCGTCGGCGTCCCGGACGAACTGGCCACCCGCGTGGCCGGCTTCTCCTCCGCCTTCCCGGCGCTCGACATCGTCTCGGTGGCCGACCGCATGGGCAAGGAGCCGCTGGACGTGGCCGATGTCTACTACGACCTCGCCGACCGGCTGCGGATCACCCAGCTCATGGACCGCATCATCGAGCTGCCGCGCAACGACCGCTGGCAGTCCATGGCCCGCGCCTCCATCCGCGAGGACCTGTACGCGGCCCACGCGGCGCTGACCGCGGACGTCCTCGCGGTCGGCAACGGCTCCTCCACCCCGGAGCAGCGCTTCAAGGCGTGGGAGGAGAAGAACGCGGCGATCCTCGGCCGGGCGCGCACCACCCTGGAGGAGATCCAGGGCTCGGACGCCTTCGACCTCGCCAACCTCTCGGTGGCGATGCGGACGATGCGCACCCTGCTGCGGACGCATTCGTAGGACGCTTCCCGGCCTACGACAGTGAAGGGCGCCCCGGGCCGTCATGGCCCGGGGCGCCCTTTCGCACGTCAGGGAGTTACGCGGCGACCTTCGGCTTCGGCTTGGCCTTGGGCTTCTTGTCGCCGGTGAAGGCCTCGTACTCCTTCAGGACGTCCTCGGTGGGGCCGTCCATGCGCAGCTCGCCGCGCTCCAGCCACAGGACGCGGTCGCAGGTGTCGCGGATCGACTTGTTGTTGTGGCTGACCAGGAACACCGTGCCGGCCTCCTTGCGCAGCTCGCGGATGCGGGCCTCGGAGCGCTTGCGGAAGTTCGCGTCGCCGGTGGCGAGGGCCTCGTCGATGAGCAGGACGTCGTGGTCCTTGGCGGCGGCGATGGAGAAGCGGAGCCGGGCGCCCATGCCGGAGGAGTAGGTGCGCATCGGCAGGGTGATGAAGTCGCCCTTGTCGTTGATGCCGGAGAAGTCGACGATCTCCTGGTACCGCTCCTTGATCTGCTCCCGGGACATGCCCATGGCGAGGCCGCCGAGGTAGACGTTCCGCTCGCCGGTCAGGTCGCCCATCAGGGCCGCGTTGACGCCGAGCAGGGAGGGCTGGCCGTCGGTGTAGATGGCGCCGCTCTCCACGGGGAGCAGTCCCGCGACCGCCTTGAGCAGGGTGGACTTCCCGGAGCCGTTGGTGCCGATCAGGCCGATGGCCTCGCCCTTGTACGCGACGAAGGACACCTTCCTCACGGCGTGCACCGTGCGGACGCCGGAGGCCTTCTCGGTCTGCTTGCGCCGCAGGATGCGGTTGAGGGCGGCGGTGGCGGAGCCGCGGCCCGCGCCGGTGCCGTTGACTCGGTAGACGATGTCCACGCGGTCGGCGATGACGGTGGGGGTCTGGTCGTTCGGGTGCTCAGCCACGGCCGTACGTCTCCTCAGCCTTCCAGAAGTAGATGAATCCGCCGATCCCGGCGAGCAGGGCCCAGCCGGTGGCGAGCGCCCACACGTGGGCCGGCAGCTGGCTCGCGTGGAAGCTGTCGATCAGCGCGAAGCGCATGAGGTCGATGTAGACGGCGGGCGGGTTGGCCTGGAGCACCGGGCCCACCCAGGACGGCCAGTCCTGGTGCTTGGCCAGCAGGTGGTCGATGCTCCACATGACGCCGGAGGTGTACATCCAGGTGCGCAGCACGAACGGCATCAGCTGGGCGACGTCCGGGGTCTTCGCGCCCACCCGGGCCATGATCATCGAGACGCCGGCGTTGAAGGTGAACTGCAGCACCAGCGCCGGGATCGCGAGGAACCAGGAGAAGGCGACCGGGACGCCGAAGGCGAGCAGGATGACGACCAGGGCGCCCATGGAGAACAGCAGCTGCTGGAGCTGCTGGAGGCAGAAGGAGATCGGCAGCGCGGCCCGCGGGAAGTGCAGGGCGCGGACGAGACCGAGGTTGCCGGAGATCGCGCGGGTGCCGGCGAGGATCGAGCTCTGGCTGAAGGTCCAGATGAAGACGCCCGTGACCAGGAAGGGCACATAGTCCGGGACGCCCTGCTTGGTGCCCAGCAGCACGCCGAAGATCAGGAAGTAGACGGCCGCGTTCAGCAGCGGGTTCATCACCTGCCAGAGCTGGCCGAGCTTGGCCTGGCTGTACTGGGCGGTGAGCTTGGCGGTGGAGAACGCGGCGATGAAGTGGCGCCGGTCCCACAGCTGCCGGACGTACTCGGGCAGGGTCGGGCGGGCACCGCTGACCGAGAGGCCGTGGCGGGCGGCGAGGGCCGCGAGGTCGACGTCGGTGCCGGTACCGGGTGGGGCCGTCGTCGTCGGGGGCGGTGTGTCGAGGACCTGGCTCACATCCGCTGCTTTCGCTCGGGGGGTCGGGTGCGCGTGCGGCGCGTGGGGCCCGTCACCGGCTGTTCCCTTACGGGACTCTTAGCGTTCTCTTACGTCGGGACGGGACCGTATCGTCGCAACGCGAGCGTAGGCCGACTCGACGTCGGAACGCAACCGTTTCGTCGTAACGCCCTATGCTGGTCCGCATGACGACGAACGCCGACGGACCCCAGCCGCGTCCGCGCCGCCGGGCCCCCGCGGGGGCGGCCGTGCTGCGGGCGGACGTGACGGAAGCGATCCGGGCGGCCGTGTTCGAGGAGCTGGCGGCGGTCGGGTACGCGCGGATGTCGATCGAGGGGATCGCCCGGCGGGCCGGGGTCGGCAAGACGGCGGTGTACCGGCGCTGGCGGTCGAAGCTGCACCTCGTCCTGGACGTGGTGTCCGCGCTGGCGGTGCAGGGGCTGCCGATGCCGGACACGGGGTCGCTGGAGGGCGACCTGCGCCTGCTGTACGAAGTGACCTCCCGGGCTCTGCGCCACCCCGTGGCCTCGCAGATCATCCCGGACCTCCAGGCGGAGGCGGCCCGCAACCCCGAGATCGCCGAGGCGATGCAGAAGGCGCTGCGGGAGGGGCAGGACGGAGTGGCCACCGGGATCGTGGCGGCGGCGGAACGACGGGGGGAGCTGCGGGAGGGCATCGACCACGACCTCGCCCTGGACCTGATCTCTGGCCCGCTGTACTGGCGTTCGGTCGTCATCCGCAGCCCGAAGCTGCCGAAGGGGTATCTGGCGTCTCTGGCCCGGGCTACGGCTGGGGCGTTGAAGGCGTTGTGACAGGGGCGCCGGCTCCCGCCAGGTTCCGGCCCAGGCTCGCCAGCGCCCCGGCGTCCAGCACCCGTTCGCCGAAGCCCGGCAGCGGTACGTGCAACCGCTCCGTCCAGCGTTCCGGGATCGCGCCGGCGCCGTGGACCGCCCCGGCCAGGCCGCCCGTCACCGCGGCCACCGTGTCGGTGTCGCCGCCCAGGTCGACGGCCGTGCGCAGCGCGTCCTCGAAGGAGCCGGTGGTGCGGACGGACCACAGGGCCGAGGCCAGACAGGGCCAGACCGCGCCGTTGAACTCGGTGGCCAGGTCGGGGTGCCAGGTGGGGGAGAGGACGGTGGCGTAGCGGTCGACGTGGGCCGGGTGCACCGACCCCAGGGTCTCCGCCACCGCGTTGAAGGGGTCCGCGCCGGACAGGGCCACCCGGATCAGCTCATGGAAGATCGCCGTGCCCTCCCACGCGGCCCTGTCCCCATGGGTCAGCGCCGACAGCCGGCGGGCCGCCTCCATCGTGGTCTCCCTGCCCCGCGGCGCGAAGTACACCGCTGACGGCGCCGCTCGCATCAACGCGCCGTTCCCGGCCGCCCGTTGATTGACCTGGAAGTGCAGCGCGGCCGCCGTGTCCCACGGGTCACCGCTGGTCAGTACCGCTTCCGTCTGCAGTCCGATGTCCTTCGGGTCGGCCGCCGCCCAGCGCCGGAAACGGCGGAAGACGTCCGGGAGTTCGAGCCCGCCGCACTCCAGCAGCGACTCGGCGACCAGGACCGCCATCTGCGTGTCGTCGGTCGCCTCGCCCGGCTCCCAGCCGCCGCCCCCGCACATCTCGCCGCCCGCCCCGGGGGACGGGAAGCGTGCCGAGAAGGCGCCCTCGGGACCGAACTCGAAGGGCGCGCCCAGCGCGTCACCGACAGCCGACCCGACCACGGCGCCGACGGCACGCTCCAAACCTGAGTCGGTCATGCCGGCCACGTCAGCCCCGTGCCGCCCCCGGATATCGCCGTACCCAGCCCTCCCACGCCGACGTGATCATGTCCTGCACGTCGTGCTTGGCCTTCCAGTCCAGTTCCGCGGCCGCGCGGTCGGCGGAGGCGACCACGCGGGCCGGGTCGCCCGGGCGGCGCGGGGTGACGGTCGGGGGGCGGTCGTAGCCGGTGATCGCGTTGATCCGGTCGATCATGTCGCGGACCGACACTCCCTCGCCCCGGCCGATGTTCAGGGTCAGGTCGCGGCCCGGGGACGTCCGCAGCGCTCGCGCCGCCGCCACATGGGCCTCGGCCAGGTCGACCACGTGGATGTAGTCCCGGACGCAGGTGCCGTCCGGCGTCGGGTAGTCGTCGCCGAAGATGCGCGGGGGCGCCTTTTCGGTCAGCCGTTCGAAGACCATCGGAATGAGGTTGAAGACGCCCACGTCCGCCAGTTCCGGCGCCGCCGAGCCCGCCACGTTGAAGTAGCGCAGGGACGCCGTCGACAGGCCCGTCGCCCGGGCCGTCGCCCGCACCAGCCACTCGCCCACGAGCTTGGTCTCGCCGTACGGCGACATCGGCTCGCACGGGGTCTCCTCGGTCACCAGCTCCACGTCCGGCATGCCGTAGACCGCCGCCGAGGAGGAGAACACGAACGAGGGAACGCCGGCCCTGGTCACCTCGTCCAGCAGTACGCGCAGGCCCTCGACGTTCTCCCGGTAGTAGCGCAGCGGCTGGTCCACCGACTCGCCGACCTGCTTCTTCGCCGCCAAATGCACGACCCCGGTGATCCCGTGGTCCTGCAGGGCCCGGGCCACCTGCTCGGCGTCCAGGGTGGAGCCCACCACCAGCGGGACCCCGTCGGGCACCCGCTCGGAGATGCCGGTGGACAGGTCGTCGTAGACCACCGCCCGCTCGCCCGACTCGGTCATCGCCCGTACGACGTGCGCCCCGATGTATCCGGCGCCGCCGGTGATCAGCCAGGTCATGTACGGCCGTCCCCTCGTCAGTTGGCCCGTGCGTGGAGCATAACCACTCCCATTCGCCGTCAATGAACAAAAAGAGTCAGTTAATAGCACAAAATCATCGATGTGCTGAGCCGGAGAGCAGGAGCCATCGCCGTGCCCCCCGCCCTCATGCTGGCCGTCGGGCTCTGGGGCCTCGACCGCGGCGGCATGTGGCGCGACGAGGCGGTCACCTTCCAGGTCGCGCGCCGGTCGGTGCCGGAGATCTGGCGGTTGCTGCACGGCGTCGACGCGGTGCACGGCCTGTACTACCTCCTCATGCACGCCGTCCTCGCCGTCCACCCCGGCGAGGTCCTCCTGCGGCTGCCGTCGGTGTGCGGCGCCGCCGCGGCGGCCGGTCTGATCGCCGCCCTCGGCGTACGCCTCGCCGGACCGAGGGTCGGGCTGTGGGCGGGACTGATGTACGCCGTCACCCCGCTGACCGGCCACTACGCGCAGGAGGGACGGTCCTACGCCCTCGTCGGCGCCGGAGCCGCGGGCGCCACCCTCCTCCTGGTGCGGGGGCTGTGGGGGCCCGCTCGCGCGTGGACCTGGTGGGCGTACGGCGCTGTCGTCGCCGTCACCTGCCTGCTGCACGAACTGGCGGTCCTGGTGCTGTGCGCGCACGCCGTGACGCTGGCGGCGGCCCGGCCGGGGCGGCGGGTGTGGGCGCGCTGGGCGGGCGCGGCGGCCGTCGTCGGCCTGGTACTGCTGCCCCTCGTGCTGGCGTCCCGGGCGCAGGCCGGCCAGGTGGAGTGGCTGACGGCACCGGGGTGGGGGAGCGTGCAACGGCTGCTGCGGGCCTTCGTCATCGCGCCCAAGGGGCTGATGTTCGAGACCGGCGTGGTGCTGATGCTGGCGGGCCTGGCCGCGCGCCGGACGGCCGCCGTCGCGCTGCCCCTGATGACCGTGCCGCCCTGCCTGCTGATGCTGGTCTCACAGGTACGGCCGATCTACGACGACCGATACGTGTTCTACGCCCTCGCCGGGGCGCCCCTGCTGATCGCCGCCGGTGCCGACCGGGTCGCCGCCGCCGTCCTGGGCCGGATGCCGTACGTCCAGCTCGCCGGGGCCCTCGCGATCCTGTTCGCCTTCTTCCACCACCTCCCCCTGTACCGCGCCGACCGCGCCCCCGAACGGCGGCCCGACAACCTCGCCGCCGTCTCCGCCCTCGCCGCCCGGCAGATCCGCCCCGGCGACCCGGTGCTGTTCGTGCCGTCCATCGGCCGGCGGGCGGCGATGGCGTACCCGGAGGGGTTCCGGCAGGCCGAGGACCTCGCGCTCAGCCGGCCCGGGCCCGGGTCGGGGACGCTGTACGGACGGGAGGCCGGGCCGTGCGAGCTGCGCCGCAGGCTGGCGGCGGTGGACCGGGTGTGGGTGGTGGCCGAGTCGTACGCCCTGGGCCCGCGCTGGTTTCCGCGCAACCCGGTCGAGCGCGCCAAGATCACGGTCGTGGGGGAGGACTTCGTCCCGCGTGAGGAGTACGCCCGCGGAGGCGTGACCCTGCGCCTCTACGAGCGGGCCACGGTGAAACCGCTGACGGCCGACCCCTCTACCGCGCTGTCGCTGACAGTGCCGCCGCGTCCAGGGCCGTCGTGAGCTCGTCCAGGCGGGACCGCAGGGCGTTGATCTCCTCGACGTCGAAGCCGGTCGCCGCCGCGATCCGGCGCGGCACCTCGCGCGCCCGCTCGCGCAGCGCCGTGCCCTCCTCGGTCAGGCGCACCTCCACCGAGCGCTCGTCGCGCGCGCTGCGCTCCCGGCGGACCAGGCCGGCCGTCTCCAGCCGCTTCAGCAGCGGCGAGAGGGTGCCGGAGTCCAGCCGCAGGTGCTCGCCCAGCTTCTTGACGGGCAGCTCGCCGTGCTCCCACAGCACCAGCATCACCAGGTACTGCGGGTAGGTGAGACCGAGGTCCTTGAGGATCACGCGGTAGACGCCGTTGAAGGCGCGCGAGGCCGCGTGCAGGGAGAAGCAGATCTGGCGGTCCAGGCGGAGCCATTCCTCCTGGTGCGCCGCGGGTGTCTCGGTCCGGTTCATGTTCCCAGAGTAGCGCTTGCCCGCCATTTAGTTGTGCACAACTTAATTGTGTGCTCTACTTGAGCCCGTCAACGAGCCACGACTTCTCGAACAGGGATGGTTCCTTCATGGACGCGATCTACACCGCCGTCGCCACCGCCACCCACGGCCGCGAGGGCCGCGCCGTCACCTCCGACGGCAAGATCGACCTCGCCCTCGCCATGCCGGTGGAGCTGGGCGGCAACGGCCAGGGCACCAACCCGGAGCAGCTCTTCGCCGCCGGTTACGCCGCGTGCTTCGGCAGCGCCCTCGGTCTCGTCGGCCGCCAGGCCAAGGTGGACGTCAGCGACGCCGCCGTCACCGCCGAGGTCGGCATCGGCAAGCAGGGCGAGGGCTTCGGACTGAAGGTCGCGCTTCGGGTGGAGCTGCCCGACACGGTGGACGAGGAGACCGGCCGCAAGCTGGTCGAGCAGGCCCACCAGGTCTGCCCCTACTCCAACGCCACCCGCGGCAACATCGAGGTCGACCTCGTCATCGAGTAGTCGTCCCGGGGACCCGGGCCAGCACCTCTCCCGTCCGCTCGCTCCACGCCACGACCACGGCCTCCTCGGGGACCTGGTGCCGGCGGGTGAGCAGCAGCCAGCGCACGTGGTGGTGGTGGGCGATGGCGGTGCGGTCCCTGCGGGTCGCCTCGGGCGAGAGGTAGGCGCGGACGTCTTCTCGGCGTCCGCGTCTTTCGTCTTCGGGTAGTGAGGCGTCGCGCTTCGTGGGGGCGACGAGGTTGGCGCCGTAGCCCGGGAGCGAGTGGGTGGCGTGGGGGGCGTCGGTGAGGACGACTTCGCCGGGGTTGATGTGCTGTGCTGCCCAGTCGTACGACTGCCAGGGGCGGGGGTGTTCGAAGGCTGATGTCAGTAGCAGGGCCGCCGTCAGGGTTGTGATCAGAGTGCTGGCCGGTGGGGGCTTGTCGCGCCCCGCGGCGGAGCCGCAAATCGATACAGCCCCGCGCCCCTTGAGGAGTAGCACCCGCCCGGAGATCAAAGCCGCTGACCCTACCAGCGCCCCCATCCCCGTCATCGGGTCGATCAGTGCGATCAGGACGTACAGCGCGCCCAATCCGGCGTACCCCACCATGCTCGGCCTGCCCTTCGGGCCCACGAAGCGCACCGGGCCGCTCGCCCCCGTCAACCCCCACGCCCAGAACGTCAGGCCGATCGCGAACGTCGACGGGTAGGCGAGCGTCTGTGCTGTGGGCAACAAGACCGCTGTCAGCACGGCCAGAGTCCCTACCGGCACCCACGGGCGTGGAGTCAGTACGCGGACCAGACGTCCGAGACCCGTCAGCAGCACCACCAGGTTCAGCGGGCCCGCGAGTCTCAGTACCTCCCAGCCGCCCAGGCCCGTGAGGCGGGCGAGCAGGGCCTGGGTCGCCGTGTACGGCGTGTAGTACTGGCTGCCCTCGCCCGGGGCGTCCACCGTGGGGTGGCGGGGGTCGAGGAGGCTCGCCTTCAGGCGTTCCACGACCGCCGCGTGCTGGCCCGCGTCGCAGCACAGGGGCAGGCGCCAGCAGGCGAGGGTCAGCAGCAGCCAGGCGAGGAAGCCGAAGAGCTGGTACGGGGTGGGGCGCCAGGTGGGACCGCCTCGGAGGGCGGTCGCGCCGTGCGTCGTTCGCCTGGCCAGGAGCGTTTCGCGCATTCGCCGTATGTTCCCGGCCGCGCCGGCGGATTGACCTTCCTTCACCTCATGGAGTGAGTCCGGTCGGAGTGCCCCTGCGCCGGCAACGACACCCGGTCGCGCATCAGATGGTCCAGCAGGAGAGGTACGCCGACCACCGGGAGGAGCCAGGCCAGGACGATCAGCCGGTCGCCCCAGATGGTGATGTCCGGGTGCCCCGCCTGGGTGAGGATCCCGGTGGCGGCGGCCGCGATCACGAAGGCGCCGAAGGGCGGCCTGCGCAGCGCGCCCCACAGCCCGGCGCCCAGCGCCGCCAGGAACAGCGGCTCCCAGAACTGGCGGCGCAGCCACTCCACCCAGAAGTTCGACGACAGCTGGAGGAACTCCGGCCAGGGACGCGCCCGGTCGGGGCGGGTGAAGTGGTCGGCCAGCAGATCCTGGAGGCTCTCGGACGCCGCCGGGTAGTTCAGGAGCTTCGCCAGCACGACCGTCCCCACGGCCGCGCCCAGCCCGATCCCCGCGATCGCCGTGACGTCCCGGCCCGGCGCCCGCCCCTTGCGCCATCTGCCGACGGCCACCACCGCGCCCGCCGCCGCCAGGCACACCCCGAGGAACAGCGCCTGGGAGTGCTTCACCGTGAACTGCGCCGCCAGCGCGCCCGCGATCAGCGCGAGGCCCGCCCGCCTTCCCCGCAGCACCAGCGCGCAGCCCCACAGCGCGGCCAGGGTCAGGGCCAGCAGCAGGCCCTCCGTCATGGGCCGCATCGCCGTCGTCCCGCACGGCAGAACGAAGTACAGGGCCTGGCCGGTCAGCGCCAGCGGCAGCGGTACGGACAGCGTGCGCAGGATCAGGAAGACCAGCACCCCGCCCGCCACGGTCACCGTGACCCCGGCCGCCCACAGCCCCCAGGTCGCGCCGAGGACGGTCACGAACGGCACCAGGAACACCGGGTAGCCGGGCCGGACCTCGAAGATCCGCATGAAGCGCTCGGAGGCGAAGGGGGCGGTGTGCCCGGCCGTCCGCCCCTCCCGCAGCCGCTCCTCCACCTCGGGCCACTCCCGCGCCCGGCACCGCTCCTTCACCCGCTCGCTCGGGTCGGCGCGGTGGAAGCGGACCACGTCCACGCTCTGCTCGCGGCGCGCGACGGACCCCTTGCCCGCGCAGTAGTGCTCGATCGTCGCGAGGGCCGCCTCCCGTTCGCCGCGGCCGCTCAGGCTCAGGGCGTACGACAGGTAGTTCCGGGAGTCGGGGGTGTCCCGGCCGCTGACGTTGGCCAGTTGCAGCACGGCGAAGACAGCGGCCAGCAGCAGCACCCAGGTGCGCGGTCTCATGACGCGGCGAGCCGGCCGCCCGGCCGTCCGGCCGGACGCCAGGTGTGCGGCCGGGTCGGGGTGGGCCGCGACGGGCTGGAGGGCATGGGAACTCCGGTTGCGAATCAGAGGGGCAGGGGCACGGCGGGGTGCGACGGCTCCGCGCGCGGGGAGTCCGCGCGCGACGGCACCGGATGCCGCTCGGCGAGCGGGACGACCGGCGGCAACCCGTGCTCGCCGAGCACCACATGGCGCACGACGCGCTCGGCGGCACGGCCGTCGTCGTACGGGCAGAAGCGCGCCCGGAACGCCGAGCGCAGCTGGGCGGAGCGGGAGCCGCGCCAGTGGCCGGTGGCGAAGATGTCGACCAGTTCGTCCTCGCTGCGCGCGAGCGCGCCCGGGGGGAAGTCCCGCAGGTCGAAGTAGGTGCCGCGGGCCGCCTCGAAGGCCTCGCGGTCCTCGGTGTGCAGCACGATCGGACGGTCCAGGCCCGCGTAGTCGAACATGATCGACGAGTAGTCGGTGAGCAGGGCGTCCGAGGCGAGGCAGAGGGACTCGACGCTCGGGTGGGCGCTGACGTCGATGACCCGGGGCGAGGCCGGGTCGGGGGCGAGCGGGCCGCCGTGCCGCCGGTGGGCGCGGGCCAGGATCACGAACCGCGGGCCGAGCCGGTCGGCCACGCGGTCCAGGTCCAGCGGGCTGCGCTGGGTGCGGCGGTAGTCGCGGTGGGTCGGGGCGTACAGGATCGCCACCGCGTGCTCGGGGACGCCGAGCGACTCGCGCAGCCGGGTCACGTCCGCCGAGGTCGCCTGCTGGAACACGTCGGTGCGCGGCTGGCCGTACTCCAGCGTCTTGTACGTGCCCGGGTGGACGCGCTCCCGGACCAGGGTGGAGTGGCGGTTGGCGGAGACGACGTAGTCCCAGGTGTCGACCGTCCGCAGGAGCGCGTCCGGGTCCGTCGTCGCGGCCGGGCGTTCCAGCAGGTCCAGGCCCATGTGCTTGAGGGGGGTGCCGGTCCCGGTCTGCACGACGGTCTGGCCGGGGCGCTTGACGAAGCGGCGGTCGAGGCCGACGTTGTCGACCAGGTACGCGGAGCGGGCCAGCGCCGTCCAGTAGGCCGCCGTGCCGGGGGTGATACGGCGCGTGGCGGCGGGGATCGTGTGGTGGTGCTCGGGGTGCGCGATCCATGCCGTGCGCAGGTGCGGGGCGTGGGCGCGGAACGCCTGCTCCAGGGCGCCCGGGTTGCATCCGTGGCCCTGACCGCCGTACGCGCAGAAGACGGCTCGGTCGGGGCGCAGGGGCAGTCGGCGCTGGACGCGGTAGTGCAGGCGGAGGGCGGCCGCGCGCAGACGGGCCGTCAGTTTCACGGCCGCCTTGGCCGTCGTACGGCCGAGGAGCGCGACCTGTCGCAGGGACCGGTGGACGCGCCACAGGCGCAGGGGGGTGAGGGCACCCCGTGTGCGGTGGCGGCGGTGGTGGGCGCGGGCCAGGCGCAGGAACTCGGCGCGGGTGCCGCGCGGGAGACGGCCGATGTGGGTGGACACCGTCGCCAGGTGGGTGACCATATGGCGGAACACCATGGGACGCCACGGTGAGAGGTGCGGGCGCTCGGCGAGGAACGCGAAGAGACGGTCGTACTGCTCGAAGAGGTCGAAGGGGCGGCGGGCCGTGCCGCCCCTCCGGCGCTGCCGGTGGTGGACGCACACCCGGTCCAGGGTCGCGAGGGACCTCGCCGTCATCAGGGCCGGACCGGACCAGGGGGTGTCCTCGTGGGAGCCGGGCGGGAAGGCGAGGCCCTCGCGCTCGACGAACTCCCGCCGGTACGCCATGTTCCGGACCGCCGGCGGCGGTCGCAGCAGACCCGGGCGGTCCTCCAGGCGGAACGGCGCAGGGCCCTGCTCGGTGAGGGGGATCGCCGCCGGGTCGCGGACGGTCTCGCCGGTGCGGGTGAGGCGGGCGTGGTCGTGGACCAGGACGTCCGGCTCGCCGGTCTCCTTCAGCCGGTCGGCGATGGCTTCCAGGGCGCCGGGGGTGAGGGTGTCGTCGCCGTCGAGGAACAGCAGGTAGTCGCCGGTCGCCTCGGCCAGTCCGGCGTTGCGGGCCGGGCCGAGGCCCTCGTCGCGCGCCAGCCGCAGCGGCCGTACCCGCGGGTCGCGGTCCGCGAACTCGTCGATGATCGCCCCGCAGGCGTCCGGTGAGGCGTCGTCCACGGCGATCACTTCGAGATCGGGGAACGACTGCGAGAGCACCGACTCCAGACACTCGTGCAGGTACGCCTGAACCTTGTACGCGGGGACGATGACACTGAACCTGGGCAAGGGACATCCATGGGTCGGGACGCGGGCGGGCCTTGCCCGGGAACGGCCGATGGAGTGAGTTGGTTACGCTGCGTTACGGCATTCGGGGGATGACGGGATGAACGGCGAGGGGCCGGCCGGTTTCCTCCGGCCGGCCCCCGAATCCGCTTGTCCTGCCGCCTACTTCACCGCGCCCGCCATCACACCGGACACGAACTGCCGCTGGAAGGCGAAGAACACGGCCAGCGGGATCACCATGGAGATGAAGGCGCCGGGCGCCAGCACCTCGATGTTGCTGCCGAACTGCCGTACCTGCTGCTGGAGCGCGACCGTCAGCGGCTGCGAGCCGGAGTCGGAGAACACCAGCGCCACCAGCATGTCGTTCCACACCCACAGGAACTGGAAGATCCCCAGCGAGGCGATGGCCGGGGCGCCCAGCGGCAGCACGACCGTCGCGAACAGCCGTGCCTCGCCCGCGCCGTCGAGCCGGGCCGCCTCCAGCAGTTCGCGCGGGATCTCCGCGAAGAAGTTCCGTAGCAGGAAGATCGCGAACGGCAGTCCGAACGCCACATGGAACAGCACGACACCGGTGATGGAGCCGAAGATGCCGATCTCGCCGAAGAGTTCGGACAGCGGGATCAGCGCCACCTGCACCGGCACCACCAACAGGGCGATCACCACCATGAACCACCAGTCACGGCCCTTGAAGTCCATCCACGCGAAGGCGTATCCGGCCATCGCGCCGATGATGACGACGAGCAGGGTCGCGGGGACGGTGATCCACACGGTGTTGAACAGCGCGCTGGTGATGTCGTCGTTCTCCAGCAGCGTGCTGTAGCTCTCGGTGGTGAGCTGGGCCGGTGCCGTGAAGACCTTCCACCAGCCCGAGGAGGCGATGTCGGTCGGCTCGCGGAACGAGGACACCAGCAGTCCGAACGTCGGCACCAGCCAGAACAGCGCCACCAGCAGCAGGAAGGTGCGCAGCGCCCCGCCCGCCGCCCCGCTCGCCACCCGGGAGGCCCATGACTGTTTGCCGCGCACAGAGGTGTCGAGGGGGGTCACCGCTCGCGCTCCTTCCTGAGCCGGCGGATGTTGACGATCATCACCGGGACCACGAGCAGCAGCAGGATGATGCCGATCGCGCTGCCCAGGCCGTAGTTGCCGCCGCCGCCGAAGGACGACAGGAACAGTTGCAGCGCCAGCACGTTGGCCTCGTCCTGGGTGGGCTGCGGGGCGATGATGTAGACCAGGTCGAAGATCTTCATCACGTTGATCATCAGCGTGATCAGGACGACGACCAGGACCGGCGCCAGCATCGGCACCGTGATCCTGCGGAACACCTGCCACTCGTTGGCGCCGTCGACCCGCGCCGCCTCCAGCAGGTTGCGGTCGACCCCGGCGAGACCCGCCGCGATCAGCACCATCGCGAAGCCCGCCCACATCCAGACGTACGCCCCGATGATCGACGGTGTCACCAGCGTCGGGCCGAGCCAGTCGACGCCGTTGTAGGGCGCCGCGAAGTTCGAGCCCGGCAGCCGCAGTTGGGCGCCGTCCGCCTCGGCGGGCAGGGTGAAGGTGCCGTCCGCGCCACTGGTCGCCGAGGCGACGACCTCGCCGTCCTTCACCGCCTCGACCTTGACGCCCTCCAGCGCCTTCTCGCCCGCGTCGACCTGCCCCTTCTCGCCGCCTCCGCCGAGCTTGAAGTCCAGCCAGACGGTGCCGGTGATCCCGTCTCCGGTCGCCACCTCGGCGTCCTCCGGGGTGCCCGGCAGCCGGTTGGGCGCGATGCCGACGAGCGGGAGCAGTGCCGGGGTGCCCGCCTCGACCGTTCCCGTCGTGGTGAAGGACCCGCCGCCGGACGCCTTGAGATCGCTGACCTGGGCGTTGGGACGGGCCTTCGGATAGACGGAGGAGTCGGCGAAGGTGTCGTGCACGCTCGTCACGACCGCGTTCGCCACACCCTGGTCAGGATCCGCCTGGTACACCAGCCGGAAGATGATCCCGGCCGCGAGCATCGAGATCGCCATCGGCATGAAGACGATCAACTTGAACGCCGTGCCCCAGCGCACCCGTTCGGTGAGCACGGCGAAGATCAGGCCCAGCGCGGTGACCACCGCGGGCGCGACGGCGACCCAGATCGCCGTGTTGCGTACGGCGGTCAGGGTGGCGTCGTCGGTGAAGACGTCGACGTAGTTGTCCAGACCGACGAAGCCGTCACCGCCCGCGTCGTACAGACTGCGCCAGACCGAGTACCCGATCGGGTAGACCACGAGCGCGCCGAGCAGCACCAGCGCGGGCAGCAGGAACAGCACCGCCACCCACAGCCGGGTGCCCGTCACGCTCTTGTCGGGTGCCTTGGCGGCACCGTTGTCCGCTACGGCCGACATCCGTCAGCCGGTCTTGTACGCCTTGGCGGCGTCCGCCTCCAGCTTTCGCTGGGCGCCCGCCACATCGCTCGGGTTCTTCAGGAAGTCCTGGAGCTGCTTCCACTCGCCGACGCCCTGGGTGCCGCCGAAGGCCGCCGGCGCCTGGTCGGACATGTCGAACCGGAAGTCGTCGCCGGCCGCGATCAGCGCCTCGGCGATGCCCTTGGTGACGTCGTCCTTGTACGTCCCGGTGTCCATCTCCTTGCTGGGCGAGATGAACCCGCCCTGCGCCGCCCAGATCTCGGCCGCGTCGGTCGAGGCCAGGAAGGTCATCAGGGCCTGCGCCCCCTCACCGTCCTTCAGGGCCACGGCGACATCGCCGCCGCTGACCACGGGCGACTCGTCGCCGACCGCCGGGAACGGGAACACCTTGGCGTCGGTGCCGACCTTCGCGTCCGTGTCGGCGTTGATGTTCGCGGTGACGAAGTCGCCCTCGAAGACCATCGCGGCCGGGGTGTCACCGGAGAAGGTCTGGGTGACGGACTTGGGGAACTCGGTCTGCAGCGCGCCCGAGCGGCCGCCCGCGATCAGCTCGTCCTTGCCCCACAGCCCGGCGAGCGTGGTCAGGGCGTCCTTGACCGAGGGGTCGGTCCACTTGATCTCGTGCTTGGCCAACTGGTCGTACTTCTCCGGTCCGGCCTGGGAGAGATAGATGTTCTCGAACCAGTCGGTGAGCGTCCAGCCGTCGGCGCCGCCGATGGAGACGGCCGGGGAGCCGGCGTCGGAGAGGGTCTGGGCGGTGGCCAGGAAGTCGTCCCAGGTCTTCGGCTCGTCGGTGATCCCCGCTGCCTCGAAGGCGGCGGTGTTGTACCAGATCAGGGACTTGTTGGCGGCCTTCACATACACGCCGTACTGCTTGCCCTCGTAGGACCCTAGGTCGTTCCACCCGGCGGAGAAGTTCTTGTCCGCCTGGGCCTGGGCGTCGGTGCCGAGCGGCTTGATCCAGCCCTTGTCGGCGAACTGGTGGAGCACGCCGACCTGCGGCAGGAACGCCACGTCCGGCGGCTGACCGCCCTGGATCTTGGTACCGAGGAAGGTGGAGGTGTTGTTGCCGGTGGGCACGAAGTTCACCTTGGCGCCGGTGCGCTTCTCGAACTCGTCCAGCACCTTGGTGAAGTTGTCCTGCTCGGGGCCGGTCCAGACGGCCGCGACCTCGAGTGTCTGCCCGTCCAGCTTGGGAAGTTGCACGGTGGACCCGGCGCCGGTCTCCTTGCCGCCGCCGCCCCCTCCGCCGTTGTTGTCGTCGTCTCCGCCGCAACCGGTGAGCGCCAGTGCGAGGGCGCCTACGGTCGCGATGGCGATCCGGATGGTGCGATTCGTGCTGCGCATCACTGCCCCGTTCTTCGTGCCTCGTTGCCTCGTCGAACGTTCGAGCGCTGTCTGTGCGGTTTGGTTTACGCCGGGACTTGGGGGTCGGCAAGAGCGCCTGCGCTGTCAAGTAGGCGATCGTGACCGCGTCGTGACTCGGCCTCGACTGTGGCGTGAGGTGCGCGGGGATCGGTCTCGAGCGCGGCTGGAGGCGTGCGGGGAACCTCGGCTCCGGCCGGGGCGGCGGGGTTGGGGGACCTCCGACCGTGGCGGCGCGGTTGGGGGAACCTCGGCTCCGGCCGGTGTGGGCGGGGGCGGGGGACTCTCGACCGGGGTTACAGGAGCGAGGGGACCTCGGCCGCCGAGACCTCCTTCGCCGCTCTCTCCAACGCGCTGGCCAGGAGGGCCAGGTCGGTCGGGCCGTTGCCGAGTTCGCGGACCAGGCGGCGGGTCGGGGGGTCGCCCATGCGGTGCCATTCCAGCGGGACGACCGTGGGCCGCAAGGTGGCGGTGCGCGGGATGCGGCCGGTGACACGTCCGCCCTGGAAAGCGGTCGTACGGCCGTCCGCCCAGGTCAACGCGCCGCGACCGGGCGCCGGTTCGTCGGGGCCGCCGACCGGTTCGTCGAGGACGACACGCAGGGTGGCCCGTCGGGCCGGCTCCGACGCGGCCGTACGGCCGTCGGCGCCCGTCGCCGCCACCAGGTGCACGCCGAGTCGCTCGCCCTCCCGGGCCACCGCCTCCAGCGCGCGTATGACCGAGCCGGCCGCCGGTCGGCCGGGGGAGCCGAGGGCGGGGGAGACCAGGGCGTCCAGATCGTCCACGACCACGACCAGGCGGGGCAGCGGCGGTGCCGCCTCCGCCTGCCGACGGGACGCGGCCGGGCGCAGCCGCAGGGTGGAGCTGGGCGGGGCGTCGAGGTCGGCGGCGCCGGGCCCCGCGGGGGCGGTGGTGGGGTGGCCGTTCCCGGAGGGGGTGGTTCGGGGGTGGCCGGTCCCTGCGGGGCCGGTCCCGGAACGGGGGGTCCCCGCGGGGCTGGTCGCCGTGCGCTGGGTGACCATGCGGCCCGAGACCAGCCGGCTCGCGTGCCACTCGGTGAAGTGGGAACGGCCGAGCAGCTCCGCCCGCCGCTTGAGCTCGGAGCTGAGGGACTGGGCGAACTCCCGCATCCGCACCGGGTCGTTGACGGCGAGGTGGGTGGTGACGTGCGGGACGTCGGTGCACACGCGCAGCCCGTCGCCGCCGCTGTTCGCCGCGCCGGTGCTGTCCCGGCCGTCGATCAGGACCATGCTCAGCCGGTCCGGCCGCTCGGCGGCGGCGAGCGAGGCGACGAGCGCCCTCAGCAGCTCCGTACGTCCGCTGCCCGCGGGGCCCTCGATCAGCAGGTGCGGTCCGTCGGCCGCGAGGTCCGCGCCGACCGGGCCGCGCGGTCCGGCGCCGAGCACGACACACGCGCGTCCGCCGAGCGCCTCGGTGTCGTCGGCCGCGTCCGCCCAACGGGCCATCAGCGAGGCGGGGGTGGCCCGGGCCAGCCCCAACTCGTCCAGCAGCCGGGCCGCCTGAGGCAGCGGCGCGGACACCCGGGCCTGCCGCCCTCCTGCGACACCGTCCGGCCGCAACGGCGCCAGCGCCCGCGCGAACCGCTCGGCCCAGGGCAGGGACACGGCGTCGACGGTGGCGACGGTGCCGGGGGGTACGGGGGCCGGGTCGGCGTGGGCCGGGACGGCAGGGGGTGCGGAGGACTTGGGGGCGCCTTCGCCGCGGGTGGGGCGGCCGCCTTGCCCGGTGCGTGCGGTGCCGTCGTTCGCGGTGTCGCCGCGGGTGGCCGTGGCGGCACCCTCCAGGGCTCCCGTGCGCGCGACCCGCATCAGCCGCAGCGCGGTCGCCACATCGCCGCTCAGCAGCGCGACCGCGCCGCAGTCCCGGAAGGCCGGGGCCGCGGCGCAGGCCGCCCGGTAGGTCTCGGTGAGCGGTGACGCGGGGGAGGCGGGCGGAGTCTCGGCGAGGCACACCACGTGGACACCGGCCCGCGGGCCCTCGGACGCCAGCCGTGCCACGGCCTCCCGGACATCGGCACCACCGGGGTCCCCGTCCACGACGACCACGGTGTACGGGCCCGGGAAGCGGTCCGCCGGGTCGTCCTGGGCCCAGGAGGGCCGACGGGCGGGGCGGGGCTGCGCGTGGGACGTGGCGTACGGGTCGGGGGAGTGACCCGACGGGTCGGTCCGGGCGCCGGTGAAGGGGTGGTCGGCGGACCGTCCGTCCCGTCCTTGCGTACGGGATGTGGCGTACGGGTCAGGGGAGTTGGCCGACAGGTCGCTCTCGGCGCCTGCGAAGGCGCTCCTGGAGTCCTCCTGGGCGCCGGATGTGCGGGGGGCCGGGAGTGCCGGGGGGCGCTCCTGGTCGTCGAGGCGGCGGAGGAGCTCTTCCGTGCGGGCCGTCGCCTGTTCGCGGTCGTGGGCCAGCAGCAGCCGGCAGTCCTGGCCGTGGGCCGGGCGCAGATGCGGGAGCCAGCCCAGCCAGGACCACTCGGCGGTGCGCTCCTCCAGCGGGCGCGAGCGGTCCGCGCTGATCAGCACGATCTCCAGGGTGTCCGGCGAGTGCAGCGCGGCGAGTTGGGCCACCACCGCGCGGGCGAGACCGGCCAGCCGCGCGCGCGGCCCGGCCAGACCCAGGGCGCCCGCCTCGCGCAGATCGGCGGTCACGGGCACGGCGGGCAGCAGCCCGCCGTCGGGGGCGGCGCGGTCGGCGGTGCCGAGACGGACGGTCAGCGCCTCCGGGTGCTCCGGGCCGCGCTCCCACAGCCGGGCGCCGGGACCGAGGGCGGTCAGCAGCAGCGCGGCGGGGTCCGGCCAGGTCTCCGGGACCCGGTGGGCGGTGTCGGCGGCGGGGCGTGCGACGGCGTCGGCGCCCTGGACGTCGTACGCCTCGCGCCCGGGTGCGCTCTGCTCACCGCGCCCGCCGGTCAGCCGCCGAGCCCACGCGCCGAGCCCGCCACGCTTGCGCACGCCCTGCGGGACATCGGTGCCGCGCAGGGGAGTGCCCTTGCGGCCCTTGCCCTCCGGGGCGTCGGAGTCCTCACGGCTGCGGCCGGCCGGGCCACCGCCACCGGTCGACCGGTCACCGAAGCCCGGCTCGCCGCGGAAGCCAGACGCACCGCCGCGCCCGTCGCCCCGATGGCCCCCGGCCGTCCGGCCCTCGCCATACCCCTCGCTCCCGCGGTCTCCGGCAGCCCGATCTCCGCCCTGCGCCTCGCTCCGATGGCCCCCGGACGTCCCGCCCCCGCCGTGCGCCTCGATCCCGTCGCTCCCGCGGTCCCCGTGCCCGTCGGCCGGGTGGTCGCCGTGGGATGCCGTGCCGCCGCGGGTGCGAGCGTTCGTCGTGAAGCCGGCGCCGTGGGTGTCGCCCTCGCGGGGGCCCGGCACCTCCGCGCTCGGCAGGCCGCGGTTCTCGATCCGTGGCGCCCCGCCCTGGCCGGGCACGACCGGCGGTTCGACCGGCCCGTGCTCCTGTGCTCCCCGCGTCGCCGACGAGGCCCCCCAGGCGGCCGAGCCGTACGCGTGCCGCGTCTCTCCCGACGGCCCCGAGGCCTCCCGCGTCGCCTCCACGCGCGTGTGGCCGCCCGAGAGGCGGATGTGCCCCTCGCCGTCCGGCACCGTCGCCACGCGGGCTCCCGGGCCCCCCGCCGGAGCGAGCCGCAGGGTGGATTCACCGATGCGCAGGAGCGCGCCCGGGGCGAACCGGACCGGGCGGGGGCCCACCACGGCTCCGTCCAGGGTGGTGCCGTTGGTGGAACCGAGGTCGGCGACCGAGACACGGCCGTCGGCGGCGACCGTCACCGCGCAGTGCAGCCGGGAGACGTCCGGGTCGTCGAGCGGGACGTCGGCGTCGGCGGAGCGGCCGACATGGATCTGGCCGCCGTGCAGCAGGTGCACACCGCCCGCGTCGGGGCCGGCCACCACATGGAGCTGGGTCGGGGCGTCGTCGACCTCGGGGTGCGCCTCGGGCTCGGCGGGGGCGCCCAGCGAGAGCACCGCGCCGTCGATCAAGGGGGGCTCGCCCAGCGTGCAGCGCGCGCTGTCGAGCCGCTCCGCGCCCGCGTACACCACCACAGGCCCGCCGCCGCGCTCGGCCTCGCCCGCGCGGGAGGTGCCCCCGTCCGCCGAGACCGTGGAGGCGAGGGCCGACGCCACCGCGGCCAGGGCCGTGCCGGCGGGCGCCGTGACCAGCACGTCGCAGCTCGCGGCGCGGCCCCGCGGCGACGCGGGGGGCGGGCCCAGCGGGTCTACGACGGTCAGCCGGATCTGCATCGCCGTCAGCGGTCCCTTCTGCGCGGGCACCCGCGAACGGGGACGACGCCCCGCGGTCCCCCACCGCGGACTTCCCCCACCGCCACACGAGCACATCGGCCAGTACGAAAGGCATCCTCGCACCTGCCACTGACAACACGCCCGCCCCCCGGCGCCAAGTGATCTTGATTGGTCGGCTCTGCCCGTAAAAATGCCTGATCTCTGCCGCATCCCGGCCGAACTTCTGCCGCCCGGACGATCACTTGAGATCGCTCACGCCCGGGTTCGGCAACCAAAGCGAGCGGCCCGAGCGTCTTTCCTGTGAACCTTTGCTTCGAAGCGCCCGGCACTACAGTGGGTCGGAACATCGGAACACTTTCAGGCAATCAGCAGGGAGCGCGTGACGTGCGGCCAGTCGGCAGCAAGTACCTGCTCGAGGAGCCGCTCGGACGCGGCGCCACGGGCACCGTCTGGCGAGCCCGCCAGCGTGAGACCGCGGGCGCCGAGGCGGCCGTGCCCGGCCAGCCCGGCGAGACCGTCGCGATCAAGGTCCTCAAGGAGGAGCTCGCCAGCGACGCGGACATCGTCATGCGGTTCCTCAGGGAGCGGTCGGTCCTGCTCCGGCTGACCCACCCGAACATCGTCCGGGTCCGTGACCTGGTCGTCGAGGGCGAACTGCTCGCGCTCGTCATGGACCTCGTGGACGGCCCCGACCTGCACCGCTACCTGCGCGAGAACGGCCCGCTCACCCCGGTCGCGGCCTCCCTCATGACCGCGCAGATCGCCGACGCGCTTGCCGCGAGCCACGCCGACGGCGTCGTGCACCGCGACCTCAAGCCGGCGAACGTCCTGCTCAAGCAGGACGGCGGCCAGATGCACCCGATGCTCACCGACTTCGGCATCGCGCGCCTCGCCGACTCCCCGGGCCTGACCCGTACCCACGAGTTCGTCGGCACGCCCGCGTACGTCGCGCCCGAGTCCGCCGAGGGCCGCCCGCAGACCTCCGCCGTCGACATCTACGGCGCCGGCATCCTGCTGTACGAGCTGGTCACCGGCCGTCCGCCGTTCTCCGGCGGTTCCGCGCTCGAGGTCCTGCACCAGCACCTGAGCGCGGAGCCGCGCCGCCCCTCCACGGTCCCGGACCCGTTGTGGACGGTCATCGAGCGCTGTCTGTCCAAGGACCCGGACCGGCGGCCGAGCGCCGAGAACCTCGCGCGGGGCCTGCGGGTCGTCGCCGAGGGCATCGGGGTGCACGCGAACTCCGCGCAGATCGCCGCCGCCGAGGCCGTGGGCGCGCTGCTCGCGCCCGACCCGGCGCCCGCGACCGTGCCGGGTTCGGCCGACCCCACGCAGGTGCTGCCGCACGGCGCCGGTTCCTTCGACCCGAACGCCGCGACCAGCGTCCTGCCGCACACCTCCGGCGCCGCCGACCCCACCGCCGTACTGCCGAACCGGGGCGCGGCCGACCCGACGGCGGTCATGCCGCCCGTACCGCCCGGGCAGCAGCCCCAGGGCCCCCGGCCCGAGGAGCCGCACCCCTGGCAGAACCAGCTGCGGGCCGCGCGCGACCGCAACGAGCAGACGCAGGTCCAGTACCTCGACCCGAGCGAGGACCCGCTGCGCCGCCGCCCCCAGCGGCAGGTGGCCCGCCCGCAGCAGCCGCCGCAGCGACAGCCGCGGCAGCAACAGCAGGGCTACGGCTATCCGCAGCAGGGCCGGCAGCAGTACGCCCCCCAGCAGCAGCCGCAGCAGTACGCGCCCCAGCAGCGGCCTCAGCAGCCGCAGCCGCAGCGGTACTCGCCGCCGCCCGCGCCGCCCGAGACCCAGCGGCCGCAGCGTGAGCCCCGGCAGCCGCGGCAGCGCAGCGCCAACCCGATGCGGATCCCCGGGCTCGGCTGCCTCAAGGGGTGTCTGTTCACGCTCGTCATCCTGTTCGTGGCCGGGTGGCTCGTCTGGGAGCTGAGCCCGCTGCAGGACTGGATCGGCACCGGCAAGGGGTACTGGGCTCAGCTCTCGGACTGGTTCACGACGGTGACGGACTGGATCGGTGAGCTGGGCGGGAGCTCGGCCGGGCAGTAGGTCCGGGCAGCAGCCCGGCCGCGGTGCCGTGGACGACGAGTCTGTTGATTTGTCGACACCTGGCGGGTGATTTCCGTCTCCGCGGTGAAGGTTGGCTCGTCGGACGCGTAGTTTTGGCGACAACACGCGTCTGTAGGAGCAGTCTTGGCACGGAAGATCGGCAGCCGGTACACCGCCCACCAGATCCTGGGACGGGGCAGCGCCGGCACGGTGTGGCTGGGCGAGGGGCCCGAGGGGCCCGTCGCCATCAAGCTGCTGCGCGAGGATCTCGCGTCCGACCAGGAGCTCGTCGGGCGCTTCGTGCAGGAGCGGACGGCGCTGCTGGGCCTGGAGCACCCGCACGTGGTGTCGGTGCGCGACCTGGTCGTCGACGGCAACGACCTCGCGCTGGTCATGGACCTGGTCCGGGGCACGGACCTGCGCACCCGGCTCGACCGGGACAAGCGTCTCGCGCCGGAGGCGGCGGTGGCGATCGTGGCGGACGTGGCGGACGGCCTCGCGGCGGCGCACGCGGCGGGCGTCGTGCACCGCGACGTGAAGCCGGAGAACGTCCTGCTGGACATGCAGGGCCCGCTCGGTCCCGGCGGCGCGCACCCGGCGCTCCTGACGGACTTCGGCGTCGCGAAGCTGATCGACTCCCCGAAGCGGACCCGCGCGACGAAGATCATCGGTACGCCGGACTATCTGGCCCCGGAGATCGTCGAGGGGCTGCCGCCGCGGGCGTCGGTGGACATCTACGCCCTCGCGACCGTCCTCTACGAGCTGCTGGCGGGCTTCACGCCCTTCGGGGGCGGTCACCCCGGCGCGGTGCTGCGCCGCCATGTCACGGAGACGGTGGCCCCCCTGCCCGGCATCCCGGACGAGCTGTGGCAGCTGATCGTGCAGTGTCTGGCGAAGGGCCCCGCGTCCCGGCTGCGCGCGTCCGAGCTGGGCGTCCGGCTGCGGGAGCTGCTGCCGATGCTGACGGGGATGCCGCCGCTGGACGTGGACGAGCCGGACACGGAGCCGGCGGAGGAGGAGAGCGCGCCCGAGGAGCCGGCTCCCCCGGGGCCGGTACGGCGGGGGGCGGTGCCGCTGGTGCCGGGTGCGAAGCCGACGGACTCCAACCGGGACACGCACACGTCGATGAGGGTGCCGGGGCCGGACGAGCTGGCGGGCGGTGCGCGCGGTACGGCGCGGGTGCCCCGGGCGTCCGGAGCGCCCCGCCCGGGCTCGGCCCGCCACCGCGCGGCCACCCGGCGGCGCCGGATCGCGCTGGGGGCGGCGGCGGTGGCGCTGGTGGCCGCGGCCGGGGTCGGTACGTGGTTGGCGACGTCGGGGGACGACGCGGACGCGACACCGCGGGACGCGCAGACCTCGGCGCCCGCCTCACCGTGACGTCCGGGCTTCCTCGCCCCCGCGGAGCCAACCGGCCGGAAACCCAGGGCACCCTCTACGGACCTCGGCGCTTGGCGGAGCCGTTACGCTGGGAGCGTGGCAGTCGTCGATGTATCCGAAGAGCTCAAGTCCCTCTCCTCGACCATGGAGTCGATCGAGGCCGTTCTGGACCTCGACAAGCTGAGGGCAGACATCGCCGTGCTCGAGGAGCAGGCGGCCGCGCCGTCCCTGTGGGACAACCCGGACGAGGCGCAGAAGATCACCAGCAAGCTCTCCCACCTCCAGGCCGAGGTCAGGAAGGCGGAAGCGCTGCGCGGACGGATCGATGATCTCGCCGTGCTCTTCGAGATGGCCGACGAGGAGGACGACCCGGACACCCGTGCCGAGGCCGAGTCCGAGCTCGCCGCCGTCAAGAAGGCGCTCGACGAGATGGAGGTGCGCACCCTCCTGTCCGGCGAGTACGACTCCCGCGAGGCGCTGGTGAACATCCGCGCCGAGGCCGGTGGCGTCGACGCCGCCGACTTCGCCGAGCAGCTCCAGCGCATGTACCTGCGCTGGGCCGAGCGCCACGGCTACAAGACGGAGCTCATCGAGACCTCGTACGCGGAAGAGGCCGGCATCAAGTCGACCACCTTCTCCGTGCAGGCGCCGTACGCCTACGGCACGCTCTCCGTGGAGCAGGGCACGCACCGGCTCGTCCGGATCTCGCCCTTCGACAACCAGGGGCGGCGCCAGACCTCCTTCGCCGGTGTCGAGGTGCTGCCCGTGGTCGAGCAGACCGACCACGTCGAGATCGACGAGTCCGAGCTGCGGGTGGACGTCTACCGCTCCTCCGGGCCCGGCGGCCAGGGCGTCAACACCACCGACTCCGCGGTGCGCCTGACCCACCTGCCCACCGGCATCGTCGTCTCCTGCCAGAACGAGCGGTCGCAGATCCAGAACAAGGCCACCGCGATGAACGTGCTCCAGGCCAAGCTGCTCGAGCGGCGCCGCCAGGAGGAGCAGGCCAAGATGGACGCCCTCAAGGGCGACGGCGGCAACTCCTGGGGCAACCAGATGCGTTCGTACGTCCTGCACCCGTACCAGATGGTCAAGGACCTGCGGACGGAGTTCGAGGTCGGCAACCCGCAGTCCGTGCTCGACGGTGAGATCGACGGCTTCCTGGAGGCCGGAATTCGCTGGCGCAAGCAGCAGGAGAAGTAAGCGAAGCGTTTTGTCGACAAGGCAACTGCCGCCGTCGGGGCGGCAGTTGCCTTTTCTGTTCCCGATGTCTGGGTTTTACATCACACTCACAGGCTCCCTCCACCGGCAAACGGCCCGTACCTGGACATCGCGTACGCAACGGCCTTGACGTTGGTTTGAAAAGTGGGAAGGGTGAAGCGCGGCATGCGTATCTCCGGGGCGCATGTGAACCGGGGGGCGTGAGTTCAGCTACCACCCCCCGTCGATCACCGCCCCCGAGCGCCGCCTCACTGACGATGAGCTACTGGGGGTAGCAACCACATGACCAAGAAGACGCGGATCCGTGTCGCCCGCCTCGCGGCCGGTGCCGTGATAGCGGCTGGTGCCACGATCTCCGCCGCGGGTGTCGCTTCCGCCGACGTCTGTGACGATCTGGGTATTTGCGTCACGCCCGAGCCCGATCCCACGGAGACCGAGCCGGAGCCCGAGCCGGAGCCCACCGAGACCGAGCCGACCGTCATCCCGACGGCCACCGAGGAGCCGGAGCCGACGGACCCGCCCGAGCCCACGGCGGAGCCGACCGAGCCCACCGAGGAGCCGTCGGAGGACCCGACCACCGAGCCCACCGAGGACCCGGGCAACGGCAACGGCAACGGGAATGGCAACGGAAACGGCAACGGCGGCGGCAACAACACCGACCCCGACGGCGGTGCCGGTGACTCCGCCCAGCAGGAGGGTTCCTCCTCCCTGACCGACACCGGTGACGAGACCGCCTCCGACACCTCCGCCCAGGGCAGCGGTGAGGAGCTCGCCGAGACCGGCGCCGCGCAGACGACGTTCCTGATCATCGGCGCCGCGACGATGATCGCCGGTGGCATCGGCTTCCGGGTGCTCCCGCGCCTGGTGAGCGGCCGTGGCGGCGCTGCCGCCTGACGGTAGCCGCACGCACGCGCACCGTGTGTGACGAAGGGCCCGGAGCGAGGCACGCTCCGGGCCCTTCGTCGTGGCTGTGAGCAGGGCTTACGCGGTCTGGTGCGCCAGCAGCGCGACCGCCGCGATGAGAATCACCAGCAGTGCGATCAGCGTCATCGGGGTCAGGTTCGCGAGCGGGTTCTCCTGCTGGAGCCGTTCGCGGTTGGCCCGGCAGACCGGGCAGCGGCCCTCGTTCACGGGCGCCGCGCAGTTCGCGCACACCAGCCGGTCGTACGTCATGCGCCTCGCCCTTCTTCCGAGTGTTCCGGTGGGAGAACGCCTCAGGGTCGCGGAACGTTCCCCTCTCTACTGTGCCAGGTTCCTCCGCAGGCCGCCCGGGCGCTCCCGAGAGGGTGTTTTCACAGCGGGAACAAATCCGCACAACCCTTGCGCAACCCCTACCGGTGCCTGCGCTCCCGCACCCGACTCGCGTATGGTCACGCTCATCTACCCCCGGCGACCCGTGGTGCATCCGTGATCCGATTCGACAACGTATCCAAGGTCTACCCCAAGCAGACCCGCCCCGCACTCAGGGATGTCTCCCTGGAAGTGGAGAAGGGCGAGTTCGTGTTCCTCGTCGGGTCCTCCGGCTCCGGAAAGTCCACCTTCCTGCGGCTGATCCTCCGCGAGGAGCGGTGCAGCCACGGTCAGGTGCACGTCCTGGGCAAGGACCTCGCGCGCCTGTCCAACTGGAAGGTGCCGCAGATGCGGCGCCAGCTGGGCACGGTGTTCCAGGACTTCCGGCTCCTGCCGAACAAGACGGTCGCGGAGAACGTCGCCTTCGCGCAGGAGGTCATCGGCAAGTCGCGCGGCGAGATCCGCAAGTCCGTGCCGCAGGTGCTCGACCTCGTCGGGCTCGGCGGCAAGGAGGAGCGGATGCCGGGCGAGCTGTCCGGTGGTGAGCAGCAGCGCGTCGCCATCGCGCGGGCCTTCGTGAACCGGCCCAAGCTGCTGATCGCCGACGAGCCCACCGGCAACCTCGACCCGCAGACCTCCGTCGGCATCATGAAGCTGCTCGACCGGATCAACCGGACCGGCACCACCGTGGTGATGGCGACGCACGACCAGAACATCGTGGACCAGATGCGCAAGCGCGTCATCGAGCTGGAGAAGGGCCGCCTCGTCCGCGACCAGGCCCGCGGCGTCTACGGCTACCAGCACTGAGACCGCAGCGAGTTCCACGGAAAGGCTTGAAGCAGACGCCATGCGCGCCCAGTTCGTACTCTCCGAGATCGGTGTCGGTCTCCGCCGCAATCTGACGATGACGTTCGCCGTCATCGTCTCCGTCGCCCTGTCGCTCGCCCTGTTCGGCGGGTCGCTCCTGATGAGCGACCAGGTCAGCACGATGAAGGGCTACTGGTACGACAAGGTCAACGTCTCGATCTTCCTCTGCAACAAGAGCGACGCCGAGTCCGACCCCAACTGCGCCAAGGGCGCGGTGACCGCGGACCAGAAGAAGGAGATCCTCGCCGACCTCGACAAGATGAATGTCGTCGACACGGTGACGTACGAGTCGCAGGACCAGGCGTACAAGCACTACAAGGAGCAGTTCGGCGACTCCCCGCTGGCCAGCTCCCTCACGCCGGACCAGATGCAGGAGTCGTACCGGATCAAGCTGGAGGACCCGGAGAAGTACCAGGTCATCGCCACCGCCTTCGACGGCCGTGACGGGGTGCAGTCGGTGCAGGACCAGAAGGGCATCCTGGACAACCTGTTCGAGCTGCTCAACGGCATGAACTGGGCCGCCCGCGCGGTCATGGCGCTGATGCTGGTCGTCGCGCTGATGCTGATCGTCAACACGGTGCGCGTCTCGGCGTTCAGCCGGCGGCGCGAGACCGGGATCATGCGCCTGGTCGGCGCCTCGGGCTTCTACATCCAGGCGCCGTTCATCATGGAGGCGGCGGTCGCCGGTCTCATCGGCGGCGCGGTCGCCTGCGGGTTCCTGGTGGTCGCGCGGTACTTCATCATCGACCACGGCCTGGCCCTGTCCGAGAAGCTGAATCTGATCAACTTCATCGGCTGGGACGCGGTGTTGAAGTATCTGCCGCTCATCCTCGTGACGAGTTTCCTGATGCCCGCGTTGGCGGCGTTCTTCGCGCTCCGCAAGTACCTGAAGGTGTGACTCTTGCCAAGAGGGGCCGTCCGGTCAACCGACCGTACGGCCCCTCGCGTTGTCCTAGACTCACCGGCATGTCAGGTCGTGACCTGTTCTGCCAGCCCCGTCGCATTCGCCGCGGGGCCGCCCTGACATTGGTGTTCGCCAGTGTGCTCGTCGCCGGTGCGGCGACCGGATCGCTGCCCGGCCCCGACCGGAAGTCGGCGCCGGGGACGGCCCGTTCGACCACCGCCGCCCGCCATGAGCAGGTCGCCGAGGCGGCCGCCGAGGCCATGGCCGACGGAAAGTCCCCCATGGAGGCCGCCGAGCGCGCCGTCAGCCGCAGCGGGGACCGCTGGGGCGCCGTCTACTCCCAGGGTGAGTACGAGGAGTTCGAGGAGGCCCTCGACGGCCGCTACACCGGCGTCGGACTGTGGGCGCGGCGCGAGCGGGACGGCCGTATCGAGGTGACCAAGGTGCGTGCCGGGTCGCCCGCGGCCACCGCCGGGATCAAGGCCGGCGACCGGCTGCGCAGTGTCGACGGTGAGCGGGTGGACGGGCGGCCGGTCACCGAGGTCGTCTCCTTACTGCGCGGCGACGCCACCGACGCGGCCGCCGGTACGGCGGTCGAACTCGGATTGGAGCGCGGCACGCGCGCGTGGAGCCTCACCGTGCGCCGCGCGGAGCTGTCCACCGACTCCGTCACCGTCCGCCGCCTCGCCGCCGGGGTCACCGTGATCCGGATCGACTCCTTCACCAAGGGCTCCGGCAAGGCCGTGCGCACCGCCCTGGGCGATGCCCCGGCCGACGCCGGGATCATCCTCGACCTGCGCGGCAACTCCGGCGGCCTGGTCACCGAGGCCGTCACCGCCGCCTCCGCCTTCCTCGACGGCGGGCTGGTCGCCACCTACGACGTCGACGGCGAGCAGCGCGCCCTGCACGCCGAGCCCGGCGGGGACACCACCAGACCCCTGGTCGCGCTCGTCGACGGCGGCACGATGAGCGCGGCCGAGCTGGTCACCGGCGCCCTCCAGGACCGCGGCCGCGCGGTCGTGGTGGGCTCGCGCACCTTCGGCAAGGGCTCGGTCCAGATGCCGAGCCGGCTGCCCGACGGCTCCGTCGCCGAGCTGACCGTCGGGCACTACCGCACCCCCTCGGGGCGCGGCGTCGACGGCCACGGCCTCACGCCCGACCTGGAGGCGGACGCGGGGACGCTGGAACAGGCGGAGACCGTGCTCAGCGGCCTGGCCCCGCGCTAGAAAATCGGCTTCCCGCCGACCCCCTCCGTAGTGCGAAAATGGACGGCACTATGAGCAAGGGAATGTACGTACCCAAGGAGGCCCAGCCCAAGAAGGGCGGGGCGGCCGCCAAGGCCAAGGACGGCGAGAAGGGCGGCAAGCGCAAGATCGTCGCGCAGAACAAGAAGGCCCGCCACGACTACGCGATCATCGACACCTTCGAGGCCGGTCTCGTCCTCACCGGCACCGAGGTGAAGTCGCTGCGCCAGGGCCGGGCCTCGCTGGTCGACGGGTTCGTCCAGGTCGACGGGGGTGAGGCGTGGCTGCACAACGCCCACATCCCGGAGTACGCCCAGGGCACCTGGACCAACCACTCCGCGCGCCGCAAGCGCAAGCTGCTGCTGCACCGCGAGGAGATCGACAAGCTGGAGGTCAAGGCGGGGGAGACGGGTCACACGATCGTGCCGCTCGCCCTGTACTTCAAGGACGGCCGCGCGAAGGCCGAGATCGCGCTCGCGCGGGGCAAGAAGGAGTACGACAAGCGCCAGACACTGCGCGAGCAGCAGGACCGGCGGGAGTCGGACCGTGCCATCGCGGCGGCGAAGCGCAGGCAGCGGGCGGGTTGACGCCGGGAATACGGTGGCATGCGCCCGCGTTGGTCACGTACGATGGCACTGCACCTCACCGAGGGTGCGCGGCCCCTTCGGGGGATTGAAAAAACAACATGGGGATGATCGGTTTCGACAGCGGCTGTCGAAGCAGGGGAAGCGTGTCGAGGAAGCGGCCATGATCTCGTAAACCACAGGCCGAAACCAATAATCGCCAACACCAAGCGCGATTCCTTCGCCCTCGCTGCCTAAGTAGCGACTTGCGAAGTGTCAGCCCGGGGCTGTTCCCGACCCGGATCCTGGCATCAGCTAGGGGACTAAACCTTGATCCCGGTCACGGGGTGAAGAGGGAAATCAAACAGTGACTGAGCCCGTTCCGGACTTGTCTGGGTGATCCGGAGGGCTGAGAAACTCGTACCAGACTGCACACGGAGAAGCCCTGATTCCGCACCGTTGGACGCGGGTTCGATTCCCGCCATCTCCACCAGCCCCTCCGGGGGTTACCCCATGTGGGCACAGGCCCCGTCGCTTCGCGCGGCGGGGCCTTTGTCATGCGTGTTCCGGGATGGCATGTGTGTTCCGACGTGAGCTGTGTGATGTGCGGGGTCTGTGACAGCTCTGTGACGGGTGATGTGGCGCCCGTCACAGCCTGCGGTGATCGTCGCCTGATGAGGTGGGCGGATGCCGAACCCCCGTCGTGCCGTCCCGGCCGTCCTCGCCGGTGCCCTGCTGCTCGCCGCCTGCGGAACGGGGGAAGGGGGCTCCACGCGCGCCGGCGGCGAAGGCGGGCCGGTGTCCGCCGAGACCCTGTGCCCCTCGGACTTCCCGCGGTACGGCACGCCGAACGCCGAGGAGCCGGATCCCGCCGCCGCCCCCTCGGGCACCCCGTCGGCGTTGCCGCTGCCGCCCGCCGACGGCACGGCCGACGCGGACGCCGAGGTGAGGATCACCGGCCTGTACTCCTGGGGCCCCGACAGCGGGTGCGCCGGGGCGGACGTCTCCGCCGACTTCGAGGTCACCAACCGCGGTAAGGAGACGGCGACTTTCACGATCACCTTCGGCTTCCGCGGCGGCGTGGGCGGTGGGACCGACAACGGGCAGCGGACGATCGAGTCGGTCGGCCCGGGCAAGACCGTCAAGGGCACCGTGGTCAAAACCGCGGACATGGGCTCGCCGTCCGAGGTGTCCGGGATCTCGGTCGTCAAGGTGCGCAGCGTCCCGGACGCCGAGGCGTCCACGGCGTCGGGTCCCTGCCCGAAGTCCGGGCTCCACGTGTACACGGACCAGGGGGACGCCGCCATGGGCCTGCGCGTCGTGGGCCTGCACCTCGTCAACTGCGGCAGCACGCCCTACGAGCTCAACGGCTACCCGGAGATCGAACTCCTCGACGGGGAGCACAAGGCGGTCGACGGGGTACGGATCCTCCAGGGCACCGCGCAGATCAGCACCGGCCTCGGCGACGACACCGCGCGCCCCGTGACCCTCGCACCGGGCGAGGCCGCCCGCGCCACCTTCGCCTGGCGCAACACCACCCAGTCCGGCACCCCCGTGAACGCCCCCTACGCCCGGGTCCACGCCAAGCCGGGAGCGGCCCCCGTCATGGTCATCCCGGAGTTCGACCTCGGCACCACGGGCCAACTCGGCGTCAGTGCCTGGGCGAAGGACGAGGCCCTCTCGACTCCGTAGTCCTCAGACCCACCCCCGACTCACGGTCTTGGGGCTCCACATCACAAGCCCCGCCTATGGTGTCCGGCCCCATATCGGCGGGTCGTTCACGGTTCTACGGTCCCTCCCCATGACACAGACCAGAGCCGCGACCCTGCCCCTGTTCGCCGTCCTGACGGCCCTGTTGGCCGTCCTCCTCACCCCGGCGCCCGCGTCCGCCGCCTCCCTCCAGGAGGTCACCGGCTTCGGGACCAACCCCGGCGCCCTGCGCATGTACCGGTACGTCCCCGACGGACTGCCCGCGGGGCGGCCGGTCGTGGTCGCCCTGCACGGCTGCACCCAGAACGCCGCCGGATACGGCACCGGCACCGGCTGGCCCCAACTCGCGGACCGCTGGGGCTTCTCCGTCGTCCTGCCGCAGCAGCAGAGCGGCAACAACCTCTCCAACTGCTTCAACTGGTTCCAGAGCACGGACATCCAGCGCGGCCAGGGCGAGGCCGCGTCGATCGCGCAGATGGTGGACCGGCAACTCGCCGACTCCGGCGGGGATCCGTCGCGGGTCTACGTCACGGGACTGTCCGCCGGGGGCGGGATGACCTCGGTGATGATGGCCGCGTACCCGGAGAAGTTCCGCGCGGGCGGCATCGTCGCCGGGCTGCCGTACGGCTGCGCCCAGGCCGCGGGGTCGCCGTACGTCTGCATGTACGTCGGTGCCACCCAGACCCCGGACCAGTGGGGCGACCGGGTGCGGGCGGCGCGGCCCGGCTACGGGGGACCCTGGCCCACGCTGACCGTCCTCCAGGGCACCGCCGACTACACCGTGAAGCCCGTCAACATGACCGACCTCATGGAGCAGTGGACCGATGTCCACGGCGCCGACCGGACGGCGGACGTGAGCGACTCCGTGGCCGGGTACCCCCACCAGGTCTACCGGGACCCCGCGGGCACGCCCGTCGTCGAGACCTACAGCGTCACCGGCATGGGCCACGGCCAGCCCGTCGACCCGGGCAGCGGCGGTACGCAGTGCGGGACGGCCGGAGCCTACTTCCTCGACGTGAACCTCTGCGCCGCCTACCGGCTCGGGCTGGCCTGGGGGCTCGGCGCCTGACCGAACCGCCGCAGCCCGTACGTCCGTTGCGTGAGCGCGAGCACCAGGGCCGCGCAGGCCGCCGCCACCGGTACGCCGTACCCCGCGCGCGCCGACACGTGTTCCGCGACCCAGCCGCCGGCCGCGCTGCCGAGGGCGATGCCCCCGAGCAGGCCGGTCACCGCCAGGGTCATGCCCTCGTTGAGGCGGCCCTCGGGGGTGCGCTCCTGGATCAGGGTCATGTTGGTGATCATCGTCGGGGCGGTGGCCATGCCGGAGACCAGGAGGGCGCCCGCCAGCAGGACGAGGGAGCCGGTGAGGGACGCGGTGAGCAGGGGGAGCGTCAGCAGTACGGCCATCGCCGCGAGGCACCACGGGTAGCGGCGCTCGGCGCTGCCGCCCGACCCCAGGGCGCCGTACAGCAGCCCCGCCGCGCAGGAGCCGCCCGCCTGGAGGGCGAGGACCGCGCCGGCCGCGGTGGGGTGTCCCTGCTCGTCCGCGAACGCGATCGTGACGACCTCCAGGGTGCCGAACACCGCGCCCATCGCCAGGCACACGGCGAGCAGCGCGGGCATGCCCGGCGCCCGGTACGGCGGCCGCGTCGGCGTCGTTCCCGGCCGGACCGGCGGTTCGGTCGAGCGCTGGGCGGTGAAGAGCGCCATGCCCGTCACGAGCAGCACCACTCCGGTGAGCGTGCCGGCCTCCGGGAACCACGTGCCGCACAGGAAGGCCGCGAGCACCGGCCCCAGCATGAAGCACAGCTCGTCCGCCGCCTGCTCGAAGGAGTTCGCGGTGTGCAGCGCCGCCGGGTCTCCCTTCAGCAGATGGGCCCAGCGGGCGCGGGCCATGCCTCCGATGTTGGGGGTGGTCGCCGTGGCGGCGTACGCGGCGAACAGGGTCCAGTCGGGGGCGCCCCGGTGCGTGCACAGCACCAGCGCGAGGTCGCCCAGGGTCGCGAGGAGGGTGGCGGGCAGGGCGACACGGGCCTGTCCGTGCCGGTCGATCAGCCGCGCGGTCCAGGGGGCGACCAGCGCGGTCGCCGCGAGCCCGGTCGCGACGACGGCGCCGGCGAGGGCGTACGACCCGCGCGTTTCGGCGATCATCAGGACCGCGCTCACGCTGAACATGCCCATGGGCAGACGGGCCATGAGGTTCCCGGCGGTGAAGGCCCGGGCGCCGGGTATGGCGAAGAGGCGGAGGTACTGGTGAGGCATGCGCCTACCGTCGCCCGGAGTGGATCAAAGGGTCCAACACCTTCTCCGTACGGATTCACGCGGCGGCGTTGTAAATTCCCCGTCATGCCCGATCCCCGCCTCCTGCGCGCCTTCCTCGCGGTCGCCGAGGAACTGCACTTCACCCGCGCCGCCGCCCGGCTCTACGTCGCCCAGCAGGCGCTCAGCCGGGACGTACGGCGCCTCGAGCGGGAGCTGGGCGCCGAGCTGTTCGTCCGGACCACCCGGCAGGTGACGCTGACGGCGGACGGGGAGCGGCTGGTGCCGCACGCCCGGCGGGCGCTCGCGGCGCAGGACGATCTGCTCGCCGCGTTCGGGCAGGCCCGGCCGCTGCTGGTCGACGTGAACTCCCCGGGGCTCGGCACCGGGACGCGGGTGCTGGAGCGGGCCCGCGAGCTGGCGTCCGGCCATGAGCTGATGGCCCGCTACGAGAGCGGTCTGACGGGAGCCGCGGCCGAACTGCTCGCCGGGCGCCTGGACGTGTCCTTCGGGCGGTTCGCGGGGCTGGCGCCGGCGCTGCGGGCGGGCCTCGAGCAGCAGCCCGTGCGCTACGAGCCGATGGCGGTGATCCTGCCCGAGGACCATCCGCTGGCGGAGCTGGCCGAGGTGCCGCTGTCCGCGCTGGCGGGGGAGACGGTGTACGCCGGCGCCGGGAATCCGCGGACCCCGGAGTGGACGGACCTCGCGCGGCGGCTGTTCGAGGGGCGCGGCATCGAGATCGCGGCCCCCGCTCCGCTCGCCGTCGGGCACGAGGAGTTCCGGCGGATCATGGCCAAGACTCGTACCCCGGTCCTCGCCGTCGTGGACTTCCCCGCCATGCCCGCCTCGGTGCTGCGGCCCCTGACCGACCCCGTGCCCCTGTCACCGGTGTCGCTGGTGTGGCGCAGGGGACTGGTGCACCCCGGGCTCGCCGCCCTGCGGCGGGCGGCGGCGGAGCTGGCCGCGGAGCACGAGTGGCTGAATCCAGCCGCTGAAGCATGGATTCCGGACAGTGACAAAGTCACGATGCGGGTCCACAACTGACACGCGGCAAACATGGAACTCACTCGTGCGCTACATTCTTGGCCTGAGCACAGTGTGCTAGAGGGGGCGCTCGGACCGGGTGGGGGCCCGGTGACGATCGACGGGTGCTCAGTGTCGTACGCGCACCCGGAAGGCTCCCGTGGGGGGATGAGTGCGCGTGAACAATTGGCGAGAAGACGCCCAACCGGAGTGGCCCGAGGCGGCATCCGGAACTCAGACGAATCCGACGGCGCAGGGTGCCACCCAGGCGTTCCCGGAGACCGCCGCGAACAGAACGGCGGCGCCGGAGGCCGAGGCGACGACGGTGCTGCCGAAGGTCGCGGAGGGCTCCGAGGCCGATCTGACGGAACTGCTGTCGGCGTTCGACCGGTTCGATCACAGCGAGGCGCTGCCGAGGACGGGCGGGCGCAAGGCGGCGGGCGAGGCGTTCATGCCCCGCGAGGGCACCGCGCGTGCGGTGAGCCGTACGACCGCGCCTGAAGCCGTGAGCCGTACGACCGCGCCCGGAGCCGCGAGCCGTACGACCGCGCCTGAAGCCGTGAGCCGTACGACCGCGCCCGGAGCCGCGAGCCGTACGACCGCGCCCGAAGCCGTGAGCCGTACGACCGCGCCCGGAGCCGTGAGCCGGACCATCGTCCCCGAGGGTGTGGGCCGTACCACCGCCCCCGAAGCCGTGAGTCGTACGGCCGCTCCCGAGGCGACCGCCCCCGACGCCGTGGTCCGTGACCCGTGGGGTGAGGCGCCCGAGGCCGGGGTCGCCCATGACCCGCACGAGGTCACCATCCAGCTCGACAGCGTCGGACTCCACCTCGACGGCTCGCTGCGGGCGGCCCCGGGCGCTGCGGGCGGCGGGGGCGCGGAGGGCTCCGACGGGCCCGTGTTCGTGGACGCGTCCGGCCGGCGCAGCCGCCGTTTCCGGCGGCTCGGCATGGTCGTCGCCATCGCCTGCGCCGTCTACGCCGTCGTGATCGTCGCCACCGTGCTGTCCGGGAACTCCAACGCGCCCTGGCTCCCCGTCAAGGACCCGAAGCAGGACACCCCGGCCGGTCAGGTGGACACCCCGCCGCTGCCCGCCGAGTCGGCGCCGGCCGGCGATGAGGACGCGGCGACGCCCGGCGCCTCCCCCTCCGTCAGTGACGGAGTGACCCCCTCCCCGGAGGCCGGCGCCACCGCCCCGGACGCCTCAGCCACCACCGAGGAGCCGGGCACCGACCCCGAACCGACCGCGACGAAGCCGACGACGCCGGACCTCGACCCGACGCCCGTCGACCCCGACCCCACCGAGACCGGGACCACGCCCGACCCCGACCCCACCCCGACGGAGACCGGCGAGCCCACGTCGGAACCGACTCCTACCGAGGGCGGTGGCGACGCCGGAGGCGCCGGCACCGATGCGGTCGCCGCTGAGAACCCCGCCGCAACCCCGAACGACCCGTCCCCGGAGCACACCCTCTGATGGCCTCCCGTACCAGCCGCCGGGGCATATCCCCCGGCGGTCCCAGGCGCCGCCGCGTGCCCATGCGCCTGCTCCTGCCCACGCTCGTCCTCGCCGCGCTGATGGCGATGCTGATGCTGCGCGGGTACGTGCACAGCGAGATCCTGGCGGACCACCGCGTCCGCCCCGCCACCGCGTCCGACCGCGTCCCCGAGCAGGTGCTCAAGGGCGGCCCGGTCATCGACGCCCGCAGCGGCCGTACCGAGACCATGGACATGCCGGACCACCGGCTCGTCCTCACCTTCGACGACGGCCCCGACCCCGAGTGGACGCCCAAGGTCCTGGACGTGCTGAAGAGGTACGACGCGCACGCGGTCTTCTTCGTCACCGGCACCATGGCCTCGCGCTACCCGGACCTCGTCAAGCGCATGGTGGACGAGGGCCACGAGATCGGTCTGCACACCTTCAACCACCCGGACCTCTCCTACCAGTCGAAGAAGCGCATCGACTGGGAGCTGTCCCAGAACCAGCTCGCGATCAGCGGCGCGGCCGGTATCCGCACGTCCCTGTTCCGCCCGCCGTACTCCTCCTTCTCCGCCGCCATGGACAACAAGTCCTGGCCGGTGACCGAGTACATCGGCTCCCGCGGCTACATCACGGTCGTCAACAACACCGACAGCGAGGACTGGCGCAAGCCGGGCGTGGACGAGATCATCCGCCGGGCCACCCCCAAGGGCGGCCAGGGCGCGATCGTCCTGATGCACGACTCCGGCGGCGACCGCCACCAGACGGTGCAGGCCCTGGACCGGTTCCTGCCGGACATGCAGGCCAAGGGCTACGAGTTCGACAACCTCACCGAGGCCCTCGGCGCGCCCAGCGCGCACAGCCCGGTCAGCGGCATCGACCTGTGGAAGGGCAAGGCGTGGATCTTCCTGGTCCAGGCCTCCGACAACATCACCGCCGTGCTGGTGGTCGGGCTCGCGATCATCGGGTTCCTGGTGATCAGCCGGTTCGTGCTGATGCTCGTCCTGTCCGGCGCGCACGCGCGCAGGGTGCGCAGACGCGGCTTCAGCTGGGGCCCGCCGGTGACGGAACCGGTGTCGGTGCTGGTGCCCGCGTACAACGAGGCCAAGTGCATCGAGAACACCGTCCGTTCCCTGATGGCGAGCGAGCACCCGATCGAGATCCTCGTCATCGACGACGGCTCGACCGACGGCACCGCGCGGATCGTCGAGGCGATGGGCCTGCCGAACGTCCGGGTGATCCGCCAGCTGAACGCGGGCAAGCCGGCCGCGCTGAACAGGGGCCTGGCGAACGCCCGTTACGACATCGTGGTCATGATGGACGGCGACACGGTCTTCGAGCCGTCGACGGTCCGTGAGCTCGTCCAGCCCTTCGGCGACCCGCGCGTGGGCGCGGTGGCGGGCAACGCCAAGGTCGGCAACCGGGACTCCCTCATCGGTGCCTGGCAGCACATCGAGTACGTGATGGGCTTCAACCTGGACCGCCGGATGTACGACATGCTGCGCTGCATGCCGACGATCCCGGGGGCGGTGGGAGCCTTCCGCCGTACGGCTCTGGAGCGCGTCGGCGGGATGAGCGAGGACACGCTCGCCGAGGACACCGACATCACGATGGCGATGCACCGGGACGGCTGGCGCGTGGTCTACGCGGAGAAGGCCCGCGCCTGGACCGAGGCCCCGGAGACGGTCCAGCAGCTGTGGTCCCAGCGCTACCGCTGGTCCTACGGCACCATGCAGGCGATCTGGAAGCACCGCAGGGCCCTGGTGGAGAGCGGTCCCTCGGGCCGCTTCGGCCGGGTGGGCCTGCCACTGGTGTCGCTGTTCATGGTGGTGGCGCCGCTGCTGGCTCCCCTGATCGACGTGTTCCTGCTGTACGGCCTGGTCTTCGGACCGACCCAGAAGACGATCGTGGCGTGGCTGGGCGTGCTGGCCATTCAGGCGGTGTGCGCGGCGTACGCGTTCCGCCTGGACAAGGAGCGGATGACGCACCTGATCTCGCTCCCGCTCCAGCAGATCCTCTACCGCCAGTTGATGTACGTGGTCCTGCTCCAGTCCTGGATCACCGCGCTCACCGGCGGCCGGCTGCGCTGGCAGAAGCTGCGGCGGACGGGTGTGGTCGAGGCGCCGGGCGGTCCGGTCGCGAGCCGGGATCGGAGGCCGGTGGGATGACACAGGAGATGTCGCAGCAGTCGTACGACGTGGAGTCCCCACCAGCCGCCCCCGCGCGTCCGGGCCGGGACCGCTACCTGGACCTGCTCCGCTCCATCGCCCTGGTGCGCGTGGTCGTCTACCACCTCTTCGGCTGGGCCTGGCTGACGGTGCTGTTCCCGTCGATGGGCGTGATGTTCGCGCTGGCCGGGTCCCTGATGGCCCGCTCGCTGAACCGCCCGGCGTGGGGTGTGATCAAGGGCCGGGTCCGCCGGCTCCTGCCGCCGCTGTGGGCGTTCAGCGCGGTGGTGCTGACACTGATGTTCGCGGGCGGCTGGAACCCCACGAAGAACACGGAGGACAGCCCGACCTGGGCGCTGCTGGAGCTGGTCAACTACATCATCCCGATCGGCGCACCGCCGTTCCCCTGGCACATCGGCTCGAAGTCGGGCCTGTTGGAGGACTCGTGGGCGGTGCAGGCGGCGGGACCGCTCTGGTACCTGCGCGCCTACCTGTGGTTCGTGGTGGCGTCCCCGCTGCTGCTGTGGTGCTTCCGCCGGGCCCCCTGGCCGACGCTGCTGGCCCCGCTGGGGCTGACGGCGATCGTGGGCACGGGAGTTGTGACGATCCCCGGTGAAACGGGCAACGCGGTGACGGACTTCGCGGTCTACGGCGGTTGCTGGGTGCTGGGCTTCGCCCACCACGAGGGGCTGCTGGCCCGTATCCCGCGCTATGTCGCCGTGTCCTGCTCCTCGCTGCTGATGGCCTTCGGCCTGTGGTGGGCCTCCGGCCACCTCGGCCCGGACGGCTGGGACCTGAACGACATCCCGCTGGCCCAGGCGACCTGGTCCTTCGGCTTCGTCGTGATCCTGCTGATCTACAGCCCGTCCTGGCAGGAACTTCCGGGCGGCCTGCGCAGATGGGACAAGCTGATCACCCTCTCCAACAACCGTGCGGTCACGATCTACCTCTGGCACAACATGCTGATCATGGCCACGGTCCCGATCCTGGACAACCTCTACGAACTCCCCTTCATGCAGGGCGAACAGGCGGTCGCGGCCCTGGACTCCACCTACCTGATCTGGATGTTCTTCCTGGTCTGGCCCCTGATCGGCCTCACGATCCTCTCAGTGGGCTGGATCGAGGACCTCGCGGCGAAGCGCCGCCCGAGACTGTGGCCGAACGGGGTGAAACGGGGCGGCGCCAGACGCAAGGCGTGACCTCGCCGGGGCGCTTCAGGGACCGGACTGTGGATGCTGAGTCATCCAGACCTCCGAGGGTCTGGGTCGATGTGGTGGCTGAGCTGCCACAGTTGAAGTCGAGGCCTTTCCTCGTGGAGGACTCGGAATCGATCGCGCGGGCGGTTGCCGAACTCGGCTTTCGCGTGGTTCGAGTCGCGCTCCCGCTGGAGATGGCGAACGCCGAGGACGTGGTGCTCACGCGATTGACAGCGGCGCTCGCCTTCCCGGATCAGGGGGCCGGGAGCTGGGCGGCCTTCAACGATCGCCTCTGGGACCTGCTCACAGCGGAGGACGAGCCGCCGGTCGCCATCTTCTTGGCCGGGCTTGACCGGCTGCTTCCCCGTGACCGAGCGAGGCGCCCGGCGACAGTTCCGCTGAGGCACTGCCCCGCTTCCTGCGTGCGTCGGGAGCCGATAGCGTGGCGCTGATTTGTGCCGTCACGTTTGCGCCATCAGGAGCTCTCCATGACCGACACGCGGGCGCCCGTGTTCGGGTTGATCACGCCCGAGGACTGGTATCGCGTCCCCCTTCAGCCGCGGGAGCGGATGGAGGCGTCCGTCGCCGCGCTCATCAAGCGGCAGTTCGCCGGGGTCGACGATCAGCCCGTGTTGCGGCGGAAGGCCGAGGAGCAGTTGCTCGGGGCTGCCGACGCGGGGGTTGAGCAGGGGGGCGTCGTGCTCTACCTGTCCTTCCTCGAGGCCGGGGGGATTCCGCTTTCCGCCTCTCTCCTCGTCTGTCGGCTCTTCGAGAAGTTCGACAGTCTCGACGCCGTCGTCGCGCTGGCCGGGTCCGGGGAGGTGGAGCCCGTCAAGCTGCCCGCCGCCGGCCCCGCCGCGCGGCTGCTGCGACGTGAGCGGCCCAAGCAGTCCCGGAAGTTGGGAACCGAGTTCGACGACACGATCGTGGAGTACTTCGTGCCCGTCCCCGAGCGGGACGAGGTGCTGCTCCTCACCTTCAGCACGCCTCTGGAGCCCATCGCGGACGCCATGGTCGGACTCTTCGACGCCGTGGCCGGCACCCTGCGCTGGCATCAGCCGACCGAGGAGAGGGAGATACCGGCGTGAGCAAGAAACTCAAGGTCTCCACCGACGACCTCCGCACCGCCGGTACCGGGTTGCGTACCGTCGCCACCGAGCTCGAAGGGCTCGACAAGCTGATGGACGCCTATGACCGCCGTACGGTCGGGCACCAGACCCTGCACGAGCGGTTGCAGGAGTTCTCCGACGGGTGGGACGACAACCGCAAGAAGATGATCGAGGAGATCAAAGGGCTCGGCACGCTCGCCCATGAGGCGGGCAAGGCGTACACGGAGTTGGACACCGCGCTCTACGACGCGCTCGTGGGCAAGGGGAAGAAGAAGTGACCCGGCCCGCCGACCACCGCTGGGAGGTGCTCGGGGAGAGCACCGACCCCGTCCCCGGTGACCTCCACGACATGCAGGCGCTCTCCCGGCGCTTCGCCGCCACCGCCAAGACCATCACCGACACCGCCGCCGCCCTCCGCCGTATCGGCAACCTGGAGAGCTGGGACTCCGACGCCGGACGGGCCTTCGCCGAGAAGGCGAACGAGACCGCCAAGAACGTGAGCAAGGCGCACGACCGCTACGCCGACGCCGGCTCCGCGCTCAAGGAGTACTGCACCGAGCTGGAGTCGGTCCAGGGCGAGGCCGACAAGCTGCTCACCCAGGCCGAGACCAAGGCCGGCGCGCTGACCTCCGCCAAGTCCAGCGCCGCCAACCCGCCCGAGGGGACCGACGAAGCCGGGCAGAAGAAGCTCGACAAGGCCGCTTCCGACCTTCAGGACGACCTCGACGGGCTGCGCGAGAAGCTCTCCGGGCTCAAGACCCGGCACAAGGAGGCCGGGGACAAGGCCGCCAAGAAGATTCACGACACCACCGAGGGCGACGGGCTCAACGACTCCTGGCTCGACGATCTGCGGGACACCCTGAAGCTCGTCAGCGACATCGCCGGGGCCATCGCGGCGGTGTGCGGACTGCTCGCCCTGGTCGTCGGGTGGATTCCCGTCATCGGACAGGCCCTCGCCGCCGTGCTCGGCACGATCGCCCTCGTCATGACGGCGATCTCGCTCGTCTGCCACGTGCTGCTCGCCATCAACGGTGACGGCTCCTGGGGCGATGTCGCCATCGATGTGCTCGGGCTCGCAACCTTCGGCATCGGGCGGGTCTTCTCCGCCGGCGCCAAGATGGCCGCCACCGTCGGACGCAGCCGCGTCTGGACCGCCGCCACGCAGTACGTCCGTGGCTGGCACCCCAACCTCTCCTCCGCCGCCCGGCGCGACCTCGTCGAGGCCATGGTCGGCGCCCGCGCGGGGGCGACCCCGGGCGCGGCCCTCCCCGACGTCTCCCTGGGCGCCGCCTTCCGAGGACTGCCCACTTCCTTCGTCGACGACCTCGGCACCATCCGCAGCAACTGGCGGGACCTGTTCAAGGTCGGCGACAACTTCTCCGCCGCCCGCGACGCCTACAACACGGCCGGTGCGCGCGGTCTGGCCAGCATGTACGCCGGTCCCGGCATGGTCGACGAGCTGACCCGGATCAAGAACATCGACCCGTCCGACCTGAGCTTCATCGGGACGCCGGACGCGTTCAAGCAGGCCATCGCCTACAACTCGCTGGGCCTCGGCGGCACAGCCACCGGCGCCGGATCCGACACCAGGAGCTTCGTCGGACTGTTCGGCGGCGATCCCGAGATCGACGTCACCGGCTCCGACGCGTCGCTGGCGGGAGTGTGAGCACCGGCATGGGAGCTACGACGGACGAGTGGCGGGAGTGCCGGGTCGAACTGCCCGCCGCGCACAACTGGCTCGTGCTGGACCTGCGCAACGAGGACCCCGAGCGCTGGGCGCTCGGCGTCGCCGAACGGCACCTGGACGAGGAGGCCGGGGAGGAACTCCGTACGGCCTTCGCCTACGACCTCCTCTGGTACTGGGGCGTCGCCGTACGGCAGGGCGCGCTGTGCGCCGCCGTGCTGGCGCCACGCCGGGACGCGATCATCGCCAGCTACACGGTCCGTGAGCTGCGGGTTCCGCCGCAGTCCCGGAGCCTGGCCGCCTTCCGCGCCGAGGCGGGGCGGGCGGAGGGGCCGTACTTCGGGGGCGGGCAGGGCATCAGGGAGGTCGAGCTCCCCCTCGGACCCGCCCTCCGCGTCCACCGCCAGGAACCCACGGCACCGGAGTCCGACAGCGGCGTGATCATCGAGGGCGTCGCCCACTACGTCCTGCCCACCCGGCACGCGACGGCCCTGGAGTGCCGGCTGCTGTGGACGTCGCTCGGGCTCGGTGAGGAACTGTCGAAGGTGGCCGACGAGTTGGCGGACTCAGTGCGCCTTGCGTGACGTCGGCACCAGGCCGGCGAGCCCCAGCTTCTCCCAGGGGACCATCGCGAGCGGCATCCAGCTGAAGCCGACGGCGAGGACGGCGACGGTGGTGGTGAGGTCGCGGGGGAGGACGTGACCGAGCTGGGCGACCAACAGGCCGACGACCACGAGCCAGGCGCCGAAGACCAGCACGGCGAGGATCTTGCGCAGGGCCTCGCCGGGCGCGACCCGGGGGGTGTCCTCGGTGCCCCGCACCATGCCCCACAGCACGATCGGCACCATCAGCCCCACGATGCCACCGAGCCCGACGCACCCGACGACCAGCGCGTGCTCCCCGTCCTCCGGCACCGGTCCGGACAGCGGCGACTTCAGCAGCGCCACGGCGGCGAACGCCCCGAGCACCGTCGTCGCCAGTACGCCGACGGCTCCCGCGCCGAAGACGATGTTCCCGGCAAGCGAGCGCTGCGCCTTCGTACGCTCGGGCGTGGACTCGGCGGACATGGACTCTCCCCTCCCTGTGGGATCCGCTAGAGGATAACGGCGTCCAAGGCCCGCTCATACGCCCGGAACCCCTCCTTCCCGCTCTCCGGTGCCCCCGAGTCCGGGCGGAGTACGGGGACCAGATACCGGAGCCGCCAGGCGCGGAAGGCTGTGGCGGGGGTGCGGTGTCCGGTGCCGTCCGCCAGGCCGGTGGCCAGCGACAGGATCCCGGTCAGCTCCCGGGCACCGGCGGCCGCGTCCGTCCCCGCCACCAGCGCCGCCGTGACCAGCGCGTGCAGGAACTCCGTCAGCTGGAGATCCGCTCCCGCGCGGCACATACGGCGTACGGCCGTCGGGTGCGCCAGGCCGGGCCGTACGCCTTCCACTCCGCCCGACCAGAGGAGACCCGACCAGAGGAGAAGGGAGGGCGCGGTGATGTCGTGGTCGCTGAAGTACCCCAGTTCGTCGGCGACCTTTGTGAAGACCGGCCCGAACGCGCACAGGCGGCGGACACCGGCCAGGATGCGGGTCAGTTCGCCCTCGCGCTCCGCCAGGAAGGCGCCCAGCGAGGCACCGGCCGGGTCCCAGGTGCCGGTCGCCGTCACCGCGCCGATCTCCAGCAGACCGCCGAGCGGAGCGATGACCGACCGAGCCAGTACGTGTTCCTCCACGAGTCCCCCACACCAGGATCCGGTGAACCCGCTTCTCGCGGTTCCCGCTGTCAGACCCTCATGGAACACTGGCCGCGTTGCGCAAGTGAACAACGGGGAGGGTGTTGATGAGCAAGCGGCAGGTGCGGAAGATGCTGGGGCTGATGGCGCATGGGGAGCCCGTTGAGCTCACCAGTCCCCTGGCCTCCGTGAAGAAGCTGGCCCGGCTCGCCTTCATCGCGCAGCAGTTCGGCTACGAGTACGCGGATGTGCGCCAGGGGGGCAGCCACAACTCCGCGCTCGTCATGCTGCTCGTGCCCGACCACAGCCCTCACGCCCGCGCCCGCGCCGCGCAGAACTGGGCGCAGTATCCGAACGCCGGCGACGGAGTCTCCGTGCCGCCCCTGGTACCGGACGCCTTCGAGCTGCTCAAGGCGCGGATCAATTTCGACCTCACCGGCAAGAGCGCCGAGAAGCGGATGCTGCTGGGTGCGCTCGGCGGCACCGTCGGGTGTCTCGCCGTCGCGATGCAGTCCAGCCAGGGGAGCATCACCTGGATCATCGCCGGTGTGCTGGAGGCTCTGCTCATCGGCGGCCTCGGCATCGCCTTCGTCGTCAACCGCAAGCGGAACGCCAAGTTCGCCGCGCGTCTCCAGGCGGCCGGTTTCCAGCCGGTCCACGACGCCACCGGCCGGCTGCGGTATCTCCCGGCGGGGGTCCGGGTGCCCGGGCAGGAGAACCCGTTCGCCAACAGCCCCTACGGCGCCGTGCCTCCCCAGGCGTACGGGCAGCCGTACCCGCCGCAGCCGTACCCGCCCCAGCCCTACCCTCAGCAGCAGAACCCCCACTGGCACCCCTGACCCGCCACCCCCCGTCACGGGAACCTCTCATCCCACCGCCTCCTGCGGTGAGAGCAAAGTTCCTTTCCGGTCACCCAGTGCCACAGGCAGGAAACGCGCCCTCCCTACCTTCGGGATCAGCCACTCCCTGGAGTACGACCTGAGCCCGGAGCCCCGTGGAGGCGTCATGACAGCCCCAAGCACTGCCCCCGCCGCGAGCAGGGGAGGCCGCTGGATCGATCACTGGGATCCGGAGGACGAGACCTTCTGGAACGAGAAGGGCGAGAAGATCGCCCGGCGGAACCTGTTCTTCTCCGTCCTCTCCGAGCACATCGGCTTCTCGATCTGGACCCTGTGGTCGGTCATGGTGCTCTTCATGGGCCCGGAGTACGGACTGACCCCGGCCGACAAGTTCACCATCGTCTCGATGGCGACCCTGGTCGGCGCCGTCGTCCGGGTGCCGTACACCTTCGCGGTCGCGATCTTCGGCGGCCGGAACTGGACGATCATCTCGGCGAGCCTGCTGCTGGTGCCGACGGTCGCCGCGTTCACCGTGATGGAGCCGGGGACGTCGTTCACGACCTTCCTGCTCTGCGCGATGCTCGCGGGCGTCGGCGGCGGCAACTTCGCCTCCAGCATGACCAACATCAACGCCTTCTTCCCGCTGCGGAAGAAGGGCTGGGCGCTCGGCCTCAACGCGGGCGGCGGAAACATCGGCGTGCCCGTCGTGCAGCTGGTCGGCCTGGCGGTCATCGGCGCCAGTGGTGGGCCGCGCCTGCTGCTCGGGATCTACATCCCGCTGATCGTCGTCGCCGCCGTGCTCGCCGCGCTGTACATGGACAGCATCTCGTCGGTGAAGAACGACACCGGCGCCGCCAAGGACGCGGTGAGGGAGGGGCACACCTGGATCATGTCCTTCCTCTACATCGGGACGTTCGGGTCGTTCATCGGCTACTCCTTCGCCTTCGGACTGGTCCTGCAGACCCAGTTCGGCCGTACGCCGCTCCAGGCCGCGTACGTCACCTTCATCGGCCCGCTGCTCGGCTCGCTGATCCGGCCCGTCGGCGGTGCGCTCGCCGACCGGTTCGGCGGGGCGCGGATCACGCTGTGGAACTACGTCGCCATGGCCGCCGCCACCTCGGTGGTCATCGTCGCCTCGATGCGGGAGTCGCTGCCGCTGTTCACCACCGCGTTCATCGCGCTGTTCGTGCTGAGCGGCCTCGGCAACGGCTCGACGTTCAAGATGATCCCCGGCATCTTCCACGCCAAGGCCCTGGCCAAGGGTCTGGAGGGCGAGGAGGCCGCCGCCTACGGCCGCCGGCTGTCCGGCGCCTCCATGGGCCTGATCGGCGCGGTGGGCGCGCTCGGCGGACTCGGCATCAACCTCGCCTTCCGCCAGTCCTTCCTCTCGGTGGGCTCCGGCACCGGCGCCTTCGTCGCCTTCCTCGCCTTCTACGGCGTGTGCTTCGCGGTCACCTGGGCCGTATACCTTCGCCGTACGACCGCCCATCCGCACGCCTCCACGGCCGCTTCGGAGGCGAAGCCGCAGCTCAGCTATGCCGAGGTCTGAGCAGGTGTGACGTAACACCGCCGACATCAAGCCGAACCGAGCCTGTCACGGACCGTTGACAGGCTCGATCGGCATGCGGGTGCAACCCGTGCATGCGGGCGTAACCCGACATGTGACGACTCGAGTGCGGGACGAGAGTTATGTACGACGAACAGCACAAGCCCGACCAAGGGCAACACGGCCCTCTCGCGGGGTTCACCGTAGGGGTGACCGCCGCGCGCCGCGCCGACGAGCTGGGGGCGCTGCTGCAGCGACGCGGTGCCGCCGTCCTGCACGCGCCCGCCCTGCGCATCGTGCCGCTGGCCGACGACGGTGAACTCCTGGCCGCGACCAAGGAGATCGTCGACCAGGCGCCGGACGTGGTCGTGGCGACGACCGCGATCGGCTTCCGGGGATGGATCGAGGCCGCCGACGGGTGGGGGCTCGGGGAGGACCTGCTGGACCGGCTGCGCGGGGTGGAACTCCTCGCGCGCGGGCCGAAGGTGAAGGGTGCGATACGCGCCGCGGGTCTGACCGAGGACTGGTCGCCGTCGTCGGAGTCGATGGCGGAGGTGCTGGACCGGCTGCTGGAGGAGGGCGTCGACGGGCGCCGTATCGCCGTACAGCTGCACGGCGAGCCGCTGCCGGGGTTCGTGGAGTCGCTGCGGGCCGGGGGCGGGGAGGTCGTGGGGGTGCCGGTGTACCGGTGGATGCCGCCGGAGGACATCTCGCCGGTGGACCGGCTGCTGGACGCGGCCGTGACCCGTGGGCTGGACGCGTTGACCTTCACGAGCGCTCCGGCCGCCGCGTCGCTGTTGTCGCGGGCGGAGGAGCGGGGGCTGCTGCCGGAGCTGCTGTCGGCGCTGAGCCACGATGTGGTGCCGGCCTGCGTGGGTCCGGTGACGGCGTTGCCGTTGCAGGCATTGGGTGTCGACACGGTCCAGCCCGAACGCTTCCGGCTCGGCCCGCTGGTCCAGCTGCTGTGCCAGGAACTGCCCTCGCGGGCGCGGGCGTTGCCGGTGGCGGGACATCGGGTGGAGATCCGGGGGCACGCGGTGCTGGTCGACGGGGTGCTGCGGCCGGTTCCGCCGGCGGGGATGTCCCTGCTGCGGGCGCTGTCGCGGCGGCCGGGGTGGGTGGTGGCCCGGGCGGAGCTGCTGCGGGCGCTGCCCGGTGCGGGCCGGGACGAGCACGCGGTGGAGACGGCGATGGCCCGACTCCGGTCGGCGCTGGGCACACCGAAGTTGATCCAGACGGTGGTGAAGCGGGGGTACCGGCTGGCCCTGGATCCGGCGGCGGACGCGAAGTACGCGGACGCGTAGTCGTAGTACGCGAACCGTAGTCGTAGTACGCGAACGCGTCGTCGTACGCGTGCGGGTCCGCCGGGGCGCGGGTGGGCCGGGTTCACGCTCGCCCGCGCTCGCGGGGTGCCGCCTGGCCTGCTGCCAGGCACCCCAATCCCACCGTCACCAGCACCCCCCGCACCGCGTTCCACGTCACCCACGGCCCCTCGAAGTCCTCCCGGAGCTCCGACGGATCCCCCGCCCCCGCCAAGGCGTCGTTCAGCGGGATGTTCACCGCGAACGTCAGCAGCAGGGCGAGGACGTTCGCGGCGGCGGCCGCCCACACCCACCACCGGCGCCCGTCGTGCCGCAGCCGCCATGCCGCCAGGCCCGTCAGCACCGGCGCTCCCAGGAAGCTCAGCAGGAACACCGGGTTCTGGATGACCTCGTTGATGTCGCGCATCACCTCGACGTAGACCTCGTCCTCGCTGCGGGCCAGCCCCGGCATCACCGCGCAGGCGAAGGCGTAGAACGTGCCGGCCAGCAGGCCCGTGGTGATCGTGGCCGCCGTGAGAGTCGCTGTCCTCGTCGTCATGCGTCCAGTCAATCCAGGGCCCACCGCCCCGGACATGGCCATGACGCGCGCACGCATAAGCGCGCGTCCACTAGGGGTTCCGGGCGCGGAAGCGGGAAGGCACTGTTAGAGGGAACGGTTCGTCCGGGGCCGGTCCCGGGGTGACCCCTAGGCGGTGACAGGCACATGGCACTGGGTACGGCCACGGTCTCGTACGAGCTGCGCTTCGACGCCGGACGGCTCTGTCTGGATCTCCTCTCCACCACGCATCCGGGCGAGCGGCTCGACTCGGTCGAGGTGTTGTGCGCCTGGATCACCGGGTCCGGACTCGTCCCGGCCGGGACCCCCCTCGCCCACGTCGACGACCCATGGCTCCTCGACTTCCGGGAACTGCGCGGACGTATCGGCCAGTTGGTCCGCGGCGTCCTCTCCGCCGAGGTCAGGTCCTGGTCGTCGTACGACCGCGCGCTCGCCCGGGTGAACCAGACGGCCCGCACCTCACCACCGGCCCCGCGCGCGATCCGTGCTCAGGACGGCACCCTCGTGCGGGAGTTGGAGGGGCCGCCCGAGCGCCCGGCGCTGCTCGCCGCCGTCGCCCGGGACGCCGTGGAGCTGCTCACCGATCCGGTCGCCCGGGCCGCGCTGCGGCAGTGCGAGGGGGACAACTGCCCGATCGTCTACCTCGACACCTCGCGCGGACGCCGGCGCCGCTGGTGCAGCAGCGAGGTGTGCGGGAACCGGGAACGGGTCGCCCGGCATCGGCGCAGGGCGGCGCTCGCCCGCGCCTGACGATCCGTTAAGTCCCTTTCACGCACTTCGGGTCCGCCGCTGTCGAAGTGATTTCGATTACACGCCGTTTACCTTCGGCTGGTCCGTACCAAGCCGGTCGCTCCCGGCGTGCGTGGCGAAATTGTAAAGACATTGGCGGGGGAATGTGCCCTCGTGTCCCCTCCGTCATGTCACCCGGGAGAAAACTGTCAGCCGGGTTTGAACACTCAACGCGTGCGTTGCGTACCGGTGGTGGAGCGACCGGCTGGGGGAGCCCAGATGAAACGGGGACACCGGAGGTGGGCGTGCGCAAGGATGCGGCCGTGGCCAATGAACGTGGATCGAGGGCCCGACATCGCATGTCCCAGCCCTCGGTGGAACCTGACGAGGAGCTGATGCGTGCTCTGTACAGGGAGCACGCCGGACCCCTGCTCGCGTACGTCCTGCGGCTGGTCGCCGGTGACCGGCAGCGCGCCGAGGACGTCGTGCAGGAGACGCTCATCCGTGCCTGGAAGAACGCCGGCCAGCTCAATCGAGCGACCGGATCGGTACGCCCCTGGCTGGTGACGGTCGCACGCCGCATCGTCATCGACGGCCACCGCAGCCGGCAGGCCCGGCCGCAGGAGGTCGATCCGTCGCCGCTGGAGGTCATCCCCGCGGAGGACGAGATCGACAAGGCGCTGTGGTTGATGACGCTGTCGGACGCGCTCGACGACCTGACCCCCGCCCACCGGGAGGTGCTCGTCGAGACGTATTTCAAGGGGCGTACCGTCAACGAGGCGGCCGAGACGCTGGGGATACCCAGCGGAACCGTCCGCTCACGGGTGTTCTACGCCCTGCGGTCGATGAAGCTGGCACTGGAGGAGCGGGGGGTGACGGCGTGATGAACACATACGGGGGATACGGAGCAGGGGGTCCGGGTATGTCTGGCCCCATGCAGGGATCGCAGGGCCCTTCGGGCGCGAACGAGCACGAGACCGTCGGCGCCTACGCCCTCGGGATTCTCGACGACGCCGAAGCAACCGCTTTCGAAATGCACCTCGCCACCTGCGAATGGTGCGCCCAGCAGCTCGACGAGCTGGCCGGGATGGAGCCGATGCTGGCCGCGCTCGCGGACCTGCCGGGCTCCGGCACGCCCGCCATCGGCGAGTCGCTGTCGGCCAAGCCCAGTCCGCGCCTGGTGCAGAACCTCGTCGACGAGGTCGCCGAGCGCCGCGCGCTGACCCGCCGCCGCAGCTTCTACATGGTGGCAGCGGCAGCCGCCCTGATCATCGGCGGCCCGGTCGCCGCCATCGCCACCACCGACGGCGGCGGTACGGCCAACGAGGCGCACGCCACCAGCCCGGCCAAGGCCGCCTTCGACGTCATCACCGACCGGGTCGCCGGCCGGGACGCCTCCACCAAGGTCTCCGCGACGGTCGCCATGGAGCCCAAGGCCTGGGGCACCCACGCCGTGCTGGAACTGAAGAACGTCACCGGACCCGAGAAGTGCTCCCTGATCGCCGTGGGCAAGAACGGCGAGCGCGAGACGATCACCTCCTGGTCGGTCCCGAAGTGGGGCTACGGCATCGCGAACGCCAAGACCGAACAGGCCCGGCAGCCGCTGTACGTGCACGGCGGAGCGGCCTTCGCGCCCGAGGAGATCGAGCGCTTCGAGGTCATGACGTTCGAGGGCAAGCGTCTGGTCGAGGTGGCCGTATGACACGGCACATGGCGGACGCATAGCTTCCAGGGGCCCCCTTCGCGTACGGTTGACGGCTGCCCAGCACGTCAGAAGGGGGCCCGGTGGCCGCACAGGCTCAACAGGAAACCGCGGTCGGCTCGGTCCAGGACTCCGTCCGGGACCGGGAGATCAGCGTCGAACAGGAACACCTGGACCGGGTGTACCACCGCCTCGAGGAGAAGATCCACGAGGCCGAGTTCCTCATGCGTGACGCGGCCGAGCGCGGCAAGGTCGGCACGCCCGGCGCGCTCGCCGAGCGTGACGCGCAGGTCTTCCGGGCGGGCGTCCACCTCAACCGGCTGAACAACGAGTACGAGGACTTCCTCTTCGGCCGGATCGACCTGCTGCTCGGCAAGGACGGCAGGAAGGGGCCCGACGGCGCCTACACCGCGGTGGAGCCCGCCGAGGGCGCCGTGCGCGGCGACAACACCGCCGACATCGCCGAGACCCTGCACATCGGGCGGATCGGCGTCCTCGACGACGACTACGCCCCCCTGGTCATCGACTGGCGGGCCCCGGCCGCCGCCCCCTTCTACCGCTCCACCCCGGTCGACCCCGGCCGGGTGGTGCGCAGACGGGTCATCCGCTCCAAGGGGCGGCGCGTCCTCGGGGTCGAGGACGACCTGATGCGCCCCGAGCTGACGGCCTTCCTGGACGGCCGGGAGCTGCCCGTGATCGGCGACGGCGCCCTGATGGCCGCGCTCGGCCAGGCCCGTACTCACACCATGCGGGACATCGTCGCCTCCATCCAGGCCGAGCAGGACCTGGTCATCCGCGCCCCCGCCGCCTCCGTGACCTACGTCGAGGGCGGCCCGGGCACCGGCAAGACCGCCGTCGCCCTGCATCGCGCCGCCTACCTGCTCTACCAGGACCGGCGCCGCTACGCGGGCGGCATCCTGATCGTCTCCCCGACCCCGCTGCTGGTGGCGTACACCGAGGGTGTCCTGCCGTCGCTCGGCGAGGAGGGCCAGGTCGCCATCCGCGCGATCGGCTCGCTGGTCGACGGCGCCGAGGCCACCCTGTACGACTCCCCGGCCACGGCCCGCGCCAAGGGCTCGTACCGCATGCTCAAGGTGCTCAGAAAGGCCGCGCGCGGAGCTCTGGAGCTGAACGATTCTCCGACCCGCCTGCGCGTCGTCGCCTTCGGCCGCCGGCTGGAGCTGGAGGCGGAGCAGCTCGCGGAGATCCGCCGCACCGCCCTCAGCGGCACCGCTCCGGTGAACCTGCTGCGCCCGCGCGCCCGCAAGCTCCTCCTGGACGCCCTCTGGGCGCGGTCCGGCGGCGCGGCCCGGCACACCGACCCGGAGCTCGCCGCCGAGCTGCGCTCCTCCTTCGACGAGGACGTGACCGGCGAGGACTCCTTCCTGGAGTTCCTCGACGCCTGGTGGCCGGAGCTGACCCCGCGGACGGTCCTCACGGCGATGTCCGACGAGAGGCGCCTCGGCCGCTGGGCCCGGCGCGTCCTGAACCCGGGCGAGGTCCGCCGGGTCGCCCGCTCCCTGCGCCGCGACGGGCACTCGGTGCACGACATCGCGATGCTGGACGAGCTCCAGGCGATCCTGGGCGCCCCGGCCCGCCCGAAGAAGAAGCGCGAACTGGACCCCCTCGACCTGCTCACCGGTCTGGAGGAGCTGATGCCGGGGCGCGAGGAGAGCCAGCGCGAGCGGGCCGAGCGGCTCGCCCAGGAGCGCACCGAGTACGCCCACGTCATCGTCGACGAGGCCCAGGACCTCACGCCGATGCAGTGGCGCATGGTCGGCCGCCGCGGCCGGCACGCCACCTGGACAGTCGTCGGCGACCCGGCCCAGTCCTCCTGGTCCGACCCCGACGAGGCGGCCGAGGCCCGCGACGAGGCCCTCGGCACCCGCCCGCGCCGCCGCTTCCAGCTCACCGTGAACTACCGCAACCCGGCGGAGATCGCCGAGCTGGCCGCGAAGGTGCTGGCGCTCGCCATGCCGGGCTCCGAGTCTCCGGCCGCGGTCCGCTCGACGGGCGTCCGCCCGCGGTTCGCCGTCGTCCGCGACTCCCTCGCCGAGACGGTCCGCGAGGAGGCGGCCCGGCTGCTCGACCGCGTCGACGGCACGATCGGCGTCGTCGTCGCCATGCAGCGCCGCGAGGAGGCCGCCCGCTGGCTCGCCGGACTCGGCGACCGGGTCGTGGCCCTCGGCAGCCTGGAGGCCAAGGGCCTGGAGTACGACGCCACCGTCGTCGTCTCCCCGGCGGAGATCGCGGACGAGTCCCCGGCGGGCCTGCGTGTCCTCTATGTCGCCCTCACCCGCGCCACCCAGCAGCTGACGGTGGTCTCGGGGGAGCGGGACGAGCCGGACGCGACGGGGGTGCCGGATCTTCTCCGGGACTGACAGCCGGTACGGGAATGGCCTTACGGGATCGGTTTGTTAGCCTGGGTGTGGCACCGGCCCGATCCAAGCCCCCGGGCCCAACCTTCGTCCCTCAGAGGGACCACTTGCCGCGAGGCGAGCATGGCGGGTCGGTGTCACTGAACTGCGAGAGGCCCACGTCACGAGTGTGACGTGGGCCTCTTTGTCGTCGTATGACTGGCTGATCGATTCTCGTATCGTGGAAGATGTTTTCCGAACTCGCACGCACCGGGTGATCCGCCCGGTGAACAAAACGTCCGCAATCCAGGGCGGCTACCACGTACTCAGCGGTAGGTGCGACGATCGGACGGCACAACTTCGCGACACGGTGAAAGCAGAGGAAGTCGGCCATGGCAACGGCGCCCAGCGTCTCCTACTCGATGACGGTCCGGCTGGAGGTGCCCGCGAGCGGAACGGCGGTCTCGCAGCTCACCACGGCCGTCGAGTCCCACGGAGGCTCGGTCACCGGCCTCGACGTCACCGCCTCCGGCCACGAGAAGCTGCGCATCGACGTCACCATCGCGGCGACCTCCACCAAGCACGCCGACGAGATCGTCGAGCAGCTGCGCGGCATCGAGGGCGTCACGCTGGGCAAGGTCTCGGACCGTACGTTCCTCATGCACCTCGGCGGCAAGATCGAGATGCAGTCGAAGCATCCCATCCGCAACCGTGACGACCTCTCCATGGTCTACACGCCGGGTGTGGCCCGGGTCTGCATGGCCATCGCCGAGAACCCCGAGGACGCCCGCCGCCTCACCATCAAGCGCAACTCCGTCGCGGTCGTGACGGACGGCTCCGCGGTGCTCGGCCTCGGCAACATCGGCCCCAAGGCCGCGCTGCCGGTGATGGAGGGCAAGGCGGCCCTGTTCAAGCGGTTCGCGGGGATCGACGCCTGGCCGATCTGCCTGGACACCCAGGACACCGACGCGATCGTCGAGATCGTGAAGGCCATCGCCCCCGGCTTCGCCGGCATCAACCTCGAGGACATCTCGGCGCCCCGCTGCTTCGAGATCGAGGCGCGGCTGCGCGAGGCCCTGGACATCCCCGTCTTCCACGACGACCAGCACGGCACCGCGATCGTGGTGCTCGCCGCGCTGACCAACGCGCTGCGGGTGGCCGGCAAGTCCATCGAGGGCATCCGGGTCGTCATGTCCGGCGCCGGCGCGGCCGGTACGGCCATCCTGAAGCTGCTGCTGGCGGCGGGTGTGAAGAACGCCGTCGTCGCCGACATCCACGGCGTGGTGCACGCCGGGCGCGCGGACCTGGTGGACGCGGCCCCCGACTCGCCGCTGCGCTGGATCGCCGACAACACCAACCCCGAGGGCCTGACGGGCACCCTGAAGGAGGCCGTGCGCGACGCGGACGTCTTCATCGGCGTCTCGGCCCCGAACGTCCTGGACGGCACCGACGTGGCCGCCATGGCGGACGGCGCCATCGTGTTCGCGCTCGCGAACCCCGACCCCGAGGTGGACCCGGCGATCGCCCGCCAGACGGCGGCGGTCGTGGCCACCGGGCGCTCCGACTTCCCGAACCAGATCAACAACGTGCTGGTGTTCCCGGGCGTCTTCCGCGGCCTGCTGGACGCCCAGTCCCGCACGGTCAACACCGAGATGATGCTCGCGGCAGCGAAGGCGCTGGCGGACGTGGTGACCGAGGACGAGCTGAACCCGAACTACATCATCCCGAGCGTCTTCAACGACAAGGTCGCGGGCGCGGTGGCCGGTGCGGTCCGGGAGGCGGCGAAGGCGGCCGGGGCGGCTACGGGCGCCAACTCGGGCGTCTGAACGGCGTCCGCAGGACGTGACGATCGCCACGGCAAGCCCTTGTCGCGGCGCGTCGTGGAACCGAGGGCCTGGGAACGCCGTTTATGGTGACGGCCAGGCTCAGGCCCTCTTTTCGTGTGACTCCCAAGGGTGTTCTCACGACTCGGACGGGTGCCGGATTGGCTTTCCCGCCGCAGGTAGGGGCAGGATGCGTCTCTGGGCGCGAGGGTCTGACGACGGACCCGGGTCCGGGGACCGCCGAGGACCCTGGCAGCATCGGCTTCGCTGTGCCCACTATGCGGCTCCGCCGCGTGGCACGCCTCAACAGCAAGAAGAACACGGGAGTAACAACATGAACCGCAGTGAGCTGGTGGCCGCCCTGGCCGACCGCGCCGAGGTGACCCGCAAGGACGCCGACGCCGTGCTGGCCGCGTTCGCCGAGACCGTCGGCGAGATCGTCGCCAAGGGCGACGAGAAGGTCACCATCCCCGGCTTCCTGACCTTCGAGCGCACCCACCGTGCCGCTCGCACCGCGCGCAACCCGCAGACCGGCGACCCGATCCAGATCCCGGCCGGCTACAGCGTGAAGGTCTCCGCGGGCAGCAAGCTCAAGGAAGCCGCCAAGGGCAAGTGACCTTGCCGGTACACCTCGCGACGGTGTACGAGGCCTTCTAGGCCCGACAACGCAATGGGGCGGCCCTCCTTCGCCGGAGGGCCGCCCCATCGTCGTACGTAGCGCTATCCGAGTGCCTTGCCCGGCAGTTCGACCTTCGCGCCGAGTTCCACGAGCTTCTCCATGAAGTTCTCGTAGCCGCGGTTGATGAGGTCGATGCCGTGGACGCGGGACGTGCCCTGGGCCGCCAGGGCCGCGATGAGGTAGGAGAAGCCGCCGCGCAGGTCGGGGATGACCAGGTCGGCGCCCTGGAGTCTGGTCGGGCCCGAGACCACCGCGGAGTGCAGGAAGTTGCGCTGCCCGAAGCGGCAGTCGGAGCCGCCGAGGCACTCGCGGTAGAGCTGGATGTGGGCGCCCATCTGGTTCAGCGCGGAGGTGAAGCCGAGGCGGGACTCGTACACCGTCTCGTGGATGATCGACAGACCGGTCGCCTGGGTCAGCGCCACCACGAGCGGCTGCTGCCAGTCCGTCTGGAAGCCCGGGTGGACGTCCGTCTCCAGCGCGATGGACTTCAACTGGCCGCCGGGGTGCCAGAAGCGGATGCCCTCGTCGTCGATCTCGAAGGCACCGCCCACCTTCCGATAGGTGTTCAGGAACGTCATCATCGAGCGCTGCTGGGCGCCGCGGACGTAGATGTTGCCCTCGGTCGCGAGCGCCGCGGACGCCCACGAGGCGGCCTCCAGCCGGTCCGGCAGGGCGCGGTGGGTGTAGCCGCCGAGCTTGTCGACACCGGTGATCCGGATCGTCCGGTCGGTGTCCATCGCGATGATGGCGCCCATCTTCTGCAGCACGCAGATGAGATCCTCGATCTCGGGCTCCACCGCGGCGTTGGACAGTTCCGTCACGCCCTCCGCGAGCACCGCCGTCAGCAGCACCTGCTCGGTGGCGCCGACGGACGGGTACGGCAGCCGGATCTTCGTGCCGCGCAGCCGCTGCGGAGCCTCCAGGTACTGCCCATCGGCCCGCTTCTCGATGGTCGCGCCGAACTGCCGCAGCACCTCGAAGTGGAAGTCGATGGGCCGGCCGCCGATGTCGCAGCCGCCGAGGCCGGGGATGAAGGCGTGCCCGAGGCGGTGCAGCAGCGGACCGCACAGCAGGATCGGGATACGGCTCGAACCCGCGTGGGCATCGATGTCAGCGACATTCGCGCTCTCCACGTGGGAGGGGTCCATGACGAGTTCGCCGGGCTCCTCGCCCGGACGGACCGTCACACCGTGCAGTTGGAGCAGTCCACGTACGACCCGGACGTCACGAATGTCCGGAACGTTGCGCAGTCGACTTGGCTCACTGCCCAGCAGGGCGGCGACCATCGCCTTCGGCACGAGGTTCTTCGCGCCGCGGACACGGATCTCGCCCTCCAGCGGGGTTCCGCCGTGGACAAGCAGGACATCGTCGTTGACGGTCATGTATCTCGCGTTCCGATGAGTGGGGCAGGGGCCGAGGGAAACAGGGTAATCGCCGCCGACCCCGGTTCCGTAAGCCCACGTACGGCCCAGCTACGTCATAGCTGTGTCACAACACGAACGGTTCCGCGCCGGGCACGAGGGGTCACCGGGGCGGGTGTGCGCCGGGGGCGCTCGATCCGGTGCTGAGCTGCGTTCACTCCCTTACCGGGATTGCCTCCCCACGCGAAGGGAAGATGCGGGATCATGTCTGGCATGACCGAGGTGTCCTCGCTCACAGGGCGGTTGCTCGTGGCAACGCCCGCCCTGGCGGACCCGAACTTCGACCGTGCGGTCGTGCTCCTTCTCGACCACGACGAGGAGGGCTCGCTCGGCGTCGTCCTCAACCGTCCGACCCCGGTGGACGTGAGCGACATCCTGGAGGGCTGGGGCGACCTCGCCGGTGAGCCCGGAGTCGTCTTCCAGGGCGGCCCGGTGTCCCTGGACTCCGCGCTCGGGGTGGCCGTCATCCCCGGCGGCGCGAGCGGCGAGAGCGCCCCGCTGGGCTGGCGCCGGGTGCACGGCGCGATCGGGCTCGTCGATCTGGAGGCCCCGCCCGAACTGCTCGCCTCGGCCCTCGGCTCGCTGCGGATCTTCGCCGGGTACGCCGGCTGGGGCCCGGGCCAGCTGGAGGACGAGCTGGTGGAGGGCGCCTGGTACGTCGTGGAGTCGGAGCCCGGCGATGTGTCGTCCCCGGCCCCGGAGCGGCTGTGGCGGGAGGTGCTCCGTCGCCAGCGCAACGAACTCGCGATGGTGGCCACGTACCCCGACGACCCTTCGCTCAACTGACCCCTGTGAGCTTCAGTACTCTTGGTTGTTATGAGCACTCTCGAGCCCGAGCGCGGGACTGGTACGGGGACCCTCGTAGAGCCGACGCCGCAGGTGTCCCACGGCGACGGCGACCACGAGCGCTTCGCCCACTACGTCCAGAAGGACAAGATCATGGCGAGCGCCCTCGACGGGACCCCCGTCGTGGCGCTGTGCGGCAAGGTCTGGGTGCCCGGCCGCGACCCGAAGAAGTACCCCGTGTGTCCCATGTGCAAGGAGATCTACGAGTCCATGGGCTCCGGCGGGGACGACAAGGGCAAGGGCGGCGACAAGAAGAAGTAGCCCTGCCCGTCGTCTGAGTCTTTCGAAGGCCCTCGGGGCGCGCTGACCGGTGCGCCCCGAGGGCCTTCGCGTTGCCCGCCGCGGGATCCCTCGCGTGTCACGAACTGGTTGAGACCTCTTGTGGACATGTTCATGTAGTCCATAGCCTCCGGACTGTTGTTGTGCAGAGCAAAACAGTCATTGCGTATGTTGCAACGCTCGGAGGATTGCTCCATGAAGCTCCCCGCCCGTCTCGCCGTACTCCTCGCTGTCATGGCCGCCACCGCCTGCGCCCCCCAGACGTCCGACAACTCCTCTTCCGACAAGGACGAGAAGACCGGCACCCTGCGGGTCTGGCTCTTCCAGGAGGTCAGCAACAAGCCGAAGGAGGAGGTCGTCGACTCCGTCCTCGCCGCCTTCGAGAAGTCCCACGAGGACACGAAGGTCAGCGTCGAGTACATCCCCGTCGAGACCCGCGCCCAGCGCATCAAGGCCGCCTTCAACGACCCCAAGTCCGCGCCCGACGTCATCGAGTACGGCAACACCGACACCGCGGGCTATGTGAAGGACGGCGGACTCCTCGACGTCACCGAGGAGTTCGGCGCCTGGGAGGAGGCCGCGGACACCGACCCGACCGCCAGGCAGTCGGTCACCGTGGACGGCAAGGTCTACGGCGCCCCGTACTTCGTGGGCGTGCGCGCGCTGTACTACCGCACGGACGTCTTCGAGGAACTCGGCCTCGAGGTGCCGAGAACGCAGGCCGAGCTGATCTCCACGGCGAAGGAGATACGGGCCGAGAAGCCCGAGCTGTACGGCCTCGCCGTGGGCGGCGCCTACACCTACGGCGCGATGCCCTTCGTGTGGGCGAACGGCGGCGAACTCGCCACCGGCAAGGGCGGTTCGTACGCCGCCGCCATCGACAGCCCGGCCGCGCGCAAGGGCATCGAGGCGTACACGTCCCTCTTCGGCGACGCCAACTGCCCCGCGGCGACCTGCGCCGGCATGGGCGGCAACGACACGGTGACCGCGTTCGCCTCCGGCAAGGCGGGGATGGCGATCGGCGGCGACTTCAGCCACGCGGCGGTGGAGGCGGGGAAGGTCAAGGGCAAGTACGCGGTGGTGCCGCTGCCGGGCCTGAAAGCGGGTTCGATCGCCCCGGCCTTCGCGGGCGGCAACAACATCGGCGTACTGAGGAGCACGACGCACCGCACGCTCGCGGTGGACCTGATGAAGCGGCTCACGTCGAAGCGGACGCAGGCGTCGATGTTCGACGCGATGGGCTTCCTGCCGACGTTCTCCGACGTACGGCAGCAGGCCGCGGCGAAGGAGCCGTTCGTGAAGCCGTTCACGGAGACGCTGGAAGCGGGCACCAAGTTCGTACCGGCCTCCCCGGCCTGGGCCTCCATCGACTCGGGGCTCGTCCTGCCGACGATGTTCCAGGAGATCGTCAGCGGCAAGAAGTCGGTGGCCGAGGCGTCCGGTGACGCGGCGAAGAAGATGAACGACGCGTTCGGCTCCGCCGGGTGACCTCCGTGACCCACCGCACGACCTGGACCCCCTGGCTCTATCTCGCCCCCGCTCTCGTCGTCCTCGGCGGTCTGCTCGCCTACCCCGTCTACCAGCTCGGTCTCATCTCCCTGTTCCACTACACCCAGGCCCAGGTCAGCGGCGGCGAGCCGACGACCTTCGAAGGATTCGGGAACTACGCCGAGCTGTTCGGGGACTCCCAGTTCTGGGAGGTGCTGCTGGCGACCGTGGTGTTCGCTGCGGCCTGTGTCGTCTCGACGCTCGCCGTCGGATGCGCCCTCGCCGTGCTGCTCACGCGGGTGCGTGCCGTGCCACGGCTCGCGCTGATGCTCGCGGCACTCGGCGCGTGGGCGACGCCGGCCGTCACCGGCTCGACGGTGTGGCTGTTCCTCTTCGACCCGGACTTCGGGCCGGTGAACCGGGTGCTGGGGCTCGGCGACCACTCCTGGACGTACGGCCGCTTCAGCGCCTTCTTCCTCGTCCTCCTCGAAGTGGTCTGGTGCTCCTTCCCGTTCGTGATGGTGACGGTCTACGCCGGCATCCGCGCCGTACCGGGCGAGGTGCTGGAGGCCGCCGCGCTGGACGGCGCCTCGCAGTGGCGGATCTGGCGGTCCGTGCTCGCGCCGATCCTGCGGCCGATCCTGGTCGTCGTCACCATCCAGTCCGTCATCTGGGACTTCAAGGTCTTCACCCAGATCTACGTCATGACCAACGGCGGCGGCATCGCGGGCCAGAACCTGGTCCTCAACGTGTACGCCTACCAGAAGGCGTTCGCGTCCTCGCAGTACGGCCTCGGCTCGGCGATCGGCGTCGTGATGCTGCTGATCCTGCTCGCCGTGACGCTCGGGTACCTGCGCCTGCTGCGCCGCCAGGGGGAGGAGCTGTGAATCTTCTTCGAGGCCTTGTGACCCGTCCGTGGCGGTTCGCGGCGGAGGTGACCGCCCTGGTGATCGCCGCGGTCGTCGCCTTCCCGCTGTACTGGATGGTGCTCGGCGCCTTCAAGCCCGCCGGGGAGATCGAGTCGACCGAGCCCCGGCCCTGGACGACGGCGCCCTCGCTGGACTCCTTCCGGCGGGTGTTCGAGCAGGAGGAATTCGGTCGGTATTTCGTCAACAGCCTTGTCGTGGCGGGCACGGTGGTGATCGCCTCGGCGCTGATCGCGTTTCTCGCGGCGACCGCCGTGACGCGATTCCGGTTCCGCTTCCGGACCACCCTGCTGATCATGTTTCTGGTGGCCCAGATGGTGCCCGTGGAAGCCCTCACGATCCCCTTGTTCTTCCTCATGCGGGACGCCGGACAACTGAACACGCTGGGCTCGCTGATCCTGCCGCACATCGCCTTCTCGCTGCCGTTCGCGATCTGGATGCTGCGGGGGTTCGTGAAGGCGGTCCCGGAGGCTTTGGAGGAGGCCGCCTACCTCGACGGGGCGAGCCGTGCGCGATTCCTGTGGCAGATCCTTTTCCCGCTCGTGCTGCCGGGGTTGGTGGCCACGAGCGTGTTTTCCTTCATCTCGGCCTGGAACGACTTCCTGTTCGCCAAGTCGTTCATCATCAGCGACACTTCGCAGTCGACACTGCCGATGGCGCTGCTGGTCTTCTACAAGCCGGACGAGCCGGACTGGGGCGGTGTGATGGCCGCGTCGACGGTGATGACTATTCCGGTGCTGGTGTTCTTCGTACTCGTACAGCGACGACTGGTCTCCGGGCTGGGCGGAGCGGTCAAGGATTGAGGTGGTGGATGTGATTCCTGAGCCCGCCTACGTGCGCCGGCACGGGACCGAGTCCTGGGAACTGGGGCCGGGGACCGGACTGGCCGTGGGGGAGGGGGCGGAACCGGCGGCGCGCTGGCTGCGCTCCGCGCTGGGCGCCGCCACCGCCCTGCCGCTGGCTCCCGCGAGCCCGGAACGTGACGACGTCATCCGCCTTTCCGTCGACCCCGGGGTGGCCAGGGGAGTCGCCCCGGAGGCCTATCAACTCGCCGTCACGCCCAGGGGAGCCCACGTGGTCGGCGGCGGTCCGGCCGGCCTGTTCTGGGGTGCCCAGACACTGCGCCAGCTGCTCGGTCCGGACGCCTACCGCCGCGCGCCCCTGCCCGGCCGGCAATGGCGGTTGCCGCTGATCCACGTCCAGGACGCCCCCCGCTTCCGCTGGCGCGGACTCATGCTCGACGTCGCCCGGCACTTCCTGCCCAAGGACCAGGTCCTGCGCTACCTGGACCTGATGGCCGCGCACAAACTCAACGTCCTCCACTTCCACTTGACCGACGACCAGGGCTGGCGCGTCGAGATCAAGAAGTACCCCCGGCTCACCGAGGTCGGCTCCTGGCGGGCGCGTACGAAATTCGGCCACCGCGCCTCCGCGCTGTGGGAGGAGAAGCCGCACGGTGGCTACTACACCCAGGACGACATCCGCGAGATCGTCGCCTACGCCGCCGAGCGGCATATCACCGTCGTCCCGGAAATCGACGTACCGGGCCACTCGCAGGCCGCCATCGCCGCGTACCCGGAACTCGGCAACACCGACGTCATCGACACCACCTCCCTGACCGTCTGGGACAACTGGGGAATCTCCGCCAACGTACTCGCCCCCACTGACAACACCCTGCGCTTCTACGAGGGGGTGTTCGAGGAACTGCTGGAGCTGTTCCCCTCGGAGTTCGTTCACGTCGGCGGTGACGAATGCCTCAAGGACCAGTGGCGGCAGTCGCCCACCGCCCAGGCGCGCATCAAGGAACTCGGACTCGCCGACGAGGACGGGCTCCAGGCCTGGTTCATCGCGCACTTCGACAACTGGCTGTCCGCGCGCGGGCGCAGGCTCATCGGCTGGGACGAGATCCTGGAGGGCGGCCTCGCCAAGGGCGCCGCCGTGTCCTCCTGGCGCGGCTACGAGGGCGGGATCGCCGCCGCGCGCGCGGGACACGACGTCGTCATGTGCCCCGAGCAGTACGTGTACTTGGACCACCGCCAGGCCCCCGGCGAGGACGAGCCGGTGCCCATCGGCTACGTCCGCACCCTGGAGGACGTCTACCGGTTCGAGCCCGTCCCACCCGCCCTGACCTCGGAGGAAGCCCGGCACGTCCTCGGCACGCAGGCCAATGTGTGGACGGAGGTGATGGAGGACCACGCGCGCGTGGACTACCAGGCCTTCCCCCGGCTCGCGGCCTTCGCGGAGGTGGCCTGGAGCGCCCTTCCGGCCCCCGGGGAACGGGACTTCGCCGACTTCGAGCGCCGTATGACGGCCCATTACGCCCGCCTCGACGCCCTGGGTGTCGGCTACCGCCCGCCCGCCGGACCGCTGCCGTGGCAGCGCCGACCCGGAGTGCTCGGCCGCCCCATCGAGGGACCGCCCCCGAACAGGTAATGGAAAAACCCCGGCAGGGTCACCGAAGAGTGGCAATTCGCGCGGACCGGTGATGCCGGACCAAAACGGACTATCTCCCCGGTGAAGTGGGCGAATGCCTCCTAGCGGACCCCCGCGTTCGGGCCCTGCGAAGATGTGCCAGAGTTGCCACGTCCGCCCTGTCAGCACGTACCGTACGGCAGCAACAGGTGGGACCAGGTGGGGCAGCGGGAAGGGGCAGCCGGTTTGACCACGCACGCACCGCAGGCGGGGCAGGCCGTCACGCTGCCCACGACTCTGGACGAGGCCGTGGCGGCGCTCACCGCCATGCCGGCCGCCGTTCCCGTGGCCGGCGGCACCGATCTGATGGCCGCCGTCAACTCCGGGCAGCTCAGGCCCGCCGCGCTGGTCGGCCTCGGCAAGATCAGCGAGATCCGCGGCTGGCAGTACCAGGACGGCCACGCGCTGCTCGGCGCCGGGCTCACGCACGCGCGCATGGGCCGCCCCGACTTCGCCGCCCTGATCCCGGCGCTCGCCGCCTCCGCGCGCGCGGCCGGCCCGCCGCAGATCCGCAACGCCGGCACCCTGGGCGGCAACATCGCCACCGCCGCCCCGACCGGCGACGCGCTGCCGGTGCTGGCCGCCCTGGAGGCGACGCTGATCATCGCGGGCCCGGGCGGGGCCCGCCGGGAGATGCCGGTGTCGCATCTGCTGGCCGGCATGGAGATGCTGCGGCCCGGCGAACTCATCGGCTACGTGCGCGTGCCGCTGCTGCACGCCCCCCAGGTCTTCCTCAAGGCGACCGGGCGGACCGGACCGGGGCGCGCCCTGGCCTCCGTGGCGCTCGTCCTCGACCCCGCGCGGCGGGGCGTGCGCTGTGCCGTGGGGGCCATAGCGCCGATGCCGCTCAGGCCGCTGGACGCCGAGCAGTGGGTGGCGCAGCTGATCGACTGGGACAACGACCGCGCCGTGGTCCCGGAGGCGCTGACCGCCTTCGGCGAGTACGTCGCCGCGGCCTGCATCCCCGACCCCGCCCCGGGCGAGGACGGCTCCGTGGAGCAGCTCCCGCCCGCCGTACTGCACTTGCGGCGCACCGTCGCCGCGCTGGCCCGACGAGCACTGGGGAGGGCGCTGTCGTGACCGACGACCAGCACGGAGAAGGCGCCCCGCAGGGCGGGGGCCGCTGGGATCCGCTGCCCCAGGGCGACTACGACGACGGCGCCACCGCCTTCGTGAAGCTCCCCGAGGGCGGCGTCGAGGCCCTGCTGGCCGCCTCCGACAGCCCGCTGGCCGCGCCGGGCCACGGCTATGTGCCGCCGCCCATAACGGTCACGCCCGGCACCACCGCGGGCACCGACCCGGCCGCCACCGGCACCTGGACGATGCCCGCGGGCGGCGTGCAGTGGCCCGACGCGAACGCGGGGACCGAGGAGGCCGGGAACGACCGGTTCACCTACAACCCCGCCGCGACCGGCCAGTGGCACTTCGAGGATGCCGCGGCCGCCGAGGGCGCGCCGGGCCACGACGTCACGGGCCAGTGGTCGATCCCCGTCGCCGGTGGCGACCTTCCCGACGAATCGGGCGAGTTCACCACCTCGTCGCTGGTCGAGCAGTGGGGCGGCACCCCGCCGGCCACCCTCCCCGGCGGCGCGCCCGCGCCCTGGGCGGCCCAGCAGCCGCCCCAGGCCATCGGCGAGCCGTGGAGCCGGTCGGCCCCCGAACAGGCCGAGCACGCGCCCGCGCAGGCCGACCGCACCGCCGAGCACGGCGCGCCGCACGCGCAGCTGCCGGCGGACGCCGACACCGCCGTACCGGAGCCGCCCGCGCCGGAGCCCGTCGCGGAGGCCCCCGAGGCCGCTCCAGAGGCCTCTGAGGCCGCTGGGGAGGCCCGTGAGCCGGAAGGGGCCGACGAGGGGCCCCAGGAGGCCGACAGCGGCGCCGAGAGCGCCGTGGAGCCGCCCGCCGACAAGCCCTCGCTGCCCGGTGAGGAACACCCCCTCGCCTCCTACGTGTTGCGGGTCAACGGCGTCGACCGCCCGGTGACCGACGCCTGGATCGGCGAGTCGCTGCTCTACGTGCTGCGCGAGCGGCTCGGCCTCGCGGGCGCCAAGGACGGCTGCTCGCAGGGCGAGTGCGGGGCCTGCAACGTCCAGGTCGACGGACGGCTCGTCGCCTCCTGCCTGGTGCCCGCCGTGACCGCCGCCGGCAGCGAGGTCCGTACCGTCGAGGGCCTCGCCGTCGACGGACAGCCCTCCGACGTGCAGCGCGCGCTCGCCCGGTGCGGGGCCGTGCAGTGCGGCTTCTGCGTGCCGGGCATGGCGATGACCGTGCACGACCTGCTGGAGGGCAACCCCGCCCCGACCGAGCTGGAGACCCGCCAGGCGCTCTGCGGCAACCTGTGCCGCTGCTCCGGCTACCGCGGTGTCGTCGAGGCGGTCAAGGAGGTCGTCGCCGAACGCGACGCGCACAGCGCGGGCGACGGTGAGCCCGACCCCGACGAGGCACGCATCCCGCACCAGGCGGGCCCGGGAGCCGGCGGGGTGCACCCCTCGGCACTCGATCCGCACGACCAGGCGTACGGACAGGACGGAGGCCAGGCGTGAGCAACGAAGCCGCCACCGCGCCCACCCCCGCGGAGGCAGCCCCCGCCCCCGAGCCGATCCCGCACGGCCTCGGCGCCTCCCTGCCGGCCGCCGACGCCCGCGCCAAGACCGAGGGCACCTTCCCCTACGCGGCCGACCTGTGGGCCGAGGGACTGCTGTGGGCGGCCGTGCTGCGCTCCCCGCACGCGCACGCCCGCATCGTGTCCATCGACACCACCCACGCGCGGGAGATGCCCGGCGTGCGCGCCGTCGTCACCCACGAGGACGTCCCCGGCACCCCGGTGCACGGCCGCGGCACGGCCGACCGTCCGGTGTTCGCCTCCGAGGTCGTACGGCATCACGGCGAGCCCATCGCGGCCGTCGCCGCCGACCACCCCGACACCGCGCGGATGGCCGCGGCCGCCGTCATCGTCGAGTACGAGGTGCTCGACCCGGTCACCGACCCCGAGCAGGCCTTCGAGGCCGAGCCGCTGCACCCCGACGGCAACCTGATCCGGCACATCCCGCTGCGCCACGGCGACCCCGACGCGGCCGGCGAGATCGTCGTCGAGGGCCTGTACCGCATCGGCCGCCAGGACCCCGCGCCCATCGGCGCCGAGGCCGGGCTCGCGGTGCCACGCCCGGACGGCGGGGTCGAGCTGTACCTGGCCTCCACCGACCCGCACAACGACCGCGACACCGCCGCCGCCTGCTACGGCCTCGCCCCGGACCGCGTGAAGATCGTCGTCACCGGCGTCCCCGGCGCCACCGCCGACCGCGAGGACCAGGGCTTCCAGCTCCCGCTCGGTCTGCTGGCCCTGAAGACCGGCTGCCCGGTGAAGCTGACGGCGACCCGCGAGGAGTCCTTCCTCGGCCACGTCCACCGCCACCCGACGCTGCTCCGCTACCGCCACCACGCGGACGCCGAGGGCACGTTGGTCAAGGTCGAGGCGCAGATCCTGCTGGACGCGGGCGCGTACGCGGACACCTCCGCCGAGGCGCTGGCCGCCGCGGTGTCCTTCGCCTGCGGGCCCTACGTCGTGCCGAACGCCTTCATCGAGGGCTGGGCCGTGCGCACCAACAACCCGCCCTCGGGACACGTCCGGGGCGAGGGCGCCATGCAGGTGGCCGCCGCCTACGAGGCGCAGATGGACAAGCTGGCGAAGAAGCTCGGCGTCGACCCGGCCGAGCTGCGCCTGCGCAACGCCATGGCGACCGGCGACGTCCTGCCCACCGGCCAGACCGTGACCTGCCCGGCACCGGTGGCCGAACTCCTCCAGGCGGTACGGGACTTCCCGCTGCCGACGCTGCCCAAGGACACCCCCGAGGACGAGTGGCTGCTGCCCGGCGGTCCCGAGGGCGCCGGTGAACCGGGCGCGGTCCGCCGGGGCGTGGGCTACGGGCTCGGCATGGTGCACATGCTGGGCGCCGAGGGCGCCGACGAGGTCTCCACGGCGACCGTCAAGGTGCAGGGCGGGGTCGCCACGGTCCTGTGCGCGGCGGTGGAGACCGGACAGGGCTTCGCCACGCTGGCCCGCCAGATCGTCCAGGAGACCCTCGGCATCGACGAGGTCCATGTGGCCCCGGTCGACACCGACCAGCCCCCGGCGGGCGCGGGCTGCCGAGGCCGGCACACCTGGGTGTCCGGCGGCGCGGTGGAGCGCGCGGCGAAGATGGTCCGCACCCAGCTGCTCCAGCCGCTGGCGCACAAGTTCGGCATGTCCACCGAGCTGCTCCAGATCACCGACGGCAAGATCACGTCGTACGACGGCGTCCTGTCGACCACCGTCACCGAGGCGATGGACGGCAAGGAGCTGTGGGCGACGGCCCAGTGCCGGCCGCATCCCACCGAGCCGCTGGACGAGGCCGGCCAGGGCGACGCCTTCGTGGGCCTGGCGTTCTGCGCGATCCGCGCGGTCGTGGACGTCGACATCGAACTCGGTTCGGTGCGCGTGGTGGAGCTGGCCCTCGCCCAGGACGTGGGCCGGGTGCTCAACCCGGCGCAGCTGGCGGCGCGGATCGAGGCGGGCGTCACGCAGGGCGTCGGCATAGCGCTGACGGAGAACCTGCGCACCGCGCGCGGCGCGATCCGCCACCCCGACCTGACCGGGTACGCCCTGCCGACGGCCCTGGACGCCCCGGACATCAAGATCGTGAAGCTGGTCGAGGAACGGGACGTGGTCGCTCCGTTCGGCGCCAAGGCGGTCAGCGCGGCGCCGGTGGTGGCCTCGCCGGCAGCCATCGCCTCCGCCGTACGGGCGGCGACGGGCCGGCCGGTGAACCGGCTGCCGATCCGGCCGCAGGCGGCGGTTGTGACGGGCGGCACGTGAGCCGCTGAGCGGGCGTTGTCAGTGGTGCGGCGTAGTGTTTCGAGGTGTTGGGACACGCACGGGGGGACACCATGAACGGGACGATCACCAGGCCGGATCAACTGCTGCGCTGCGGGCGCCTGCTCGAGACCTTGACGCTGGTGGCGGGCCCTGAGCTGGTCCAGTGGGAGGCGTCGGGTCTGGCCGTCGCAGTGCCGCCCAGGATGCTCGCCGAGGAGTTCGGCCGCGGCAGAGTGGCGCGCTTCGAGGACGTCGACTTCCCGGCGGCGCTCACCCATGAGCCGACCCGGCGCTTCCTGCGCGAGACGGGGCTGCCGGAGGAGCACGCCCTGTTCCGCATGGACGTGGACATGGTGCTGCCGACGCTGACGGAGGCGTACGAGGCCGGCCTCCCCGAGGACGCGGACCGGCTGATCGTCCTCGGTCACCTGGACGACGAGGCCACCACCCTCCTCCTGCACGGCGCGACGGGCACGCTGCTGACCTGGACGGCACCGGGCACCACACCGCACCCGCTGAACGCCGACGTCTCCACCCTCGCGTTCACCCTGTGGCTGCTGCACCGGGACACGGTCCGGCCGTGACCGAGGACATCGTCGTCCGCCCCGCCGAGCCGTCGGACCTGGAGGCGGTCGCGGAGCTGCGCTGGCGGTGGATGGCGGAGAACGGCGACACCCCCACGACGATCGAACGCCCCGACTTCGTACGCCACTTCGTCGCCTGGGCCGCCGACAACTCCGCCTCGCACCGGTGCACGGTCCTGGTCCGCGACTCGGTGGTCATCGGCATGGCCTGGCTGGCGGTCGTCCACCGCGTCCCGACCCCACGATCACTGCACCGCGCCTCCGGCGACCTGCAGTGCGTCTACGTCGTCCCCGAGGCCAGGGACACGGGCCTGGGCGGCCGCCTGATCGACCGGACCCTGGCCGCGGCCACGTCCCTCGGCCTGGAGCGCGTCACGGTCCACTCCTCCCCGAGAGCGATACCGGCCTACGCCCGCCGGGGCTTCGAGAACTCCCCCCGCCTGATGCAGGCGCGGACGGCGGGACCGGCCTAGGTCGTACGACCAAGGTCCCGGTCGGGGCGGGACTCGCGACAGGGGCAGAGGGGCGGTTCGGACCTTACACTCGCACGCATGACCGGACTCGAGCCGCGCGACACCGACGTCGCGCCCACCGCCGACCCCGCCCCTGCCCCCGCCGAGTCCGCCGACCCCGAGTCCGCCGACCCCGAGTCCGCCGAGTCCGCCGAGTCCGCCGAGACTGTGCTGAGCCGTTCGTACCGGGCGCTCAGCATCGGGATCGTCTCCGTCGTGCTGCTGATCGCCTTCGAGGCCACGGCCGTGGGCACGGCGATGCCGGTGGCGGCACGGGAACTGGACGGGGTGTCCCTGTACGCCTTCGCCTTCTCGGGGTTCTTCACCACCTCGCTGTTCGGGATGGTGCTCGCCGGACAGTGGGCGGACCGGCGCGGGCCGCTCGGACCGGTGACCGCGGGCATCGGCGCCTTCGCCGCCGGGCTGCTGCTGGCGGGGACGGCCACGGCGATGTGGCTGTTCGTGCTCGGGCGGGCCGTGCAGGGGCTCGGGGGCGGGCTGGTGATCGTCGGCCTGTACGTCGTGATCGGGCGGGCCTATCCGGAGCGGTTGCGGCCGGCGATCGTGGCCGCGTTCGCCGCCAGCTGGGTCGTGCCGTCGATCGTCGGGCCGCTCGCGTCCGGGGCGGTGACCGAACACCTCGGCTGGCGCTGGGTGTTCCTCGGGGTCCCGGTGCTCATCGTGTTCCCGCTGGCGCTCGCGCTGCCGCAGATAGGCAGGCGGGCCTCGGGCCCGGTGGCCGGGACGCCCGCCTCCTTCGACCGCCGCCGGATCCGGCTCGCCCTGGGGATCTCCCTCGGCGCGGGGCTCCTCCAGTACGCCGCCCAGGATCTGCGCCCGCTGTCGCTGCTGCCCGGGGTGCTGGGCGCCGCGCTGCTGGTGCCCGCCGTCCTCGGCCTGCTCCCGCGCGGCACGTACCGGGCCGCGCGCGGTCTGCCGTCCGTGATCCTGCTGCGCGGAGTCGCGTCGGGCTCCTTCATCGCGGCCGAGTCCTTCGTCCCGCTGATGCTGGTGACCCAGCGGGGTCTGTCGCCGACGCTGGCCGGGTTCTCCCTCGCGGCGGGCGGCGGGACCTGGGCGGCGGGCTCCTGGGTGCAGTCCCGGCCGCGCCTTGAGCCGTACCGGGAACGGCTGACGACCTTCGGGATGGTGCTGGTCGCCGCCGCGATCGCCGCCGCGCCGAGCGTGCTGATCGACTCCGTGCCGGTCGCGACGGTCGCCGTGGCCTGGGCCCTCGGCTGCTTCGGCATGGGCCTGGTGATCTCCTCCGCCAGCGTCCTCCTCCTGAAGCTCTCCACCCCGGAGGAGGCCGGCACCAACTCCGCCTCCCTCCAGATCTCCGACGCCCTCTCCAACGTCGTCCTCCTCTCCGTGGGCGGCGCCGCCTTCGCCACCCTCGGCGGCGGCACCCTCCAGCACACGACCACCTCGGGCTCCCACCCGGCCGCCTTCGCGGCGGTGTTCCTGCCGATGGCGGCGGTGGCCCTGGCGGGGGTGTGGGTGACGACGCGACTGCGGGAGCGGTGAGTCGTAGCCGGGCCGGTGGACGGTGAGCCGTAGCCGGGTCGGTGGACGGTGAGCGGTGAGTCGTAGCCGGGTCGGTGGACGGTGAGCGGTGAGCCGTAATCCGGTCGCAGAGCCGTGACCGGCGGCGGTAGCTTCACGGCATGCACGAGCTGACCCTGCGCCTCCCGCCCGACCTCCGGCGGCGACTCGACGACCTCGCGGACGCGACCGGCCGTAGTCCCGAGGACCTAGCGCTGGACGCCGTGACTCGGCGGGTGGCGAAGGAGGCCTCGGCGGTGACGGTGACCGCCGAAGTGCTGGCGGACGCGCACGCCGATCTGCTGCGCAGGCTCGGCGAATGACCAGGCATCTCACCGTCGCGGAGGCCGAGGTCATCGCCCGGATCGCCTTCGGCGGGCGGGCGCCCGAGGTGCGGGACCCGGGGCTGTTCGCCTCTGCCGTACGCCGGTCGCGAGCGCGGATGTTCGGGGCGGAGGCCTATGGCGATCCGTACGAGCAGGCCGCCGCGCTGCTGCACGGACTCGCCGCCAACCACCCCCTCGTGGACGGGAACAAGCGCACCGCCTGGCTCGCCGCCGCGACCTTCCTCGGGGTCAACGGCGTCGACCTCGTCGACTGCGACCAGGACACCGCGTATGACCTGGTCATCGATGTGGCGGCCGGGGTCGAGAGGGAGATCCCGGTGATCGCGCGACGGCTGCGGGCGCTGTGACGTCGGTCCCACCCGTGGGTGACCCGGCCCGGTGCGCGCGTTGACAGCGGCCGGGCGCCGGTAGGGTGACTCGGTCGTCATACGCAGCCGCCCGAACCCCACGGAGACCGTGACTACCTCCGCCGCCTCCACCTCCCACCACCTTTCCCCCGCCTTCCCCGGCCGTGCCCCCTGGGGTACCGCCAGCAAGCTGCGTGCCTGGCAGCAGGGGGCGATGGAGAAGTACATCCAGGAACAGCCGCGGGACTTCCTCGCGGTCGCGACCCCGGGCGCGGGCAAGACGACCTTCGCCCTGACCCTCGCCTCCTGGCTGCTGCACCATCACGTCGTGCAGCAGGTGACCGTGGTCGCGCCGACCGAGCACCTGAAGAAGCAGTGGGCCGAGGCCGCCGCGCGGATAGGGATCAAGCTCGACCCCGAGTACAGCGCCGGCCCGCTCGGCAAGGACTACCAGGGCGTCGCCGTGACCTACGCGGGTGTCGGCGTACGGCCCATGCTGCACCGCAACCGCGTCGAGCAGCGCAAGACCCTCGTCATCCTCGACGAGATCCACCACGCCGGTGACTCCAAGTCCTGGGGCGAGGCGTGCCTGGAGGCCTTCGAGCCCGCCACGCGCCGCCTCGCGCTCACCGGTACGCCCTTCCGGTCCGACACCAACCCCATCCCCTTCGTGACGTACGAGGAGGACAACGCGGGGATCCGGCGCTCGGCCGCCGACTACACCTACGGCTACGGTTCCGCCCTCTCCGACGGTGTCGTCCGGCCCGTCATCTTCCTCTCCTACAGCGGCAACATGCGCTGGCGGACCAAGGCCGGCGACGAGATCGCCGCCCGGCTCGGCGAGCCGATGACCAAGGACGCCGTGTCGCAGGCCTGGCGCACCGCGCTCGATCCGCGCGGCGACTGGATGCCGAGCGTGCTGCGCGCCGCCGACCAGCGGCTGACCGAGGTCAGGAAGGCCATCCCGGACGCGGGCGCCCTCGTCATCGCCTCCGACCAGGACTCCGCCCGCTCCTACGCCAAGCTCATCCGTGAGATCACCGGCAGCAAGGCGACCCTCGTCCTGTCCGACGACACCGGCGCGTCCAAGCGGATCGACGACTTCAGCGGGAGCAACGACCGCTGGATGGTCGCCGTCCGCATGGTGTCCGAGGGCGTCGACGTGCCCCGCCTCGCGGTCGGCGTCTACGCCACGACGATCTCCACGCCGCTGTTCTTCGCACAGGCCGTCGGCCGCTTCGTGCGGTCGCGTCGCCGCGGCGAGACCGCGTCAGTGTTCCTGCCGACCATCCCCGACCTCCTCACCTTCGCCAACGAGATGGAGGTCGAGCGCGACCACGCCCTCGACAAGCCGAAGAAGGAGGGCGAGGAGGACCCGTACGCCGAATCCGAGAAGGAGATGGAGGAGGCGAACAAGGAGCAGGACGAGGACACCGGCGAGCAGGACATGCTGCCCTTCGAGGCGCTGGAGTCCGACGCCGTCTTCGACCGGGTCCTCTACGACGGCGCCGAGTTCGGTATGCAGGCGCACCCGGGGAGTGAGGAGGAGCAGGACTACCTCGGCATCCCGGGGCTCCTCGAACCCGACCAGGTGCAGCTGCTGCTCCAGAAGCGGCAGGCCCGGCAGATCGCGCACAGCCGGAAGAAGCCGGACACCGAGGCGGACCTGCTGGAGCTGCCCGCCGAGCGGCGGCCCGTCGTCTCACACAAGGAGATGATGGAGCTGCGCAAGCAGCTGAACACGATGGTCAGCGCGTACGTCCATCAGAGCGGCAAGCCCCACGGGGTGATCCACACCGAGCTGCGCCGCGTGTGCGGGGGGCCGCCGAGCGCGGAGGCCACGGCGGGGCAGCTGCGGCAGCGCATCGCCAAGGTGCAGGAGTGGGCCACGCGCATGCGGTGACGTTGGGCGCTGTGCCTTCGCCGGTTCCGTGGGGTGGTGCCAGTCGGGTTTTTGGCTCCGGGCCGGTGGGGGCCGGTCGCGCAGTTCCCCGCGCCCCTGAGGCGCTTCGCGTCTCTCGTGCGCTGTGCGTATCCGGACAAACACAGGCGTGCCGTACCGGCCGATGCCCGGATTCTGGACGGAGCCTTCCGCTCAGCGAACCGGCTTCGCTACTGTCCCGCTACGCACACGCCCCGTGGCAGCGCCGCCGCGGAGCGCAGCCGTGAAGCGACGCGGTCCGGACATGCCGGGCCGCCGGCCGATCGGCGGCCTCTGAAGCGCGTCGCCGACGGGACTCGGTGACGCATCTGCCGCGAGGGGGCCGCCGACCTCACCACTAAGGAGTGGGCGTCGTGACCGCGGAGACCTCCCAGACGCTCGACCGGGGACTGCGGGTCCTCAAACTGCTGGCCGACACGGACCACGGGCTGACCGTCACCGAGCTTTCCAACAAACTGGGCGTGAACCGGACCGTGGTGTACCGGTTGCTCGCCACGCTGGAGCAGCACGCCCTAGTACGCCGTGATCTGGGCGGCCGGGCCCGGGTGGGTCTCGGAGTGCTGCGCCTCGGCCGCCAGGTGCATCCGCTGGTACGGGAGGCGGCGCTGCCCGCGCTGCGGTCGCTGGCGGAGGACATCGGGGCGACCGCGCATCTGACGCTGGTGGACGGCGCCGAGGCGCTGGCCGTGGCGGTGGTCGAGCCGACCTGGACGGACTACCACGTGGCGTACCGCGCGGGCTTCCGGCACCCCCTGGAGCGGGGCGCGGCGGGCAAGGCGATCCTGTCGGCCCGCCGCCAGGATCGCCTGGAGGAACCCGGCTACACCCTGACCCACGGCGAACTGGAGGCGGGCGCGAGCGGAGCGGCGGCGCCGCTGCTGGGGGTGACCGGGGTGGAGGGCAGCGTGGGCGTGGTCATGCTGGCGGACGCGGTACCGGAGCGGGTCGGCCCGCGCGTGGTGGACGCGGCGCGAGAAGTGGCGGAGGCGCTGCGCTGACCGCCCGGGGCTCCGCCGGATCGCCGTCACGTTAGATTGACCTCGTGCTCTCTCGTCTCTCTCGCCCCCAGGCCCTCGTCGTCTGTGCTCTGCCCGTCGTCGGGCTGCTGGCGGCCGCCGCCTTCGCGCCGTTGCCGTTCGCGCTCACGCAGCCCGGGATGACGGCGGATGTGCTGGGGGAGAACAAGGGGGAGCCGGTGATCACGATCGAGGGGGCCGCCACCCGGGAGACCGAGGGACAGTTGCGGATGACGACCATCGAGGCCACCGGGCCCGATGCCAGTGTGTCGCTCGGGGACATTCTCGACTCCTGGTTCCGGACCGACCGCGCCGTCATGCCCCGTGACTCGGTCTACCCCGGCGACAAGAGCACCGACGAGATCGAGAAGTACAACACCGAGCAGATGCGCAAGTCCCAGGACGCCGCCACCGAGGCCGCCCTGAACTACCTCGACCTCGACTCCGACAAGATCGATGTCGATCTGGAGCTCGCCGACGTCGGCGGCCCCAGCGCCGGCCTGCTCTTCTCGCTCGGCATCGTCGACAAGCTGGACGGCGACGGCTCCGGCGGCGACCTCACCGGCGGCCGCACCGTCGCCGGCACCGGAACCATCGCCGCCGACGGCAAGGTCGGCCCCGTGGGCGGCGTGGCGCTGAAGACACAGGCCGCGCACCGGGACGGCGCGACCGTGTTCCTCGTCCCCAAGGCCGAGTGCTCCGACGCCAAGGCGGAACTGCCCAAGGGCCTGCGCCTCATCCCGGTCACCACCCTCGAGGGCGCCATCGACTCCCTGACCGCCCTGGAGAAGGGCGCGGGCGGGGTGCCGAGCTGCTAGTCAGCCCTCCTTCACGAACCCCTGCTCCAGCATCCAGTCCAGGGCCACCTCGTGCGGGTCCTCGCCCTCGACATCCACCTTGGCGTTCAGTTCCCGCGCCACCGCGTTGTCCAGGGCCGCCGTCACCGGGGCCAGGATCTCCGCGATCTCCGGGTACTCCTTCAGCGTTCCGGAGTTGATCTCGGGGGCCGCGTTGTAATTGGGGAAGAACTTCTTGTCGTCCTCCATGACCACCAGGTTCATGGACTTGATGCGGCCGTCCGTCGTGAAGACCTCGCCGTAGGTGCAACTGCCCTTCGCCGCCTGGGTGTAGATGATCCCGGTGTCCATCTGTGTGATGTTCCCGGCCGGGATGCTCATCCCGTACTCCTTCTCCATGCCCGGCAGGCCGTCCGCGCGGTTGGCGAACTCGCTCTCCACGCACAGCGTCACCGCGCCGGGGTCGGTCGTCGCCAGTTCGGCCACGTCGGACAGGGTCTTCGTGCCGTACTTCCTGAAGTTGTCCTGGTTCATCGCCAGCGCGTAGGTGTTGTTCAGGGCCGAGGGCTCCAGCCAGGTCAGCCCGTTCTTCAGGTCCGCGTCCCGCACCGCCTCCCACTGCTCGCGCGGGTTGTCGATGGGCTCGCTGTTGCCCAGGTACGTGATCCAGGCGGTGCCCGTGTACTCGTACATCCCGTCCGCGTCCCCTGACTTGACCGCCTCCCGCGCCCCGATCGACCCCTGGATCCCGGTGCGGTCGAGCACCTCCGCCCCCGCCGCCTCGAAGGCGATGCCCATGATCGCGCCGAGGATGAGCTGCTCGGTGAACTCCTTCGAGGTCACCGTCAGGTCGGCGCCCTTCAGCGGCTGCCCCTGGCCGATCGAACCGGGGACGACGTCGTCGACCATCGGCGAACCGCTCGTCAGCCCGCAGCCCGACAGCAACCCGGAACCCGACAGCAGTGCCCCGGCCAGCAGCAGACACGCGCTCCTTCTCACGTCCCCACCTCCAGCCCCCGCGGCCTGAGCAGCAGTTCCGCCAGCGACGCCAGCCAGTCCACCAACAGCGCCAGCGCCACCGTGAGGACCGAGCCGAGCACCAGCACCGGCATGCGCTGGGTCGTGATGCCCGTCGTGATCAGCACACCCAGGCCGCCGCCCCCGCCGAAGGTCGCCAGCGTCGCCGTACCGACGTTGAGGACGAGCGCCGTGCGGACGCCCGCGAGGATCAGGGGGACCGCCAGCGGCAGTTCCACCCGGGACAGCACGCCCACGGGGGACATCCCGATGCCCCTCGCCGCCTCCAGCAGCGTCGGGTCGTTCGCCTTCAGACCCGCGATCGTGTTCGACAGCACGGGCAGGATGGCGTAGAGGGTGATGCCGATCAGGGCCGACTTCATCCCCGTGCCGAGCCAGATCACCAGCAGCGCGAGCAGACCGATCGCCGGGGTCGCCTGGCCCATGTTGGCGATGGTCATGGCCACCGGGGTCGCCTTGCGGAACGCCTTGCGGGTCAGCAGGATACCCAGCGGGATCGCGATGATCAGCACGAAGAACGTGGAGATCACCGTCAGCTCCACGTGCTGCCACAGCGCCTTCGAGACTTCTCCGTCCGACAGGGCGTTCTCGGAGATCTCGTCCAGGTCGGCCTGCTGGAACCACAGCCAGGTCGCCAGCAGCAACGCCACCAGCAGGGCCGGCAGGACGGTCAGCTTCTGCCAGGTCACCCGGCGCCCGGTCACCTGCGGGGGCGGGGGCGCCTCCTGCTCGGCCTCGCCCTCGTCACGGAAGGCGAGCCCCTTGACCTCGTGCTCGCCGTCGGGGCGTTCCTGGTCCGGAGAGGTCGTCACGCCTTCTTCTCCCCTCCGTCGCCCTCCTGCTCGGCGTGCGTCTGGGGGGCCCGGGCGGACTCCAGCTCGTGCTGGTGCTCGATCGCCTCGAGCCGGTCCGCCTCCAGGAGCTCGTGCACGGAGTTCATCAGCGTCTCCATGTCCACCACCCCGTCGTACTCACCGCGCCGCCCGGTGACTGCGACCCGGCCCGCGTTGTCGGTGAGCACCGCCTCCAGGGCGTCCCGGAGCGTGGCGTCCCGGGTGACCGTGTCGTGCACGAGGGTGCCGGCGCGGGCCAGGGAACCTCTGGCCCGCATCAGATCGCCGCGGCGCAGCCACTTGTAGGGGCGGCGGCGCTTGTCGAGCAGCAGGATCTCGTTGGTGCCGCTGGAGCGGAGCTTGTTGAAGATCTCCTGGAGCGGGTCGTCGACGGTGACCGTCGGATACTCCCGGATCTCCACGTCCCGCACGCGGGTGAGGTTCAGCCGCTTCAGCGCCGCCCCGGCGCCGACGAACCCGGAGACGAAGTCGTCGGCCGGGTTGGTGAGGATGGCCTCCGGGGTGTCGAACTGAGCGATGTGCGAGTGTTCGCGCAGTACGGCGATCCGGTCGCCCAGCTTGATCGCCTCGTCGAAGTCGTGCGTGACGAAGACGATCGTCTTGTGCAGCTCGTGCTGCAACCTGATCAACTCGTCCTGCAGATGGTCCCGGGTGATCGGATCGACCGCGCCGAACGGCTCGTCCATCAGCAGCACCGGGGGATCGGCGGCCAGCGCCCGGGCCACCCCGACCCGCTGCTGCTGGCCCCCGGAGAGCTGACGCGGATAGCGGCCGTGGAACTCCCCGGGGTCGAGCCCGACCAGGTCCAGCAGCTCCTCCACCCGGCCCTTGATCCGCCCCTTCGGCCAGCCGACCATCTTCGGCACCAGCGCGATGTTCTGCGCGACCGTCATGTGCGGGAAGAGACCGGCCGACTGGATCGCGTACCCGACCTTGCGGCGCAGCTTCACCGGGTCGATGTCGGTGACGTCCTCGCCGTTGATCCGGATCCGGCCGCCGGTCGGTTCGATCAACCGGTTGATCATCTTGAGCGTCGTGGACTTCCCGCAGCCGGACGGCCCGACGAAGATGACGATCTCGCCCGCCTGGATCTCCATGTTGACGCTGTCGACCGCCGGGCTGGGGTTGCCCGGGTACCGCTTGGTCAGGTTCTCCAGCTCGATCGAGGCACCGGACGTGCCGGAGGCACTGGACTCAGGCACGGATCCCCCTGGGAATGGTCAGCCGTCCGATCAGGACGTACGCGGCGTCGAACAGCAGGGCCAGGACGATGATCCCGAGCGTGCCCGCGAGCACTTGGTTCAGCGCGTTCTTGCTGCCGAGGGAGGCGATCCCGCGGAAGATCTCGTTGCCGAGGCCGGGTCCGGAGGCGTAGGCCGCGATCGCCGCGATGCCCATCAGCATCTGGGTCGAGACGCGGATCCCGGTCAGGATCGGCGGCCAGGCGAGCGGCAGCTCGATCCGGGCCAGTCGCAGCAGTCGTGACATCCCGATGCCCTTGGCCGCGTCCACCAGGGTCGGGTCGACCCCGCGCAGCCCCACGATCGCGTTGCGCACGATCGGCAGCAGCCCGTACAGCGTCAGGGCGATCACCGTGGGCGGTACGCCCAGCCCCACGATCGGGATGAGCAGACCGATCATGGCGAGCGAGGGAATGGTCAGGAAGGTCGAGGTGGTCGTCGTCGCGATGTTCGCGGCCAGCTCGCTTCGGTAGGTCAGCACACCGATCAACACGCCCAGCACGGTCGCCACGACCATGCACTGGAACACGGCGCTCGCATGCTGGTACGCGTCCGCGAGCAACTCCTGCTGGTTGGTGCCCAGGTACTCCCAGAAGTTCACATCGCTCACCCCAGCAGTCGAATCAGCTCCTCTCCCGGCCCTCCGCCTGCTCCCCGAGTGCCGCCTGCTGGACCAACGGGATGATCCGCAGCGGCACGGGGTTCTCCATCACGATCGCGGTGGAGGCCCGGACGATCCCATCAAAACCGACAACCCGGTCGATGACCCGCTGCAGATCGGCGTTCGAGCGGGCCACGAGCCGGCACAGCATGTCCCCGCTGCCGGTGGTCGTGTGCAGCTCCAGCACCTCCGGCACCGTCGCCAAGTGCGCCCGCACGTCGGGTCCTTGGCCCTGCCGGATCTGGAGCGTGGCGAAGGCGGTGACCGGGTAGCCGAGCGCCGCCGGGTCGACCTGCGGACCGAACCCCCGGATGACTCCGTTCGACTGAAGCCGGTCGAGCCGCGCCTGCACGGTCCCGCGCGCCACACCGAGCCGCCGGGACATCTCCAGCACCCCGATCCGCGGCTCCCGCGCGAGCAGCACGATGATGCGGCCGTCCAGCTGATCGATCCCCACGGGACCCTCCCGACACTGGTCATCCTGTACAGAAAGCCCGCCGAGGCTGACGTATCACTGGGCACATTGTTCAGCGATTCTGCGAACTATTGCGCACCTTGCGGGTCCGGGCCACCCTGCCGCTATGACGCAGACCACAGACCACACTCCCGACACCGCCCGGCAGGCCGACCCCTTCCCGGTCAAGGGAATGGACGCGGTCGTCTTCGCCGTGGGCAACGCCAAGCAGGCGGCGCACTACTACTCCACCGCCTTCGGCATGCAGCTGGTCGCCTACTCCGGACCGGAGAACGGCAGCCGCGAGACCGCCTCGTACGTCCTGGAGAACGGCTCCGCCCGCTTCGTGTTCACCTCGGTGATCAAGCCCGCCACCGACTGGGGCCGCTTCCTCAAGGAGCACGTGGCCGAGCACGGCGACGGCGTCGTCGACCTGTCCATCGAGGTCCCGGACGCGCGTGCCGCGTACGCCTACGCCCTCGAGCACGGCGCCCGCTCGGTCACCGAGCCGTACGAGCTGAAGGACGAGCACGGCACCGTCGTCCTCGCCGCCATCGCCACCTACGGCGAGACCCGCCACACCCTCGTCGAGCGCACCGGCTACGACGGCCCCTACCTGCCCGGTTTCGTGGCGGCGAAGCCGATCGTCGAGCCGCCCGCCCAGCGCACCTTCCAGGCCATCGACCACTGCGTCGGCAACGTGGAACTCGGCCGGATGAACGAATGGGTCGGCTTCTACAACAAGGTCATGGGCTTCACGAACATGAAGGAGTTCGTGGGCGACGACATCGCGACCGAGTACAGCGCGCTGATGTCGAAGGTGGTGGCCGACGGCACGCTCAAGGTCAAGTTCCCGATCAACGAGCCCGCCATCGCCAAGAAGAAGTCCCAGATCGACGAGTACCTCGAGTTCTACGGCGGCGCCGGCGTCCAGCACATCGCGCTGAACTCGGGCGACATCGTCGCGACGGTACGCACCATGCGCGCGGCCGGGGTGCAGTTCCTCGACACCCCGGACTCGTACTACGACACCCTCGGCGAGTGGGTCGGCGACACCCGCGTGCCCGTGGAGACCCTGCGCGAGCTGAAGATCCTCGCCGACCGCGACGAGGACGGCTACCTGCTGCAGATCTTCACCAAGCCGGTCCAGGACCGCCCGACGGTGTTCTTCGAGATCATCGAGCGCCACGGCTCGATGGGCTTCGGCAAGGGCAACTTCAAGGCCCTGTTCGAGGCCATCGAGCGCGAGCAGGCCAAGCGGGGCAACCTCTAGGACTCCGCAGCCGCCTCCGCAGGCGCCTCCAGCGAAGGCTCGCCCAGCTCGTCCAGAGCCCGGCGGGCCTTCGCCACGTGCAGCGTCGAGAAGTACGGATTGATCCGCAGCGCCTCCTCCAGATGCCGCCGGGCGGGACCCGTCAGCTCCAGGTCCCGCTCGATCATCCCGCGGTGGTAGGAGTACAGCGCGCTGCGCACCCCGCCCCCCTTGGTCCTGTCCGTGGCCACCTTGGCGAACCGCAGCGCCTGTTCGTCGTCCCCGACCCGGTGCAGCGCCCACCCCAGCGCGTCCGCCACCGCGATCCCGGGCTGCCGCTGCCACTCGGCCCGCAACCGTCGTACGGCCGACGCCGGATCCCCGTGGTCCGCCTCGAACAGGCCCAGCACCAGCTCCTCGTCGGCCCCGCCCGCCGCCGCGCTCCGCACCCGCTCGCGCAGCAGGTCGTACTGGACCCGGGCCGCCTGCCCGAGCCCCAGTGACTCGTACAGCTCGCCCAGTTCCAGGGCGTACTGCGGGCGCGGCTGCTTGGTGAGGGCCACCTGGTAGGCGCTCAGCGCCTCCGTGGTGCGGCCCAGGGCCGCGAGCGCCCGGCCCTGTCCGGCCTGCGCGGCCCGCTGGTCCGGGTCGAGCCGTACCGCCGCCTGGAAGTGACGCAGGGCCGTCTCGCGGTCGCCGCGCTCGAAGGCCAGCTGCCCGCCGCGCTCCAGGTACGCGGCCCGCTCGGCCGGCGCCTCGGCGGCCGCCGCCGCGTCGGAGAGGGAGGCCGCCGCGTCCTCGCGCCAGCCGTGGTCGCGGTAGACGGCCCCGGCATGGGCCAGCACCGCGGGGCCCGAGCGCAGTCGCAGCAGCCGGTCCAGGTTCTTCTTGGCCGCCTTGTGATCGCCGAGGCCGGTGTAGGCGTCGATCAGCAGGGGGTACGTCGTCCAGCGCTTCGGTTCCAGTCTCAGCGCGGCCTCGCCCCACTTCCGCGCGGCCGGGAAGTCCCGCCGGGCGCCCGCCAGCGCGGCGAGCCCGCTCAGCGCCTCCACATTGCCCTTCGCCCGCACCTTGAGCGAGGTCCGCAGCATCCGCTCGGCCTTCGGGTAGTTCCCCGCGTCCGCGGTCCGCCGCCCCTGCTCCACGTAGGCGGCCCCGAGCACCGCCCAGGACTCGGCGTCCTTCGGATGCTTCCGCAGGTGGCTCTCGCGCTCACCGATCAGCACCGCCAGGTCGGGCAGCGCGGCCGGTACGCCCGTGGTGACCGCCGCCAGCGCCTGCGCGCCCGGCGCCGGAGCGGCGGGCGCGCCCGTGGACCCGCCCCACGGCAGCAGCGCCACCATCCCGCCGAGCAGGGCACACCCGACGCCGGCCCCGACGAGCACCCGCCTGCCCGCGCGCGGGCGCTCCTGATGTTGGTTCTCCATGGCGCTCACTGTGCGGCAGTACGACGACCACATTCCCGTACCGAAAGCCCCTCGTTGGCGGGGTTCACACCGATGGCCCCCGGTGCGAGGCTGTGATCATGAGCCACGACCTCGTCAACCGTCTGCTCACCGGTCTGCCCGCCGAGGCGGTCCTGACCGACCCCGACATCACGGCCTCCTACGCCAACGACATGGCCAGCTTCTGCCCGGCCGGCACCCCGGCGGTGGTCGTCCTGCCGCGCACGGTCGAGCAGGTCCAGCACGTCATGCGCACCGCCACGGAGCTGCGTGTACCGGTCGTCCCGCAGGGCGCCCGCACCGGCCTGTCCGGAGGTGCCAACGCCTCCGACGGCTGTGTCGTGCTGTCCCTGACCAGGATGGACCGGATCCTGGAGATCAACCCGGTCGACCGCATCGCCGTCGTCGAACCGGGCGTCGTCAACGCGGCCCTGTCCCGCGCGGTCGGCGAACACGGCCTGTACTACCCGCCGGACCCCTCCAGCTGGGAACAGTGCACGATCGGCGGCAACATCGGCACCGCCTCGGGCGGCCTGTGCTGTGTGAAGTACGGGGTGACGGCCGAGTACGTCCTCGGCCTCGACGTCGTGCTGGCCGACGGACGCCTCATGACCACGGGCCGCCGTACGGCGAAGGGGGTCGCGGGCTACGACCTGACCCGGCTGTTCGTCGGCTCCGAGGGCTCGCTCGGCATCGTCGTACGGGCGGTCCTGGCGCTCAAGCCGCAGCCGCCGCGGCAGCTGGTGCTGGCCGCCGAGTTCGCCTCCGCGGCCGCCGCCTGCGACGCCGTGTGCCGGATCATGGCCGGCGGACACGTCCCGTCCCTCCTCGAACTGATGGACCGTACGACCGTCAAGGCGGTCAACGACCTGGCGCACATGGGACTTCCGGAGTCGACGGAGGCGCTGCTGCTGGCCGCCTTCGACACCCCGGACCCGGCCGCCGACCTCGCCGCCGTCGGGGCACTGTGCGAGGCGGCCGGCGCCACCCAGGTCGTACCGGCCGAGGACGCCGCCGACTCCGAACTGCTGCTCCAGGCACGGCGGTTGTCCCTCACGGCGCTGGAGGCGGTGCGGGGCGTGACGATGATCGACGACGTGTGCGTGCCGCGCTCCCGGCTCGGTGACATGCTCGACGGGGTCGAGCGGATCGCCGAGAAGTACCAGCTGACCATCGGGGTCGTCGCCCACGCGGGCGACGGCAACACCCACCCCACGGTCTGCTTCGACGCGCAGGACGCCGACGAGTCCCGGCGCGCCCGCGAGTCCTTCGACGAGATCATGGCCCTCGGCCTGGAGCTCGGCGGCACGATCACCGGCGAGCACGGCGTGGGCGTGCTGAAGAAGGAGTGGCTGGCGCGCGAGATCGGCCCGGTGGGCGTGGAGCTGCAGCGAGGGATCAAGCAGGTCTTCGACCCCCTCGGCATCCTCAACCCGGGCAAGCTGTTCTGAGGCCCCTCCGGTTCTACGGCTCACTCGGCGTCCCGGGACTCGTCGCTCGGCCAGGGGTCGCGCAGCCAGAGGTCGTCGGCCGGGGTCGGGGCGAGCAACTCGGCGAGGCCGTCGTCGATGCCGAGCTGCTCGGCCTCAGAGCCCGGGGGGACCACCCGCAGCGTCCGCTCCAGCCAGGCCGACACCTGCGCGGCCGGGGCCTCCAGCAGGGCGTCCCCGTCGGGTGAACTCAGCGCCATCAGCACGACGCTGCGGCCCTCGACCTTCGTCGGCCACACCCGTACGTCCCCGTGGCCGCACGGCCGGAACACCCCCTCCACGAGGAGTTCGCGGGCGAAGGTCCAGTTGACGGGGTGGTCGGAGCCGATGTGGAAGGTGACGTGGACGGCGTAGGGGTCATCGCTGGTGTAACTCAGCCGGGCCGGGACGGGGATGCTGCGCTCGGGCGACAGGACGAGCTTGAGCTCCAGTTCCCGCTCTACGACGGTGGGGTGCATGGCGTTCGGTGTCCTCTCCGGTGGCTTCTCGTACGGGTCCTTCGGCGGGCCCGTACGAGGGAGAGGGGGGTGGGCCCCGGAGCATTACGCGGGTTCGCGGAACTTTTTTCCGGATCTCCTGGCTGCGTTTCCCGGGGGATGACCCCCTACCCCCGGCAGAGGGGACAGTCGGACCATGCCCGGAAAGGGGGCGGTATGGCCGGAGCGGCCCGGTCTCACGCGTGCGTCTGATAGATGTGGACCCCCACACGACCCCCGAGCAGATACGGGACGACGGACATGAGCGCCCCAACCCCGGCCCCCGGCGACGACAGGCCCCGCGAAGGGTATTACCCGGACCCGTCCATTCCTGGATATGTCCGGTACTGGAACGGTGCCGCGTGGGTACCGGGCACCAGCCGTCCGGCGCCCACGGACGGTGAGCCGCTCGCCCCGCCGCCGGGCGCGGCCCCCGCTGCGGGCGCCGCCTCGGCCCCGGTCGAGGAGACGGGTCCGCACTTCTTCGACGAGGACCCGGTCGGCGAACCCGCCCCGGCCCAGGGCCAGTCCCAGCACGGCAGCCGTCCGGAACCGGCCACGGCATGGGGTGCCGACCGCTCCCGCCAGTCCGGCTTCGGCGGCGACCAGGACCGCCGGGTCTCGTGGGGCGCCCCGGACCCGAGGGTCGCGGTACCGGGCGACGGCGCGGCGGCGGTCCCGGCCGAGGGAAGCGCGCCGAGCACCGACGGCACGGCCACGATCCCGCCGGCCGACACCGACGCCGCCCCCGGTTCCCCCAACACCTTCGTCTTCCGCCGCCCGACGCCCGGTGCCGCCGCACAGGGCTCCGCCACGGACGAGGGGACCATGACATTCCGCGCACTGTCCCCGCGCATGGGGCGCCAGGACGGGGCGTCCGGGGCACAACAGGGGCGCACACCCAACGAGCCGGGCGTCCAGGGACCGGGCGGGTCCGGAGGTGCGGGAGGGCCGGGCTTCGGAGGCCAGGGCGCTCCGGGCACGCCGGGCTCCGCGTCCGGTGCGGGTGCGGCGGGCTCCGCGTCCGGTGCGGGTGCGGCGGGCTCCGTGTCCGGTTCGGGTGCGGTGGGCTCCGCGTCCGGTTCAGGTGCCGCCGGTGCCGGGGCCCCCGGTTTCGGTGCCGCCGCCTCCGCCGCCTCCGCCGCTCAGGGCCCGGGCTTCGGTGCCGCCGCCTCCGCCGGTCAGGGTCCGGGCTTCGGCGGACCCGGTGCGGGCGCCCCGCAGGGCCCCGGCTTCGGTGCCGGGAAGGCCGCCGCCGAGCGGGCCGCCGCGCAGCAGGGCCAAGTCGGCGCCCCCACGGCCCTGTCGGGCCCGCAGGCGGCCCCCGCGGCCCCGGCCGTCCCGCAGCAGTCCGGACCCCAGCAGGCACCGCACGTCCCCGCACAGGGCGGCGCCCAAGGCGCCCCGGGCGCCGTCACCACCGGTCCCGGCGGGGGGCAGCCCTCCTGGGCGCAGCAGGTGCACCGGCTCGCCGGAGGGCCCGACGACGACCAGCCCGTCGCGCCCTGGAAGCCCCCGGTCGAGGACGTGTTCCAGGCCGCCGCCCGCCGTCAGGCCGCCGCCCGGCCCGCCTCCCTCGGCAAGCGGCTGGCCGCGCGGCTGCTGGACACCGTCGTCCTGCTCGCCGTCACCGCCGTGGCCGCCGTACCCCTCGGCACCAGAGCCGTCGACCACGTCGACGAGAAGATCGACGCGGCCAAGCTCTCCGGCGAGACCGTCACCGTCTGGCTGCTCGACGCCACGACGTCCCTCTACCTCGGCATCATCCTCGGCGTCCTCCTCCTCTTCGGCGCCCTCTACGAGGCCCTGCCCACCGCCAAGTGGGGCCGCACCCTGGGCAAGAAGCTGCTCGGCCTGGAGGTGCGGGACATCGAGGCGCACGAGCCGCCGACCTTCGGCGGGGCCCTGCGCCGCTGGCTCGTCTACAGCGTCCCCGGCCTGCTCGTCATCGGGGTCGTCGGCGTCCTGTGGTGCCTGTTCGACCGCCCGTGGCGCCAGTGCTGGCACGACAAGGCCGCACGTACGTTCGTAGCGGGATGACCGGATACGACGGAGTGCCCGGATAAATCCGTACCCCGGACGGCCGCTCGCCGGATGCGCGGACCGGGGGTTCGCGGTCGACTCGGGCCATGAGCAGTGAACCGCCCCCCGGCTCCGGCCAGCAGCCCCCGGAAGACGACCCGTTCAGGAAGCAGCCCCCGTCCGGGGACTCGGGTGCGGGCGCGGGCTCGCCGTACGACGCCCCGCCCGGCAGCCAGCCACCGCCGTACGGAGGCGGCCCCTACGGGGGCGACCCCTACGGCGGTGGTCCCGGCTACCCGGCCGATCCGCTGGCCGGCATGCCCCCGCTCGCCGACAGCGGCAAGCGCACCCTGGCGCGGATCATCGACATGGTGATGGTGGCCGTCGTGGTGTGGCTGCTCACCTGGGCGTTCCGGGTCAATGAGCTGGACATGAGCGCCGACAACGTCGACTACGGCAAGTCCCTCGGCCAGTCGCTCATCGCCGCCCTGCTCTACATCGGCTACGACACCTTCATGATCTCCAGGAACGGCCAGACGCTCGGCAAGAAGTGGCTGGGCATGCGGGTGGCGAACCTGGACAACGGCGCCACGCCCTCCGTGCAGACCGCTCTGGTCCGCTCCTTGGTGCTGTGGATCCCGTTCGCCTTCTGCTGCGCCTGCATCTGGACCGCGATCTGCGGGGGCTGGAGCTTCTTCGACAAGCCCTACAAGCAGGGCCTGCACGACAAGGCGGCCAAGACGGTGGTGGTCAGCACCCGCTGAGGGGCATCAGGCGGCGCGCTCGGGAACCGGGGCCGGGGCGGGCGCGTCCTCCGCCACGACGGCGGCGGGCTTGCGCATCACCACCACGCGCGCCTTGGGTGTCGGGACGGTCAGCGCGACCAGCAGTCCGAGGGCGAGTGCCGCGACGGCGACGATCGCGATCCCCGCGGCCGAACTCGTCTGTGACAGCAGCAGCATGGCGAGGGTCGAGAAGAGCACGGTGCACGAACCGTAGGCGAGCTGTGCGGCGGTCGGACGAGGCATGGTAATCGTGTCCTCGGATTCGGGGGTGCACGGGGGGTGTCGGCCTGGCATTCCGCCAGCTTCCGGGCGTTCCGCCATCCGACTCTAATCGCGTGCATGCCCGAGGGGAACGAACAGTAAGCGTGACCTAACCAACAGTACCGGTGCACGGGGGGCGCACGGAGTCATGGCGTCCAGCAAGTGGACGGCGCCGCGCGCCTGTCGAGCGAGCTCCGGGCGTCCGTAAAGCGGATCGCGACTCCGCATAGTGCAGTTGACCTGCTCAAGTCAAGGTCTGTCTTTTCTGGTGAACCTCTAGTCAAATGTCGTCACTTGACTACACGCGTTGATCACGCGCGCGCGAATCTTCCATGACCAGGAACCCTCCCGTCGCGCGCGCCGAACGCGGGGGAGGATCTCAAGTGACCAGCAGAACCTGGACGTTCAGAGCGGCCGCGACGGCTGTCGCGTTCGCGGCGGCCACCGCCACGTTCTCGACGTTCACCATGGCGCAGGCCGACGACACGGCCAAGAGCCCCGCAGCCGAACGGCGCGACCCGGCGCCGGTGCACAACGAGTCCGAGCACGACCTCGAAGGCCCGCTGAGCCAGACGCAGGAGGCGCAGCGCGAAGAGGCCCTGAAGCAGGTCATATCCGGCAAGGCCGAGGTGAAGGAGCGCGGCGGCTCCCAGGTCGTCGAGCTCAAGAGCAAGAAGGGCGACAGCAAGTACGTCGAGCTGGGCCGCGAGAAGACCGACAAGATCTTCACGATCCTGGTCGAGTTCGGTGACCAGACCATGCCCGAGTTCGGCGGCACCCCCGGCCCCGCGCACAACCAGATAGCCAAGCCGGACCGCACCCAGGACAACAGCACGGCCTGGCAGGCGGACTACAACCAGAAGCACTTCCAGGACCTCTACTTCGGCACCGGCAAGCGTGTCGAGTCGATGAAGAAGTACTACGAGAAGCAGTCCTCGGGCCGCTACTCCATCGACGGCGAGGTCTCGGACTGGGTCAAGGTCCCCTACAACGAGGCCCGTTACGGCAACAACAAGTGCGGTGAGACCAACTGCCCGAGCGTCTGGAACATCGTCAGCGACGGTGTGACGGCCTGGGTCGCCCAGCAGAAGGCAGCGGGGCGGACCGACGCCGAGATCCAGGCGGACGTCAAGCAGTTCGACCAGTGGGACCGCTACGACTTCGACGGCGACGGCAACTTCAACGAGTCCGACGGCTACATCGACCACTTCCAGGTCGTGCACGCCGGTGAGGACGAGTCCGCGGGCGGCGGCGCGCAGGGCGAGGACGCGATCTGGGCCCACCGCTGGTACGCCTTCGGCACCGACGCCGGCGCCACCGGCCCGGACAACAACCGCCTGGGCGGCGCCCAGATCGGCTCCACCGGTATCTGGGTCGGCGACTACACGGTCCAGCCGGAGAACGGCGGACTGGGCGTCTTCGCCCACGAGTACGGCCACGACCTCGGTCTGCCGGACCACTACGACACCACCGGCGGCGGCGAGAACTCCACCGGCTTCTGGACCCTCATGTCCTCCGGCTCCTGGCTCGGCACCGGCAAGGAGGCCATCGGCGACCTGCCCGGCGACATGACCGCCTGGGACAAGCTCCAGCTGGGCTGGCTCGACTACGCCACGGCGAAGGCCGCGACCAAGTCGAAGCACAAGCTGGGCGTCGCCGAGTACAACACCAAGAACAAGCAGGCGCTCATCGTCGAGCTACCCAAGAAGCCGGTCACGACGGAGATCGTCGCCCCGGCCGAGGGCACGAAGCAGTGGTGGAGCGGCAGCGGCGACAACCTCAGGAACACGCTGACCCGTTCCGTCGACCTCACCGGCAAGTCCAAGGCGACGCTGGCCTTCGACGGCTGGTACGCCATCGAGTCGGGCTACGACTACCTCTACACCGAGGTGTCCACCGACGGCGGCGCCAATTGGACCCCCCTGGACGGCACGGTGGACGGCGCCGCCATCCCGCGTGACGGCAGCGACAAGCCCGCGCTCACCGGCTTCTCCCAGACCTACAAGAAGCTGTCCTTCCCGCTGGACGTCTACGCCGGCAAGAAGATCGACGTGCGCTTCCGCTACGCCACCGACGGCGGCGTGGCCGAGAAGGGCTTCGCGGCCGACCGGATCTCGGTGACCGCGGACGGCACGGCCCTGTTCACCGACAACGCCGAGACGGCGGACGCGGCTTGGACGGCGGCCGGCTTCGAGCGCATGGGCGCGTCCTTCACCAAGGACTACGCGCAGTACTACATCGCCGAGAACCGCCAGTACGTGTCGTACGACAAGACCCTGAAGGTCGGCCCGTACAACTTCGGTTTCTCCACCACCCGTCCGAGCTGGGTGGAGCACTACCCGTACCAGAACGGTCTGTTGATCTGGAAGTGGGACACCTCCCAGGCGGACAACAACACCAGCAAGCACCCGGGTGTCGGTCTGATCCTGCCGGTGGACTCGCACCCGAAGGCGATGAAGTGGTCGGACGGCACGCTGATGCGCAGCCGCATCCAGGCCTACGACTCGCCGTTCAGCCTGTACCGCACGGACGGCATCACGCTGCACAACGCGGACGTGGCGACCAAGATCCTGTCGTCGAAGGGCGTGCCGGTCTTCAACGACCACACGAACACCTACTACGACAAGGCGACCCCGCTCGCCGGTGTCAACGTCACTGACACCAACACCAAGATCAAGATCGTCAAGGAGGCCAAGAATGGCTCGACGATCTCGGTCGAGGTCGGCCCCGCGGTGAAGTAGTCGGTATTTCCGCAGGTCAGAAGCGTATCGGCGGCAACCCCTTGGCGGGTTGCCGCCGGTCGTGTTTAGGTGCGTCCTGTGGCTCTCTTATTGACACCGACGCACACGGGGGTGTGACCGCATGGCCGCAGGAGGTTTCTGCAAGCTGCCGACCGGCAGCGTGGTGGTGGCGCTGAATCTGCCGACGCCCACCGCCGACGGCACGGGCTCCGTCCGTGTCCTCGTGCACGCCCGCAACCGCGCCAGGGCCCTGACCAGGCTGCGCAACCTGGGCCTGCGAGCGGTCTACCTCCGCGGCAACGCGGCCCCGCCGACCCCGGACGAGATCACCGCGGTCCTGCACCACCCCGACGGCCTGATATGGCGAACGGCCCCTGACAACGGTGTCCCAACGGCCCCGGAACGAGTCCAGGAGCTGTGGCGCCCGATCCGGTCCCTCCTGACTCGCCCAGCGCCGACTCCTTAGGGGCGCGGGGAACTGCGCGACCAGCCCCCACGCACCCGCAGCCCCCGACGGTCGACCGTGGCACCCCCTGAGGGCGCTACGCCACCACAGGCTTACCGCTCAGCTCCACCCCGCCCCGACGCATCTCCTCCAGCGCCCGCTCGGTGGTATCAGCAGCAACCCCCGCAGTCAGATCCAGAAGTACCTGCGTACGAAAGCCTTCCCGCACCGCGTCCACCGCGGTGGCCCGCACGCAGTGGTCCGTGGCGATACCCACCACATCCACCTCACCCACCTCCCGCGCGCGCAGCCAGTCCGCGAGCGTCACCCCGTTCTCGTCGACCCCCTCGAACCCGCTGTACGCCGCCGCGTACGCCCCCTTGTCGAACACGGCGTCGATCGCGCCGGAGGCGACCGCGGGGGCGAAGTTCGGGTGGAAGCCGACCCCCTCCGTGCCGGCGACGCAGTGCGCCGGCCAGGAGTGGGCGTAGTCGGGGTTGTCGGCGAAGTGGCCGCCCGGCGCGATGTGGTGGTCGCGGGTGGCCACCACGTGCTGGTACCCGGTACCGGCGGCCTGACCGACCAGCTCGGTGATGGCGGCGGCGACATCCGCGCCGCCGGCCACCGCGAGGCTGCCTCCCTCGCAGAAGTCGTTCTGCACGTCTACGACGATCAAGGCGCGGCGCATGGTGGCTGTCCTTCGACTAAGAGTGAACTTACGAGCCTAGAGACTCAAGGGCGGCTGCGGGAGGGCGCACCCGCATTAGCTACCCGAGCGCCCATGGACGTACTCCGTCGGAAGGACGGGTTCCCCCCGGGACAGCTGCGTCGCGGACAGCGGCAGCCCCGCCCGGACGGCCGTGTGCCGGTCGCGTACGACGTCCAGGGGCTCGCGGGCCACGACCTCGCCGCCCTTGACCAGTTCCACCAGCAGCTGCCGGTCGGCCAGCTCGGCGGGGACCGCCCCGGTGCCGACGACCTCGGCCTCCGCGACGCCGTACCCGTCGAGCCGGCGCGCGGCCCATTTGCGGCCGCCGACGGAGGTCTTGCCGCCGCTCGACTTCTTCGCCACCGGCACCAGCGGCGCCCCCGGCTCCGCGGACTCGGCGCGGGCGACCAGCTTGTAGACCATGGAGCAGGTCGGGTGCCCGGAGCCGGTCACCAGCTGGGTGCCGACGCCGTACGCGTCCACCGGCGCCGCCGCCAGCGAGGCGATGGCGTACTCGTCCAGATCCGAGGTCACGATGATCCTCGTGTCCCGGGCACCCAGCTCGTCCAGCTGCTGCCGCACCCGGTGCGCGACCAGCAGCAGGTCGCCGGAGTCGATCCGCACGGCGCCCAGCTCGGGCCCGGCGACCTCCACGGCCGTACGGACCGCCTCGGCGACGTCGTAGGTGTCCACGAGCAGCGTGGTGCCCCGGCCGAGCGAGTTCACCTGGGCCTGGAAGGCGTCGCGCTCGGTGTCGTGCAGCAGGGTGAAGGCGTGTGCGGAGGTGCCGACGGTCGGGATGCCGTAGCGGAAGCCAGCCGCGAGGTCGGAGGTGGTGGCGAAGCCGCCGATGTACGCGGCGCGCGAGGCGGCGACGGCGGCCAGCTCATGGGTGCGCCGGGCGCCCATCTCGATCAGCGGCCGGTCCCCGGCGGCCGAGGACATCCGGGAGGCCGCGGCCGCGATCGCGGAGTCGTGGTTGAGGATGGAGAGGATCACCGTCTCCAGCAGCACGCACTCGGCGAAGGTGCCCTCGACCCGCATGATCGGCGAGCCGGGGAAGTACACCTCGCCCTCGGGGTAGCCCCAGATGTCGCCGCTGAAGCGGTAGCCGGCCAGCCAGTCCAGGGTCTCCTCGTCGACGATGGCCCGCTCCCGCAGGAAGCCGAGGACGCCCTCGTCGAAGCGGAAGTTCTCCACGGCGTCCAGCACCCGGCCGGTGCCCGCGACCACGCCGTACCGACGCCCGTTCGGCAGCCGCCGCGTGAAGACCTCGAACACGCTCCGCCGTTCGGCCGTGCCCGCTTTCAGGGCGGCCCGGAGCATCGTCAGCTCGTACTGGTCCGTGAAGAGCGCCGTCGAGGGAACATCCACCGGCAGCCCAAGGTCCGCTGTGTTCATGACGAAGACTCTACCCCACTTCGCGTCAGTGTGACGATTTATCGGGCGCGTGGCAGCATGGGCCATGTGACGTCACCCGCTCCCGTAGAGATCGAACGCACCGAGTCGGCGGAAGAGGTTTTCGCCGTCCCCGAGCCCGACGTCCCCTGGGTCACGATCGTCCACAATGACCCGGTCAACCTCATGAGCTACGTGACGTACGTCTTCCAGACGTACTTCGGCTATCCCAAGGACAAGGCCACCAAGCTCATGCTCGACGTCCACCACAAAGGCCGGGCGGTCGTCTCCAGCGGAACCCGCGAGGAGATGGAACGCGACGTGCAGGCGATGCACGGCTACGGTCTGTGGGCCACCCTCCAGCAGGACCGGAAGTAGCGACCAGCGCTGATGCCAGGAACCTTCGAACCGCTCCCCGGCGGCGGCGCGGCCGTCGCCCTCGACGACGTCGAGATCTCCATCATCCGGTCACTGGCCGTCCAGCTCCTGGAGCTGATCGGGCCGGGACCCGGCGAGGACAAGTCCGACGACCCGCTCGCCGAACTCTTCGCCGAGGGCCCGAGCGAACCGCCCTCGGACCCGGTCCTCAAGCGTCTGTTCCCGGACGCCTACAGCGACCCGGAGGCCACCCCCGGCCCGCAGGAGGCCGAGGAGCAGCGCGCGTACTCCTCCGAGTTCCGCCGGTACACCGAGAACGACCTGCGGGCCGGCAAGCGGGACAACGCCCTCACGGTGATCCGCTCCCTGGACGAGCTCAGTTCCGCGGCCGGTGACGGTGGCGCGGTGCTGAAGCTGGCGCCGGGGGAGTCCCGCCAGTGGCTCGGCGCCCTCAACGACCTGCGTCTGGCCATCGGCTCGCGGCTCGACATCGTCGACGAGGACGACACGGACCTGCTCTACCGGCTCCCGGACGAGGACCCCCGTAAGCCCATGGTGATGGCCTATCTCTGGCTCGGCGGGCTCCAGGAGTCGCTGGTCTCCACGCTTATGCCCTGAATGTGACGGTCTTGTGTTCGCTCAGCGGACGCTCAAATCCGGATAACGATCGCGTCACTCGCTCGGCCTGCTGTGCCCCTTTCTGTCCTGTTTGCGCGCTTCTCCCTGTGTGATGCGCCACAGGGCTCTCGATCGCGCCATGACGATCAATGCGACGGCCGTGATAAATCTTCACGACCGCCCGGCGAACACCACCCATGTTCCGTCCGGGTGCGCCACCGACCGGCAGATCGCCGGTTAGGCACAAAGCTCCATCAATCCGGGGGGATCGAGATCCGATCCGAGGCCGACAAGAGGCCCGGGTCGGCGTGGAGAAAGGCGCACGAACACATGACCTCCGCTCAGGTCGACACGGAGAAGGCTCCGGAAGAGGGCTACGAGCGCGGCCTCGGCAGCCGCCAGGTCCAGATGATCGCCATCGGCGGCGCCATCGGCGTCGGCCTCTTCCTGGGTGCCGGGGCGAACATCGCCAAGGCCGGTCCCAGCCTCATCCTCATGTACGCCCTCGCGGGCGTCATCATCTTCTTCATCATGCGGGCGCTCGGCGAGCTGCTCCTCTACCGCCCGGTCTCGGGCTCCTTCGCGGAGTACTCCCGCGAGTTCCTCGGCCCGTTCTTCGGCTATTTCACCGGCTGGACGTACTGGCTGATGTGGGTCGTCACCGGCATGGCCGAGCTGACGGCCGCCGCGATCTACGTCAACTACTGGTTCCCGTCGATCCCGCAATGGGTCACGGCCCTGGTCTTCCTGCTGGTGCTGTTCGCGGCCAACCTCATCTCGGTGAAGCTGTTCGGCGAGATCGAGTTCTGGTTCTCGATGGTCAAGGTGACCGCGCTGATCGGCATGATCGTGATCGGTCTCGGCGTCCTCACCTTCGGCTTCAGCTCCGCCGGTGACACCGCCGCGGTCTCCAACCTCTGGGCCTTCGACGGCTTCTTCCCCAAGGGCATCGGCTCCTCCCTGATGACCCTCCAGGGCGTCATGTTCGCCTACCTCGCCGTCGAGCTCGTCGGCGTCACCGCGGGCGAGTCCGAGAACCCGGAGAAGACCCTCCCCAAGGCGATCAACACCCTGCCCTGGCGGATCGCCCTGTTCTACGTCGGTGCCCTCACCGTCATCCTGTGCGTGGTCAAGTGGACCGAGTTCAGCGAGGGCGTCAGCCCCTTCGTCGCGGCCTTCGCGAAGATCGGCATCCCGGCCGGCGCGGCCATCGTCAACTTCGTCGTGCTGACCGCCGCCCTGTCGTCCTGCAACTCGGGCATGTACTCCACCGGCCGCATGCTGCGGAACCTGGCCGAGAGCGGTGAGGCCCCCGCGGTCTTCAAGAAGCTCTCCTCGACCAAGACCCCGGCCTTCGGCATCACCATCTCCGTGCTCTTCATGGGCATCGGTGTGGTCCTGAACTACATCGTCCCGGAGAAGGCCTTCGGCTACGTCGTCTCGGTCGCCACGGCCGCCGGTATCTGGACCTGGCTCATGATCCTGGTCAGCCACGTCCTGTACCGCCGCGCGGTCGACGCGGGCCGCCTGCCGGCCTCGTCCTTCCCGGCGCCGGGCGGTGCGAAGTGCAGCTGGGTCGCCATCGTGTTCCTGCTCTTCGTGACGGGCATCATCGCGTACGACGCCGACTCCCGCGTCTGCCTCTTCGTGATGGCCGGCTGGGCCGCCGCGCTCGGTGTGGGCTGGCTGGTGCTGAAGTCCCGCAACCCCGAGATCACGCAGCGGCGCGAGCCGGAGTTCGAAAAGGTCGGCTGACCCCACCCCAGCCGAGCTGTCCGGTATTTGGGCGGCCCCGTACCACTCCTCGGTACAGGGTCGCCCCTTTGCTTATCCTGGCTCGCATGCTGACCATCACCCAGGCCCTCGTCGACCAGATCGTCGCGCACGCGCGCAAGGACCACCCCGACGAGGCGTGCGGCGTCGTCGCGGGCCCGGCCGGGTCCGACCGCCCCGAGCGCTTCATCCCGATGCTGAACGCGGCCATGTCGCCCACCTTCTACGAGTTCGACTCCGGCGACCTGCTCAAGCTCTACCGCGAGCTGGACGACCGGGACGAGGAACCGGTGGTCATCTACCACTCCCACACGGCGACCGAGGCTTACCCCTCCCGCACGGACATCTCCTACGCCAACGAGCCCGGCGCCCACTACGTCCTCGTCTCCACCGCCGACACCGACGGCCTCGGCGACTTCCAGTTCCGCTCCTTCCGGATCCTGGAGGGGGAGGTCACGGAGGAGGAGGTCAAGGTCGTGGAGGCGTACTGATCCCACATCGCGGATGATTTATGTCCGCAGGGTGAGATCACACTCCAGGAGCAGGTCCGGGAATCGATACGATGAGCCCATGGTTCTTCTCGACGTGAGCGACAAGGCGCCGGGCACGCTGCTCGTTGCGCGGCTGCACGTCGACCTGTGCAGGCTGAACAGCGCCATCTGTTGACCGTCCCGCTGTAAGCCGTACGGCCGTGCAGTCGCGGCGCGCCGTCGCGCGCCCACTTCAGACCGCGCCCACCGAGACCAGACCACTTTTCCGACAGGAGCCCCTTGCCATGGCCATCGAGGTCCGCATCCCCACCATCCTCCGCCAGTACACCGACGGTCAGAAGGCGGTGGAGGGCAGCGGTGACACCCTCGCCGACCTGTTCACCGACCTGGAGACCCGGCATGCGGGAATCCACGCCCGCATCGTGGACGGCGAGCAGCTGCGCCGGTTCGTCAACGTCTACCTGAACGACGAGGACGTGCGCTTCCTCGACGGCATCAACACCAAGCTCACCGACGGCGACAACGTCACGATCCTGCCGGCCGTGGCCGGCGGCATGGTCTGATCCCGGATGCGCTACGACTCCCCGCTGGCCGCGGTGGGCAACACCCCTCTGGTGCGCCTGCCGCGGCTGTCGCCGTCAGCGGACGTCCGGATCTGGGCCAAGCTGGAGGACCGCAACCCCACCGGCTCGGTCAAGGACCGCCCGGCCCTGCACATGATCGAGCAGGCGGAGAAGGACGGCCGCCTGACGCCCGGCTGCACGATCCTCGAGCCGACCAGTGGCAACACCGGCATCTCGCTGGCCATGGCGGCCAAGCTCAAGGGCTACCGCATGGTCTGCGTGATGCCCGAGAACACCTCGCAGGAGCGCCGGGACCTGCTCGGCATGTGGGGCGCGGAGATCATCTCCTCCCCGGCCGCGGGCGGCTCCAACACCGCCGTGCGCGTCGCCAAGGAGCTGTCCGCCGAGCACCCCGACTGGGTGATGCTCTACCAGTACGGCAACCCGGACAACGCGGGCGCGCACTACGCCACCACCGGACCCGAGATCCTGGCCGACCTCCCCTCCATCACCCACTTCGTGGCGGGCCTCGGCACGACGGGCACCCTGATGGGCGTGGGCCGGTACCTGCGGGAGAACAAGCCGGACGTCAGGATCGTCGCCGCCGAGCCGCGCTACGACGACCTGGTCTACGGCCTGCGCAACCTCGACGAGGGCTTCGTCCCCGAGCTGTACGACGCCTCCGTCCTGACCACCCGCTTCTCGGTCGGCTCGGCGGACGCGGTCACCCGCACGCGGGAACTCCTCCAGCAGGAGGGCATCTTCGCGGGCGTCTCCACGGGCGCGGCCCTGCACGCCGCGATCGGCGTGGGCAACAAGGCGCTGAAGGCGGGGGAGTCCGCCGACATCGTGTTCGTCGTGGCCGACGGCGGCTGGAAGTACCTGTCGACGGGCGTCTACACGGCGGCGACGACGGAAGAGGCGATCGAGACGCTGCAGGGCCAGCTCTGGGCCTGATCAGGTAGCGAGGTGTCGGACCTGGTCCCACAGGACCGGGTCCACCACCCCCACCTTCTTGCGGAAGTCCCGCACCGGCACCTCCCGCAGCTCGTCCGTCTCCAGGAAGCTGGCCCGGCCCTGCGCGTCACTGACCGCACCCGGGGGCAGCGGGATCACCCCGGCCCGCTCGTCGTGACAGCGGCTGGTGATCTTCGCGACGCGCACCCGTCTGCCGTGCACCGCCAGCACCAGACACGGCCGGTCCTTGGCGCCCGGCCGGTCCTCGAACGGCACACTCGCCCACCAGATCTCCGTGGGCCGCGGCCGCACAGCCGCCCGCCGCCGGTCCGCCCGTCCGGCGGACCTGCGCCCCCAGCCGTCCACGAGCGCGGCGACCAGCGCCAGCAGCACCACCGCCGCGAGCGCCAGCCACCAGGACGTGTCCATACGACGACGTTACCGGCGCCCGCTCCGCCGCGCGCGCCCTCTCGCGCGCCCCACCTGCCCCGCTGCCAGCCGAACCGGTGACAGCACAGGTGAGTTCGCCCACAACAGCCCTTGGCGGAGGAGCGACCGGACGTTTTGCGCCTTACGCTCGACGCACCGCACGACCCCCGTCGCCCCCCATCCGGATTTCCCGCCAGCGGAGGTTTCTGCTTCATGAAGCTCACCGTCGTCGGCTGCTCGGGGTCGTTCCCGTCCGCGGAATCGGCCTGCTCGAGCTACCTCGTCGAGGCCGACGGCTTCCGGCTGCTCCTCGACATGGGCAACGGCGCCCTCGGCGAGCTGCAGCGCCACTGCGGTCTCTACGACCTCGACGCGATCTTCCTGAGCCATCTGCACGCCGACCACTGCATCGACATGTGCGCGTACTTCGTCGCGCGCTACTACCGGCACGACGGCGGCCGCTGCGCCCCGATCCCGGTCTACGGACCCGAGGGCACGGAGCACCGGCTGACCACGGCGTACGCCGACACCCCCTCGGCCTCCTCGATGAGCGAGGTCTTCGACTTCCACACGGTCAAGCCGTCCACCTTCGAGCTCGGCCCGTTCACGGTGCACACGGAGCGCGTGGCCCATCCGGTCGAGGCGTACGGCATCCGCGTCGAGCACGCCGGGAGGTCGCTGACGTACTCCGGCGACACCGGCGTCACCCCGGCGCTGGACGAACTGGCCCGGGACACCGATCTGTTCCTGTGCGAGGCGGCGTTCACGCACGGCAAGGAGAGCATCCCCGACCTGCACCTCAACGGCCGCGAGGCGGGTGAGACGGCGGCCCGGGCAGGCGCCCGCCGCCTGGTCCTCACCCACATCCCCCCGTGGACCGACCCCGAGGTCAACCTGGCCGACGCCCGAGCGGTCTACGACGGCCCGGCGGAACTGGCGGTGCCGAGGCGCTCGTACGACGTCTGACCCCGGCCCGCACGAAGGCCCCGGAACCTTCCCGGTTCCGGGGCCTTCGTCATGCCGTACGGGCGAGGCTCACGCCTTCGTGAGCTCCTCGACCTCCTCCTCGGGCTCGCGGCCCGGGGTGGGGAGGTTGAACTTGGCGATCGCGAAGCGGAAGAGGACGTAGTAGACCGCCGCGAAGACCAGGCCGATCGGGATGATCAGCCAGGGCTTGGTGGCCAGCGACCAGTTGAGCCCGTAGTCGATGACGCCCGCGGAGAAGGTGAAGCCCGCGTGGACGCCGAGCGCCCAGGTGATCGCCATGGACAGGGCGGTCAGCACCGCGTGGATCGCGTAGAGCACCGGCGCGATGAACATGAACGAGAACTCGATCGGCTCGGTCACACCGGTGACGAACGAGGTCAGCGCGAGCGAGATCATCATGCCCATCACGGCCTTGCGGCGCTCGGGACGGGCGGCGTGCGCGATGGCGATCGCGGCGGCCGGCAGACCGAACATCATGATCGGGAAGAAGCCCGACATGAACTGACCGGCGTCCGGGTCACCCGCGAAGAAGCGGTTCAGGTCACCGTGCACGACCTCGCCGGCCGCGTTGGTGAAGTCGCCGATCTGGAACCAGGAGACGGTGTTGACGAACTGGTGCATGCCGATCGGGATCAGCGCGCGGTTGATCAGACCGAACAGACCCGCACCCGCGGCGCCCAGGCCGGTGATCCACTCACCGACGTCCGAGATGCCCTCACCGATCGGCTCCCAGACCAGGCCGAAGAAGACGCCCATGAGGGTGCCGACGAAGGCCATGATGATCGGCACGAGACGGCGGCCGTTGAAGAACCCGAGCCAGTCCACCAGCTTGGTGCGGTGGAAGCGCTGCCACAGCACGGCGGAGAGCAGACCCATGAGGATGCCGCCGAGGACACCCGGGTTGTTGTAGGTCGCGGCTATGTCCGCGCCCGCCTGCACCTTTGCTTCGGTGACAGGGAACGCCTTGAGGACGTTGCTGTAGACGAGGAAGCCGACCAGGGCGGCCAGCGCGGTCGAGCCGTCGGCCTTCTTGGCGAAGCCGATGGCGACACCGATGCAGAACAGCAGGGGCAGGTTGTCGAAGATCGCGCCACCGGCCGTGGCGAAGACCGCCGTGACCTTGTCGGGCAGGTTCAGCTTCTCCTGAACGTCGGCCTGACCCAGCCGGAGCAGGATGCCCGCCGCCGGCAGTACGGCGATCGGGAGCTGGAGGCTGCGGCCGACCTTCTGCAGGCCCTGGAACAGGCCGGATCCCCACTTCTTCGTGGGGGCCGCCGATGCGGTGGCGGTGCTCATAGACTTCCTCCATCGGGTGGTGGTCTACACCACTCAGTGGTGTAGACCTGTTGTAGCACGATGAAGGGGGCATAAGGAACCCGCGATTCCGTGACGGGAACCGCGGGTTATGCAACCGTTGTTCGGCGGTCGCCGGGTCAGGCTTTCGTGACGTCCTCGTGTTCCTCCTCCGGCTCCCTGCCCGGGGTCTTGAGGTCGAATCTCGTGATCGCGAAACGGAAGATCGCGTAGTACACGACTGCGAACACCAGGCCGATCGGGATGATCGCCCACGGCTTGGTCGCCAGGTTCCAGTTGATGACGTAGTCGATGAGCCCGGCCGAGAAGCTGAAGCCGTCGTGCACCCCGAGCCCCCAGGTCACCGCCATCGACACACCCGTCAGCAGCGCGTGCACCACGTACAGCAGCGGCGCGACGAACAGGAACGAGTACTCGATCGGCTCGGTGATGCCGGTGACGAACGAGGTCAGCGCGACCGACAGCATCAGACCGCCGACCTCCTTGCGCCGGTGCGGCTTCGCGCAGTGCGTGATCGCCAGCGCCGCCGCAGGCAGCGCGAACATCATGATCGGGAAGAAGCCCGACAGGAACTGCCCCGCGTCCGGGTCGCCCGCCAGGAACATGTTGATGTCGCCGTGCACCTCGGTGCCGTCCGGTCTGACGTAGGTGCCGAACTGGAACCAGATGGGCACGTTCAGGAACTGGTGCAGCCCGATCACCAGCAACGCCCGGTTGGCGATCCCGAAGATGCCCGCGCCCCAGGAGCCGGCGTCGCTCAGCCAGTCGCTGAAGTTCTCCAGCGCGTCACCGATCGGCGGCCAGATCCACAGACACAGCGCCGCGAACGCGATCGCGACGAACGCCATGATGATCGGCACCAGCCGGCGGCCGTTGAAGAAGCCGAGCCAGTCCACCAGCCTCGTGCGGTGGAAGCGCTGCCAGAAGTACGCCGTCAGCAGGCCGATCACGATGCCGCCGAACACGCCGGGGTTCTGGTAGGTGAACCCCGCCGCCGTGTCCTCCGCGGGCGCCAGGCAGCCGACGTTGATGATGGCCACGGAGTCGGGCGGGCAGTCCTCGGGGAACTGGCGCAGCACGTTGTAGTAGACGAGGAACCCGGCCACCGCCGCCAGCGCCGTCGACCCGTCCGCCTTCTTCGCCATGCCGATGGCCACGCCCACGCAGAACAGCAACGGCAGTCCCAGCGAGCCGTCCAGCAGTGCGCCGCCCGCGCCCGCCATCACCTTGGAGACGTTGTCCCAGCCGAGCCCGTCGTCGCCGAACACGTCCGGCTGGCCGAGACGGTTGAGGATGCCGGCGGCCGGCAGTACGGCGATGGGGAGCTGCAGTGAGCGGCCCATCTTCTGCAGGCCCTGGAACGCCGACTGCCACCGCCGACGTGCTGGGGAGGCTTCGGTGGGAGCATTCATCAGTTGGCGACCGCCTGTCAGGTGGTGTAGACCAGTTCTCGACGATTGGGTTGCTGTGACGTCATCTTTCGGTACGTACGGCGCAATCGCTCGTAAAGTTGGGCCAACTGTGCGTGAGGAGACCGAAATGGCCAGCAAGGCTGAGAAGATCGTTGCCGGGCTCGGCGGCATCGACAACATCGAAGAGGTCGAGGGCTGCATTACCCGCCTGCGGACCGAAGTCAACGACCCCGGTCTCGTCGACGAGGCGGCCCTGAAGGCGGCCGGCGCCCACGGAGTCGTCAAGATGGGCTCCGCGATCCAGGTCGTCATCGGCACCGACGCCGACCCGATCGCCGCGGAGATCGAAGACATGATGTGAGCCCCACGGTTCACGCGAAGGGGTCTCTTCCCACCGGGGGAGGGGCCCCTTCCACATGTACGGCTACGCTCAGGGCCATGTCTCGAATCGACGGCCGCACCCCCGAACAGCTCCGCCCCGTCACCATCGAACGCGGCTGGAGCAAGCACGCCGAGGGCTCCGTCCTCGTCTCCTTCGGCGACACGAAGGTCTTCTGCACCGCCTCCGTCACCGAAGGCGTCCCGCGCTGGCGCAAGGGCAGCGGCGAGGGCTGGGTCACCGCGGAGTACTCCATGCTGCCCCGCGCCACCAACACCCGCGGCGACCGCGAGTCCGTCAAGGGCAGGATCGGCGGCCGTACGCACGAGATCAGCCGCCTCATCGGCCGCTCCCTGCGCGCGGTCATCGACTACAAGGCCCTCGGCGAGAACACCATCGTCCTCGACTGCGATGTGCTCCAGGCCGACGGCGGCACCCGTACCGCGGCCATCACCGGCGCGTACGTGGCCCTCGCCGACGCCATCTCCTGGGCCCAGGGCAAGAAGCTGATCAAGGCCGGTCGGCAGCCGCTGACCGGCACGGTCTCCGCCGTGTCCGTCGGCATCGTCGGCGGGGTCCCGCTGCTGGACCTCTGCTACGAGGAGGACGTGAAGGCCGACACCGACATGAACGTGGTCTGCACCGGCGACGGCCGCTTCGTCGAGGTCCAGGGCACCGCCGAGGCCGAGCCGTTCGCCCGCGAGGAGCTCAACGCCCTGCTCGACCTCGCCGTCGCGGGCTGCACGGAACTGGCCGCCGTCCAGCGCGCGGCACTTGATACCGTCCTCGAAAAGTAAAGGGCGCACCAAGAGGCGAGGGCGGCGGGGGCAACCAGGCCGACCCCTCTGGCGTCAGTAGGGGTACGGGCGTACGACACACCGTCGTACGCCCGGCCAGTACGGGGGGCCTGCCCCGAGGCAGGGCCTGGAGCACGGGAGGGACACCAGCATGGGCGCGAGCCGACGCCGTCGGAGCCGTATCGCCATCGTCGCCGCGGTGGCAGCCGTAGGCCTGACCACCGGCCTGACCACCGGCTGCGACGCCGTCAGCAAGGCACTGGACTGCGTCCAGACCGCCGAGGCCGTCGCCGACAGCGTGACCGACCTCCAGCAGGCCGTGGAGAACGCCGCGAACGACCCGACGCAGATCGACGAGTCCCTCGACTCCATCGACCAGAACCTCGACGAGGTCGGCGACAAGACCGACAACGCCGACGTCGACAAGGCCGTCGACGACCTCGCCGCCGCGGTCGACAACGTCCGTACGGCGATCAAGAACGGTGACGAGACCCCGGACCTCAGCCCCGTCACCGACGCGGCCGGCGAACTGACCAAGGTCTGCACGCCGTAATACTGGGGGCATGACCCGCCTGATCCTCGCCACACGCAACGCCGGAAAGATCACCGAGCTGAAGGCCATCCTCGCCGACGCAGGTCTGCCCCATGACCTCGTCGGCGCGGAGGCCTACCCGGACATCCCCGACGTCAAGGAAACCGGAGTGACGTTCGCCGAGAACGCCCTCCTCAAGGCCCATGCCCTGGCCCAGGCCACGGGACTGCCCGCCGTGGCCGACGACTCGGGCCTGTGCGTGGACGTCCTGAACGGCGCCCCCGGCATCTTCTCGGCCCGCTGGGCAGGCCGCCACGGCGACGACCAGGCCAACCTGAACCTGCTCCTGGCCCAGCTCTCGGACATCGCCGACGAACACCGCGCCGCCCACTTCGCCTGCGCGGCGGCCCTGGCACTGCCGGACGGCACGGAACGCGTGGTCGAGGGCCAGTTGCGGGGCCTGCTCCGCCGAACCCCATCGGGCACCAACGGCTTCGGCTACGACCCGATCCTCCAGCCGGAGGGCGACACCCGCACGTGCGCGGAGCTGACCCCGGCCGAGAAGAACGCGATCAGCCACCGGGGGAAGGCGTTCCGGGCGTTGGTGCCCGTCGTGCGGGAGCTGTTGGGTTGAGATACGGCAGAGGGGCCGCCCGCTTCGGACGGCCCCTCTGCACACGTGCGGTCGGTGGGACTCGAACCCACACGGGATTTCTCCCACGGGCACCTAAAGCCCGCGCGTATCGCCTATTTCGCCACGACCGCCCCAAACCGGACATCACGCCTTTCCGGTGGCGACCAGTGTACGGGGCGAGCCTGCTGAGCGACGACGGGCGCCCTCACCTTCTGACGGCACCATGTGTCCGTCAGTGCATGACAGTTGGGGCACAGATGCCGCGGATTCTCCCGGCGGTTGTCGCGCAGCCGATCTCGGCGAGGGCTCGGTGAAGCTGGAGCCGAGTTGCCGCGCGCCGCACGCGTCGGTGATTGGTGTCGTTGACCTCCAGGGCAGCCCGCGCATCACGTCGGCGCTGGGTGTCGACGTGCTGGTCGCGCAGCATGCGGCTCAGCGTCGCGCGCGAGCGGCTCGCGGAGCGAGGCGGACGAAGCGGCTGCCTCGGCGATGGCGGCGTCAGGGTACTCGCGCCATGGGCTGCGCTGGGCGAAGTGGCTCGTGTCGAGCCCGTACGCGACGACCTTCTCCTGGAGCACACGTCGTTGCCCGCCGCTCGGCCGGAGCTCAAGCCGTCGCATGAGGTCTGTCCAGTTGCGGGCCTCGGCGTCCCCCTCCGTTCTCGGCCACCCGTTCGTGGCCTCGTACGGAGTAGCGAACCGATTATCGGACCGTCACGGACGGAATGCGGAACGGCTCGTACCGGGTGATCTCGGTACGAGCCGTTGGGGGGAGTGAGGGCCGGTCAGATGCCCAGATCCTTGATGATCTTGGCTACGTGGCCCGTCGCTCGGACGTTGTACAGGGCCCGTTCGACCTTGCCGTTCTCGTCCACGACGATCGTGGAGCGGATGACGCCCATGTAGGTCTTGCCGTAGTTCTTCTTCTCGCCGTAGGCGGCGTAGGCCTCGGTGACCGTCTTCTCCGGGTCGGCCAGGAGCTTGACCCGCAGGGACTCCTTGTCCCGGAACTTCGCCAGCTTCTCGGGGCTGTCCGGGGAGATGCCGATCACGTCGTAGCCCGCGCCGGCCAGGAGGTCCAGGTTGTCGGTGAAGTCGCAGGCCTGCTTGGTGCAGCCGGGGGTCAGGGCCGCCGGGTAGAAGTAGACGATCACCTTTCGGCCCTTGTGGTCCGACAGGGAGACCGGCTTGCCGTCGGCGTCCGGGAGGGTGAAGGCGGGGGCCACGTCCCCGGGCTGGAGTCGCTCGCTCATCTCGCTAGCGTAACCGGGGGTCCTGACAGTGCGGCGGCGCGGAGAGCTGACAGACTGTCCGGAACAGTATCAGCGGACTTCGGAGGCCGAACGGTGGCGGAAACGTCGGACACCAGAACCCCGGCGCAGATCGAGGCGGACATCAGGACCCGCCGCGAGCTGCTGGCCGAGACGCTCGACGAGATCGGGGTTCGGGTCCACCCGAAGACCATCGTCGGGGACGCGAAGGCCAAGGTCGTCTCCAACATCGACCACACGCTCGGACGCGCCTACGTCCAGGCCAACCGGGTGGTCAGTGATGTCAAGGCGCAGTTCGTCGACGAGGACGGCGCGCCCCGGCTGGAGCGCGTCGTGCCGGTCGCGCTGCTCGTCGTCGGCGTCGTCGGCCTCTTCGCCGTCGGCACCCGGCGTCGCAGGCGCTGACCCGGCGGCGTACGGACGCGGCGAAGGCAGGTAGGTTCGAGGCGTGAGCGCCAACAGAAACGACACCCCCCATGACGACAAGCTGCCCATCCGCATGCTGCACGACCGTGTCCTCGTGCGGCAGGACACGAGCGAGGGCGAGCGGCGTTCCGGTGGCGGGATCCTGATTCCGGCCACCGCGGCGGTCGGCCGCCGGCTGGCCTGGGCCGAGGTCGTCGCGGTGGGGCAGAACGTACGGACGGTGGAGCCCGGTGACCGGGTCCTGTTCGACCCGGAGGACCGCGCCGAGGTGGAGGTGCGCGGGATCGCCTATGTGCTGATGCGCGAGCGCGATCTGCACGCCGTGGCCGCCGACCGGTTCGAGGGCTCCGAGGACTCGACCGGCCTGTACCTGTAGAAGCACGGCGGAAAGGGGCTGGTGACCGTTGTCACCAGCCCCTTTCGTCGTTCCTTTGCTAGCTTGGAGGAGACCCCGACGAGACGCGCCGTACCGGGTGAAGGAAAAGACGACGCACCGCCGTTCGCTTTTCGTCTCTCGGAGGTGCTCCCCATGGCCTGGGTTCTGCTCGTCGTCGCCGGTCTGCTCGAGGTCGGCTGGTCGATCGGGATGAAGTACACCGACGGTTTCACCCGTCTGGTGCCCAGCCTGTTCACCGGCGCCGGAATCGTCGCCAGCATGCTGCTGCTGTCGTACGCCGCCCGTTCCCTGCCCATCGGCACCGCCTACGGCGTGTGGGTCGGTATCGGCGCGGCCGGTGCGGCGGTGGTCGGCATGGTGGCGCTGGGTGAGCCGGCGACCGCCGCCCGGATCTTCTTCGTCTGCCTGCTGCTGGTCGCCGTGGTGGGGCTCAAGGCGACCAGCGGGCACTGATCACGGACTCACTCCCGGCGGGTCCACGACAGTGGGCCCACCGTCGTGCCGTCCCCCGTCGTGCCCTCCGTCGTCCCGCCGCCCGTGCTGGTGTCACCGGTGGTCCCGCCGTCCGCCGTACCGCCGGTGGCCGTGTCGCCGCCGGTCGTGGAGCCGTCGGTGGTGCCCCCCTCGGTGCCGCCGGTCGTCGTACCGCCGTCCGTGCCGCCGGTCGTGGTGGAGCCGTCCGTGGTGGTGCCGCCCGTCTGGCCCTGGGTCTGGCCCTCGGGACCGCCCGGGGTCTGACCGCCGGTGTCCTCGCCGCCGGTGGGCGTACCGCCGTCGTCCGGCTCCTCGGTGCCGGGGTCCGCGGACGGATCGGCGGGCGGCGCCTGGATGACGTCGGCGCCCTCCTGGAGTTCGAGGTCGAAGTCGGTGACCGGCTCGCCCTTCAGGGCGTCCTCGGTGAACTGCGCCCAGATCTCCGCTGGCGCCCCGCCGCCGTTGATCCGCGGCAGGCCCATCACGCCGTACAGCGACTTGTGCTCGGCCGTGACCGGGTCCTGGCCCATCACGGCGACGACGGTGGCGAGGTCGGGGGTGTAGCCCGCGAACCAGGCGGCCTGGTCCTTCTCCGCTGTGCCCGTCTTGCCGGCCGCCGGACGGCCCGCGGCCTGCGCGGCGGTGGCGGTGCCGTTCTCGACCACGCTCTGCAGGACGGAGGTCGTGGTGTCGGCGGCCGCCCGGCTGACGACCTGGGAGGTCTTGCGCTTGGGCAGGTCGATGACGTCCTGGCCGTCCTTGGTGATCCGCTCGATCATCGTGTACGTGCCGTGCTTGCCGTGGTTCGCGAGCGTCGCGTACGCCTCCGCCATGTCCAGCACGCTGGCCGTGGCGACGCCGAGCGAGATCGACGGGTACGGCTCCAGGTCCGGGGTGCCGGCGGGCAGGCCCAGGTCGATCGCGGTCTGCTCGATCTTCTCGGGGCCGACGTCCACCGCCATCTGCGCGTACACCGAGTTCACCGACTTGTCGGTGGCCTGGCGGACGGTGATGTCGCCGTAGTCGACGTAGTCCTCGTTCTCCGGGGCGTAGGTCTCGCCGGTCCAGCCCTGCACCGGGCGCTCGTTGGTGCCGTCGTAGATCGTGTTGGGGGTGATCGGGCGGCCGTCCTGGGTGGTGGAGTCGTTCTCGACGGCCGAGGTGAAGACGAACGGCTTGAAGGTGGAGCCGACCTGGAAGTCGCGGCGCGCGGCGTTGGGCGTGTACTGCTTCACGTAGTCGATGCCGTTGTACATCGCCACGACCTTGCCGGTCTTGGGGTCGATGGCGGCGCCGCCCGCGCGGACGTAGGAGTCGACCTTGCGGGCCTTCGGGTCGAGCTGATCCATCAGCTTGTCGTTGACGGCGTCGACGAAGGCGTCCTGCTTGTCCTTCTGCAGCGTGGTGGTGATGCGGTAACCGCCCGCCTCCAGCTGCTCCTTGTCCACGATCTTGTTCGCGACGAGGTAGTCCTTGACGATCTGGACGACGTAACCGCGCTGCCCGGACAGGTTGGTGGAGACGGTCTGCTCCTTCGGCATCGGGAACTTCAGGCCCGCCCGCTTGGACTGGCTCAGCCAGCCCTCCTTGACCATGCCGTCCAGCACGTAGTTCCAACGGGCCTGCGCCGCGGCCTTGTTCTCCGGGTGGGCGACGACGTCGTACTCGCTGGGCGCGTTGAGCAGGGCGGCGAGGTAGGCGCCCTGGGCGGCGCTGAGGTCGGTGGCGTCGATGCCGTAGTAGGCCTGGGCCGCGGCCTGGATGCCGTACGCGTTGCGGCCGAAGTAGCTGGTGTTGAGGTAGCCCTCGAGGATCTGGTCCTTGGACTCCGTGCGGTCCAGCTTGATCGAGATGAAGAACTCCTTCACCTTGCGCGTGACCGTCTGCTCCTGCGCGAGGTAGTAGTTCTTCACGTACTGCTGGGTGATCGTGGAGCCGGACTGCTTGCCCTTGCCGGTGGCGGTGTTCCAGCCGGCGCGCAGCATCGCCTTGGGGTCGATGGCGGACTCGCTGTAGAAGTCGCGGTCCTCGGCGGCCAGTACGGCGTACCGGGCGGGCTTGGAGATCTGCGCGAGGGTGACGTTCTCCCGGTTGACCTCGCCGTCGCGGGCGAGCTGGCTGCCGTCGGCGTACAGGAAGACATTGCTCTGCTTGGTCGCGAGCGCGTTGGCCGGCGGGATCTTGACCATCGAGTAGCCGAGGAAGAACAGCCCGACCAGGAGCAGCACGCCGACCACGAAGGTGCCGAGCACCATCCGCCAGGTAGGGATCAGCCGGCGCCAGCCGGTGCGCCTCGGCCGCTTGGGCTTCTCGGTCGGCTGTGCCTGCGGCTGCGGCTCGTCGCTCATCTAGTGCCAGGACTCCTGTTTCGCGTCGTACGTTCCCGTACGACCTCGTACGCGTTCTGCGCCCCCTGTTGAAGACTCTCGCACCATGCGTTCCGTTCCCGGATCACGGCACGCATCGGCAACGGAAAATGCGTGGCGTGCGTCACCACCTGCGTACTAGGCTCCGGCGCTTCGGTGTCCGGCTGGCCGGGGAGGGTGGTGGCGGTGGGCTCCGCACGGTTGTACGCGGCCGTCGCGGCGGGGGGATTCCGACGGTACGCGACCTATCGGGCGGCGACCGCCGCCGGAGTGTTCACCAACACCGTTTTCGGTGTGATTCTCGTCTACACCTACCTCGCGCTGTGGGACGAGAGACCACACCTCGGGGGGTACGACCAGACACAGGCCGTCACCTACGCGTGGCTCGGTCAGGCCCTGTTCTCGACGCTCGCGATCCAGGGCGGCGGCGCCGAGAGGGACCTGATGGCCCGCATCCGCACCGGGGAGATCGCGGTCGATCTGTACCGCCCCGCCGACCTCCAACTGTGGTGGCTGGCGAGCGACTTGGGCCGGTCGGTGTTCCAGCTGCTGGGCCGCGGGGTGATCCCCTTCGCGTTCGGCGCGCTGTTCTTCCCGATGGCGCTGCCGACGGAGACGGCGGTCTGGTTCTCCTTCCTGGTCGCGATCGGGCTGGCGATGGTGGTCAGCTTCGGGATCCGCTACCTCGCCGCGCTGACGATGTTCTGGCTGATGGACGACCGGGGCATCAGCCAGACCCTGATGATCACGGGCGTCTTCTGCTCCGGCATGACCCTTCCGCTGAACGCCTTCCCCGACCCGCTCGGGGACATCGTCCAGACGCTGCCGTGGGCGGCGCAGCTCCAGATGCCGGCGGACGTGCTGATGGGGGAGGTCTCGCCCTGGGACGCGTACGCCTTCCAGGCGGCCTGGGCGGTGGTGCTGCTGGCGGCCGGGCGGCTCCTGCAGACGGTGGCGACACGGCGGGTGGTGGTCCAGGGTGGCTGATCCTTTCGCGGGCTCCGGGCCGACCGGGGACTCGCGGCTGACCGGGGGCTCGCGGCTGACCGGGGGCTCCGGGCCGTCTGAGGGCCACTCGCCGTTCGCGGGCTCCCGGCTGACCGAGGGCGTGCGGGCGTACGGGCTGATCGCCGGGATGTGGATCAGGGCGTCGATGACCTACCGCACGTCCTTCGTGCTCACGGTGATCGGCAATCTGCTGATCACCGCGATGGACTTCGTCGCGATCCTGCTGATGTTCTCGCAGGTCGACTCGCTCGGCGGCTGGACCCTGCCCGAGGTCGCCCTGTTGTACGGGCTGTGCGGCACCGCTTTCGGCCTCGCCGACCTGCTGCTCGGCTCGGTGGAGGGGCTCGGCGCCCGGATCCGCGACGGCTCCTTCGACACGCTGCTGGTACGGCCCGCGCCGGTGCTTGCCCAGGTGGGCGCCGACCGCTTCCCGCTGCGCCGCCTGGGCCGGGTCGCCCAGAGCACGGCGGTGCTGGGCTGGGCACTGTTCGCGGTGGACGTCGACTGGACGGTGGCGAAGGTGCTGCTGGTGCCGGTGATGGTGGCGAGCGGCGCGGTGATCTTCGGCTCGGTGTTCGTGGCGGGGTCGGCCTTCCAGTTCGTGGCGCAGGACGCGGCCGAGGTGCAGAACGCGTTCACCTACGGCGGCGGCACGCTGCTGCAGTATCCGCCGACCGTGTTCGGGACGGAGCTGCTGCGCGGGGTGACCTTCGTGCTGCCGCTCGCCTTCGTCAACTGGGTACCGGCGGCCTATGTGTTGGGGCGGCCCTATCCGCTGGACCTGCCGGAGTGGGCCGCCTTCGCGCCGCCGGTGGTCGCGGCGGGGTTCTGCGGCCTCGCGGGGCTCGCCTGGCGGGCGGGGCTGCGGTCGTATCGGAGTACGGGGAGCTGAGGAGCGAGGTGTTCATCGAACTGGACGGCGTCGAGAAGGTCTTCGACGTGCGCAGGAAGACGGGGTTCCTGAAGCGGGAGCGGCGGCGGGTGCGGGCGGTCGACTCGATCTCCTTCACGGTGGCGCGGGGCGAGATGGTCGGCTACATCGGTCCGAACGGCGCCGGCAAGTCGACGACGATCAAGATGCTGACCGGGATTCTGACGCCGAGCGGAGGGCGGCTGCGGGTCGCGGGGATCGATCCCTCGCGGGAGCGCAAGCGCCTCGCGCACCGGATCGGCGTGGTCTTCGGCCAGCGCACCACGCTGTGGTGGGACCTGCCGCTCATCGACTCCTACCGGCTGGCGCACCGCATGTACCGGATCCCGGCGGCCCGTTACCGGGAGAACCTGGACCGGTGTGTGCAGTTGCTGCAGCTGGAGGGCCTGTTGGAGGTCCCGGTACGGCAACTCTCCCTGGGCCAGCGGATGCGCGGGGACATCGCGGCGGCGCTGCTGCACGACCCGGAGGTGCTGTACCTGGACGAGCCGACGATCGGCCTGGACGTGATCTCGAAGGCCAAGGTCCGTGAGTTCCTGCGGGAGTTGAACACCGACCGGGGGACGACGGTGCTGCTGACCACGCACGACCTCCAGGACATCGAGCAGCTCTGCTCCCGGGTGATGGTCATCGACCACGGGCGGATGGTCTACGACGGCCCGCTCACCGGCCTGCACGAGGCGGGCGGCGGCGAGCGCACCCTGGTGGTGGACCTGGAACGGGAGCTGCCGCCGATCGAGGCGGGCCCGTCGGCGAGGGTGGTGAAGGTGGAGGGGCCGAGGCAGTGGCTGGCGTTCCCGGCGGGGGAGTCGGCGGCGGGCCTCGTGGCCAGGATCGCGGCGGAGTACCCCCTGGTCGACCTCTCGGTCCGCGAGCCGGACATCGAGGCGGTGATCGCGCGGATGTACGCGGACAGGGCGAGGGCGTAGTGCGGAGGTGTTCTGAGGGGGCGGTGGACCGCGCGGGCAGGAAAACGGCGTGGTGCGGGGGCCGTGGACCGCACGGGCAAGGCGACGGCGCAGCAGGGCCGTCGACGACCCGGCGCGGACGCGGCGACCGCATAGTGCCGGGCCTCTGGAACTCGTAGGCTGAACGCATGACCGAAGAACTCCCTGAGCTTCGAGCATCCGACGCCGACCGTGAGCGGGTCGCCGACATCCTGCGGGAAGCCCTCGCCGAGGGGCGGCTCGACATGGAGGAGTTCGGGGAACGGCTGGACGCGGCCTACCAGGCCCGGACGTACGGGGAGCTGACCCCGCTCACCCGCGACCTGCCGGTGGCGGGCTCCGTGAACCTGGTCAAGGGCCCTGAGGGGAACGGCGCTTGGGCGAGCCGCATCACGGGCGGCGAGGGCTCCTCCACGCTAGGGATCGCGGTGATGTCCGGCTTCGAGCGCAAGGGCCGCTGGACCGCCCCGCGCCGCTTCAACTGCTTCGCCTTCTGGGGCGGCGGGGAGATCGACCTGCGCGAGGCGAACTTCGCGGACCGCGAGATCGTGATCAACTGCGTGGCGATCATGGGCGGCCTGAACGTGATCGTGCCGCCCGGCGTCGAGGTGGCGACCCGCGGGATCGGCATCATGGGCGGCTTCGACCAGTCCGAGGACGGCGTCCCCGGCGACCCCGACGCCCCCCGCGTGATCATCACCGGCTTCGCCTTCTGGGGCGGCGTGGGCGTGGAACGCAAGGTCACCAAGGCGGAACGCCAACGACTCCGCGAGGAACGCCGCCAGGAGAAACTGCAGCGCAAGGCGTCGCGCCATGCGCTGCACGAGCGGCGGGGGGACGAGGAGGACTGACGGGGCCGGTCGGCCGGTCACAGCTCTGCCGGCGCCGAGCCCTTCAGGGTCTTCAGGTCGAAGGACTCCGCCATCTGCTCGTAGCCCCGGTCGCTGGGGTGCAGGTGGTCGCCCGAGTCGTAGTCGGCGCGAAGTTTGCGGGGGTTGTACGGGTCCCGCAGGGCCTCGTCGAAGTCGGCGACGCCGTCGAAGACCCCGCCGGAGCGGATCTCCGCGTTGATCCGCTGGCGCACCGCCTCGCGTTCCGCCGTATAGCCGCGGTGTCCCTGGAACGGCATCAGCGTCGCGCCGATCACCTTCAGGCCCCGCGCGTGCGCCTGGCGGACCATGACGCGCAGGCCCTCCAGGATGCGCTCCGGGTCCGCCACCTGCGGGTTGCGGAGGATGTCGTTGACGCCCAGGGCGATGACCACGACCTTGACGTTCGTGCGGTTCAGGACGTCCCGGCCGAAGCGGTCCAGGCCGCTCGGGTTGTCCGCCGGCCGCCCGAGCCCTCCGACCAGGATCTGGTTGCCGCTGATCCCCTGGTTCACCACGCTGTAGCGCGGCAGCCTCTCCCCGGCCGCGACCGCCGTGCGCAGCCGCTGCGACAGCACGTCCGTCCAGCGGCGGTTGGCCCCCGACGTGGAGGTGATCCCGTCGGTCAGCGAGTCGCCCAGGACGACCACCGTGCCGTCCGAGTCCTTGCTCAGCACGTCCAGCGCCGTCAGATAGCGCCAGTACCCCACCTCCTCCGTGAACGCCGCCCCGGTCACGTCCTCGGTGCGGTCGCCCTGGGCGACGTAGGAGGCCTGACGGGCGTGCGGGTGGTAGGTGACCGGGCCGGAGCGGGTCGGGGAGTACGTCGTGACCAGCACGTCCGCGTTCGCCGGGACGCCGACGCGGACCGCGTCGCTCATGACCTGCCCGCCGGGCGGGATCACGACCGTCGTGTTGCCCCCGAAGGTCAGCCGGCGCATCGTTTGCGTCACGGCCGCCGCGGTGTCGCTGCCCGCCGCCACGGCGATCGAGGTGTGCGTGATCGTCAGCGGGGACGTGCCGTAGAGATTGGAAAGCGTGATGCGGGCACTCGTACCACCGACGCTGGTGTGGACGACGTTGCGGACCGAGCGTCCCGCCAGCCCTTCCGTCTCGGTGCCCGGCTCGGCGGCGGCCGGCGAGGTCGACCAGGTGCCGACCCAGGTGCCGGTGGAGACCGGTGCGGCGGGGTTGCGCGGGGTGTTCCCGCTGGCCAGGGTGGACTCCTGGCCGCTGCCGTCGTCGGCGGCGACTCCTACGTAGATCGCCGCGGACAGGCCCACGATCAGGGCGACGATGGCGGAAAGCAGGGCATAACCGTGACGCCTGGTCATGCGGTGCGTGTCTCCTCGGGCAATGGGAGCCCGAGGCTCCGATGTGATCACCTCATGATGCGTCATGAGGCAGGGAGGGCCTGAACAGACCCCCCATTGGGCCGTGGAGTTCCCCATGGTGCTCCCCCCACCGGACAGACGCCGGGAACTCTCGTTTCGTTCCAGGAGTCGGTCAGGAAGGGACAATATGTACGGGGAGTGTGAACGGGTGGAGCGGATGGAACGATCGAAAACAGGCGAAACGGAAGAGGCGGACGTAGGGCAGCATGCCCGGCGGGGCACTCCGGCGAACCCTGCCGGGGCCCGGTCCAACCCTGCCGGAGCACCACTGGATCCCGCCGGAGGGACGGGCACCGGAGGGCTGGGCAAGGGCGTCCCCGCCTCCGCCGTCCGCGCGATGACCACCTTCAGCGCCGCCGACGAGGAAAAACAGCGCGGCGTACGCCGGATGAAGCTCACCGCGACCGGCCTGCTGCTCTTCGTGGCGCTGATCTACGTCCTCGCCAAGTGGGCGTCGAACGAGGGCGCCGGCGCCTGGGCCGGCTATGTCGCGGCGGCGGCCGAGGCCGGCATGGTCGGCGCGCTGGCCGACTGGTTCGCCGTCACCGCCCTCTTCCGCCACCCCCTAGGCATCCCCATCCCGCACACCGCGATCATCCCGACCAAGAAGGACCAGCTGGGCGTCTCCCTGGGCGAGTTCGTCGGCGAGAACTTCCTCTCCGAGGCCGTCGTACGGCAGCGGCTGCGCACCGTCGGCATCGGCAGCCGGCTCGGCGCCTGGCTCGCCGACCCCGAGCACGCCGACCGGGTCACCGCCGAGCTGTCGGCCGCGCTGCGCGGCGCGCTGACCGTGCTGCGGGACCAGGACGTGCAGGCGGTCGTCGGCGAGGCGATCACCCGGCGGGCCGACGCACAGGAGATCGGGCCCGGCATCGGCAAGATGCTGGAGAAGGTGGTGGCCGACGGCGGCCACAAGCGGGTCGTCGACCTCGTCGTCTCCCGGGCGCACGACTGGCTGGTCCTGCACGACGAGCAGGTCATGGACGCCGTCCAGGGCGGCGCGCCCGGCTGGACCCCGCGCTTCGTGGACAAGCGGGTCGGTGAGCGCGTCTACAAGGAACTGCTGCGCTTCGTCACCGAGATGCGCGACATGCCCTCCCACCCGGCCCGTGGCGCCCTCGACCGCTTCCTCACCGACTTCGCCTCCGACCTCCAGTCCGACACCGACACCCGGGCGCGCGTCGAGCGGCTCAAGGGCGAGGTGCTCGGCCGCGGCGAGGTCCAGGACCTGATCGCCTCCGCCTGGACCGCCGTACGCTCCATGATCGTCTCGGCGGCCGAGGACGAGCGCAGCGAGCTGCGGTTGCGGCTGCGGGCCTCGCTGCTGTCGCTGGGCGCGCGGATGGCCGTGGAGCCCAAGCTCCAGAGCAAGGTCGACAGCTGGGTGGAGGGCGCGGCGGTGTACGTCGTCACGACCTACCGCAAGGAGATCACCTCCCTGATCACGGACACCGTGGCGGGCTGGGACGCCGAGCACACGACCCGGAAGATCGAGGCGCACATCGGCCGAGACCTGCAGTTCATCCGGATCAACGGCACGGTCGTCGGCTCGCTGGCCGGACTGCTGATCTACACGGTGTCGCGGGCGCTCGGGGCGTAGGCCCTGAAGGGTGTCGCGGGCGCTCGGGGCGTGAGCCTTGAAGGGTGTCGCGGGCGCTCGGGGCGTAACCCCTGCTGGGCGGGGCACACGGGACGGGGTCCGCTCGTCCGGAGGGAGCCGTGCCCATGACAGCAGCAGCGTCCGAGCCGGTGCCGGGATCCACCGGTACCGTCACCACCGCCGTACCGGCCCGCCTGGACCGGCTGCCGTGGTCGCGCTGGCACTGGATGATCGTGATCGGCCTGGGCACCGTCTGGATCCTGGACGGCCTCGAAGTCACCATCGTCGGCAATGTCGCCGGCCGCCTCGCCGAGGAGGGCAGCGGCCTCGACATCACCTCCGCCCAGGTCACGGGCCTCGCCGCCGCGCTGTACGTGGCCGGCGCCTGCGTCGGCGCCCTCTTCTTCGGCCGTCTCACCGACCGCTACGGCCGCAAGAAGCTGTTCATGGTGACGCTCGCCGTGTACCTGGCGGCGACCGCGATGACCGCCCTGTCCTTCGAGTCCTGGTGGTTCTTCCTCTTCCGGTTCCTCACCGGCTTCGGCATCGGCGGCGAGTACGCGGCCATCAACTCGGCGATCGACGAGCTGATCCCCTCCCTCTACCGGGGCCGCGTCGACCTGATCATCAACGGCAGCTACTGGCTCGGCGCGGTCGGCGGCGCCCTGCTGTCCATCGTGATGCTGGACACCGCGATCTTCCCCAAGGACCTCGGCTGGCGGCTGAGCTTCGCCCTCGGTGTCGTCCTCGGCCTGGTCATCCTGCTCGTACGCCGCCATGTCCCGGAGAGTCCACGCTGGCAGTTCATCCACGGCCGGGGCGAGGACGCCGAGGAACTGGTGACGCAGGTCGAGCGCGAGATCGAGCGGGAGAAGGGCGAGCCGCTGCCGCCCCCGAGCGGCGAGATCACCATCCAGCAGCGCAAGAGCATCGGCTTCGGCCTGATCGCCCGCACGGTCTTCGGGCAGTACCCGCGCCGCGCCACCCTCGGCCTCTCCCTCTTCATCGGCCAGGCGTTCCTCTACAACGCCATCACCTTCGGCTTCGGCGCAATCCTGACGACCTTCTACGACGTCCCGCCCGGCCGCACCGGCTACTACTTCGCCGTCATCGCCGCCGGGAACTTCCTCGGCCCGCTGCTGCTCGGCAAGCTCTTCGACACGGTCGGCCGCCGCGTCATGATCAGCTCGACCTATCTGCTCTCCGGCGTGCTGCTGTTCGGCACGGCCTGGCTCTTCGACCGCGGCTCGCTGAGCGCGTCGACCCTGACGGCCTGCTGGTGCGCGGTGCTCTTCTTCGCCTCGGCCGGCGCCTCCAGCGCGTACCTGACCGTCTCCGAGGTCTTCCCGATGGAGACCCGGGCGATGGCCATCGCCTTCTTCTACGCCCTCGGCACCGCCGCCGGTGGCATCAGCGGCCCGCTGATCTTCGCGGACCTCACGGAGTCGGGCGTCGTCGGGGACACCGTGCTCGCCTTCCAGATCGGCGCCGGGCTGATGTGCGCGGCGGGCCTGGTTGCGGCGTTCCTCGCGGTGCGCGCGGAACGGCGGTCGCTGGAGGACATCGCGACGCCGCTGTCGGCGGTGGGCGCCAAGGCCTCGCACAAGGTGGCATGAGCGGGCCCCAACTCCCGGGTGACTCAGGTCACATGCGACCGTGTCACACGCGTGCGGGCCGTCCCGTCATAGGGGTGCAAGCACCTACGACGGCCAAGGAGCCCGCCATGGAAGCCCGCCTCAACCTCTTCGAGAACCCCGTCCTCGCCAAGGTCTTCCGGCACATCAACTCCGCCGGCAAGGCGGTGTCGGACTCGGCGGTGCCGGACGCCACCCTGGAGCTGGTGAAGATCCGCGCCAGCCAGATCAACGGCTGCGGTTTCTGCACCGACATGCACACCAAGGATGCCGCCGCGGCCGGGGAGACCCCGCAGCGCCTCCACCTGGTCGCCGCCTGGCGCGAGGCCAAGGTCTTCACCGAGGCGGAGCGCGCCGCGCTGGAACTGACCGAGGAGGGCACCCGCATCGCCGACGCGGCGGGCGGCGTGCCGGACGCGGTCTGGGAGAACGCCGCCAAGCACTACGACGAGGAGCAGTTGGCGGCGCTGGTCGCCATGATCGCGCTGATCAACACGTACAACCGGTTCAACGTCATGGTCCAGCAGCCCGCGGGGGACTACCAGCCCGGCATGTTCGGCTGAGTCACTCCGCCGCCCGACCGGCCGCCCCGCCCTGCCCCGGACCCGGTCCCGGCGGCGGGGTGGGACGGGCCTCCCGCGTGAACGCCGCTGTCGTCGTGGGGTCAGCACGGGGAGGAGACGCGGGGAAGGGTGGGGACAACAGAAACCGCACCCGGTAACGGGACATGGGAAACGGAAGGGCCGTAGATGACCGTCCGCAGGATCGTCCCCAACATCGAGGTCGGCTCACCGGAGGCGCTGAACACGAACCGCGCCTTCTACGGCCTGCTCGGCTTCGAGGAGGTCATGAACATGGGCTGGGTGGCGACCCTGGCCTCACCGGCCAACCCCACGGCCCAGATCAGCTTCTTCACCGAGGAACGCACCGGCCCGGTCGTCCCCGACCTCAGCGTGGAGGTCGAGGACGTGGACACCGTGTACGCCCAGGTCCTGGCCACGGGCGCGGAGATCGTACGGGAGCTGCGGGACGAGGAGTGGGGCGTACGCCGCTTCTTCGTCCGCGATCCGAACGGGCGGGTGGTGAATGTGCTGACGCACGTGCGCTGAGCCCTGGGTGCTGGGCGCTGAGCCCTGGGCTCGGTGCCGGCGTCAGGCGTCAGCGCCCGGCGTCAGGCGTTGCGGTCGGCCACGGCCCAGGAGGCGAGCGCCACGGCGCCGGCGACGCCGAACACGGCCGGCCAGGCGCCGACCTTCTTGGCCAGCGGGTGCGAGCCGGCGAAGGCGGCGACGTAGGCGGCCGTCAGCGCGCCCGCGGCCGGTCCGCCCGCCCGCTGCCGCCACTGCTGCGCCGCGGCCGCCCCGGCGGCGGCCAGCACGGCCCCGCCCAGCGGACGCTTCTTCGTCCACCGGGCCACGCCGTACCCGCCGACGAGCCCGCCCGCTGCGATGACCGAGCTGGGAATCTTCGCCATGTCTGCCTGCCTCCTGGTTGCCTGCCTGATCGGCCTAGGTGCCTGATGGGCTTGCCTGCCTGATCGGCTTGCGTGCCTGATGGGAAGAGGCTAATCGTCGGGCTCGACGATCACTCAAGCCCCGGAGAGAAGCGGAGAGCACCGGCGTGACCCTGTTGCACCAGCACTTCACCACCCCCGACGGCACGCGCATCGCGTACCGCGACCATGGCCCGCACGACGCCCCGGCGGCGATCCTGCTCCTGCACGGCCTCGCGGGCCACCAGGGGGAGTGGGACGACCTGACGACCCGCCTGCGCTCCGAGGGCCACCGCGTGGTGACGTACGACGCCCGCGGCCACGGCGCGAGCACGCGCCGCCCGCCGACGGTGACCAGGGAGGCGTGCACAGGGGACGCGGAGGCCCTGACCGACCACCTGTCACTGGACTCCGTGACCGTGATCGGCCAGTCCCTGGGCGGCCATACGGCGATGCTGCTGGCGGCGGCCCGCCCGGACCTGGTGTCGGCGCTGGTGCTGATCGAGGCGGGCCCGGAACGTACCCCCGAGGACACGCCTGCGCAGATAGGCAGGTGGCTGGACAGCTGGCCGAAGCCGTTCGAGTCCTTGGAGTCGGCCACGGACTTCCTGGGCCACGAGGCATGGGCGAGGGGCCTGGAGGAACGGGCGGACGGCTGGTGGCCGAGGGTGGACCGGGACGTGATGGTGGCGATGATCACGGACCTGACGAGGAGGGACTACTGGCAGGAGTGGCGCGGTATGACGACCCCCACGCTGCTGCTCCGGGGCGAGCACGGCTGGATGCCGGAGGAGGAGGCCCGGAAGATGACGGCGACGCGTCCGACGACGGTTCTGCGCACGATCCCGGCCGCCGCCCACGACGTACACCTGGACCAGCCGGAGCGAGTGCATGCGGAGGTGCGGCAATTCCTGGCCGAGCACCTCGGGAGGGCCGCCGGAGAGACACGGTGACCTCGTCTTTTGCACCCTGCGACGGTGGCGGCGGGCCGGAGGGTGCAGGATGGGGGGTATGACGACCAAGGTCTATTTCGACATCACCATCAACGACAAGCCCGAGGGGCGCATCACCTTCAACCTCTTCGACGACGTCGTCCCGAAGACGGCTGAGAACTTCCGTGCCCTGGCCACGGGCGAGAAGGGCTTCGGCTACGCCGGCTCCTCCTTCCACCGTGTCATCCCGGAGTTCATGCTCCAGGGCGGCGACTTCACCGCGGGCAACGGCACGGGCGGCAAGAGCATCTACGGCGAGAAGTTCGCCGACGAGAACTTCCAGCTCAAGCACGACCGCCCGGGCCTGCTCTCCATGGCCAACGCGGGCCCGAACACCAACGGCTCCCAGTTCTTCATCACGACGATCGTGACGCCCTGGCTGAACGGCAAGCACGTCGTCTTCGGCGAGGTCGCGGACGAGTCGAGCATGGCGCTCGTCAAGAAGATCGAGTCCCTGGGCTCCCAGAGCGGCACCACGTCGGCCAAGATCACGATCTCGGAGTCGGGCCAGCTCTGACGCTTGGCGGATGGCCGGGGTGCGAGTCTGTGGCACCCCGGCCACCGCGGGGGCTGTACGGACCATCGCACGGCCGCCCAGGCTTGTCGCAGATGCTGCTTCGACGATCTCAAAGTGCGTGTTGTGTGGGTCGGGGACAATCCACACAGCGGAAGAATTGTGGCGCGAGGCTTGAGTTGTTGGCCTCTCGGCCGAACTCAGAGAAGTTGCCAGCGTCGTTGCGGTATACGAGGCCTATACCGTGTTCAGCAAGTAGCTCACAGAGATCATCACGCGGGCGCGCTGGTGCGAGCACCATGAGGTGCAGTGGCTGATCATGGTGGATTTCATTCAAGTAACGCCGTGCGTAGAGAAGATGAGCGAAGGCTTGATTGATTGACTCGATTGCCGCGCTACCCGTCGGCTCAAACACCGTGTTGGTTGTTGGGTTGTAGAGCTCGAGCATCAGCCGAGAGGTTGAGTTTCGCATCGACAGGTCCAGTTGCCCCATCGTTTGCCCCGCTGCGACCTGACGATCCTCAAAGTCGTCCGCCAGGTCGTCCCGGGTTGCTGCTACTTGATCGACAGCAGTTTGACGTCGGCGCTCGCGATCCTGACGCCGCGCTGCTCGGGTGAGGCGGCCAGCAGTGAGGTTAAATCGCGACCGGGAAACGGGTGCTACGGGCAGAGTATCGGCATCCTCGCGGATGTATCGGCCGATGGGGCGCAGCCGGAAGACTATGACGTTGCGGTCTTCGCCTGATTCATCCTTCGCTTCCCGCATTTCATATGGCTTGCGTTCATCCAGTGCAAACTCACCTATGTATCTGTGCGTTCGCGTGTCGCTCCCTGGCACCTTCCCTACGGCGACAAACAGATGCAGGGTACGTCCCTTCTTGGCGTGATCTCGTATGGCGGTATTTCCGCCCTCGAAGACCTGGTGGCCCTGCTTTCCGGTTCCGGTGTACGTGAATACGGGACCTAACTCGTCGTCCTCGGCGAGCCAACCGTCGCGGTACCCGTAGCGCTTACCGGTTGAACTGTCGGAGAAGAGGAGGACGTTGCGTTTCTCCACTGCTGGACAAATGCCGGCGTACCCGCTACCGCCGAGCACGGGATGGATCTGCTTACGGGTGAGGATTTCGCCAGGCTCGATGCTGGGAGAGGGAGTTGTCATGCGAAGAGGTTAGCGCGAGGATGATGTGATGAGTGAGGCGACGGGGACGGTCATCGCGGGCGTTATTGCTTTTGCATCTGCAGTCATCGGCGCTGTGATCGCCGGCAGGTATGCCAAGAGTGGGGCAGAAGCGGGCGGACGTAAGGCAGTCGAAGCTGCGCTGGCACAGGTGCATGGACAGGCGGCGGCAGAACACTGGCAGTGGGTGCGCAGTCAGCGACATCAGTCCTTTGCTGCTCTGTTTACGGCTTTTGCCGCGCTTGATGATGCACTCGCCCGTATCGCGCCCGAGGTGCGCAATGGCGTTGGGCTTGAGGGTGAAACCAGGCGGGAGTTGGGGGAGCGCACGCTCGAGTTGCAGGCGAAAACAAGCCAGTTGGCGCTGTGGGGACCGAGTGAGGCGCAACAGTTGGCTTACGAACTGGCCGGCAAGTCGATAGCAGCAGTAGGTTCCCTGCTGCGTGTTGCGAGCGTGAGCGCCGCGGATTCGACCACAGCTTGGTCCAGGTTTGACCATGCTAGAGAAGAAATGGCGGAAGCTCACAACACCTTCCTGCAGAGGGCTGGAGAGATCGTGCGTAACCCACAACAGCCCATCAGCTAGTTCACAGTTGTCTGAGCCTGAGGTGGCTATCCAGTGGTGATGGTCGAATACGACCACACGTCCGCGGGTAGTTCATGGTGAAGTTGCCAGGTGATGGCCATCGGCTTGCTTCCCTCGTGCCTGACATAGGTCGCCGGGCCGAGGAGCATCCACGGCTGGGCCTTGCCGATGTCGGTGTCCTTATAACGCCGCATGAACATCAGCACATGACTTCCGCGTTGAGCGTGCTGCTGGTATCGCAGCCCCGTTGGAGAGGTGTCAGCGGTCGTGCTCTGCGACTCCCAGTGGAACAGGGAGGGGCTCAGGGCATAGTCCTTATACCGGACAGTGGGCGAGAAGTCTTTTTCATTCTTCTCAAGCGTGATCAGCAATGCGTCCGTTTCATTTGGCTGGTCCCACAAAACGCCCTGCGCAAAGGATCCGGGCATCTGACCGCCCAGTCGGGCGACACCGAGCGCGGCCAAAATCTCCGAGCGGTTGTATGAGCTGTGGATTTTCAGAGGGATGTGCGCGTGCGGGCCCTCAAGGGGGAGGGGGAAGTGGTCGGCCTGCTCCATCACATGCTTAAGGACCTGCCGTAGTTCGCTACGTAGGGCACGCTGTTCACGGAGTGATTCAAGTCCTTGCTCGTATGAGTGGAAGCCGCCAGCCTTGTCCCACAGATTGAAGAAGAGCATCCGTGCATACGTTCTGTTCTTTGAATTCAGGGACTCGTATGTTGGCGCGTCATCGCTCAGGAGACTGGTGTAAGCCTCTGCGCGCTCTAGATCATCTACATGCAAGAAGGCATGCACGCGCTTCAGTAGTTCCTCTTCGCCGGCTACCTCGGGCAGGTCGGACAAGCCAGCGCGGCGTAGGACTGAAGTCCACGAGTTGCTTGACTTATACAACTCCCTGATCTCGCGACGGCTCTCCCTGAGGTAGTCGCCGAGGAGTGGCGTATTGAAGGCCTTGACTTCTTTGGCGAGAGTTTGAACATTCGCCTTGATCTGGGTGCGGATGTTGTCCAGCACAAGGTCTTTGGACTTGCCTTCGAGGATAATCTGGCAACCCGATGGCAGCAGCGGAAAATCGTGCTCGGCGTGCTCAAGTAGCCGGTTCCGCGACAAGTTCGTCATCGCGCGGAACTGTTCCTCGAACCGGAACTCGGCACGATGCTGGCCGATGAAATCAAGCACGGTGAGCACAGGCTTGTCTGCTGTGCGACGTAGGCCTCGGCCCAGTTGCTGAAGGAAGACCGTCGCGCTGTTTGTCGGTCGTAGCAGGAGCAGCGTATCGACGTCGGGGATGTCCAGGCCTTCATTGAAGAGGTCTACCGAGAAGATGACTTGAATCTCTCCAGTCTTGAGCTGGGAGAGCACTCGATCACGAACCTCAGGCTTCGAATCACTGTCCAAGCTTTCAGCATTCAAGCCTGCATCTCGGAAACACTTTGCCATGAAATGAGCGTGCTTCCTGGTGACGCAGAAGCCGAGCGCGCGCATGCGCATAGGGTCAGATACCTTGTCTTGCACCTGCTTGAGCACGATGCGAGCTCGAGCATGGTCGGCAGAGAACAAGTCGCCGAGTTGGCTCTGATCATAGGTCCCCGAGCGCCAGTTGAGACGTGTGAGATCAGTGCCGTCCGGTACACCGAAGTAGTGGAACGGGCAGAGGAGGTCGTTATCAAGGGCCTCCCAGAGTCGCATCTCGGCGGCGATCCGGCCCTGGAAAAACTCGTCCTGCACGTTGAGCCCGTCCGCGCGCTCGGGAGTGGCGGTCAGGCCGAGTAGCTGTTTCGGCTTAAAGTGGTTGAGAACTCTTCGGTACGTCGCCGCGGTGGCATGGTGGAATTCATCGACGACGATGATGTCGAAGTGCTCCGGGTCGAATTGCTCCAGTCGCTGGTCAGTCAGCGACTGGACACTGGCAAATACATGCTTCCAGTCCCGTGGCAGCTCTCCACTGAAGAGCACTTCTCCAAAGGACGCGTCGTCAAGTACCTCGCGATACTTTCGTAGCGACTGCTTCAGGATCTCTTTGCGGTGTGCTACGAAGAGCAGCCGCGGGTACTGCTTGGTGTCCGCCTGCTTGAACAGATTGCGATAATCCAGGGCGGCCATCACGGTCTTGCCTGTACCGGTCGCGGCAACAAGCAAGTTGTGTCGGTGGCCGCGGACCTCACGCTCGACGCGCAGCCGCTCCAGCATGTCAGCCTGATGCGCGTAGGGCCTGACCTCCAAGCCCGAGAGACTGATCTTGGCGTCTTGGGCGGTCGGTGAGCCGCCCGCCAGACCCAGGGCTTCATCCAACTTGCGGGCGTCGCGGTCCGGATCGTAGGGCTCAAAGGCGATGTCGTTCCAGTACGCATCAAAGGTGGCCTCGAATTTCTTGAGCACTACTGGAGTAGCCACCGACGATAGGCGTACGTTCCATTCCAGGCCGTCCAGCAGCGCTGCCTTCGAGAGGTTAGAGCTACCGACGTATGCCGTATCGAAGCCGCTCTGTCGGCGAAACAGCCAGGCCTTTGCGTGAAGGCGTGTTGAGCGGGTCTCGTAGTTGACCTTGACCTGGGCGCCGAAATCGCGAACGAGCCGATCAAGGGCGTGGCGGTCGGTCGCGCCGATGTAAGTGGTCGTGATGACGCGAATGGGGATGCCGCGCTCCTTGGCGGCGCGGAGCGCATCCTCGAGCACGCGTAGTCCGTACCACTTGACGAAGGCGCAGAGCAGATCGATGCGGTCTGCGGTCGCCAGCTCAGCGCGCAACTCACTTCCGAGGCTCGGATCCTCAGGTGAGTTCGTGATGAGGGCAGTCTCCGAGAGGGGTGTGAGCGGGCGTATCGCGTAGACCCCAGGAGCCTCCTTCTCGGCGAGGGCGAGGAGTTGGCGCGGCCCATCTGCGATGAGCTCCGCATCCTCGCTGGTCCCAGGGCCGGCTGCGAGTGCCTCGATGATCTGGTTGGCTGCTGCGACGCGCTTGTCTGGGGGGAGCTGGCTGAGTCGGCGACTAACGGCTTCGCTGATGTATCGGGCGATGACGTGAGGTGACGATTCCTCGCTCACCTCATCATCGATGGCCCTCCACCCCGCTGCGTTCAGCTGCTCTATCTGGTCCTGCATGCGTTGGGTGACGAGTTCCTCGTAAACACCCGCGACAGGCTGTGACAGGTCCCCCGGCTGCGCCACGCTGTTTCCCCAATCCCTCACGTACAGCAGTGGCTCTGTTCTAGCAGGTGCTACCGACAGCCTTTGTGCGTCCATCCACCGCCACCGGGCGGTCGTCCGTGCCTGCTGCTTTCATGGAGCCATGACCAGTAGAACCGTCGTCGTCGAGCGGCGTATCGCCGCAGGTCAGGAGGTCGTGTGGGCCGCGATCACTGATCTTCGCGGTATGGAGCGCGTGCTCAGTGGAGTCTCCAAGGTCGAGGTGCTTACCCCGGGGGAGTTTCGGGTCGGGACTCGGTGGCGGGAGACTCGGCGGATGTTCGGGAAGGACGCCACCGAGGAGATGTGGGTGACCGTCTGTGAGCCGCCCGAGCGGTATGTCGTGGAGGCCGAGTCGCATGGCAGCCGGTACGTGTCGGAGTGGGCGCTCGAAGCGGCGGGGGGCGGGGCGACCCTGGTGCGTATGACGTTCACTGGTGTGACCACCGGTGGGGGACTCGCCGGGGTGCTTGCCAAGGTGCTGGGGGGACTCGGGGCCCGGGCCGTCAGCCGGGCCATCGCCAAGGACCTCGACGACGTTGCCGCCGCCGTCGAGGCCTCGGCGGGCTGAGTTTCAGAGCACCCCGTGGCAGGCGCCGTACGCCCGCCCCGACCCGCACCAGCACCCCGCCCCCCGCTGCGGCGGCCACTCCACCGCTCGGCCCCGTGCCGCCAGTGTCGTCGCGTACTGGGGGAGCAGGGACGCGTCTCCCGGGGACGTGCCCTCCGAGGCCGCGAAGGCCTCGTACGACGGGACCGTGCCGGTGACGATGCCCAGGTTCGGGGTGCCCGAGGAGGACAACTCCCTCAAGGACGCCTCTATCGTCGACAAGTGGGTCTCGTGGGACGGGTATTCATCCGCCAGCGTGGGATACGACCCGACCAGCTCCGTCAGTTCCTCCGCCGGCCAGTGCAGGACCGCCACCGGGAACGGACGGGACAAGGCCTCCCGGTAGGTGCCCAGTTCGGCACGCAGGCGGGAGATCTCCGCCTCCAGTTCCGCCGGGTTGTTCGAGCCCAGGGACCACACCCGCTTGGGGTCGTGGAGTTCGTCCAGGGAGACCGGGGAGGCGTGCAGGGTGTCCGCCAGTACGTCCCAGTCGTCGTGCGCCGCGCCCAGCATCCTGCGGACCCGGTGGCGGCCGTAGAGCAGGGGGTGTGTCGCGTACGGGGGTTCCTGGACGTCCGCCAGGAGCAGCGTCACTCCCTCCGTGAACGTCTCCTGCGCCGCCTCCAGCTCGTCGTGGGACTCCAGTGCCTCCGCCACGATCACCCACGGCGCCGGGTCGCGGGGTGCCGCGGACCGGACTCCCTCGATGATCGCGCGGGCCTCCGCCTCATGGCCGTACTCCCACAGGTTCGACGCCTTCAGGGCGCGGACCAGGTACGGGCTCTCCAGGGAACCGTCGGACGACAGCAGGCGGTCGTAGAGGGTGCTCGCGGCGGGGCGGTCGCCGGCCAGTTCCAGGTGGGCCGCCGCCTGCAGCAGCAGGGCTTCGGCGTCCTCGGGGTACAGGCCGGCGGTCCGCTCCAGGCGTGCCGCTTCGGCGGTGTGGTCGACGTTCTCGGCAGGCGTGTCGGGGCGCATGCACGACACCGTACTGCCCGGCGGTGACAAAGGCTCCCGACGGCTCCTTTCGGGCTCCCCGCACTTGTCTAGATCGTCACCCCGTCCACCTGGAGCGTCTGTACCGCGCCCGCCGCGAAGGGCGCGCTCACCGTCTTTCCGGCCACGTGTACGTCCGTGTACGCGCGGTACATGTCGCCCCCTCCCGTCACCGTGTTCCAGCGCGGGACCACGCCTCCCGAGCCGCCCGTCACCGTCGTGAAGCGGGACAGGTCAAAGGTCAGGGTCTGGGCGGTGGTGGCCGTGTTCACGGCCACGATCACCAGGCGGCGCGCGCTCGCGTCGTACGCCGCCGCCGCGTAGCTCACGCCCGTGTCGAGGATCGTCATGCCGGGGCGGATGTGGCGACTGAACTGGGCCATCACGTAGTACTTCGGCTGTACGGTCGTCGGCTGGAGCGTGTTCGCGTCGTACGCGATCATCGCCCAGCCCGTCGAGGGATCCATGACCTGCCAGTAGCACCAGGCCGTCGGGTGCAGCCAGCGGAAGTCGTAGCAGAGGTTGCGGGCCATGCTCAGGCCCGTGCCGTCGCTGTCTCCCGTCTCCGAGTTCCACAGTTTCTTGCCCGACGTCGTCACCACGTCCGTGTACAGGAGGTCCCTGCGGCCGCCCGTGCCCTGGTAGCCGTGCACGTTCACCTGGGACACCAGGGACTTCGTCGACGCGCCGAAGGCCGCCCACGTCGAGCGTGCCGTGTCGTAGTTCGTCTCGTCCGAGGCCGAGATACGGACCCCGGTCAGGCCCCGCTTGTCCAACTCGCTCCTCATGTACGGAAGTACGGCCGCCTGCACCGCCGGGTCCAGGTGACAGCCCTCCTGCGTGCCCGTGGCCGTCCACCAGCTCGACGCCGGCTCGTTGAAGGGGTCCACCGTCGCGAAGTTCACGCCCCAGTTCGTCCGCGCGTACAGGGCCACCGCCGCCAGGTGGGAGGCGTGCTGGCGGTGGTTCCAGGTCTGGAGGTTGTTGCCGCCGTCCGCCGCGCCGGACGGGTTGTGGTTGTAACACATCCACCACATGGGGGAGTTGGCGAACAGCTCGGTGATCGCGCCGCGCTGGGTCGCCTTCACCAGCATCGCCCGCTGTGCCGCGTCCGCCGTCCAGTCCCAGGCGGAGGAGGCGGGGTCCTCGTTCGTCCAGTCCTGCCAGTAGCCCTCGATCTGCTTGAAACCCGGGATGTTCGGCGACTCGGCCATCGTCTCGCCGTTCACCGTGTTCCAGCTGCACGCGCCCAGGTTGTAGCGGGCGATGTTCAGGCCCAGGCCGGGCAGGGAAGTGCCGTTGTACGTACCGACTTGCTGCTGAAGAAGAGATCGGCGAAGTCGTCCCGGGTGCCGAAGACATTGCCCCACCAGGCAAGCGAGGTTCCCCAGCCTTCCCAAGTGCCGTACCTCGTGGCCGGGTTGATCGCGATCGTCGCGTCCGCGTGTGCCGTACCGGTCGCCAGCGCACTGCCCAGGACCGCTCCGCCCGTCGCGGCCAGCAGAGTTCTGCGTCTGATCATGACTTCTCCGCCTCGCTCGTCGCCGAGGGCGCCGCCCGCCTCGGCTCGTGACCCGTGCATGCCATTCGGAAGCATCGGGCCCGGCTCCTCGCCGTGTCGAGAGTTGCGACAGCCCTTTCTCAAACCCGTGTACGAAGTCTCGAACGGCCCTGGAACTCTGGCGACTTCGGCACCGCCGCCCTATCGTGCGGGCCCGCCGTGAAGGAGGCGGGCTCAAAGGAGGTCGCACACATGCGGGTCGTCCAGCACAGCACCCGCCGCCGGCGCGCACTCCGCCACCGTGCCCTCTGGGCCGCCGGCGAACTCCTCGTCACCGTCGGCCTCGTCCTGCTGCTCCTCGTCGTCCATCAGCTCTGGTGGACCAACCACGAGGCCAAGGCGGAGGCCCGGCGCGGGGTCGCCGCGCTGGAGCGGGAGTGGGACACCGCCGCCCAGCCCCAGCAGGGCTCACCCCCGGCCTCCCCTCGGGCGACCCGCACTCCCGAGCCGTCCACTCCCTCCAAAGGAGCGCCCGCCGAACCACCCCCCACCTGGTCCCACGCCTACGCCATCCTCACCATCCCCCGCCTCGGCCTCCGCGTCCCCGTCGCCGAAGGCACCAGCAGGACCGGCGTCCTCGACAAGGGTTACGTCGGCCACTACCCCGGCACCCAACAGCCCGGCCACCTCGGCAACTTCGCCCTCGCCGGGCACCGCAACACCCACGGCGAGCCCTTCCGGCGGCTCGACCGGCTCGGCAAGGGCGACGAGATCGTCGTAGAGACGCAGGCCGCCGTGTACACGTACGCCGTCGACCAGACCCTCGCGCGGACCTCCGCGCACGACACCGGGGTCATCGGGGCCGTGCCCCGCAGCCTCGTCCACCCCGGGCGCGGTTACCGGGCGCCCGGGTACTACGTCACCCTGACCACCTGCACGCCCGAATTCACGTCCCGGTACCGGCTGGTGGTGTGGGGGACACTTCTCTCGATGCGCGCGCGTTGAGGTATAACAAGGGCAACCGGGAGGGGAGGGAAGCCGATGAACAAGCGCTGGGCCGGTCCGCGTCCCGCTCTCGTCCTCCCCACCCTTCTCCTCGTCCTCTTCCTCGACGTCCTGCTGCTCGACTCCGGCAGCCTCTTCGCGACCGTCGCCCTCGCCGCGACCGCCGCCGCCGGGTCCGCGCTCGCGCTCTGCTCGGTCATCGCCGCGCGCTGCGCGCCCGCCGTGCCGCCCACCCGGGTCCGTACGGCCATCCGCGACCGGGACCGCCGTACGGCCTTCCTGCCGCAACGCGACCCCGACGCCAAGGGGCGCACCCGGCCCCGAGCCCCTGGTCTCGCCCTCTCGGCGACCGTCGCGTAGGGGCAGCACAGCCACCCAAGTGACCCTGCGCGGGTCGTCATGCCGCCATTCCCGTATCCCGGCACGACGAGACCCGAAGGGCTCACCCATGTCTGTTTTCGCCCAGCTTGTCGAGCAGCTCGCGGAGCTGCTCCAGCCCCTGTTCCACGGTTCCGCGGCGGCCGCCGCGATCGTCCTGTTCACCGCGCTCGTACGGCTGCTCGTGCATCCGCTGTCCCGGGCCGCCGCCCGGGGGCAGAAGGCCCGCGCCGAGCTCCAGCCGAAGATCGCCGAGCTGCGCCGCAAGCACGCCAAGAACCCCGAGAAGCTTCAGCGGGCCGTGCTGGAGCTGCACTCCGAGCACCAGGTGTCGCCGTTGGCCGGGTGTCTGCCGGGGCTGTGCCAGGCGCCCGCGTTCTTTCTCCTCTTCCATCTCTTCTCCAGCTCGGAGATCGGCGGGCGCCCCAACGAGCTCCTCGACCACCAGCTCCTCGCCGCGCCCCTCGGCGGGCGCCTGACGGACGCGCTCAGCGTCAGTGGGGGAGGGGCGGCCGGGCTCGTGTACCTGGGGCTGTTCGTGCTCGTCGGCGCGGTCGCCGTCTTCAACTACCGGCGGACGAAGGCGACCATGGCCGACAGCGCGCCGCTCGACACCCCGGGTGCCGGGGCGATCAGCGCGGTGATGCCGTTCATGTCCTTCTTCACGCTGATCACCGTGGCCGTCGTACCGCTGGCCGCCGCGCTGTACGTCGTGACCAGTACGACCTGGGCGGCGGTGGAGCGGGCGGTTCTGTACCGCTGACCTACGGTCCAGTACGTGAACCGGGTATTGCGGACTGGACTCGGAGCTTGGAGGATCGACCAGTCCTCCGATGGCTGCACACGTCGGCGGGCGCCCCGCGATCGAGGGAGATTGTGACCATGAAGCTGCTGCGAGTCGGTACGGCGGGAGCGGAGACGCCCGCGCTGCTCGACGCCGAGGGGGTTCTGCGGGACCTGTCGGGCGTCGTGCCGGACATCGACGGACCGCTGCTCGCCGACGAGGAGGCCTTGGGGCGCATCCGTGCCGTCGCCGGCCAGCTGCCTGCGCTGGACGCGACCGGGCTGCGGATCGGGCCGCCGGTCGGGCGGATCGGGAAGGTCGTGTGCATCGGGCTGAACTATCACGACCACGCCCGCGAGACGGGGGCCGAGCCGCCCGCCGAGCCTGTCATCTTCTTCAAGGCCGCGGACACGGTCGTAGGACCGAATGACACCGTGCTGGTGCCCCGCGGGTCGGTGAAGACCGACTGGGAGGTCGAGCTGGCCGTCGTCATCGGGCGTACGGCCCGGTACCTCGAGTCCGCGGAGGCGGCGCTCGGGCATGTCGCCGGGTACGCCGTGGCGCACGACGTGTCCGAGCGGGAGTTCCAGATCGAGCGGGGCGGGACCTGGGACAAGGGGAAGAACTGCGAGACGTTCAACCCGCTCGGGCCGTGGCTGGTGACCGCCGACGAGGTGCCGGATCCGCAGGCCCTGTCGCTGAGGCTGTGGGTGAACGGTGAGCTGAAGCAGGACGGGACCACGGCGGAGCAGATCTTCCCGGTGGGGGAAGTCGTGCGCTACGTCAGCCAGTTCATGACCCTGTACCCCGGCGACGTCATCAACACGGGGACGCCGGCCGGGGTCGCGATGGGGCAGCCCGAGCTGAAGCCGTTCCTTCGGGCCGGGGATGTGGTGGAGCTGGAGATCGAGGGGCTGGGGCGGCAGCGGCAGGAGCTCAAGGACGCGTAGCGCTCCGCCGGGAGAGCCGGGGAACTGCGGGACGGCCGTCATCCGCAGGCGGGCCGTGGCTGGGCGCGCAGTTCCCCGCGCCCCTGGGGAAGTGCTACTTACCCAGGAACTCCTCCAGCGCCTCCACCACGAAACGGTGGTCCTCCAGCTGGGGCAGGCCGGACACCGTCACCGCGCCGATCACGCCGACGCCCTCCACCGTGAGCGGGAAGGAACCGCCGTGTGCCGCGTACGTGTCCGGGTCCAGGCGCGAGGAGTCCTCGAAGGTCGTGCCCTTGGCGCGGGACCGCGCGCCGACCAGGTAGGACGAGGAGTGGTAGCGCTCCACCACCCGGCGCTTGCGGGCGATCCACGCGTCGTTGTCCGGGGTGGCCCCGGGGAGCGCGGCGTGGAACAGCTGCTGGCCGGCGCGGTGGATGTCGACGGCGACCGGGGCCTGGCGCTCGCGGGCCATCTCCACCAGGAGCGAGCCGAGGCGCCAGGCGTCGTCCTCGGTGAACTCCCGGAAGACCAGGCGGCGTTCCTGGGCCTGGAGTTCCTCGATGGTCGGGGTGATCTCCGGGGTGAACTTCGGGGTGATCCCGTTGTTGTGCGTCACAGCGTCACCGCCACACAGTCGCGGGCCGAACGGCGGGCCGCCTCCAGTACGTCGAGGGCGGCGGCCGCCTCCAGCGCGGTCACCGGGTTGGCGCCGCCGTCGGAAAGGGCCCTGGCCACGGCCGCATAGTACGCGGGGTAGTCGCCCGGGAGGGTCGGTTCGGGGCGTCCGCCGCCGGTCAGCGGGGACTCGCCGGAGCCGACGCGGCCCCAGAGGGACTCGGGCTCCACACCCCACTCGGCGCCGGGGCGCTCGCCCTCGCGCAGGGCCGCCTCCTGGGGGTCGAGGCCGTGCTTGACGTAGCCCGCCTTGGAGCCCAGGACCCGGAAGCGGGGGCCGAGTTGGGCGGTGGTGGCGGAGACGTAGAGGTGGGAGCGGACGCCGCTGGTGTGGGTGATGGCGATGAACGTGTCGTCGTCCGTCTCGGCGCCGGGGCGGCGGACGTCGGTCTCGGCGTAGACGGAGGCGGCGGGGCCGAAGAGGACGAGCGCCTGGTCGACGACATGGCTGCCGAGGTCGTAGAGGAGACCTCCGATCTCTGCCGGGTCGCCCGACTCGCGCCAGCCGCCCTTGAGTTGGGGGCGCCAGCGCTCGAAGCGGGACTCGAAGCGGTAGACGTCACCCAGCTCGCCGTCGGCGATGAGCTTGCGCAGGGTCAGGAAGTCGTTGTCCCAGCGGCGGTTCTGGAAGACCGACAGCAGCAGTCCGCGCTCCTCGGCGAGCGCCGCGAGCTCGCGGGCCTCGGCGGCGGTGCCCGCGACCGGCTTGTCCACGACGACCGGGAGGCCGGCCTCCAGGGCGGCGGTGGCGAGCGGGACGTGGGTCTTGTTCGGGGAGGCGATGACGATCAGGTCGAGCTCGTCGGCGCGGGCGAACAGCTCGTCGGGGGTCGCGGCGATCCGGACGTCCGGGTGCTCGGCGCGGGCCTGCTCCTGCCGCTCCGGGTTGGCGGTGACGACCGTGTCGAGGGTGAGGCCCTCGGTCGCGGCGATCAGCGGGGCATGGAAGACGGAGCCGGCGAGGCCGTAGCCGATCAGGCCGGTGCGGAGGGGTGTGCCAGTCATGGTTCCTACTTTCGCAACGCTGTTGCCAAAGTGCAAGCGGTGGGGAGAATGGGCCTATGAGCAGCACGAAGGACGTGACCCGGTGACCCAGGGCGTGAATCTGCCGGCCCTGCGCAGCCACAACACCGCGCTGGTGCTGGATCTGCTGCGCACGGCCGGTCCGGACGGGATCAGCCGGCTCGAGCTGGCCGAGCGGATCGGGCTGACCCCGCAGGCCGTCAGCAAGATCACGGCTCGGTTGCGGGCGGAGGGGCTGGCCGCGGAGGCGGGGCGGCGGGCGTCCACGGGGGGCAAGCCGCGGACCGTGCTGCGGCTGGTGCCGGAGGCCGGGCACGCGGTGGGAGTGCATCTGGACCGGGACGCGCTGCGGGTGGTGCTGGTCGATCTGACCGGCGCGGTGGTGGCAGAGCGGCGCGCGGGGCTGGGGCTGCGGGCCGGGCAGCGGGCGGTCGTCGAGGGCGTGCTCGGTGAGGTGGGGGCGCTGCTCGGGGACGCGGGAACCCTGGTCGGCGTGGGGGTGGGGCTGCCCGGGCCGCTGGATCACACGCGGGGGGTGCTGCACCGGGTCACCGGGTTCCCCGAGTGGGACGGCTTCGCGGTCCGGGAGGTGCTGGAGCGAGGGCTCGGCGGGGTGCCGGTGGTGGTGGACAAGGACACGAACGCGGCGGCGGTGGGTCTGGCGGTCGGCGGGGTGGCGGAGTCGTTCGCGTATCTGCACTTCGGGGCCGGGCTCGGCGGCGGGATCGTGCTCGGGGGCGCGGTGCGGCGGGGGGCCAGGACCGGGGCGGGGGAGTTCGGGCATCAGGTCGTGCAGCTGGACGGGCCGGTGTGCGGGTGCGGGAACCGGGGGTGCGTGGAGGCGCTGTGCCTGGCGGCGGTGGAACGCGGGGACTTCGAGGAGGCGGCGCGGGTGCTCGGCACGGGGGCCGGGAACCTGGTGGCGCTGCTGGACATCGACGTGGTGCTGCTGGGCGGCCGTACGGTGGCGGCCCGTCCGGAGTGCTTCGTACGAGGGGCCGCGGCCGTCCTCGAGGAACGCGGCCGGAGAGTGGGCGAGCCGCCGGTGCCGGTGCGCCTTGCTCCAGGAGGGGGCCGGGAAGTCGCGGAGGGGGCGGCGCAGTTGGTGCTGGCGCCGTTGTTCGGGCGGGGGGTGGGGTGAGGGTCGGTCGGGGGCGGGTCGGGACCGTGCGGCGGTAGCGCGGCAGGGCCGTTCGGGCGGAAACGGGGGCTCCCTGGGAGCGGCGTCCGTCTGTTGGCCGAGTTGTCCGGCATGGTCATGTGTTCATGCGACTAGTGCTGTCCGCGTCCCTGTCCCTTCCCCTCGCCCTCGCTCTCGTCTCCGCGCCCGGGGTCGCGCACGCCGTCGAGCCGGAGGGTGGGTGTGCCGCGTCCGAGGGGCGGACGTTTCCGCTCAGCACCCGGATCCGTGGCGGGCCGGGGTCGTACGAGGCCGGGGGCGGGTTCGGCACCTGGTATCTGGAGCTGCGCAACAAGACCGACGTGGCCTGCGAGAACGTGCACCCGGTCGTCGTGTTCGTCGACGACCGGCGGGCCCTCAGGGCCTCGCAGCCCCGGCTGGAGTACTACGTCGGCGACCGGCCCCACCCCGTGCGGTTCGAGACCACCGACGAGGACGAACTCGTCGGGGTCTTCGGCGGGGAGGTCGAGGACGGGTTCACGGTCGGGCCCGGCAGGACCGTCACCGTGAAGGTGCGGCTCGCCGTCACCTCCGACGCCGTGCCCAATCGGGTCACCGCCAACGCCGCCGTGGTGCAGCGCCAGGAGGACGACGGGGACTGGATCGGGCAGTCCAACGACTACCGCTTCGGCATCGAGTCCGACTCCGACTCCGACCCCACCTCCGAGTCCGGCTCCGCCACCGCCACCGCCACCGATCCCGCCCCGACCACCACCGCGGACCCGGGCAGATCCCCCGCCCCCCGTCTCCCCTTCGCCGAGGAACTCGCCAGCACCGGCACCCCCACCGCCGCCCTGGCCGCGACGCTCGCCGCGCTGCTCGTCACCGGCGGAGCGCTGCTGATCGCCCGAAGGCGGCGCTGAGCCCACCGGGGGTGTCTCCTGACGGGACCCCCAGCCGGCACTCGCCCGCGCCCCGGTCGCCGCCCTCGCCGCGCTGACCGCTCGGAGGCGGCGCCGAGTCCACCGGCGGTGTCTCCTGACGGGCCCCAGCCGGCACCCGCCCGCACCCCCGGTCGCCGCCCTCGCCGCGCTGATCGCTCGGAGGCGGCGCCGAGTCCACCGGGGGTGTCTTCTGACGCGATCCCCAGCCCGCACTCGCCCGCACCCCCGGTCGCCGCCCTCGCCGCGCTGACCGCCCGAAGGCGGCGCTGAGTCCACCGGCGGTGTCTCCTGACGGGACCCCCAGCCGGCACTCGCCCGCCCCCATTGGCCCCCGCCGCCGCCCTCGCCGCCACGCTCGCCGCCCTGCTGATCGCCCGGAGGCGGCGCCGAGTTCACCAGGGGCGTCTGACACGATCCCTGCGTGGACTACCCGAACGACCAGGCCCCCGGCGCCCCCGTCCGCTCCGGCATCCCCGAGCACGGGCGCATCCCGAAGTACTACGCGGTGAAGGCGCGCATCGACCGCCTCGTGGCGGAACTCCCCGAGGGCAGCGCCATCCCCACCGAACGTGATCTCGCCGAGGAGTACGACGTCGCCCGCGAGACCGTACGGCAGGCGCTGCGCGAACTCGTGCTGGAGGGCAAGCTGCGCCGGCAGGGGCGCGGGACGGTCGTCGCGGGCCCCAAGCTGGAGCAGCCGCTCTCCCTCGCGAGCTACACCGAGGGCGTCCGGCGCCAGGGCCGCACACCCGGCCGTACCCTCGTCACCCTCGACCGCTTCCCCTGCCCGGACGCGCTGGCCGCCGAGACCGGACTGACCCGCGGCGAGGCCGTCTGGCACTTGGAGCGCGTCCTGCTCGCCGACGACGAGCGGGTCGGTCTGGAGAGCACCTACGTGGCCGTCGCCAGGGTGCCGCGGCTCGACTCCGACTTCGACCCGGACTCCTCCTTCTACGCCTACCTCCACTCCCAGGGCATCGCCTTCGGCGACGCCGACGAGCGCATCGAGACCGTCCTCGCCACCCCGCGCGAGGCCCTCCTCATCGGCACCCCGCCCGCCCTGCCCATGCTGCTCATCCACCGCGTGTCCAGGGACACGGCCGGACAGCCGCTGGAGCGCGTACGCACCCTTTACCGCGGCGACCGGTTCTCCTTCAGCGCCCATCTGCGCGGCTGAAACGCGGCTGGAAATCGACCCCTCGACCCCCCTCCAAATATCACGAAAAGATAACGGGTCTAGCCCAAACGTGATGGCTCGTTCACGCTCCCGTTGGTAGCCGGACCTTTCCGGTTCCCCGAGCCCGAGGAGCGTTGCCGTCGTGAGAGTGATAGTCGTCGGAGCTGGCGTGGTGGGCACCATGCACGCCTGGCAAGCAGTGGAACGCGGCCACGAGGTCGTACAGATCGAGCGCGAGACGGAGGCTCGCGGCGCCTCGCTGCGCAATTTCGGCCAGATCTGGGTCAGCGGCCGTGCGGGCGGCGAGGAGCTGGAGACCGCCCTCAGGGCGCGGGAGCTGTGGGAGGAGATCGGCGCCCGCGTGCCGAAGCTGGGCTTCCGGGCCAACGGCTCCCTCACCCCCGTCCGCGGCGACCTCGAACTCGCCGTCGCCGAGGCCGCCGTAGCCCGTGAGGACGCCGCCGCGCGCGGTCACAAGCTGCTCACCCCGGCCGAGGCGCGGGCCCTCAACCCCGCCCTGCGCGGCGAGTTCACCGCCGCCCTGTACTGCGAGCGGGACGCGGCCGTCGAGCCGCGCACCGCGCAACTCGCCCTGCGCGAGGAGCTGCTGAGGTCGCCGGACTACACCTTCCTGCCGGGCCGCGAGGTCCGCGAGGTCATCGGCTCCAGTGCCGTCCGCGACGACCACGGCGACGTGCACAGCGGCGACGTCGTCGTGCTCTGCACCGGCGCCTGGCTCGGCGGTCTGGTGCGCGAACTGGCCGGGCCCGAGCTGCCCGTGCGCCGGGTCCGGCTGCAGATGATGCAGACCGAACCGCTGGGCGAACCGCTCACCACCTCGGTCGCCGACGCCGACAGCTTCCGCTACTACCCGGCCTACCGCAGCGACGCACTGGACGAGCTCAACTCCGGGCAGCCGCAGGCCGAGACGGCCGCCACGCACAAGATGCAGCTGCTCATGGTGCAGCGCGCCGACGGCGGACTGACCATCGGCGACACCCACGAGTACGAGCACCCCTTCGCCTTCGACACCCTCGAAGACCCCTACGACCACCTCACCGAGGTCGTCGAATCCCTCCTCGGCCGCCCGCTGCCCAAGGTCAGGCGCCGCTGGGCGGGCGTGTACGCGCAGTGCACGGACCCCTCCCGGGTCGTGCACCGGCAGCGGGTGCGCGATGGGGTGTGGCTGGTCACCGGGCCCGGCGGGCGCGGCATGACCTGCTCGCCCGCGATAGCCGAGACCACCGCGAACGAACTGGGCTGGTGACACCGACATGACCAACGACCAGGACATCCGACTCGTCGTCCTCGACATGGCCGGCACCACCGTCGCCGACGGCGGCCTCGTCGAGCAGGCCTTCACCGCGGCCGCGCACCGGCTCGGCGCCGAGCCCGAGTCGATGCTGGACTACGTTCGCGCCACCATGGGCGAGTCCAAGATCTCCGTCTTCCGGCATCTGTTCGGCGAGGAGACGAAGGCTCAGGAGGCCAACAAGGCCTTCGAGGAGGCCTACGCCGGGCTCGTCGACGGCGGGCGGGTCGCCGCGCTGCCCGGCGCCCGCGAGACCATCGAGGAGCTCAAGGCGCAGGGCCGTACGGTCGTGCTGAGCACCGGCTTCGCCCGCACCACCCAGGACGCCATCCTGGCCGCGCTCGGCTGGCGGGACCTGGTCCCGCTGACGCTGTGCCCGGCCGACGCCGGGGGCCGCGGGCGGCCGTACCCGGACATGGTGCTCACCGCCTTCCTCCGTACGGCAGCGGCGGACAGCGTCCGCCAGGTCGCGGTCGTCGGGGACACCTCGTACGACATGCTCAGCGGGGTCCGGGCCGGGGCCGGGGTCGTCGCCGGGGTGCTGACCGGGGCGCACGACGCTCAGGCCCTCGACGCGGCCGGCGCGACCCATGTCCTCGAGTCCGTGGCGCAGTTGCCGGGAGTCCTGCGATGAGCAGCGGCATCCGCTTCGACGGCGTCACCGTCGCCTACGACGGCAACGTCGTCCTCGACGCCCTCGACCTCACCATCGCCCCCGGCGAGGTCATGGCGCTGCTCGGGCCGTCCGGATCCGGCAAGACCACCGCGCTGCGGGCGGTCGCCGGCTTCGTGCGGCCCGCCGCCGGGCGGGTGTTCCTCGGCGACCGGGACGTCACCGCGCTGCCGCCGCACCGGCGGGGCATCGGGATGGTCGTCCAGCAGTACGCGCTCTTCCCGCACATGCGGGTCGAGGACAACGTGGCCTTCGGCCTCAAGGCCCGCAAGGTGGCCCGCGCCGATATCCGCGGCCGGGTCGCCGAGGCCCTGGAGATGACCGGCATGGCGTCCTACGCCCGCCGCTACCCGCGCGAGCTGTCCGGCGGCCAGCAGCAGCGCGTCGCCATCGCGCGGGCGCTCGCGATCCGGCCGTCCGTACTGCTCCTGGACGAACCCCTCTCCGCCCTCGACGCCCGCCTGCGCTCCGGCATGCTCGCCGAACTGGCGCGGCTGCACCGCGAGCTGCCGGACGTGTCGATCCTCTACGTCACCCACGACCAGGTCGAGGCGCTCACCCTCGCCGACCGCATCGCGGTCATGGACAGCGCGCGCCTCCAGGCGTGCGGGACGCCGAGGGAGCTGTACCGGGCCCCGGCGAACGAGTTCACCGCGTCCTTCGTCGGCAACGCCAACCTGCTCCCGGTGACCGTGAGCGCGGGCGGGGTCTGCTTCGGGGGCGCCGAGCTGAAGGTCGACACGACGGGCGCCGCGAAGGGCGCGCGGGCGACCCTGTGCGTACGCCCGCACCTCATCGGCGTCGGCGACGGACCCAACCGGCTGTCCGGGACGGTACGCGAGATCCAGTGGCGCGGCGCCACCCACCGGCTGTACGTCGAGGTCGACGGCCACCGGATCATGACGGACCTGCGCGAACTGAGGGACCCGCCGGAGCTGGGCGACACGGTGACACTGCACTTCGCCCCGGAGGACGCGGTGTTGCTGACCGCCGGAGTCACCCATGACTAGAAGGCTGCTGTGGGCCCTCCCGCCCGTCGCCCTCCTCGCCCTGTTCTTCCTCTATCCCCTCGCCCTCGTCGTCGAGCAGTCCCTCAAGCCCGACACCGGCGGCACCTCGCTCCAGCCGTACGCCGACGTCTTCGCCTCGGAGGCCTTCCGGGAGGCCCTGTGGACGACCGTCTGGCTGGCGCTCGGGGCGACCGCCGGGTGCCTGGTGCTCGGGTTCGCGCTGGCGCTGGTCATCGCCTTCGTGCCCTTCCCGGGGGCCCGGGCGGTGGCCCGGTTCATCGACGTCTTCCTCTCCTTCCCGTCCTTCCTGATCACGCTGGCCCTGCTGTTCATCTACGGCACGGTCGGCATGGCGAACGGACTGTGGACGGACGTCACGGGCGCCGCCGACGGGCCGTTCCAGTTCCTCACCACACCCTGGGGTGTGCTGCTCGCCGAGATCACCTACTTCACGCCCTTCGTGATGCGGCCCCTGCTCGCGGCCTTCGCCCAGCTCGACACCGCGCAGCTGGAGGCGGCCAGTTCGCTCGGTGCGAAGGCGCCGAGGATCGTCCGGCGGATCATCCTGCCGGAGGCCCTGCCCGCCCTCGGGGCCGGCGGCGCCCTGGTCCTCGTCCTGTGCCTCAACGAGTTCGGCATCGTGCTCTTCACCGGCGCCAAGGGCGTCACCACGCTGCCGACCCTCGTCTACGGCAAGGCGATCCTGGAGTCCGACTACCCGGGCGCCTGCGTGGTCGCCGTCGTCAACGTCCTGATCTCCGTGGGCCTGTACGGCCTGTACCGGGTGGTGAGCCGTCGTGCTGGTGCATAGCCGCGGGGCCAAGTGGGCCGTATGGGCCCTGTTCCTCCTGCTCTTCCTGCCGCTGTTCGCGCTGCCGCTGCTCGTCGTGGTCGCCGCGTCCTTCGCCACCCACTGGTCCAGCGTGCTGCCCTCGGACTTCACGACCTCGCACTACGAGGCCGCCACCCGCGGCGAGGCCCTCCAGGCGCTGACCACCAGCCTGGTGACGGCCCTCACCGCGAGCCTGCTCGCCCTGGCGGCCGGAACCTGGGCCGCGCTCGCCGCCGCAGGACTCGGCAAGCGGGCGCGACGGCTCCTCGACGGGCTGTTCGTGCTGCCGCTCGCGGTGCCCTCCGTGGTCGTCGGTCTCGCGGTGCTGGTCGCCTTCTCGCAGCCGCCGATGCTGCTCAACGGCACCCGGTGGATCGTGATCGTCGCGCACACCGTGCTGGTCACGGCCTTCGCCCATCAGTCGGTGTCCGCCGCGCTGACCCGGCTCGACCCCGCCTACGAGCAGGCCGCCGCCTCGCTCGGGGCGCGCCCCTCCTACGTGCTGTGGCGGGTGAAGCTGCCTCTGCTGCTGCCCTCCCTGTCCGCCGCGGCCGGCCTCTGCTTCGCCCTGTCCATGGGCGAGCTGAGCGCCACGATGATGCTCTATCCGCCCGACTGGACCCCGCTTCCGGTCCTGATCTACGCGGCCACCGACCGCGGCGCCCTGTTCACCGGGTCCGCCGTCGCGGTGGTGCTGATGACGGCGACGCTGCTCGTCCTGTTCGCCGTGTCCCGCGTCCGCACCAAAGCCTCGTTCCGCTGACCGACTTCCCTCAACCGCCCTCATTTCAGCAAGGAGTTCATCTCGCCATGTCCGCGAACACGTCCACGTCCCGTCTCACGCTCGCCGTAGCGCTCGCACTCGTCGCCGTTCCCGCCCTGTCCGCCTGCGGTGGCAGCTCCGCCGCCGCCGACGAGAAGGTCGTCACCGTCTACAGCGCGGACGGCCTCAAGGGGGAGAACGGGGACGGCTGGTACGACCAGGTCTTCAAGGACTTCGAGAAGGAGACCGGGATCAAGGTCGAGTACGTCGAGGGCGGCTCCGGTGAGATGGTGCAGCGCGCCGTCCGGGAGAAGAGCAACCCGCAGGCGGACGTGCTGGTCACACTGCCGCCCTTCATCCAGCAGGCCGACGGCAAGGGCCTGCTGCAGAAGTACGTGCCCGCAGGCGCCGACCAGGTGAGCGGGGCGGACAAGTCCGCGAACGGGACCTGGACCTCCGTCGTCAACAACTACTTCGGGTTCATCTACAACACGAAGGAGCTGAAGCAGGCCCCGGCGACCTGGGAGGAACTGCTGGACTCCTCGTACAGGAACAAGCTCCAGTACTCCACTCCGGGTGTGGCCGGTGACGGCACCGCGGTGCTGATCAAGGCGATGCACGACTTCGGCGGCGAGGAGGCCGCGCTGGAGTACCTCGGCAAGCTCCAGTCCAACAACGTCGGTCCCTCGGCGTCCACGGGCAAGCTCGCGCCGAAGGTCGACAAGGGCGAGCTGCTGGTCGCCAACGGCGATGTGCAGATGAACTACGCCCAGTCCAAGGACATGCCGAACCTCGGGATCTGGTTCCCGGCGAAGGACGGCGGCAAGCCGACGACGTTCGCGCTGCCGTACGCGGCCGGTCTGGTCACCGACGCCCCGCATTCGGAGAACGGCAAGAAGCTCTTGGACTACATGCTCGGTCAGAAGGCGCAGCAGCAGGTGAGCTCGGTGGGCGGCGGGTTCGCGGCCCGTCAGGACGTCAAGGCGGTGGACGAGGACGCGATCGCGCTGACGAACCTGATCAAGGACGTGGAGGTCTTCGAGCCGGACTGGGACGACATCGAGAAGAACCTCACGACGTACGTGGACAACTGGAAGTCGGCAACGGGCAGCTGACGCCCCTCGGTCACCTGGCACCACGGCACCACCGGCACCACCGAACGACCCTCACCTTCCCCCCATCCGGAGGATCACGTGTCGTCACGACCCACTCGCCGCACCGTGCTCACCGCCACCGCGGCCACCGCCGCCGGCCTCGCCGTCGGCGCCGGCGGGCAGGCCCACGCCGTGCCCACGCTGCCGGGCGGCACCAGCAAGGACAAGGTCCTCGTCATCGGCATGGACGGTCTGCGCCATGACCGGATCGCCGCCGCCGACGCCCCGCACCTCAAGGCCATGATGAGCGAGGGCACCTTCGGCCTCTCGCTCCTCTACGCCAACCCCATGGCCGCCACCTCCTCGGGCCCGGGCTGGTCCACCATCTCCACCGGTGTCTGGCCCGACAAGCACGGGGTCAAGGACAACACCTTCGCCGGGAAGAAGTACGGGCAGTACCCCGGGTTCCTCGCCCGCCTCGCCCAGGTCCGGCCCGAGTTCTCCACCTACGCCGCCGTCGACTGGAAGCCCCTCGACACCCAGGGCACCGTCACCCCCGGCGCCGACGCCAAGCTCGTCCTCGACGGCGACGCCGACGGGTACACCGGGCACGACGCCACCATCGCCCATGAGGCCGAGGCCATCATTCGCGACCAGAATCCCGACGTGCTCTTCGTCTACTTCGGGCAGTCCGACATCGTCGGCCACAACTCCGGCGCCGGCAGCCAGGCGTACCTGACGCAGATCGCCGTACAGGACGCGTTCGTCGGCAGACTCCGGGCGGCCATCAAGGCCCGCCCCGCCTACTCCACCGAGCGCTGGACCGTCATCGTCACCACCGATCACGGGCACCTCGACGCCGGCGGGCACGGCGGGTCGGCGGTCGAGGAGCGCCGTACCTTCGTCCTCGCCACCGGACCGGGCATCGCCGCCGGCGCCCGGCCCATCGACACCCGGCTCGTCGACGTCGTACCCACCGTCCTCAAGCAGCTCGGCATCGCCGTCGACCCGGCCTGGGGCCTGGACGGCAAGCCGATCCAGGAGCGGTCCACCGACCCCTTCGACGCGCTCACCCTCTCCGCCCGCACCGACGAGACCGGCATCCCGGCCACCGTCCTCGGGTACACCCACACCCCGCCCAGCGGCTGGTCGGTCATCAACAACGCCATGGGCACAGGCGGAGTGACCGAGTGGCGCGGCTGGTCCTTCGCCACCGACGAGTTCTGGTCCCGCACCCAGCGCGACCAGTCCCGTGAGCTCAATGTGCGGTCCCGGGGCGTGTTCGCCGTCGCCGACTCCGACGAGTGGTCCGACAAGACCTTCTCCGGGGCGTACGACTCCACCCTCGTCACCCCCGCCCACGACGTCACCGGCCGCACCACGGTCCGGCTCGACTTCACCACCTTCTACCGGCAGGAGGGCGCCCAGACCGCCCAGGTCCTCGCCTCCTTCAACGGCGGCACCCCGACCGTCGTCAAGAGCTACACCTCCGACGTCGTCTCCCAGCCGCAGTCCCTCTCCGTACCCGTCCCCGCCGGCGCCTCCAGCGTGAGCTTCCGCTTCCGCTACACCGGCGCCAACAACTGGTACTGGGTGATCGACGGGGTCAGGGTGAGCACTTCCTGATTAGGCTGAGGGCGTCGGTACGCCGTGGTTCCGGCGCCCTCAGCTCACCTTCGTACGTACGCCAGGAGTCCCGCACATGGCAGACCGCAAGCCCATCGAGTCATGGCTCACCGACATGGACGGTGTGCTCATCCACGAGGGCGTACCGATCCCCGGCGCCGACGCGTTCATCAAGAAGCTGCGTGAGTCCGGGAAGCCGTTCCTGGTCCTCACCAACAACTCCATCTACACCCCGCGCGACCTGCACGCCCGGCTGCGGCGCATGGGCCTGGAGGTGCCGATCGAGTCCATCTGGACCTCGGCCCTGGCCACCGCCCAGTTCCTGGACGACCAGCGGCCCGGCGGCTCGGCCTATGTGATCGGCGAGGCGGGGCTCACCACGGCGCTGCACGACATCGGCTACATCCTCACCGACCACGAGCCGGACTACGTCGTCCTCGGTGAGACGCGCACCTACTCCTTCGAGGCCATGACCAAGGCGGTCCGGCTGATCAACGAGGGCGCCCGGTTCATCTGCACCAACCCCGACGAGACCGGCCCCTCCACCGAGGGCCCGCTCCCCGCGACCGGCGCCGTCGCCGCCCTGATCACCAAGGCGACCGGCAAGCAGCCCTACTTCGCGGGCAAGCCGAACCCTCTGATGATGCGCACCGGCCTGAACGCCATCGGGGCCCACTCCGAGACCAGCGCCATGATCGGTGACCGCATGGACACCGACGTGCTGGCCGGCATGGAGGCCGGGATGCAGACGTTCCTGGTGCTCACCGGGCTGACCCGGCCGGAGCAGGTGGAGAACTTCCCGTACCGGCCGTCCAAGATCGTCGACTCCATCGCCGACCTCGTCGACCGGGTCTGAAAACCCCGAGGGCCGGGATTCGACCCGTTCGGAGCAGTCGGGCCCCGCTGAGGATGCGGGGTCCGGCGCCCGGGAGGAGCCTCCAAGTAACTGGAGGTTCACGATGGGCTCAACGAAAGTCACTCTCTGTGCGGGCATGGCCGCGGTCGTCCTCGCACTCACCCCGGGGGCATACGCGGCGGACGGGGGCGGCATCTCGGTGAACCCCGCCTCGCCCACCCCGGGCGGTGACGTCGCACTGCGCGTCACGGGCTGCGCCGAGAAGACGGCCAGCGCCGTCTCGGCCGCGTTCGTCACCGACGTCAAGCTCACCGTCAACGGCGCCGAGGGCACCCTGATCGGCGAGAGCCGCATCCGGTCCTCGCTGGAGATCGGGAGCTACGACGTCACCGTCACCTGCGGTGACGCCCGGCGGACGGTGTCCCTGCCGGTGGGGAAGACGCCGGCCACCCCGGCCTCGCCGGTCGCCCCCGTGAAGGCGGGCGGCGGCGGTACGGCGGTACGGCTCGCCGAGGCCGACGACGGGGCCGACACCACCGGCCCCGGCAGGATCCACGCCGTGATCGGTCTCGTCCTCGCCGGTGTCGCGGCGACGGCCGTGGCGCTCAGAAGCGCCCGCCGGAGCCGCGGGACGGACTGACCATGTCCGGACATCCACGTTCGCGCCTCTCCGGCCGTCTGCTCACCGGTACGGCCTGGGCCGTACTGCTGCTCGGGCTGTGGCTGTGGGGACGGGACGCCACCGACGTACGGCACGGGATATCCACGCCCACCACCGGCGACATGGCGGCGGTGGGCCGCCCGCCCGACGTCGCGATGCCGCCCCCCGCGCGGCCGCTCGGCGACGCCCTTCCACAGCGCGTCGACATACCCGGACTCGGGGTGCAGGCCCCCGTGGTGGCCCGCGGACTCGACTCCCAGGGCGCCGTCGACCCGCCGCCCTTCGACCAGCCCGGCGTCGTCGGCTGGTACGCCGCCGGCGCGGCGCCCGGTGCGCCCGGGACGGCGCTGCTGGTGGGGCACGTCGACACCGAGACCAAGCCCGCCGTCTTCTACAAGATCAGCGTGCTGAAGCCGGGTCAGACGGTCCGTGTCATCCGCGACGACGGCCGGGCCGCCGAGTTCACCGTCGACGACGTCCAGGTCGTCACCCGCGACCGCTTCGACGCCCGCCAGGCCTACGGCCCCCGCGAGCCGGGTCGCGCCGAACTCCGGCTGATCACCTGCGGCGGCACCTTCGACCGAACCAGCCGCAGCTACACGGCGAACGTCGTGGTGTCGGCGTACCTCACGGGCACGGGTCTGTGAGCGGGCACGGGTGTGTGAGCCGCCGCGGGCCTGTGAGCGGGCACGGGCCTGTGAGCGGGCAACGGCCTGTGAGGCATGGGCAGGAGAAGGCCACCTGGCCCGGTCGACGACCCGCTCCCCCCGAAGCCGCCGACCGGGCCGGCCCTCGACCGCGCGCGCTCGGGCTGCGGGAGTAACCCGGCGGCAGGCGCGGGAGGTTGGAGTGGTCATCACGGGGGGAGGCGACAGGCCGGGGGCTGGGGCCGTCTGACACGACTCTATGACGGATGGGGGCAGTGGCCTAGGGCCCTCCCCCACGACCGCTCACATCCCCACGACCACTCCCCTCGCCGCGCGCCCCTCGGCCAGAGCCCTCGCCTACGGCCGCCCACCCGCCGTGCCCCTCGGCTCGGAGCCTTGTCTGCGGCCGCTCACCCGCCGCGTCCCTCGGCTCGGAGCCTTGTCTGCGGCCGCTCGCCCGCCGCGTCCCTCGGCTCGGAGCCTTGTCTGCGGCCGCTTGCCCGCCGCGTCCCTCGGCCCAGAGCCCTTGTCTACGGCCGCCCGCCCGGCCCGCCCCCGGCCTCGCGTCGGAGTTCCGTGTCGTCCGCGATCCGGTCGATGACGGCCTGTGCCACCCGGTCCAGCGGCAGGCGGTGGCGTCGCGCGTACTGCCGCAGGGCCACGAAGGCGTGGTCCGCGCCGGTCTGCCAGCGCTCCGCGAGCATGCCCTTGGCCTGCTCGATCCGCACCCTGCTCGACAGCGCTTCCTGCAACTGGCCCGCCAGCGTGCGGTACCGGGCGTGCGTGCGCTGGTTCTGCAGGCCCACGGCCGCCGCGTCGGCCAGCGCCTGCGCCAGCCGCAGCTCACCGCCGCCGCCCTCCGCGTCCTGGGGCAGCGTCGGCACGAACACGTTCAGCGCCCCCAGCAGCGTCTCCCGGCGGCGCAGCGGTACCGCGAAGGTCGCCGCCACCCCGTGCCGCAGCGCCCGCTCGGTGAACACCGGCCAGCGCGCACCCGCGTGCGCGACGCCGATGGAGACCGGCGGCACCGGCTTCCCGGTGCCGTAGCTGTCCAGGCAGGGTCCGCCGCCGGACTGCGCCCGGAGCAGGTCGAGCGCGAGCTCCCGCTGCCGGCTGCTCCCGGCCAGCGAGACGGTACGGCCTCCGTCGATCAGCATGAACCCGGCCGCCCGCGCGCTCAGCAGGTCCACGCAGTGGTCGCAGACGCGTTGTAAGTAGTCGGCGGTCTCGAATCCGTCGGTCAGCGTGTCCGCCGCCTCCACGAGCGCGGCGGCCAGCCGGGTCTCCCGAGTGGTGCACTGCATGGCCCACGTCCCTTCCCCTGACGCCCTCCCCACTCAGCGGCGCACCTACCCTCACCCCCAGGGGTGTAACAGCTCGCGGACAAGGCTCGACCGCCATCGTGGGTACCAGGACGCGTATGTCAGGATTGAGGCTTGGAACAGTGCACCCAAGGGGGAGTTGGATGTACGGCAGTAGGGGGGCCCGGAGGGGCGCGTCCGCGGTGGTGCTGGGGGCGGCGCTGCTGGTCTCGGGATGCTCCTCCGACGACGGTGGTGACGAGCCGGAAAGCGCCGGCGCCGGAATCACCCAGCAGCCCAAGGAGATCGACCCGTTCTGGGTCAACCCCGACGGAAACGCGGCCCAGCAGGTGGCCGACTACGAGCAGGACGGCAAGGACGCCGACGCCGAGCAGATCCGCAAGATCGCCGAGCAGCCGACCGGCGAGTGGATCGGCCCGGAGAGCCCCGAGGAGCAGGCCCGCGGCTTCACCGAGGCCGCGGACAAGGCGGGCCGTACGGCTCTGCTGGTCCTCTACAACATCCCGCACCGCGACTGCGGCCAGTACTCACAGGGCGGCGCCGCCGACGGCAACGCCTACCGCGACTGGATCGACGGTGTGGCGGCGGGCATCGGCGAGCGCTCGGCGACGGTCATCCTGGAACCGGACGCGGTCCTGCACCTGGTGGACGGCTGCACTCCGGACGAGTTCCACGAGGAGCGCTACGACCTCCTCAAGGGCGCGGTGGAGAAGCTCAAGTCGCTGAAGAACACCAAGGTGTACCTGGACGCGGGCAACGCCGGCTGGGGCGACCCCGACCAGATCTTCGAGCCCCTCCAGTGGGCGGGCATCGAGCAGGCCGACGGTTTCGCGGTGAACGTCTCGAACTTCTACACCACCGAGGACTCCATCGAGTACGGCAAGAACCTCTCGGCCAAGGTCGGCGACAAGCCCTTCGTCATCGACACCAGCCGCAACGGCAACGGCCCGTACGAGGAGGGCGACCCGAACGAGCGGTGGTGCAACCCTCCGGGCCGGGCCCTGGGAGAGACGCCGACCACCAAGACGGCGGACCCCCTGGTCGACGCCTACGTCTGGGTCAAGCGCCCCGGCGAATCGGACGGCGAGTGCAAGGGCGGCCCGAAGGCGGGCGAGTGGTGGGCGGAGTACGCGCTCGGACTGGCCAAGGCGTCCAAGTGACCTCCCCGCGCCCCGTCAGGGGCGCGGGGATTCGCTTTCAGGGGATCCGAACCCATTGCGCCTTCGACGGCACCCCTTGGTCGTCCACGACGAACAGCATGTACCACCCGGCCTGGACAAGGTTCTTGTTCTCCGGCACGGTCACCGTCACCTTGTCGCCCTCGGTCGTGAAGTCCAGCGCGACGGACCGCTGGTCCACGTCCGTGACATGCGTCGCCGCGCTCGGCCGGATCAGCCGTACCTTCTTGATCGACGAGGCGTGCTGCGAGGTGAACGTCCCCGTCTCACCCCGCTCGATGGTCTTCGTCCCCTCGGACAGCGACGGACGGGACCCCTGGTACAGATACGGCGGCGTGTAGATCTCGATCCGCTGCTCGAACTTCCCCGGCTTGGTGTTCGCCTTGTCGCCGTACAGCGAGTCCGACCCGAAGAACATCACGCGGCCGTCGGGCAGCAGCACCGAACCGGAGTGGTAGTTCCGCCCGACCAGCGGATCGGCGACCTGGTCGAAGGAGTTGGCGGTGGGGTCGTAGATCCGCGCCTGGAGGATGTTGGAGTCCCCGCGCCCGCGGTAGTCCTCGGAACCGCCCGACACCAGCACGGTGTCATCGGGCAGCACGGAGGCCTGCGGGTACCGCGTCCCCTTCTCCATCGACGGCCCGTCCACGAACTTCGGGCTGTCGGCCTTCAGGTCGATCAGCCGCGTCTTCTCACTGGACAGCTTGGACTCGCCGACGCCACCGCCGCCGATCACCATGTACTTCTCGTCCTGCGCCGGAGGCAGCAGCACGGTCCCGGAGGTCTCCAGCTGGTCGGCGTCGCTCAGTCCGGGAAGCTTGGTGAACTTGTTGGTCTCCACGTCCCAGACACCGGGGTCACGCCCGACGTCGTCAGGGCCGTATCCCGCGTTGGACCCGGAGTAGAAGACCTTGCCGTTCTGCATCAGGAACAGCGCCGGGTAGGTCGGGAACTGCCGGACCTTCTCGGTGTACGTCCACTTCTTGGTCTCGGGGTCGTACACCTCGTTCTTGCCCGGCACCAACTGCCCGATGTCGTCGAGCCCGGAGACGCTGAGGATCTTCCCGTCGCTCAGGGTGGTGAGCGTCGGGTACCAGCGGGCCTCCTTCATCGGGTCGACCTTGATGTACTTCTCGGCGACCGGATCGAACTCGTAGGCGTCCCGGATGCCCTGGAAGTCCTTCTTGTCCAGCGCCAGCTTCTGCGCGATGCCGTACGTGTTACGCGCGTCAGTGCCGGACAGGCCCTGCACCCGGTAGTTGTCCTCGGTGCCGGTCTCGTACTTCGAGCCGCTCTTCTGCGCCTCGACGTAGATCCGGCCGAGCCCCGGGTCGTTGCGCAGGAACTCGCCCGTGTCCGGGTCGAAGACCTTCTTCGCGCGCGGCACCAGCACCGGGTCCTTGGAGACGAACGTCTTGCCGTTCTCCTTGCCCGTGAACTTGGTGCCCGCCGGCAGGGTGATCGGCTCGTCCGGGTTCTCGTTGTGGACGATCATCAGGCCGCCGGCCTTGGTGACGTCGCCCTTGAGCTTCTCGTACCGCTTGGTGCCGCCGGCGATCAGCAGATTGCCGTTCGCCAGCTGCGTGTGCCCCGTGCAGAACAGGTCGCTCGGGGTCGGCACCTTCTTGATGGTGCCCTTGACCGGGTCCCAGATCCGGGTGTCGAACCTCTTCGCGTCGAAGTTCTCCTGGTTGTTGCCGGAGCCCGCGACGAGCAGCACCTTCCCGGTGCGCAGCAGCGCCGCGTGGATGGTGTTCTGCCGGTACTCCTCCGGGAAGTCGACGATCTCCCAGTGACCGTTGTCGGCTTTGTACTCCGGTCTGTTGATCTGGTACTGGTGGTATTTCTCGGTGCCGAAGCGGTAGAGCCACGGACCGTTCATCCCGGCCAGCGCGAGCACCACCGCCGTGCCTATCGTGAGTCGACGGACACGGCGGCGGCCGGCCTGGTCTTTCATTCCTTACGTCCCCCAAGTCCACCCAGGGCGATTTGCATGGTCTGGTCGGTGCCGCCGGCCGAGGGCTGCTGGGCGGCGGCCCAACTCGGCTTGTGCTGCGGGCTGTGGTGCGTGCCCGCCTGGGCGGGCAGCGGCTGCGGCTGGGCCTGGTGCGGCACGACCGGTGTGGCCGGGTCCGGCTCGGCCGGAGTCGGCGGCTTCTTCTTCGCCTGCCGGAGCATGTGCCGCCAGGCGAAGATCGGCGTGGCCGTGATCAGCATGGCGAACGTCGCCCAGATGACCATCGCGGGGTGCGAGTGCCCGTAGACGAAGCCGGCGGCGATCGAGGCGCCGAAGATCAGGATGAAGTACCAGTGGTAGCGGAAGGTTCCGAACCAGCGGTCGGGGCTGGCCGAGTCGCCCTTGGGGGTGACGACGAACTTGCTCTTGCGGCGCAGCACCGAGTCGATCAGCGCCTTGGCGTACAGCGGCGCGGACAGGGCGGACATCACCATGCCGGCCACACCGCCGGAGCCCTCCGGCTCGTGCGGCGAGACGTTGTGGCGGCGGTTCCAGACGTAGAGGCCGATCTGCAGCGCGGAGGCGTTGCCGTAGAGCATCAGCCATATGGTCGGGTCGATGTCCACACCCGAGGCGCCGAGGCCCAGGAACAGGGCGCAGCTGATGGCCGCGAGGATCCAGTTCAGGGCGGACATCGGATAGAAGATGATCATCATGGTGTAGTTGAAGAGCTTGCTCGGCGGCAGCGAGTACCAGCCCTTCCAGTACTGCTTGAGGATCGTCTCGTACGTCCCTCGCGACCAGCGCATCTGCTGGGTGAAGAAGTCCGTCCAGGCGCTCGGGCCCTCACCGACGGCCAGCACGTCCGGGGTGTACACCGAGCGCCACTTCTTGCCCGTCGCCGGGTTCTTGTGGCGGTGGATCTCGAAGCCGGTCGCCATGTCCTCGGTGATCGAGTCGTACAGACCGCCGATCTGCTTCAGCGCCTTGATGCGTACGGCGTTCGACGTACCGACGAACATCGGGGAGCCGTAGCGGTTGCCCGCACGCTGGATGAGGGCGTGGAAGAGGAACTGCTGGGACTCGGCGGCCTTGGTGACGAAGTTGTCGTAGTTGCCGTAGACCTGCGGGCCGATGACGAAGCCGACGTTCGGGTCGCGGAAGAAGCCGAGCATGCGCTCCAGGTAGTTGGGGAGCGGCACGTGGTCGGTGTCGACGGAGGCGAAGTAGTCGTAGTTGTCGCCGTGCGCGTCCAGCCAGGCGTTGTAGTTGCCGTGCTTGGTCTTGGCGCGGTGCGGGCCCTTGGGCTGGTTCCACTTCGCGATGCCCTTGCGGGAGAAGTGGTGCACGCCGAGCCGGGCGCAGACCTCCTTGACCGCCGGGTCGTCGCCCTCGTCGAGCAGCCAGACGTGCAGCAGGCCCCGGTGGCGCAGCTTGACGGCCGCCTCCAGGGTCTTCGTCACCATCTCCAGCGGTTCCTTGCCGGGCACGAAGGAGGTCAGGAAGGCCACTCTCGTGCCGGTCTCGGGCACCACCGGGATCGGGTCGCGGGCGACCAGGGTGGCGTGCGCGTTCGACAGGACGTTCATGCAGCGGAAGAACTCGATCAGACCGATCGAGACGAGCATGACGACGTCGAGCGTCGGCAGGAAGTCGTAGGCCGGGTAGTCGCGTTCCGTCCAGTGCTCGGGCTGGAGCAGCCAGGCCAGCAGGACCAGCGAGAGCAGCGGCGCGGCCGCCAGCATCAGCGCGACCCTGATCCGGTGCGGCTCCTGCGAGATCAGCGAGCGGTACTGGACCCGGTACGGCTTGTTCGGGTCGGGCTGGGTGAGGGGACCGGCCAGCCTGCTGTAGTGCTCGTAGTCATACTTCGGCAGTGTCTTCTTGATCCGCCGGAACGCCCCGGTCCGGTGCGTAGGCACTCTGAGCTGAGTGGTTTGTGACGGGTCGGAGTTCGGCCGGGCGCCCGTCGGCGTCGACGTCATGAGTCATCCCCCCACACGCAGGTCGCCGCGTGTCTGTCGGTTCCTTCGTCTGCTTCGGTCCCCCTCGACCGTCACAGACGTATCAGTGGTGGGTCACAGTCACCACGTCTTCCACTTCATAGACATGGAACCGCGACCTTCCGGTTGCATGATGCCCCCCTCGGCATCCGATCGTGAACGGGGCCCCTCTCCCCGCCGAATCGGGCAACCGGCTCCTTGCCCCCCAACTGCCGCGTAACCGCAGCATCTTGAAGAACCAGGGTTCTACGGCGTTCAGCATGATCGCAAGATGCGAAACGCGGTGTTTACCGGTCATACGCGTTCATTGTGGCGCCTGTGGGGGTCTTGTGGACCTGTTGTGGATGCGGGGATATGCCGAGGCTCCCGCTCTTACGAGGGACTTCCGGTGGACATCGGATACGCCGGAAGCCCCTCGCTTCCACGAAGGGCTTCCGGTGTCGGTGCGCCGCCAGGGACTCGAACCCCGGACCCGCTGATGCTGCACTCCCTGGGGGATAACCCCCAGACCCCCAGCCGCCCCTGCAGGTCGTACCAACCCGACCAAGAGCGGAGGCCCCACGCTGTCGCGAGGAGCCTCCACCGTCCGTGCGCCGCCAGGGACTCGAACCCCGGACCCGCTGATTAAGAGTCAGCTGCTCTAACCAACTGAGCTAGCGGCGCCTGCTGACGTCGTAACTCTACCTGACCTGGGAGGGTGCTCCGGACCGTGCCCGGCGGGCCCCCGGATGGCCCTGTACATCATTCGGACCGTCAACATGCGCGTGCGGAAGACGGTTGAGAAACTGGCGAATGTGTACACACGCGGACATTTCCATCCGGAATGTGAGGGGCATCGCATGGGGACTCCGGTCTTCGAGGAATTCGATCCCACGAACGACTGCGACTGCCCCGGATGCGTCCACTGGCGCCGCGTCCTGCCGCACTCCGCGGCGGGCCGCACCGGCGCCCACCCGGCCCACCGGACGGTGATCGTGGCGGCCGCCGCCACGGCCGCGCTCGGCGCGGGACACGCCGTACCGGCGCTCGCCGCCCCGCAGACACCCGCCCCGCAGACACCCGCCCCGCAGACACCCGGCCGGCCGAGCCTTCCCGCGGGCCTCCCCGGCGCCGACGAACCCGACACCCCGCAGGGGAGCAAGGCCCCGCTGCACGGCCCGGGCGGGACCCCGGCCAAGCCCGCCAAGGCTCCCACGACCACCCGGGCGGACATCATCAGGCGGGCCAAGCTGTGGGTCGCGGCGCGGGTGCCGTACAGCATGTCCCAGTACTGGTCGGACGGGTACCGGCAGGACTGCTCGGGGTTCGTCTCGATGGCCTGGAACCTGCCCGGCAACGAGTGGACCGGATCGCTGGACCAGTACGGCGTGCGGATCCTGAAGGACGACCTCCAGCCGGGCGACATCCTGCTGTTCCACAACCCGGCGGACCCCGAGAAGGGCTCGCACGTCGTCATCTTCGGCGGCTGGACGGACTACACCCACACCTACTACATCGCCTACGAGTCGACCCGCCCGTACGCCCGCAGGCAGTCCACCCCGTACGCCTACTGGAGCCACTCCGACCGCTATGTCGCCTACCGCTACAAGGGCCTCGCCGGCGGTACGGCGGGCTCCGCGCCGGACACCGGCACGCCCGGCGGCGAGAAGCCGGGCAGCGAGAAGCCGGGCGGCGACCGGCCGGATGCCGGGGAGCCCGGCTCGACGCCCTACCCCGGGCGGGCCTACTTCGGGCCCGGGGCCAACAACAAGTACGTCACCCGGCTCGGCCGCATGCTCGTCGAGCGCGGAGCGGGCCGCTACTACGCCTCGGGTCCCGGGCCGCGCTGGTCGGACGCCGACCGGCGGGCCACCCAGGCCTTCCAGTACGCGCAGGGCTGGCGGGGCCCGGACGCGGACGGGCTGCCGGGGCCGCTGACCTGGGAACTGCTGGTCACCGGGGGCGGCCGGGACGTCAACGCCGGAGCCGCCGGACCGCCCGCGCCACCCGCCTCGCACGGGGTGCCCGGGTATCCGGGGCGGGCGCTGCTGCGGCCCGGCGCGAACAACTCCTACGTCACGCTGCTCGGGAAGCAGCTCGTGAAGAAAGGGTTCGGCAAGCACTACACGACCGGTCCCGGGCCGCGCTGGGGCGAGGCGGACCGGCGGAACGTCGAGGCCTTCCAGCGCGCCCAGGGCTGGCGGGGCGGCGCGGCGGACGGCTACCCGGGCCCGGAGACCTGGCGACGGCTCTTTTCCTGAAGCCCTTTCCGAAGCCCTTCTGAAGCCCTTCCTGAACATCTGTTGTGACGCATCTGGCGCGGAGGCTGGAGGCACGCATGAGCACGACCACTTCGTCCACACCGCCGACACCGGAGTCCGAGGGGCGGCCCGAGCACCCGGCTCCCCGTCCCGCCCGGCTGATCCAGAACGAGGTCACCACCGAGATCCCGGTCCATCTGCTCTTCCGTGACGAGCCCGAACCGGTGTCCGTCCCGTTGAAGCCCGCGGTCGTCAGCCGCCGGCAGGGGACGGGGGAACAGCCCCGCCTGCGCCGGCCGGCCGCCGCGCGGGCGCGGTCGGTGCCGGACGTGGACCCGGAGCTGGTCGAGCGGCCCGCGCGGGTGCTGCCGGGTTCGGCCGGGGTGCTCGCCGGGGCCTGCGGTCTCGCGGGCTGCGCGGTCACCTCCTGGTGGGCGGGAACCCTCCCGCCGCTCGCGCTGGAGGCGCTGCGGCTGCCGTCGTACGCGGGCGCGGCCCTCGGCCCCGCCCAGTGGGCGGCCTACGCCGGGGCCGGCGCCCTGGGTCTGATCGGCTTCGGCGGGCTCGCCCGGGGCCGGACCGGACGGGCCTGGGTGCTCGGTCTGTTCGGCCGCTACCGGGGGACGGTCCGGCGCACCGGGCTGATGTGGGTCAATCCGATGCTGCTGCGCCGCCGGGTGGACGTACGGCTGCGGCACTGGCGCAGTGAGCCGATGCCGGCGGCGGACGCGAGCGGGGTCGCGCTGCGGGTGGTGGTCCTCGCGGTGTGGCGGGTGCGGGACACCGCGCGGGCCACGCTGGGTGTGGAGGACCACGAGGCGTACCTGCGCGAGTGCGTGGAGGCCGCGCTGGCGCGGGTGCCGGTGGAGGCGCCGGGGTCGGGGCGCGGCACGGTGGACGCGGCGGGGGAGCGGCTGACCCGGCTGGTGGCCGCCGACGCGGCGCCCATCGGGGTCGAGGTGTTCTCGGTGCAGCCGGTCCGGGTGGAGTACGCCCCCGAGGTGGCCGCCGCCATGCACCGGCGCCGGATCGTCGCGCTGGACGCCCAGCACCGGGCCTCGATGCTCACCTCGGTGGTGGACTCGGTGGAGGACACGGTGACCCGGCTGACCATGCGGGGCCTGGTCGAACTCGACGACTACGAACGCAAGGCGCTCGTGAAGGACTTGACGGTCGCCTTCTGTGCGGGGCGCGGGGAATCGGGCTCGTGATTGGTATGGACATGTTCAACTAACGGCAATACTCTCAGACTTGGTCTAGACCTACCCTGCACAGCTCACTGAACATCCCCCACGTTCCCAGGAGCGGCAGCATGCGCAGAATGACCAAGTTGTCTGCCGCCGTGGTCGGTCTCGCCACCACCGGAGCCTTGGTGCTCTCGTCCGGCGGGGCCACAGGCCACGGCTACACCGACCTCCCCATCAGCAGGCAGAAGCTCTGCCAGAACGGCACCGTGACCAACTGCGGATCCATCCAGTGGGAGCCGCAGAGTGTCGAGGGCCCCAAGGGCTTCCCGGGCTCCGGCCCGGCCGACGGGCAGATATGCAACGGCGGGGTTGGCCACTTCGGCCAGCTCAGCGCACCACGCACCCCGTCGGGCGGCGCCTGGCCGGCCACGAGTGTCAGGGGCGGCCAGAGCTACACGTTCCGCTGGCAGTTCACCGCCATGCACGCCACGACGGACTTCAAGTACTACGTCACCAAGCAGGGCTGGAACCAGAACCACAACCTGGCCCGCTCCGACCTCAACCTCACTCCGTTCCTGACGGTGCCGTACAACGGTCAGCGGCCGCCGTCCACGCTCTCGCACAGCGGCACGCTGCCGTCCGGGCTCAGCGGACGACACGTGATCCTGGCGGTGTGGACGATCAACGACACCGGCAACGCCTTCTACGCCTGCTCGGACGTCACGTTCTGAGCATCGCTTGAGCAACTCCGTCACCCCCCGCGGGTAGGTTTCCCGCACGCCGCCCAACCGGCCCGGCGTGCGGGAAACCGCTGCGTACCTGTGTCTGCGGGCGTTCGCGACCACGCGGGACGGCTCCGCGACGCAGCACCATGTCCACGAGTTCGCCACCCGCGACGGCCGTACCGTGCGCTTCGAGGAGGAGCACGGGCTGATGCCGTAGCCCTCCACATCTGACGGCATGTCAATTACCGTGCGCGCCCATGGAGTCCACGAGCATCGCCGAACTCGTAGGGGCGCGCTGGGGTGACCATCGGCCGGGGCTGTGGTGCGAGGGGCGGGTGCTGAGCCATCACGAGGTGGCCGCCGGGGCCGCCGCTCGCGCGGCGTTACTGGCCGACCTGCTGCCGCCCGGCGCGGCGCCGCACCTGGGCCTTCTCCTCGACAACACCGAGGAGTACCCGCTCTGGCTCGGCGCCGCCGCCCTCGCCCGCGCAGCGGTCGCCGGGATCAACACCACCCGCAGAGGCCCCGAACTGGCCCGGGACATCCTGCACACGGAGTGCCGCGTCCTGATCACCGAGCCGACGCACGTCCCCCTCCTCAAGGGCCTCGACCTGCCCGGCGTACGGCTGCTGCTGACCGGCTCCGAGGAGTACGACGCCCTCCTCGCGCCCTACGCCGACGCGCGCCCCGACCCCTCCCGCGCCACCCCGCGTGACCGCCTGCTGCTCTACTTCACCTCCGGCTCGACCGGCGCCCCCAAGGCCGCGATCTGCACCCAGGGCCGCCTGGCCGCCGCCGGGGAGTCGCTGGCCGGGCAGTTCGGGGTCGGGCCCGAGGACGTGCACTACATCTGCATGCCGATGTTCCACGGCAACGCGGTCATCGCCGACTGGGCCCCCGCGCTCGCCCGCGGGGCAGGGGTGGCCCTGCGGCGGCGCTTCTCGGCGTCCGGCTTCCTCCCCGACGTACGGGCCTTTGAGGCGACCTACTTCACCTACGTCGGCCGGGCGATCCAGTACGTCCTCGCGACCGAGCCCCGCGCCGACGACCGCGACAACCCGCTGCGGCTCGGCTTCGGCACCGAGGCGGGGGCGGCGGACGCGGCGGCCTTCGAGCGGCGGTTCGGGGTGCGGCTGGTGGAGGGATACGGCTCCTCGGAGGGCGGCGCGGCGATCCAGTGGTCGCCGGGGACGCCGGCGGGCGCGGTGGGACGGGCGGTGCCCGGTCTCGTCGTACTCGATCCGAAGACGGGTCAGGAGTGTCCGGCCGCGTGCTTCGACTCCGGCGGGCGACTGCTGAACGGGGACGAGTCGATAGGGGAGCTGGTCAACCGGGGGCCGAGCCCCTTCGAGGGGTACTGGCGCAATCCGGGGGCGGAGGCCGAGCGGCGGCGGGACGGGGCGTACTGGACGGGAGACCTGTTCTGCCGGGACGCCGACGGCTACCTCTACTTCGCCGGGCGGGCGGACGACCGGTTGCGGGTGGACGGGGAGAACCTGGCCGCCGCGATGATCGAGAACATCCTCGCGCGGTACGACGGTGCCCGTGCCGTCGCCGTGTACGCGGTGCCGGATCCGGTGACCGGGGACCAGGTGATGGCGACCCTCGCCGGCACGTTCGACCCGCTGACCTTCACGGAGTTCCTGCTCTCCCAACCGGACCTCGGCACGAAGATGGCCCCGAGGTTCATCCGAGTGACGGACGCCATACCGGTAACGGCCACAAACAAGATCCACCGCGCCTTGCTCCGCCGAGAGGGCGTCCACTGCCAGGACCCGGTGTGGTGGCGCCCCCCGGGCGAACCGACATACCGCCCCCTGACCCAGGAGGACGCCAAAGGGCCCCTCGTCAGCACGAGGGACCCTTCAAGGTGCGCTGCCAGGGACGCCTGAGTCCCCCCGGTAATGAGTGAAGGCCCCCCGCTGCTGCGAGGAGCCTTCGCTTTCGGTGCGCCGCCAGGGACTCGAACCCCGGACCCGCTGATTAAGAGTCAGCTGCTCTAACCAACTGAGCTAGCGGCGCATGACTCACGTCAGCTGCTTGATTTGGTGTCTCGCGGCTGACGACAGAGAAAATACTACCTGGTCCCGAGGGGTGCTCTTGACCAAGATCAGGTGTACGTGTCCAGGGGTGCGGCCGGCCCCCACCGGCCCGCGGTCGAAACGCGACGCACCTAGATCGCCAGCGACAGCAGAACCGGCGCCGCGTTCCGGTTGAGCGCGTCCGCCGCCTGCCGGAGGCGATGCGCGTGTTCCACCGGAAGCGACAGGGCCAGGCACCCCACGGACGAACCCGCGGTGATCGGCACCGCCGCGCACACCGTGCCGATCGCGTACTCCTGGAGGTCCAGGACGGGCACCGTCGGCGGCTGCGACTCCAGGCGGGAGAGCAGCAGCTTGTCGCTGGTGATCGTGCGCGAGGTGAGGCGGGCCATCTTGTGCCGGGACAGATGGTCCCGCCTGCCGTTGTGGTCCAGCTGTGTCAGCAGGCTCTTGCCGACCGCCGTCGCGTGCGCGGAGACCCGGAAGTCCACCCACTCGTTCACCGCCGGAGTCTCCGGCCCGGCCGCGTACTGTGTGACCCTCACCTCACCGTCGACATACCGGCTGATGTACACCGCCGCGCCGACCGAGTCGCGCAGCCGGTCCAGGGTCTGCTGGAGCTTCTCGCGCAGCGCGGCCTCCCGGTCGTGCGCCGAGCCCAGCCGGGCCAGCGCCTCCCCGGTGACGTACGCGCCGTCGGCGACCTGCTCGACGTACCCCTCGCGGCGCAGCATCCTCAGGAGGCTGGTCAGGCGCTCCGGGCTGAGGGTGGTGTGCCGGGCGAGTTCGGCGTCGGTGATTCCGGTGGTGTGCCGTGCCACCGTCTCCAGGACGCGCAAGGCGTCCTGGGCCGAGTGGTACGGCGCGGTCGGCTCGTGCTTCAGCTCCACGGTGTCCCCCTGCGCTAGCTTGTGGGGCCGGATTCCAGTCAGCCAATCGACTCAACGATAGCTGCCAAGAGGCTTGTAGTGAGCGGTTGTTGACAAGATTCCGACGCCCTCAACTGCGGTGATAACCCTCTGGCATATGACAGGGCCATGCCCCGGAGGTCGGGATCACAGCACCGCGCTGAGAAACTCCCGGGTCCGGTCGTGTTCGGGCTCGCTGAAGATCTTCTCCGGGGCCCCCGCCTCGATGACCCGGCCCGAGTCGAACATCAGCACCTGGTCGGAGATGTCCCGGGCGAAATTCATCTCGTGGGTCACACAGAGCATCGTGATGTCGGTGGAGCGCGCGATGTCCCTGAGGACGTCGAGGACGCCCGCGACCAGCTCCGGGTCCAGCGCCGAGGTCACCTCGTCCAGCAGCAGCACCTGCGGCCGCATCGCCAGCGCCCGCGCGATCGCCACCCGCTGCTGCTGACCGCCGGAGAGCTGCCCGGGGTGCTTGTCGAGGTGCTCGGTGAGCCCGACCAGCTCCAGCAGTTCCCGCGCCCGCTCCTCGGCCGCGTCCTTGGACATGCCGAGCACGGTGACCGGGGCCTCGGTGATGTTTCGCAGGACCGTCATGTTCGGGAACAGGTTGAACTGCTGGAACACCATCCCGATCTTCTTGCGGACCTCGCGGACCTGCTTCTCCGGCGCCGGGAACAGCCGCTCCCCGTCCACGGTGATCGTGCCCTCGTCGGGCTTGGTCAGCGTCATCAGCAGGCGCAGGATCGTCGTCTTGCCCGAGCCGGACGGACCGATCAGCGTGACGTGCTTGCCGGCCTGGACCGAGAAGTCGAGGTGGTCGAGGACGGTGTTGTCGCCGAACCGCTTGGTGACCTGCTCGAGCCGGATCAGCTCGCCGCTGGACCGCTTGTCGGCGGGGTTCATCTCGGGACTGTGCTGGATGTCAGTGGACAAGGCGTCGCTCCAGGGCTCGCAGAAGAAGGGAGGCCAGATAGGAAATGACGATGAAGGCCACGCCGATCACCGTCAGCGGCTCGGTGAACTGGAACTGCTCCTGGGCGAACAGCCGGGCCTCGCCGAGCATGTCGAGCACGGTGATCGCCATCAGCATCGGCGTGTCCTTGAGCATCGCGATCACGTAGTTGCCCAGCGCCGGCACGACCCGCCGGATGGCCTGCGGCAGGATCACCGCGGTCCACGTCCGGGTGAGCGGCAGGTTCAGCGCCGTCGCGGCCTCCCACTGGCCGGCCGGCACCGCCTCGATGCCGGCCCGGTAGACCTGCATCGTGTACGTCGAGTAGTGCAGCCCGATGGCGAAGACACCGGTGGTCAGCGCGGAGGCGGTGACGCCCCACTCGGGCAGCACGTAGAAGAGGAAGAACAGCTGCACCAGCAGCGGGGTGTTGCGCACGAACTCGGTGACCGCGCCGACCGGCCAGGTCACCCAGCGGGTCGGCACCCGCATCAGCAGCGCCCACACCAGGCCCAGTACGAAGGCGATGACCGAGCCGAGCGCCAGCGCCTGGAGGGTGACCAGCAGGCCGTCCCAGAACTGCGGCATGAAGTCGGCGACCGCTCCCCAGTCCCACGTCATCCGAGACCACCCCCGACGCCGGTGCCCACCGGCTCAGGCGCGACGAGTTTCTTCTCCGGCCGCTTCCCGACCCCGGCCTTCAGCCTCTTCTCCAGCCCGCGCATCAGCCGGGTCAGCAGGAAGGCGATCACGAAGTAGATGAGCAGGATGTACGTGTAGATCTCCGCGCTCTCCTGGAGCGCGAGCCGTACCAGGTTGCCGCTGAAGGCGAGGTCGCCCATGCCCATCACCGACACCAGCGCGGTGCCCTTGAGCAGCTCGATCAGCAGGTTGGAGAAGGGCGGGATCATCTCCGGCACCGCCTGCGGCAGCAGGATCAGCCTCATCCGCTGCCAGGGCGTGAAGCTGAGCGCGATCCCGCCCTCCTTCTGCGCCGGGTCGACCGCGTTCAGGGCGCCGCGCACGATCTCCGAGCCGTAGGCGCCGTAGGTGAGCCCGAGGGCGAGGGTGCCGGCCCACAGGGGCACCAGCTGCCAGCCGAAGGCGGGCGGCAGCACGAAGAACACCCAGAAGATCATCACCAGCGCCGAGGTCCCGCGGAACACCTCGGTGTAGAGGCCCGCGAGGAAGCGGACGATCCACAGCCGGTGGGTACGGGCGATACCGGCCACGAACGCCACGGCCGTGGCGAGCAGCGCGCTGAGCACGAGGAGCTGGACGGTGACCCAGACACCCTTGAGCACCAGTTCCCAGAGTCCTGAAGTCATCCGCCGCAGAGCTCCTTCGCGGTCAGCTCCGTCATCTCCGCCTCGGTGAAGCCGAACGGCTTGAGGATGCGCAGCAGTTCGCCGCTCTTCTTCAGCTTGCGCAGCTCGACGTTGAAGGCGTCCCGCAGCTTGGTCTCGGTGGGCCGGAACGCGAACGCGCCGCCGTCGACATGGGGTTTGCCCCCGACCAGCGGCTTGAACGGTTCGGTCGCCTCGGCCTTGCCGGACTTCTTCACCACCTCACGGGTGGTCAGCGCCGTCCCCGCGAAGACGTCGACCCGGCCGGCCTCCACGGCGTTCAGCCCCGCGACCTGGTCCGGGACGATGAGGATGTCGCTCTCCTCGTACCCGGCCTCGACCGCGTACTGGATCTCCGCGTACCCGGTGCCGGTCGCGAACTTCGCCTTCTTCTCCACGACGTCCTGGTAGTTGTTCAGACCCTTCGGGTTGCCCTTGCGGACGATGAAGGAGTCGAGCATCTGGTAGTCGGGATCGGCGAAGATGACCTGCTCGCAGCGCTCGGGATTGACGTACATCCCGGCCGCCACGACGTCGAACTGCTGCGAGTTGAGCCCGGGGATCAGTGAGCCGAACTCGGTCGGCACGGGCTGCACGCGGTCCACGCCCAGCCGTTTGAAGATCACCCGCGCCAGCTCGGGCGCCTCGCCGGTCAGTTCGCCGTCCTTGTCGATGTAGCCGAACGGGATCTCGCCCGCGATCCCGAGCCGTACGACGCCCGCGGCCCGCAGCCGGTCCAGCAGCTCACCGCCGTCCTCGGTGGAGGCGGTGGCCACCCGCGAGCAGCCGGCCGCGCCCAGCGCGCCGAGCGCCGCCACCCCCGCGAGCAGCGATCGGCGTGTGGTGCCGGATATGTGTTCGGAATGTTCCAGTGGTGGAGCCATGGCGGCGCGGCTACCCGAGTCCATGCGATGTATGCCCCCTGGATCGTGGGGCGGGATGAGGGCACCGTGGAGCGCATGACTGATCGGTTCATCGAGGTCTCGCTCCTGAAGCGGGACATCCACTGCACGGCGAGGCTGCTGGACGACCGCGCACCGATCACCTGCGCGGCCGTCTGGGACGCCCTCCCCCTGAGCGGCGACGTCTACCACGCCAAGTACGCCCGCAACGAGATCTACGCCCTGTTCCCGCCGTTCGCCGGGACCGAGCCACCCCTGGAGAACCCGACCGTCACCCCCATTCCGGGCGACCTGTGCTATTTCGCCTTCGCGGGCGCCGAACTGGGCACCAAGGCCTACGGCTACGACCGCGAGGTCCGCCCCGGCACCACCCTCGTCGACCTGGCCCTGTTCTACGAGCGCAACAACCTGCTGCTCAACGGCGATGTCGGCTGGGTGCCGGGCATCGTCTGGGGCCAGGTGGTCGAGGGCCTTCCCGGGATGGCGGACGCCTGCAACGCCCTGTGGCGCTCGGGCGCGGCGGGGGAGACGCTCAGCTTCCGTCGGACATGAGGGCGTGCGCCGCCCGCAGCACCAGGTCGTCCCGGTGCCGGGCGGCCACGAGCTGGAGGCCCACCGGAAGTCCGTCCCCGTCCGTGCCCACGGGGACGGTGGCGGCGGGCTGCTGGGTCATGTTGAAGGGGTACGTGAAGGGCGTCCACCCCGTCCAGCGGCGGTGCCCGGAGCCCTTGGGCACCTCGGCGCCCGCCTCGAACGCCGTGATCGGCAGGGTGGGGGTGACCAGAAGGTCGTAGGAGTCGTGGAACCGGCCCATCCGGCGGCCGAGTTCCATACGGACGTCCACCGCGGCCAGGTAGTCCAGGGCGCTGTACCGGGCGCCGAGTGCGCAGATCTCGCGCAGCCCGGGGTCAAGCAACTCCCGCTGGTGCGGCCCGAGTCGCTGGGTCACCCGGGCGGCGCCGCTGAACCACAGGGTGTGGAAGGCGTCCACCGGGTCGGTGACATCGGGGTCGGTCTCCTCGACGTACGCCCCGAGCGCGGCGAGCCGCTCCACCGCCCGCCGCACGGCCGACGCGACCGCCGGGCGCACCGCCACCTGTCCGCCGAGCGAGGGCGAGAACGCCACCCGCAGCCCGCGCACCCCGCCCTCGCGGGCGAGGGCGTCGGCGAAGGAGCCGGCCGCCGGGCCGAGCGCCGACCAGTCCCGGGAGTCGGGGACGCCGATCACATCCAGCATCAGCGCCGCGTCGGCCGCGTCCCGCGTCATCGGGCCGACATGCGACAGCGTCCCGAACGCGCTCGCCGGATACAGCGGCACCCGGCCGTACGTCGGCTTCATCGCGAAGATCCCGCAGAAGGACGCCGGGATGCGGACGCTGCCGCCCCCGTCGGTGCCGAGCGCGAGCGGGCCCGCGCCGAGGGCCACGGCCGCGGCGGCGCCCCCGCTGGAACCGCCCGCCGTGCGCGTCGGGTCCAGCGGATGCCGGGTGACACCCGACAGCGGCGAGTCGGTGACGCCCTTCCAGCCGAACTCCGGGGTGGTGGTCTTGCCGAGGAAGACGGCGCCGTGCGCCCGCAGCCGCGCGACGGAGGGCGCGTCCTCCTCCCAGGTCCCCTTCTCCGCGAGGGTCCTGGAGCCCTTGAGGGTGGGCGCGCCCCGCATCAGCAGGATGTCCTTCACGGTGACCGGGACCCCGTCCAGCAGCCCGCCCGGCTCCCCGCGCCGCCACCGCTCGGCCGACTCCCGGGCCTGCTCCAGGGCCTGGTCCGCGGTGATCCGCACGAAGGCGTTCACCTCCGGCTGGATCAACTCGGCCCGCTCCAGCGCGGCACGCGTGGCCTCCACCGGGCTGAACGCGCCCGTGCGGTACCCGTCGAGGAGTTGTACGGCGGTCAGTCCGGTCAGGTCGGTCATACGCCCTCCAACGGTGGGAAGTTCAGCGCCCTGGTACGTACCCGCGTTGCTTGTCGACCACGTTCGGCAGTGTCCGGCCCGCCGCCCAGCGGTCGTACAACTCCACGAACTGCGCGCCGAGTTCGTCGCGCCAGCCGACGGTGTCCCCGCTCATGTGGGGGGACACGATCAGGCCGGGCAGGGCCCACAACGGGCTGTCGGGGCCGAGGGGTTCGTGCTCGAAGACATCGAGCGCTGCGCCCGCGATCCACCGCTTGGCCAGTGCGTCGGCCAGTGCCTCCTCGACGACGAGCTGTCCGCGCCCGACGTTGATGAAGCGCGCGGAGGGCTGCATCACCCCGAACCGGCGGGCGTCGAACATGCCGCGCGTCCGCTCGGTGAGCGGTGCGGCGGCGATCACCCAGTCGGCGCGGGCGATCAGCCGGTCCAGGTCCTCGGGCCCGTGGATCCCGGTCCGGGGGGTCCGGCCGACGAGGGCGCAGGTGACGCCCAGAGCCTTGAGCTTGGCGGCGATCGCCCGCCCGATCGGCCCGGAGCCGACGACACAGGCGCGGGTGCCGCCCAGCCGCCGCGACTCGCGGTGCAGCCAGGTTTGCCGCCCCTGGAGTTCCAGGGTCCGGGGCAGGTCCTTGGCCATGGCGAGGACGAGGGCGGCGACGTACTCGGCGATGGGCTCGTCGAAGATGCCGCGCGCGTTGGTGACCACGGTGTCGGAGGCGGCGAGTTCAGGACACATCAGGTGATCGACACCGGCGCTCGCCGTGTGCACCCAGCGCGGCCGGGGCCCGTCCCCGGGCCAGGCGCGCCGGACCGCGTGCGAGGTGAAGTCCCACACCAGCAGCACGTCGGCGTACGGCAGCCGCCGCGCGAGCCCCGCCTCGTCCGTGTGCTCGATCCGGGCCCGCCCGGTGAGCCTGCCGAGCCGGGGGAGGGGCTCGGCGTCCAGGACGAGCAGCGTGGGGGTGGTCATCGACAGCCGTTTCCTCGGAGTGGCCGGGCGTCTGACATGCGCGGATTGACCACGCTCGCACCCGAACCTACCTTCGTCAACACGGGCGGTGTGTACGGTCCGTTGCTCCCCTGTTCCTCTCGGTGAGGCGGGTGCCTGCCATGGACGTCTCCTTTCTCGGCGGACCTCGGCCGCAGCGCGGTGTCGGTGTGGTCGCGCCCTTCGACTTCGCGCTGGACCGCGAGCTGTGGCGCTGGGTCCCGGACGAGGTCTCCCTGCATCTGACCCGCACGCCGTACGTGCCGGTGGAGGTGAGCCTGGACCTGGCCCGGCTGGTGAGCGAGCACGAGACGCTGTCGGAGGGCGTCCGCACCCTGATCGCCATCGCCCCCGAGGTGGTGGCCTACGCCTGCACCTCGGGCAGCTTCGTCGGCGGGATCGCGGGCGAGCGGGCGATGTGCGCGGCGATGACGACGGCGGGCGCGGTGCCCGCCGTGACCACCTCCGGGGCACTGCTGGAGGCGCTGGCCAACCTCGGCGCGCGCCGGGTGGCACTGGTGACGCCGTACACGGTGTCCGTGACCCGGTCGCTGCAGGAGTACGTGGCCGAGGCGGGCGTCAGGGTGACGGGATGTGCGTTCATGGGGCTGACGCGGCACATATGGAAGGTGCCGTACAGCGAGGTGGTGGGGATGGCGCGCAAGGCCGTACGGACGGCGGAGCCGGACTGTCTGTTCATCAGCTGCACGAATCTGCCGACGTACGACGTGATACCGCAACTGGAGGCGGAACTGCGGATGCCGGTGATCTCGGCCAACCAGGTCACGATGTGGGCTGCGCTGCGCCGGCTGGGTACCCGGGCGATAGGGCCGTACCAGGCCCTGGTCGATCCGGCGGCCCGCGGCGGCCGCCCGGTGATTCCCCCGGACGTGGAACAGCAGCAGGAAGGTTCGACATGACGGCACTCGGATTCCTCTACCCGGGCCACTCCGCCGAGGACGACTATCCACGCATCGAGCAGCTCCTGGGCAGCGACATCCGGGTGGACGTGGTGCACACGGACATCGGCGAGGACGCGCACCGGGTCGACGCGCTCCGGGAGATGGGCGCCCCCGAGCGCCTGGCGGCGGGCGTGGAGCAACTGCGCCTGACGGGCGCGGAGGCGGTGGTCTGGGCGTGCACGAGCGGCAGCTTCGTGTACGGCTGGGAGGGCGCCCACGAGCAGGTCCGCACCCTGGCCCGGGTGGCGGGCATGCCGGCCTCCTCGACCTCCTTCGCCTTCGTGCACGCGGCGGCGGAGCTGGGGGTGCGGCGGCTGGCGGTCGGCGCGACCTACCCGGACGACGTGGCGGAACTCTTCGCCGGGTTCCTGCTGGCGGGCGGCGCCGAGGTGGTCGCCGTGCGGGGCTCGGGGATCATCACGGCGGCGGAGGTGGGTGACTGGACCGAGGACCAGGTGCTGGCGCTGGCGCGGCAGGCGGACGAGGAGTCGGCGGAGGCGGTCCTGCTGCCCGACACGGCCCTGCACACGGCGGCCCTGATCCCGACGCTGGAGAAGGAGCTGGGCAAGCCGGTCCTCACCGCGAACCAGGTGACGGTCTGGGAGGCCCTGCGGCTGACCGACCGCAGGGTGAACGCCCCGGAGCTGGGGTCCCTGTTCACCCGGGAACCGATCGTCCAGGTGTGACGGGAGGACCCTCGGGACCAGGGCCGGGAATAAAGCGGAGACCCCCTCCTGTTACGCCCCGCAGGACCATCCGGCGTACTTCAGGAGGCACCCCCCGATGGCGGCAGACGAGATCCGGGGCGCGGCACACGGCAGCGCACCCGTCCCCCTGTCCGTGCTCGATCTGGTCACCGTCGGAGCGGGCAGCACCGCCGGCGACGCGCTGCGCACCGGCGTCGAGCTCGCCCGCTTCACGGAGTCCCGCGGGTTCCATCGGTACTGGGTCGCCGAGCACCACTCCATGCCGGGCGTGGCCTCCTCCTCCCCGGCCGTGATCCTCGCCCACCTCGCCGCCCACACCGAGCGCATCCGCCTCGGCTCGGGCGGCGTCATGCTGCCCAACCACGCCCCGCTGGTCATCGCGGAACAGTTCGGCACGCTGGAGGCGCTCGCCCCCGGCCGCGTCGACCTCGGGCTCGGCCGGGCGCCGGGCACCGACGGCGCCACGGCCGCCGCCCTGCGGCGCACCGAACGGCTGAACGAGGGCGCCGACGACTTCCCCGAGCAGCTCGCCGAGCTGACCCGCTTCCTCGACGACGACTTCCCCGACGGGCACCCCTACCGCCGGATCCACGCCGTCCCCGGGCCGGTCCAGGCGACCTCGCCGGGCGGCGTCCAGAGCCCGCACCGCCCGCCGATCTGGCTGCTCGGCTCCTCCGGCTTCAGCGCCCGGCTCGCCGGTGTCCTCGGTCTCCCCTTCGCCTTCGCGCACCACTTCTCGGCGCAGAACACCATCCCGGCGCTCGACCTCTACCGGGAGTCCTTCCGGCCCTCCGAGGTCCTGGACGCCCCCTACGCCCTCATCGGCGTCTCCGCCCTCGCCACGGACGACGAGCGGGAGGCCCGCCGGCAGGTCCGCGCCACCGGCCTGAACATGGTCCGTCTGCGCACCGGCCGCCCCGGCCTCTTCCCCAGCCCCGAGGAGGTGGAGGCGCACCAATTCAGCCCTATGGAGGAGGAGTTCATCGCCTCCTGGGGCGCCAACATCGTGCACGGCACCGTCGACGAGGTCCGCCAGGGACTCGACGACCTGCACAAGCGCACCGGCGCCGACGAGTTGATGCTCACCTCCCACGCCCACCGCGGCGAACTGCGGCTGCGCTCCTACGAACTCATCGCCGACGCCTACGAGTTGCCGGCGACCGCCTGAACCTCCGGCGAGCGCATCAGCTCGGAGATACGATCCGGCGTCACCGGCCGGGAGTACAGCCACCCCTGGCCGGTGTCGCAGCCGATCCGGCGCAGCCGGGCCGCCTGCGCCGCGGTCTCCACGCACTCCGCGGTCACCGTCAGGCCGAGCCGGTGCGCCAGCTGGATCATCGCCTCCACCACGACCTCGTCCGCCGGGTTCGGGGCGATGCCCTCACCGTCGTACTGGAAGCCCTTCACGAAGGAGCCGTCCAGTTTCAGCACCGACACCGGCAGTCGGCTCAGGTACGCCAGATTCGAGTAGCCGGTGCCGAAGTCGTCGATCGCGATCCGTACGCCCATGTCGCTGAGCGCCTGAAGCGCCTGCTGCGGGCGTCCGCCGGAGCCCATCACCGCCGACTCGGTCAGCTCCAACTGCAGCAGATGCGGGGCCAGTCCGGTCTCCGCGAGGGTCTGCGCCACGTCCGCGACCAGGTCGGAGTCCCAGACCTGGCGGACCGCCACGTTGACGCTGACGAAGAGCGGCGGCTCGTCCGGATGGGCGAGCTGCCAGCGGCGGGCCTGGGTGCAGGCCGTGGCGAGCACCCAGCGGCCGAGCGGCACGATCGAGCCGTCCTCCTCGGCCAGTCCGATGAACCGATTCGGCGTCAGCAGGCCGAACTGCGGATGGTTCCAGCGCACCAGCGCCTCCACCCCGCGCAGCCGCCCGTCCTCCATGCACACCAGCGGCTGGTACTCCAGCACGAACTCCCCGCGCTCGATGGCCGGTCGGAGCGTGGAGGCGAGGGCCTGGCGGGTCATGCGGTGGGCGTTGCGCTCGGGGTCGAAGAGCGTCCAGCGGTCCTTGCCGTCGGCCTTCGCCCAGTACAGGGTCGTGTCGGCGGCCTGCATCAGCGCGGTGGGACTGGTCCCGGCCGCGTGCCGCTCCACCACCCCGATCGACGCCGACACCGAAAGACGCCGCCCCGAGATGTCGAAGGGCGCCTGCAGCGCCTTGAGCACCGACTCGGCGAGATCGGCGAGTTGCTCGGTGCCGGTCGAGTCCTCCACCAGCAGGGCGAACTCGTCCCCGCCGAGCCGCGCCACCAGCGGGGTGCTCGCCCGGGCGCAGCCCGCCTCGTCCGCGCACCGGGTGAGGCGTTCGGCCACGGCCGCCAGCAGCCGGTCGCCGACCCGGTGCCCGAGAGTGTCGTTGACCGCCTTGAAGCCGTCGAGGTCGAGGTAGCAGAGCCCGATCCGGCCGGTGCCGCCCTCCTCGTACGCCTCCGCCTCCAGCGCGGCCGAGAGCCGCTCGAAGAACAGCGTGCGGTTGGGCAGCCGGGTCACCGGGTCGTGGTTCTGCAAGTGCCGTAGCTGGGCCTGGAGTTCCCGGCGGGCGCTGATGTCGGCGACCGACAGCAGCACCCCGCCGCGCTCCTCGGCGGGCAGCGGCGCGATGGCGACCTGCACCCACAGGCAGTGCCCGTCGGGGTGCTTCAGCCGCCGGGTGCAGCGCAGCCGGGCCTGCCGGCCGCGCAGCACCTCGCGGTAGGCGTGCCAGGTGCGGGCGTCGGAGGCCAGGTCCACCAGATCGGCGGCGACCGCCCCTTCCAGTGCCTGCGGGCTGCTGCCCAGCAGGTCGCCGAGGGCGGGGTTGGCGCCGGTGACCAGCCCCTCGCGGTCGACGACGGCCATCGCCAAGGGGGCCGCGTCGAACGCGCCTTGGAAGGGTACGGAGGACGGCCCGGTACGAGGAGACGACTCTTCGTTACTCTCTGTGACAGCCGGCCCGATGAGATCTGCCGCGGGCGCCGGCCCTTCGGACGTTCCGCTCACCGCTCGCTCCCGCAGTGCACTCGATTCTCGGATGGGTCTCGTCGCAATGGCCGACCGACCTGGCGGCCGCCGGGCCGGGTCCGTGCAGGAAAAGGATCAGGACAGTACAGGAAAGGGTCAGGAAAGTGTGCCGATCATAGAGGCTGCTTCCGGGACCGTGCAGCCACTGTCCAGTGTCCCGGAGCCGCCCGCAGATCTGACAATTCGTTTCTGCCCGCAGCTGGCCGGGTTCAGCAGCCCCTCGACCACATGTGACGGTCCGTGAGCGATTCGGGGGTGTCGGATCGTGCGCCCCTCACTCGTCCGGTGCAGATAAACAGGGCGTAGTACGACAAATGCCCACAGGCTGGGAGCGGTGTCCCGCGAACCGCTCCCGGAGGTCCACGTGCCGCGTCAGCTCCCGCTCAGGGAACTCACCCGTGCGACGATCCGGGACCTGGGGGACCGGCTGCGCGCCTGGCCCCGACTGCGCACCACCGCCGCCCTCTTCACCACGATGTCCGCGCTCGCCGCGACGTCCCTGGTCTCCGCCCCCTCGGTCGCCGAGCCGTTCTCGTCCCAGCCCTGCGCGCTGCACCGCACCGACGCCCACCACTCGGAGGGCGTGGACACCTGGAACGCGGCCTATCCGCGCCCGGACCGCTCGCTGGACGCCGTGATGGTGTTCCTGTCCTTCCCCGACTCGGTCCCGCTGACCAGCCCCGCCCAGCTGACCGCCGACCACTTCCCGGCCACCAGCCGCTTCTTCGAGCGTTCCTCCTACGGCAGGTTCACGCTGCGCCCGCATCCGCTGCGGGACTGGATCCAAATGCCGCAGCCGTCGACGGCGTACGCCATACAGCGCGACTGGGACCCTGCCTACCGGAGCGCCTATCTGCGCGACGCACTCGCGGTCGCCGACAGCCGGGTGGACTTCTCCCGCTACGACGTCGTGTACTTCGTCGCCGACCCGGACGCGCCCGGGGTGGACTCCGACGCGACGAAGGTCGTCAACCTGGACAGCCCGCTGAGCGCCGACGGCACCGAGATCCGGCGGGTCGTGACGGTGTTCGAGCAGCATCCGCCGGACCGGCTCGTGCTCGCCCATGAGACGGGCCATGTCTTCGACCTGCCGGACCTCTACCACCGTCCGGTGGACGGCATGGGCGACTGGGACACCTACGTCGGCGACTGGGACCTGATGGGCAGCCAGTTCGGCCTCGCGCCGGACCTGTTCGGCTGGCACAAGTGGAAACTCGGCTGGCTGGAGCCCCGGCAGGTGACCTGCGTCCGCGATCCCGGCGGCACCCGGCTGACCCTGGAGCCGCTCGGGGCGGGGCCCGGCGTCGCGATGACCGGCGCGGCGGGGGCGCCCGCCTTCGGGCTCGGCGGCGGCACGAAGCTCGCGGTGGTGCGCACCGGGCACGACAGCGCGCTCGCCTTCGAGGCACGCGGCCGCATCGGCAACGACACGGCGGCCTGCCGGGACGGGATCCTGGTGTACCGCGTCAGCAGCGGCGCCGAGTCCGGCCGGGGCCCGGTCGAGGTCATCGACGCCCACCCCCACACCGAGGCCTGCTGGGAGGACTCGGTCTACCCACCCCTGGCAGACGCCCCGGTAGCCCTCGGCGAAAGCTTCACGGTGCCGGGCGAAAACGTCCGAGTCGAGGTGGAGGGCAGGACTCCGGCGGGGGCGTGGACGGTACGGATCGCTCGGCGGTAGCCGGCCGCAGGCACAGGCGAAGGGCCCCTCGTATCCACGAGGGGCCCTTCACTGTCGTGCGCCGCCAGGGACTCGAACCCCGGACCCGCTGATTAAGAGTCAGCTGCTCTAACCAACTGAGCTAGCGGCGCCTGCTGACGTCGTAGACCTTAGCATCCTGGTCGGCGGGAGGAAAAATCGATATCCGCACGGCCGCGCGGGCCGCCCGTACGGCCGCCCAGAGCAGGATCTCGGGGCCCGGCAGCCACGGGTGGCGGGTGTCCGGCGCCACTAACCAGCGGGAGCCGGCGGGGGTGGGCGCCGGAGCCGCGGCCGGGGCCGGGACGGTCACCGCGTCGCCGTTGCCGTGGCACAGCAGGGGCGGGATGTCCCCGGTGCGGCCGAATTCCTCCCAGCCCAGCAGTGAGGGCAGCCGCTGGGCCGTGCCCGGCGCGGCGAACAGCAGCATCCGGCCCCGGAACACCGCCACCGGCCCCGACCCCGGCCCGTCGTCCCAGAGCCGGTCGAGCATCCGGCGCCCGAACATCGCGGGGGCGCTGACGACGTCGAAGACCGAGCCGCAGGGCAGTACGACCGGGGCGTCCGACCGCTCCGCCCAGAAGGCCTGGGTGGTACGCGGATACGTTCCTGCCGAGGCGAGCCAGTCGGCTCCGTCCGGGGTGACGCCGGAGACATCGAGGTAACTGCTCATGGCATCCAGATCTACCGGCCGTGAGCGTTCCGTTTCAGAGGGTTGCCGGAAATCGGGACAGGGGGTGGTGGGAGGGAGTATCTTGCCCGGTTCTTGCCCGTCTGGCATATGCCCACCCGGCCCGGCCGCACCGCCTCCTGGGAACCCGGCCAACCGGCCTACACGGGGTCGACGTGCTCCCGGCCCTCTACCGCCCCCCGCATCAGGTCTCTGCCGAACTCGACCATCTTCTTGGCGTAGTCCTCGGTCCATTCGGCGCGCTCGGCGATGTCCGCGGGCGTCAGCCGGTCGAAGCGGCGCGGATCGGCCAGCTGGGCCGCCGCGATGGCCTGGAACTCCACGGCACGGTCGGCCGCCGCCCGGAACGCGAGCGTCAGCTCCGTCGCCCGTGTCAGCAGCGCCCGGGGGTCCTCGATCGACTCCAGGTCGAAGAAGTGCTCCGGGTCGCCTGCCGCCTGCGTGGGCTCGAAGAGCAGGGGCGCGGGGCGTAGCCGCGGTTCGTTCCGACGCGGCGTGGGCTCCGCCATGTCTTCTCCTCCTCGTACGTCGCTGATGACCCCCCCATGAAGTGGGCCACCGTCCATTGTCCCGCGCCCGCGCAAGAGGGCCTCGAGCCCCAGGTCAGACGGGCCATCGCTCAGACGGACCGCCACACCACCCGGTGTTCCGCCAGCCGGGCCAGTACCGCGTGGTTGGCCTCCCAGCCGTCTGGGAACTTCACCACCGTGCCCAGCTGGACCGGTTCCGTCGACGGGTAGTCGTCCAGCAGGTCGGTCACCCCGGCTCGGCAGATCATGATGCAGGCGTGCCGGTGGCGGGAGGCGAGGACGCACAGGCGGCCCGTCTCCAGGTGGAAGGCCGTGGCGTCGGGGCGGCCGGAGAGTGGGTGGAGGACGACCGTGACGTCGTACTCCCGGCCCTGCAGCCGGTTCGCGGTGTCCACGGTGACGTCGGCCACGGCCAGTTCCGCCAGCGCCGCACGGACCGCCGCCGCCTGGTCGCGGTGGGCCGTGCCGACGGCGATCCGGTCGGCGGTCAGCGGCGCCGGATCCGGCGAGCGCTCCGAGGTGGCCGCGCCGCCCCGGTCGAGCAGCCGCCGTACGACCGTCGCGACCGCCCGGACGGCCTCCGGGTCCGTGCGCGGGGTGTGCCGCGCGGGCAGCTCCAGCAGGCCCCAGCCGGACTCGGCCGCCTCGTCGATCACCTTGTCGGGCCCGGAGCCGTCGGAGGGGACCGCGAAGGCGAGGCGGCGGTCGCCGTGGCCGGTGCCGCTGCGGAAGGGCGTGTACGGGTAGAACGCGTCCGACACCAGCTGCGCCGCCGACGCGGGGAGCCGCCAGGACACCGGCAGCCGGTGCTGGGGCAGCTCGGGATTGTGTGCGAGCAGGGTGGTCACGGCCGAGGACGAGGGGTCGTACGACAGGCCCGCCCACTGTTCGCCGCCCACGATCGAGAACGGGTCCAGCTGGCCCGGGTCGCCCACGAACAGCGCCCGCTCGAACAGCCCGGCCACGGCCAGCAGGGAGTCCGAGCGCATCTGGTACGCCTCGTCCACGATCGCGTGCCGCCACGGCTCGTCGACCTTCACATGCGCCCATTTCGCGGCCGTGGAGATCGTGACCGGCAGCCCGGTCAGCTCCGCCGCCTTCGCCGACTTGCGCACGTTCGGCAGGTCGTCCAGCGCCTTGTCGTACGGGTCGGCGTCGCTGCTGTGCAGCCGGCCCACCGGCAGCTCGGGGCTCTTCTCGGCGAGCCGCAGCACCAGGTCGTCGACCTGGGCGTTGGTCTGCGCCACCACCATCAGCGGGCGGCCCGCGTCGGCGAGTTCCAGCGCCGCCCGCACCACCAGCGTGGACTTGCCGGCGCCGGGCGGGGAGTCGACGACGACCCCGCGGTGCGTGCCGTGCAGGGTGTCGGCGAGGATCGCGTCGGTGGCCTGTGCCGCGGCCAGGCCCGGGTCGAACACGGCGGTCACAGCACGTCCTCCTGGGTGAGCCGGTCGGCGGGCTCGGCCACCGCCTCGCCGGGCGGCCCGCCGTGCGTCCACGGTGTCTGCTCCGGGTCCGGCAGCTTCGCCCCGCCCCGCTGCTCGTGCTCGAACAGCGTGAAGCAGACCCGGTCGCCCTTCTGCGGCACGGACCCCTCCTCGGGCTCCTTGCCCCGGCCCATCTTGTCGAGGACGCGCAGGACCAGCAGCTCGCCGTCGCCCTCCACGAACTCCGCCGACTGCGGCTTCCCGCCCAGCGAGCGGTACACCTTGACCCGCTCGCCGAGCCGCGGCCGGTCGTCGGTGCGCACGGTGACCAGCGGGCGCGGGCTCGGCCGCCTGCCCTCGCTGTACGCCATGGCGACATCGGTGACCTCGCCCACGAAGGCCTCCCCGGCCAGCCGCCGCCCGGCCATCACCAGCGGGTCGTCCAGCGCCTCCTGGGCCTCCAGACGGGCCTGTTCCCGCTCACGCGAGGCGAGCTTGTTCGCGGCCGTCACAGCGTCGTCGCGGCGCGGCTGCGGGGGCTCGCCCGCCGTGATCCGGTCGCGGTGGGCGGTGAACGACCAGCGGTCGCGTGTCCACCGCTCCTCGACATGCCCGCCCGGGGGCAGTTCCCGCAAGCGGTCGAGGCCCTGCCAGACCGCGTCCCAGGTGGGCCGGACCTGGCTCTCCACCAGCGCGCGGATCTCCCGCTCGGCGGCGGTCAGCGCGCCGAGCCGGGTGTCCGCCTGCGGACCGTCCTCGGCTGCGGCCAGCGCCGTACGGGCCCGGTCGTAGCGCTCGATGGCGGGGGCGAGCAGCTTGTTGTCGAACGCCGGGTCCGTGGCGGGGCCCGCCGGCGGGCACACCAACTGGCCCCGCTCGTCGCGCGCGAGCTCCGCGCGCAGGGCGGCCTCGGCGCCGGTCGCGTCCGGCGGGGGGTCGATCCAGGAGAGCAGCGCGCCCAGGTGCTGGTCCTCCAGGGTGGACTGTCCGGTCGCCCAGTGCCGGGCCAGGACGTCGGTCATGGCCAGCAGCAGCGAGGACCCCGGCACCCGGGACCGCTCGCCGTAGTGCGTGAGCCACCGGCCGAGCAACGGCACCCGGGGCGGCGCCGGATAGGGGGTCTCCGGGTCCTGCTCCGCCGTACGCCTGAAGCGCATGGAGCGGCCGAGCAGGCGTACGAAGTCCAGGCCCGCGCGGCTCGGGACGAGGAGCTGGGGCGCGTCCGCGCACAGGTCGACCTCGACCTTGACCCGCTTGCCGGTCTCCGGGTCGGTCTCGGTGCGCTCGGCGGCCTCGACCGCCTCGGTGTACGTCTCGATGTGCGGCAGGACGACATCGGCGAGGTCCGTGAGGAACGCGAACCTCAGGTCGCGGTCCCGCGGCTGCGGTACGACGAGCAGCCGGGGCGCGTCCCGGTCCGTGCCGATGAGGGCGCCGAGCGGGGCGCCCGCCTCACCGGCGGTGGTGAGCGGCACGAAGACCAGCGGACGCTCGGACAGGTGCCGGTGGCGGACGGTGGCCGAGGGCTGGGCGCGGCCGGTGCTGACCGCCTCCAGGCGGGCGAGGGTGGCGATCAGGGACACGGGACCGCCTCCCGGGCGCCCAGGGCCTCGGCCCGCAGGCTCGCCGCTCTGCGCAGGGCCGCCACCGCGGGGTCGGCCGGGTCGCCGGCCGTGCCGTGGGCCGCCGCGAGGACGTCCTCGACGGTGGTGAGACCGCCCAGTTCGGCGCGGACGGAACGGCCCAGAGAGGTGACGGCACCTGCCGCGCGGGAGCGGTCGCGGCAGTGGAAGGCCAGCTCGCAGGCGGACAGGCACTCGGGCGCGTACGTTGCCGGGACCGACTCCACCGCGGCCGTCAGCTCGTCGCCGGGCAGCCCGGGGTCGAAGCAGGTGCCCTCGGGGAGGGCGGAGGCGATCTCCTCGATCCGGGTCAGCCGGGCCAGCTGACGCGCGGTCACCGCGCGCTGCTTGCGGATGTCGACGGCGGATGCGGTGGGCAGGTTGGAGAAGTCCTTGGGGCAGACGAGCAGGACCCGGTGCCGCACGCGCGGGGCGGGCGCGGGCCCGTTCGGCTCCGCTTCCTCCTCCTCGGCCGTGGCGGGTCCTTCCGGCGCCTCACCCAGCCGTGCGGCCACCTGCTCCAGCGCCAGCACGTACACCGCCGCCTGCCGGGCCGCCGCGCCCACCTTCGACGGGTCCGCGGAGCCGTCCAGCATGGGGAAGGACTTGATCTCCACGACCGTCCAGCTGCCGTCGGGGTGCACCACGACCGCGTCCGGCTCCAGGAAGGCGGGCGAGCCCGCGACGTCGAGCGCGAGCATCGGGTGGTCCAGCAGCGTCCAGGCGCCCGGCGCCGCGGCGGCCTCGCGCAGCGCCAGCGCCGTACGGGCCGTGCGGCCCTCGGGGCCGGTCGCGGTGAGATCGGGCACGCGCGCGTGGGTGGGCGGTTCCGCGAGGCGGTCCAGCTTCTCGTGCACCAGGCGCAGCAGTTCGGCGCCGCCGTCGGCCTTGACCTTCGCCTCGAAGGCGTTGCCCCGGGTCAGGGCGAACTGCGACTGCCCGAAGGCCGAGGGCGCGCCGAGCGCGCTCGCCAGTGCCGTCTTGTTCACCCCGGCGCCGTCGAGGATCGCGCGCCGTCTGCACCCGGGGTTGGCGGCGAGGGCGGCCAGGGCGCGCGCGTCCAGCGCCTTGGCCGGGACCTCGGGACCGCGCAGTTCAGCGAGCCGTTGCCGGAGCGCCGTCCCCCGCGTCCGTGGAGGAGGCACCCGGCTCGGCTCCGGGCTCGAACCGTGACTCGCGCTGCCGTGGAAATCGCTCACCCGCGGAAGTCTGGCATCCGCCACTGACAATCGAGGCCTCTGCGGTGGGAGAGGCCCCGGTGGCGGCCGTGCCCGAGCCTGTGGCGACCGTCCCCGAGCCCGTGGCGGCCTTTCCTGAGCCGGTGGCGGCCTTTCCTGAGCCGGTGGCGGCCTTTCCTGCGCCGGTGGCTGTCTTCACCGAGCCGGTGGACGCCTTCGGCGATACGGCCGCCACCTTCGCCGAGTCGGCCGCGGCCTTCGCCGAGCGCGCCGCGACGAGGCTGCCGCGGCCCTCGAAGCGGGCCCGGACCCGGTCGGCGGTGCGCAGCACGTACGGCGTCAGCAGCAGTCCCGCGACCATCACGGCGGCGCCCGCGACCGCGTCGAGGAAGTAGTGGTTCGCGGTGCCCATGACCACGATCACGGTCACCAGCGGGTAGACGACACCGGCGACCTTGGTGAGGCGATTGCCGCCGTAGCGCCACAGCATGACGCCGCACCACAGTGCCCAGCCGCAGTGCAGGCTCGGCATCGCGGCGTACTGGTTGGTCAGACCGCCGAGGCCCTTCGGGGCGCTGGCGTCGCCGCCCCACCAACCGTAGGTGCTGTACTGCGCCATCGTGTCCACGAAGCCGTGCGTCGGGGACAGCAGCCGGGGCGGGCAGGTCGGCAGCAGGGTGAAGCCGATCAGGCCGATGAAGGTGGACGTCATCAGCCAGGTGCGCGCCACGCGGTAGTGCACGGCGCGGGACCGGAAGATCCAGACCAGGATCACCGGGGTGATCAGGTAGTGCAGCGAGGCGTACCAGAAGTCGGCCGGGACACCCAGCCACGGTTCGCGGGTGAAGAGACGGTTCAGCGGGTGCTCGGCGTTGAGGAACAGCAGCTTCTCGACGCGCAGGATCGCCAGGCCGTGGTCGACGGCGGACGCGACGTCGCCGCGGGCCAGCAGGCGGCCGGCCGAGTAGCAGGCGTAGACCAGAACGATCAGCGGCAGCTCGGTCCACCAGCGAAGGCGGAGTCGTGGTGCCGCCGCTATGCCTGGTGTCTCGGCGTGCGGCATCCGATCGCCTCCCCCTTCTCGTCGTGGCGCCGGTTGCCCGGACCCGCCACTTTACGTTCTCTGTGCACGCCTGGTTCAGGCGCCCCCGGCCCTGATAGACGCAGAGATCGCCCGCCGGGTTGCCCCCTCACAGCGTGGGGGATGATGGATGGGTTCCGCCTCGCATATTCCTGGAAAGGCCCTCGACCCCATGGCACCGCGCATTCTGCTGGCCCGGCACGGACAGACCGAGTGGTCGCTGTCCGGCAAGCACACCGGCCGGACCGATGTGCCGTTGCTGGAGGAGGGCCGGCGGGGCGCCAAGCTGCTCGGGGAGCGGCTGCACCGGGCACCGCTGGACGGGCTGCCCGGCGTGGAGGTGCGGACCAGCCCGCTGGCACGCGCGCGTGAGACGTGCGAACTGGCCGGGTTCGGGGAGCGGGCCGCCGTCTGGGACACGCTGATGGAGTGGGACTACGGCGCCTACGAGGGCATGACCCCGGCTCAGATCCAGGCCGTACGCCCCGGTTGGCTGATCTGGCGGGACGGTGTCCCCTCCGGGGAGACCCTGGCGGAGGTCACCGCGCGGGCGGACGAGGTGGTGTCGTGGGCCCGCTCCGCGGACCGTGACGTCCTGGTCTTCGCCCACGGGCACATCCTGCGCTCCATCGGCGCGCGGTGGCTCGGCCTGGAGCTGGACTTCGCCGCCCGGATACGCCTCAACCCGACGTCGCTGTCCGTCCTGGGCTGGGCGTACGGCGAGCCCGCGCTGGAGAGCTGGAACGACGTGGGTCACCTGGCGGGCTGAGCCGCGCTCGCGGCGCGCCGTCGTCACACCGCGCGCGGCAGGCTCGCGTGCTTCTCCAGGAACGTCGACACGTCCGCCGCCCTTCGGTGGGGGAGCAGGACCCGGGCCGTTCCCGCCAGCATCGTCTGGATCCGGGAGGACTGGACCTCGTTCAGCAGGTCCAGCACCCGCATGCCCGCCACGGCCGCCTCGTCGGGCCGGCCGCCCCGCGCGAGGTCGTCCGCCAGTTCCGCCGTGTACAGGGCGATGTTGCGGGTGAAGTGCGGGTCCTGGAGGTGCGCGGCCCGGCCCGCGTGGCGTGCCGCGCGGTGCCAGTCGCCCAGCATCGACCAGCACTGCGCCTCCAGAGCCTCCAGCTCGGCCTCGCCGAAGAAGCTCATCCACTCGGGGTCGGCGTCCGAGGGACCCCGCTGGTAGAGGGCCTGGGCGCGGGCGAGGGCCTGCGCGCAGCCCGTGCGGTCGGCGAGGCCCGCCCAGCCGCCCGCCTCGCGCAGGGCGAGCAGGGACATCAGGCGGGAAGAGCCGAGGGGTCGGGCCGCGCGCTGCGCCGCCTGCGCCGCGCGCACCGCCTCACGCGGGCGTCCCGAGTCCCGCGCGAGGAACGAGGTGTTGCAGAAGGCGTGCGCCTCCAGCGCGGGGTCCCCGGCCATCCGGGCGGTCGCCAGCGCCTCCGCGTAGTGGGAGCGCGCGTCGTCGAAGCGGCCCGAGTCGTGCGCCAGCCAGCCGACCGAGATGGCCAGCTCGCCGGCGCCCGAGTGCAGCCGCTCCCCGGCCGCGTGCCGGGTGGTACCGGCGTCCAGCAGCGCGTAGGCGGCGCGCAACGGAGCCGCCGCGCGCTGGTACAGGCCGTCCGCGCCGTGCCGGTCGTCCAACAGCCGGATCCTGCGGACCGCTTCCTCCAGCGCCTCCGCCTCGCTCGTCCCCACACGGCGCGCGGGGCGTTCCGCGGCGGTCGCGTCGAGGGCGAGCCCGAAAGGGCTGAGCGAGGCGGCGGCCACCGTGGCGCCTCCGCCGGTCATGAATGCGCGACGCAGCACGTCGCTCTCCTCGGGTTTCTCGTGCGTGTCGTACGGGTCTTGCGCTTCATACGGCTCGTACGCCGCCCACGTCTCACTCACGGCGTGCGCGGGGCTCACGATGTGCGAGGGGGGCGCATCCTCTGTGCCGCGCGCCCGGCGTCCACGGACCGACGCGCGGGGCGCGAAGCCTAGGTCGGTGAGTGATCGTCCCGGGAACATGTGCAGGAACACCCGTTCGTAGGCGTAGTTGGGGCAGCGGATCTCGCCCGCCTCCACCCGGCCGATGTAGCGCGCGTCACAGCTGACCCGCTCACCGATCTCGCGCGCGGCCCTGCGGACCGCCGCCGCGAACTCGGCCGGCGAGCGCAGGCCGCGCAACTGCCGGAACGCGAGGTTCGGGCGGGGTGGTCTCGGGGGCTGGGGCGAGTCCAGATCTGACGAGTTCAGCTCTGACGACGTCATGGCCGGGTCCTCTCGTGCGAACCGTCGAACCATGCCGGAATAGGGGAGAGTTGAACTAATTGTTCGCTTCGTACCCCGTGGTCCGGCGGGCAAGAACGTACCTGCTGCCTCGAGCCCGCCATGCGGTGTTTGGCTACAAACCGGATATCTCATCCAACATCTGCCATGAACTGCCATCCTTTGCGGCGGACTTGTGCCGTAGCCGTTGACGCGGTGACACGTTGAACCACACGGACCGGGAGCCGCCCGCCTCCCGACCCGCTCGTTCGAGGAGGGGTTCCGTGGTGGAGGCCGGGATGGAGATCAATCAGGAGTGCGACCTGGTGACGGTGCCCGCGCGGCAGGGTCTCGAGGCGGTCGACATCCTGCGCCGGGGAGTGGGGGACGCGGTCGGACCCGTACTGTGCGACGACGGCTGCGACACCCTCGGCTTCGTGGTACCGGCCGGGACCGCGGCGGCGTGGGACGTACCGGGCAGCACCTGTACGGAGACCAACGGGCGCGGGCTGCGTCTGGACCCCGCGCCCCCGGTGGAGGGCTCCGACTGGCTGCTCCCGCCCGGGGAGGCCGACCTCGCCACGGATCCCGCGGTGCTGCGGGCGGCGCTCGGTGAGGCGGCGCGGCTGATCGAGGCGGCGGACAACTGCCGGTGACCGTCCCGGCGCCCGACAGCACCTGCTCGCAGCGACTTCTGCCCCAGCCCGACGGCCCCACCACCCCCACGCCCCACCGACACCGCGCCCGCCTCGACGACTGACCGCGCCCGCCTCGACGGCTGCCCCCGCTTCGACGACTGACCGCGTCCGCCCCGGCGGCTGCCCCCACGGCTGACCGCCCCCGCCTCGACGGCTGCCCCCGCTTCGACGGCTGACCGCCCCCGCCTCGACGGCTGGCCATACCCGCCTCGGCGGTTGACCGCCCCCGCCTCGACGGCTGACCGCGTCCGCCCAGGGCGGCTGGCCATCCCCGCCTCGGCGGCTGACCGCGTCCGCCCACGACGGCTGACCCCCCTCGCCTCGGCGGCTGCCCCCGCTTCGACGGCTGACCGCCCCCGCCTCGACGGCTGCCCCCTCCGGCCCCGATCGTCCCGCTCACGCCCCGGCGGCATGGCCGCTCGAGGCTCCGCATAATGGGCCAATGGGCAAGTCCAGGAACCCGCGCCGCCAAGACCCGGCCGCCGCTGCCGTCGTCGAGGCCGTCGACGGAGGGCTTGCCGAGCTGATACCCGACCGGGACCGGACCCGGGCCTGGACGCTGCTCATCGACGGAGCGCCGCAGTCGCACGTCGACCTGGACGATCCGGGCTACCTCTCCTTCGAGTACCAACGACGCCTCGGGCACGTCATCGACCTCGTCGCCCCGCCCGGCAGGCCCGTCCAGGCCGTGCACCTCGGCGGCGGCGCCTTCACACTCGCCCGGTACGTCGCCGGCACCCGCCCCCGCTCCACCCAGCAGATCGTCGAGCGCGACGCGGCCCTCGTCCAACTGGTCCGCCGGGAACTGCCGCTGGACCGCAACGCGCGCGTCCGGGTCCGCTCCACGGACGCGCGCGAAGGGCTCGCCAAGGTGCCCGACGGCTGGGCCGACCTCGTCATCGCCGACGTGTTCAGCGGCGCCCGCACCCCGGCCCATCTGACCTCGACCGAGTTCCTCGACGAGGTCCGCCGCGCCCTGCGCCCCGGCGGCTGGTACGCCGCCAACCTCGCCGACGGGCCGCCGCTCGCCCACCTGCGCGGCCAGATCGCCACCGCCGCCGCCCGCTTCCCCGAGCTGGCCCTGGTCGCCGACCCGACCGTGCTGCGCGGCAAACGCTTCGGCAACGCCGTACTGGTCGCCGCCGACCAGCCCCTCCCCGTCGCGGAACTGACCCGCCGGGCCGCCTCCGACCCGCACCCGGGGCGGGTCGAGCACGGCAGGGCGCTGACCGACTTCACCGGCGGCGCGGTCCCGGTCACGGACGCGGCGGCGGTCGCCTCCCCCGCGCCGCCGGCCTCGGTGTTCCGCTAGGTCAGTAGTTCCCGATCTCCACCCGGGGCGCGCTGTCGTGCCACGTGCAGAACACCGACACCCGGTCCGCGCCCTGCGCGAACTCCACGCGGATCCACGTCTCCGTCTTCCACACCTGCATCGACCACCCCGTGCCCGGCGTCGCCGACACGAGCGTCGCGGAGGCCTCGCCGAGGTCGAAGACCACCCGGCCGCCGTCGGTGTCGTAGCTCTTGACCTGCCCGGAGGCGGTGGGGGAGGGGTCCGGGGCGCGGGAGGGCGTGCCGGTGGGCCCGGGGGTGTCCGTGGGGGACGGCTTCGCCGACGGGCTCTTCGTGGGACCGGCCGACGGGGTGCCCCGCCGGGTCGACGACGCCAGCGGCTTCGACTCCTGCGTCGTCGCGTCCGCCGCCGCGATGGGCAGGGCGCGCGGGGGGTCGTAGGCCGTCCCCGCCATCACCGTGTGGACGCCCCACCACGACAGCGTGACCGCCGCGCCCGTGGCGAGCGACCAAGCCAGTACGTGTACGAGTCCTCTGCGCATCGCGGGCCATACTGCCTCACGCGCCCCACGGGTGTCGCCTGTTGTCCACAGCGGGGCAGTTGTCCACAGGCCCGGACCGGGCTCCCCCGCATGGCGTACGGTGCGGCGCATGGCAAGTGTGCTCGTGGTCGAGGACGACCAGTTCGTGCGCTCCGCCCTCATCCGGCATCTGACCGACGCCGCGCACACCGTGCGCAGTGTCGGCACCGCCCTGGAGGCGCTGCGCGAGGTCGCCCATTTCCGTTTCGACGTGGTCATCCTGGACCTCGGACTGCCCGATCTGGACGGGTCCGAGGCCCTGAAGATGCTGCGCGGGATCACCGACGTCCCTGTGATCATCGCCACCGCCCGCGACGACGAGACGGAGGTCGTCCGGCTGCTGAACGCGGGCGCGGACGACTACCTGACCAAGCCCTTCTCCGTCGAGCACCTCTCCGCCCGGATGGCCGCCGTACTGCGCCGGTCCCGGGCCACCGCGGGAGAGGCCCAGCCGGAGTCCGTGCTGCGCGTCGGCGGCCTCACCGTCGACCCCTTGCGCCGCCAGGCCGAACTGGACGGCGTACGGCTCGACCTCACCCGCCGCGAGTTCGACCTGCTCGCCTTCCTGGCCGGACGGCCCGGAGTCGTCGTCCCCCGCAAGGAACTGCTCGCCGAGGTGTGGCAGCAGTCCTACGGCGACGACCAGACCATCGACGTGCACCTGTCCTGGCTCCGGCGCAAGCTCGGCGAGACCGCCGCGAGCCCGCGCTATCTGCACACCCTGCGCGGGGTCGGCGTGAAGCTGGAGCCACCGGCGCACGGGGGGCCGCCGCGATGAGATGGGCGCTGGTCAAGGTCTCGCTCGCGGTCACCACCATGGTCGTGCTCGCCTTCGCGGTGCCGCTCGGACTCGTCATCAAGGAGATGGCCCGCGACCGCGCCTTCTCCAACGCCGAGCGGGAGGCCGCCGCGGTCGCCCCCGCGCTGTCCATCACCACCGACCGCGACCAGCTCGAACGGGTCGTGGCCTCGGCCGGCTCGGAGGCGGAGATGGCCGTGCACATCCCCGCCGCCGACCGGGCCGAGGCCGTCGACATCGGCCGGCAGCGCGCCGCGGACGACGACATCGCGACCGTACGGCGGCTCGGCCGCGCCTCCACCACCGAGGTGCCCGGCGGCTCCACCCTGCTCCAGCCGGTCGCCATCAGCTCCGGTGAGATCGCCGTGGTGGAGGTGTACGTCCCCGAGGCCGAGGTCAGCAACGGCGTGTCGACGGCCTGGGCGGTCCTCGCCGCCGTCGGTGTCGCCCTGATCGTCGGCTCGGTCGCCGTCGCCGACCGGCTCGGCGTACGGATGGTGCAGCCCGCCCAGCGCCTCGTCGAGGGCGCCCACGAACTGGGGGAGGGCAAGCTCGGCGCCCGGGTGCCGGAGGAAGGGCCGAACGAACTGCGGCTCGCGGCGGCCGCGTTCAACTCCATGGCCGACCAGGTCGTCCAACTGCTGGCGAACGAACGGGAGCTGGCGGCCGATCTGTCGCACCGGCTGCGCACCCCGCTGACCGTGCTGCGCCTCAACGCCGCCTCCCTCGGCGACGGACCGGCCGCCGAGCAGACCCGGGCCGCCGTCGCCCAGCTGGAGCGCGAGGTCGACACCATCATCCGGACCGCGCGGGAGGCCAAACCGCAGACGGCGGCCGCCGGTCCCGGCGCCGGCTGCGACGCGGCCGAAGTCGTGCGCGAGCGGATGGCGTTCTGGTCGGCGCTGGCCGAGGACGAGGGCCGCAAGGTGCGGGTGGCCGGAGTCGACCGCCCGGTGCGCATACCCGTCGCCCGCGCCGACCTCGCCGCGGCCCTCGACGCCCTGCTCGGCAACGTCTTCCGGCACACCGCCGAGGGCACCGCCTTCGCGGTCGACGTGCACAACGGCGAGGACGCGGTGATCGTGCTCGTCTCCGACGCGGGACCCGGCATATCCGACCCGGAGGCGGCCATGGCCCGCGGCCGGGGTTCGGGCAGCGCCGGGTCGACCGGGCTGGGGCTGGACATCGTGCGCCGGCTCGCGGAGTCCACGGGCGGCGATGTGCGGATCGGCTCGTCGGTGCTCGGCGGGACCGAGGTGCGGATCTGGATCCAGCTGGACGGACGGGCGCCCGAGCGCCGGGGGCACCGGGTGCGCAGGCGCCGCGGCGGCCGACTGGTCTCGACCTTTAACCGGCCCCGATCCCTTCCTTAAGCGCACCCTAAGATCCCCAACCCCCGTCCCGATCAGTCCTTTTGCCCGATTCGGCCTCGCTAGCGTGCTGCCGCACCCCCACCCCCGTGAGTAGCGAAAGCAGGCAGGCGATGAGCACCCACCGGCGCAAGGTCAGCGGCAGGAACAAGGCGATAGGCGGACTCGTCGCCGCGGCCGTGGTCGGTGGCGGCGCCGTCTTCCTCACCGGCACCGCGCAGGCGGCCGGTGTGGGCGCCGCGTACACCAGGACCAGTGACTGGTCGACCGGTTACACCGCGCAGTACGTCGTCACCAACGACAGCGGCTCGGTGAAGACGGACTGGACGCTCCGGTTCGACCTGACCTCGGGCACCAAGCTCAGCTCGCTGTGGAACGCCGAGTCCAGCGTCAGCGGCTCCCGCGTCACCGTGAAGCCCGCGGCCTGGGACAAGGACGGCCTCAAGGCCGGCGAGTCGGTCACCGTCGGCTTCGTGGTCAACGGCTCCGGCGACCCGACCGGTTGTGTCGTCGACGGCGTCAAGTGCTCGGCCGACGAGGGCGCGACCCCGGAGCCGACCGGCCGCCCGACCCAGACGGCCACCCCGACGGCCACCCCCACGCCGACGCCCACTCCCACGCCCACCCAGACCGCCACCGCCACCCCGAAGCCCACGGAGTCCACCGGCAGCGGCACCACCACGAACGCCGGCTTCGCCCCCTACGTGGACACCTCTCTCTACCCCGCCTTCGACCTCGTCGGCACCGCCGAGGCCACCGGCGTGAAGGACTACAACCTCGCCTTCGTCACCGACGGCGGCGGCTGCACCCCCAAGTGGGGCGGGGTGTCGGACCTGGCGAGCGACGCGGTCGCCGCGCAGATCGGCGCCCTGCGCGCCAAGGGCGGCGACGTCCGCGTCTCCTTCGGCGGCGCGGCCGGCAGCGAGCTGGCCACGACCTGCTCCTCGGCGGACGCGCTGGCGACGGCGTACGACAAGGTCGTGAAGGCCTACGACCTCACCAAGGTCGACTTCGACGTCGAGGGCGGCGCGCTGCCCGACGCCGCCGCGAACACCCGCCGCGCCCAGGCCATCGCCGAGCTCCAGAAGCGGCACCCCGGCCTGAACGTCTCCTTCACCCTCCCGGTGATGCCCGAGGGCCTCACCCAGCCCGGCGTGGACCTGCTGGCCGACGCCAAGAAGAACGGCGTGCGGATCGACGCCGTCAACATCATGGCGATGGACTACGGCCCGGCGTACAGCGGCGACATGGGCACCTACGCCGAGCAGGCCGCCACCGCCACCCAGGCCCAGATCAAGGGCGTCCTGGGCCTGTCCGACAGCGCCGCCTGGAAGACCGTCGCGGTCACCCCGATGATCGGCGTCAACGACGTCGTGACCGAGATCTTCACGGTCGAGGACGCCACCCAGCTGGTGAACTTCGCCGAGTCCAAGGGGATCGGCTGGCTGTCGATGTGGTCCGCGACCCGCGACAAGGCCTGCCCCGGCGGCCCCAAGCCCGCGGCGGACGCCACGTGCAGCTCCGTCGACCAGGACAAGAACGCCTTCGCCAAGGCCTTCGCGGCCTACAACTGACCCGGGTCACGGGCCCGGAACCGACCAAGGCCCACCACTGACCCACGGGGGGCGCGCCCCGGCCGGTCCTTCCCCCCCATCCGGCCGGGGCGCGGCACGTCCCTCCACGCGCCGCGCCCCGCCCCCCGTCAGACCGACTCCACTCCCGGAAGCGCCCCCGACCGAGCCGCCCGCCCGTACCAGAGGGCACTCGACTTCGGCGTCCGCTCCAGGGTCGTGTAGTCGACGTACACCGCGCCGAAGCGCTTGTCGTAGCCGTAGGACCACTCGAAGTTGTCCATCAGCGACCACAGGTAGTAGCCGCGCACGTCGGCGCCGTCCTCGATGGCCCGGCGGACCGCCGAGAGGTGACCGTGCAGGTAGGCGATCCGCTCGGGGTCGTGGACCTGGCCGTCCGGGTCGGGCTTGTCGTCGTAGGCGGCGCCGTTCTCCGTCACGTACAGCGGCAGCCCCGGAGCCTCGTGGGCGTAGCGCATGATCAGGTCGTGCAGGCCGGTCGGGTCGATCGTCCAGCCCATCTCCGTGCGGTCGCCCGGGGTCTGGTGGAAGGCCACGTCCTCGGAACCCGGCCACGGGCTGTACGCGCTCGCGCCGTGGCCGTCCGCGCGCGGGCCCGTCGCCGACGCGGCGGCCGACACCAGCGTCGGCGTGTAGTAGTTGAGGCCCAGCGCGTCCAACGGCTGGTGGATCAGGGCCAGATCGCCGTCCTGGACGTACGACCAGTCCGTCACCGACTCCGTCGCCGTGAACAGCGACTGCGGGTAGGCGCCGTGCAGTATCGGGCCGTGGAAGACGCCGTTGGCCAGATCGTCGATCCGTTGCCGGGCCGCCAGGTCCTCCGGGTCGTCGGAGAACGCCCTGACCACCGCGGAGTTCAGGCTGACCGCCACCGAGTTGCGGGCCGGCATCACCGAGCGCAGGGCCGTCGCGCCCAGACCGTGGGCCAGGTTCAGGTGGTGCGCGGCGCGCAGGGAGGCGGCCGGGTCGGTACGGCCGGGCGCGTGCACCCCCGAGGCGTACCCCAGGAAGGCGCTGCACCACGGCTCGTTCAGCGTGATCCACTGCTCCACCCGGTCACCGAGCGCCTCGCCGACGATCTGCGCGTACTCGGCGAACCGGTACGCCGTGTCCCGCTCGGGCCAGCCGCCCGCGTCCTCCAGCTCCTGCGGCAGATCCCAGTGGTAGAGCGTGACCGCCGGCTTGATGTCGTGCGCCAGCAGCTCGTCCACCAGGCTCCGGTAGAAGTCCAGGCCCCGCTGGACCGCCGGACCCCGGCCGGTCGGCTGCACCCGCGACCAGGAGATCGAGAAGCGGTACGCGGTCAGGCCCAGCTCGGCCATGAGCGCCACGTCCTCGCGGAAGCGGTGGTAGTGGTCGACAGCGATGTCACCGGTCTCACCACCGGCCGTCTTGCCCGGCGTATGGCTGAAGGTGTCCCAGATCGACGGGGTACGGCCGTCCTCCCGCACCGCCCCCTCGATCTGGTACGCGGAGGTCGCGGCGCCCCAGAGGAAGGCGGGAGGAAACGTCACCGGGGTCCCCGGCTGTGCGGAATCAGGCATGGAAGCGCTCCCATTGAAGGTCGTCAGGACCGAGTAGGGGGATGGGGACGAGGAGAGAACAGGGGCCGGAGCGGCGATGACCCGGCCCCTGGAAGGAGAGTGAGGGCGTCAGCCCTTGACCGCGCCCTGCATGATGCCGCCCACGATCTGCTTGCCGAAGATCGCGAAGACGATCAGCAGCGGCAGCGTGCCGAGCAGCGCGCCCGCCATGATCAGGGACTGGTCCGGCGTATAGCCGCGGCCCAGACCCGCCACCGCCACCTGCACGGTCGGATTGCCGTTCTGGGTGAGCACCAGGAACGGCCACAGGAAGTCGTTCCAGGTCTGCACGAACATCAGCATCCCCAGCACCGCCATCGCGGGCCGGGCCGCCGGGAACACCACGTGCCAGATCACCCGCCAGCTGCTCGCGCCGTCCACCCGGGCCGCCTCGATGATCTCGTCCGGCAGCGCCTGGAGCAGGTACTGCCGCATGAAGAACACCCCGAAGGCGCTCACCAGCGAGGGCAGGATCACCGCCTGGAGCTGGTCGGACCAGTCGAGCTCGGCGACCATCATGTACAGCGGGATCACACTGAGCTGCGGCGGCACCATCATCGTGCCGATCACGATCAGCATCAGCGCGTTACGGCCCTTGAACTTCAGCTTGGCGAAGGCGAACCCGGCGATCGTCGACAGGAACACGATCGTCGCCGCCGACACCCCGGCCACGAACGTGGTGTTGACGAACGCCTCGCCCAGATTCGCGTCGTTCCAGGCGAGATCGAGGTTGTCGAAGAGGTTCGAGCCGAACCAGAACGGCGGAGGCGTCTCCGCCAGCCGCTGGTTGTCACGGGACGCGGCGATCGCCGTCCACACCAGCGGGAACAGCGAGCCGAGGGTGAACAGCCCGAGAATGACGTACGCGATCGGTCCCGCGTGCATCTGCCCGCCGGCCCGGGCCGACTTCGGGCGCCGTACGCGCTTGGGCTTCTCCGGCGCCGGGGTCAGTGTCGTCGTCACGGCCGGTCTCCTAACTACTGGCGCGCAGCCGGCGCGAGATGACGTAGTTGACGATCCCGACCACGATGAGGATCAGGAACATCGTCCAGGCGATGGCGGAGGCGCGGCCCAGGTGCTGGTTGACCCAGCCCTGCTCGTACAGATACAGGCCGAGCGTCTGGAACTGGTGCTGGGATCCGCCCGAGGCGCCCTTGTTCGCGTCGAACAGCAGCGGCTCGCCGAACAGCTGAGAGGCGCCGATGGTCGACACGACGACCGTGAACAGGATCGTCGGGCGCAGCGAGGGCAGCGTGACGTGGAAGAACTGCTGCCAGCGGTTGGCCCCGTCGAGCGCCGCCGACTCGTACAGATCCTGCGGGATCGCCTGCATCGCGGCCAGGTAGATCAGCGCGTTGTACCCGGTCCAGCGCCAGATGACGATGGTCGAGACGGCGATCTGGGAGGCCCACTTGTCGTTCTGCCAGTCGATGTGGTCCACACCGACCGCGCCCAGCGCCCAGTTGATCATGCCGTAGTCGCGGCCGAACAGCAGGACGAAGACCAGCGAGGCGGCGGCGATCGAGGTCGCGTACGGCGCGAGCATCGCGACCCGGTAGAACGTCGACGCCCGCAGCTTGTAGTTGAGGATGTGCGCGATGCCCATCGCCATCAGCAGCTGCGGAACGGTCGAGATGATGCCGATGGTCAGCGTGTTCTCGGCCGCGTTCCAGAAGAAGTCGTCGTCGAAGATCCGGGTGTAGTTGCGCAGGCCGACCCACTCCATGTCGGTCGGCGCGGTCAGCTCCACCTGGTGCAGCGAGGCCCAGCCCGTGTAGATCAGCGGGAACAGGCCGAAGGCCAGGAACAGCAGGAAGAAGGGGGAGACGAAGGCGTACGGACTCCAGCGCACGTCCCGCTGCCAGCGGCGGGACAGCCGGGACCGGCGCCGCCGCTCCTGCTCGGTGACCGGACCGCCGCCGGACGGGCGGGCCGGGGCCGCGCCCCCCTCCTTGGAGGGGGACGCGGCGGCGGTGTCGTGCCCAGTGGTCATACGGGTCACTGGTCCAGGGCGTTGTCGATGGTCTTGACGGCGTTGTCCCATGCCTCCTTGGGCGACTTGCCCTGGGTCACGAGGACCACGCCGTTGTCGGTCAGACCCTGCTGGATGATCTGGTCCTTCGGGCCGATCGTCTGGACCGGGATGTTCTCCGCGGCCTCGGCGAAGATCGTGCCGATCGGCGCGTCACCGGTCATGTCGTTCTTCGCGCCGGTCACCTCGGACGACTCGTACGCCGCCGGGGTGCTCGGGAAGCTGCCCTGCACGCCGAAGAGCTTGGCCTGCTGCTCCGGAGCGGTCAGCCAGGCGGCCAGCTTCGCCGCCTCCTCCGTGTTCTTGCCGGACTTGGGCACGGTCAGGAACGAGCCGCCCCAGTTGCCGGACTTGGGCGCCTGGGCGATGTCCCACTTGCCGGCCGCGTCGGGCTTGGACTTGCCCTTGATGTAGCCGAGCATCCACGGCGGGCAGGACATCGCGGCGAACTTGGAGTTGGCGATCGTGGTGTCCCAGGCGGGCTGGAACTGCGTCTGGTTGCCGATCAGTCCGGCCTCGGCGGCCTCCGCGGTGAGGTCGAAGGCGGACTTCACGGCCGGGTTGGTCTTGTAGATGACCTCGCCGGAGGAGTCGTAGAAGCGCTCCTCCTCACTGCTGAGGATCGCCTGGAGCATGCCGCCGGGGGAGTCCAGGAAGGTGGTGCCCTTGGGGCCCTTGGCCTTGTAGTCCTTGCCGACCTCGACGAACTTGTTCCAGTCACCGGCCCACAGCTGGCCGACCTCCTCGCGGTCGGTGGGCAGCCCGGCCTTCTCGAAGAGGTCCTTGCGGTAGCAGATGGCCATCGGGCCGACGTCCGTGCCGACACCGATCGTCTGACCGCCCTCGGTGGTGGCCTGCTGCCACTTCCACTCCAGGTAGTCGCTCTTCTTGCCGTACTTCGACAGGTCGAGCAGCTTGTCCGACTGGGTCTGGACGATCTCGGCGATGTTGCCGACCTCGACCATCTGGATGTCCTGGAGGCCGCTGTTGGTGGTGAGGTGGTTGAGGAGCGCGGGGTAGTAGTTCTCGTTGCGCTCGACGACCGTCTGCTGGATGTCGATGTTCGGGTGAAGCTTCTCGTACTCCTTGTACAGACCGGACTCCTCGAATCCGGCGGTGCCGAACAGCCCGAGGGTGATCTTGATCTTGCCGCCACCGCCGTCCGACGACGAGCTGTCGTCGCCGTCGTCGCCGTCGTCGGCACAGCCGGCCAGCAGCCCGGCGCCCAGCGACGCCACCGCCGCGAGGACAACCGCCTTACGGCGGATTCGGGTACGTGCTCGCATTGCGTCCTCCTGTTGCCCTGACGTGCCGACCCCCCGGCCAACTGCACTGTTGGGCCCGTTAGTTCTCGCTGCGGCTCGGGCGGGGAACGTGCGGGATGTGTATGTGTCAGGTACTGTGGGAGCGCTCCCACAAGTGATGTGTTGAAGAGTCGTCGGTCCGGGCGGGGGTGTCAAGGGCGCGGACAGCGCTATATCGCTTCGAGATGTTTCCTTAGCTGAATCCATGCCGCCAGGGGCTGGACGCGGAGACCGGGCGGCCGTTCGGTGAACGGGCGACCCTGACTCACTCGTTCCAGAGAGGGTGACCTGTTCGTATGCGCAGTGGCGAACCCGCGGCCGGCGTCCCGGGGCGCGCAGGCCTGGTTCGCGGGCCGGAACGGCTCCCGCGGCATTCGCGGACGCGGACGACACACCACAGCCAGTGGTGTCCGGAAGCAAGCCTGCCCACGATGGTGGCAGGCGGCTGACTTGTCGGGTCGTTCGGTCTCGGCGACGACGATCGGCGGAGCGCGGGGCGACCCGGTTCGACAGGAGCGGGGAAGAGGCTGCGCCGGACAGGACCGCGGCCAGGGACGGGACTGTTAAATTCCAGGCCAGTGACAGTCCGGCCGGCGACGGGGCAGGCCAGCGACAGGACACGGGGAAAGGCGGGGCCCATGGCAAGCCACGGAGCGCGGGGGCGGAGTGGTGGGCGTCCCACGCTCGAAGAGGTCGCCGCACGTGCCGGTGTCGGTCGCGGCACCGTGTCCCGGGTGATCAACGGCTCGCCCCGGGTCAGTGACGCCACCCGCGCGGCGGTGGAGGCGGCCGTCGCGGAGCTGGGTTATGTCCCGAACACGGCCGCCCGCGCCCTCGCCGCCAACCGCACCGACGCCATCGCCCTGGTCGTCCCCGAGCCGGAGACCCGGTTCTTCGCCGAGCCGTACTTCTCGGACATGCTGAAGGGCGTCGGCGCCGAACTGTCCGACACCGAGATGCAGTTGCTGCTGATCTTCGCGGGCAGCGACCGTGAGCGGCGCCGGCTCGCGCAGTACCTCGCCGCGCACCGGGTCGACGGGGTCCTGCTGGTCTCGGTGCACGCCGACGACCCGCTGCCCGATCTCCTCGCCCAGCTGGAGATCCCGGCCGTCATCAGCGGCCCGAGATCCGCCGGAGAGACGCTCACCTCGGTGGACTCCGACAACTACGGCGGCGCCCGCCAGGCCGTGGAGCACCTGCTGTCCCGGGGCCGCCGCGAGATAGCCCACATCACCGGCCGCCTCGACGTCTACGGCGCCCAGCGCCGCGTCGACGGCTATCGCGACGCCCTGAAGGACGCGGGGCGCGCGGTGGAGGACGGGCTGATCGAGCCGGGGGACTTCACCGAAGAAGGCGGCCGCCGCGCGATGGCGGCTCTGCTGGAGCGGCATCCCGGACTGGACGCCGTCTTCGCGGGCTCGGACGTGATGGCGGCGGGCGCCCGCCAGGTGCTGCGCGAGCGGGGCCGCCGTATCCCCGAGGACGTGGCGCTCGTCGGCTACGACGACTCCGCGATCGCCCGCCACATGGAGCCGCCGCTGACCAGCGTGCGGCAGCCCATCGAGGAGATGGGCCGCCGGATGATCGACCTCCTGCTGGAGGAGATCGCCGACCGCCGCCCGGCCGTCTCCCGGGGCCTGGAGCGCCGGCAGGTGGTCCTGGCGACGGAACTGGAGGAGCGGGCGTCGTCCTGAGGCGCCGGGGCCCGTGCGGTCAGCGGTGCCAGCCCCTGCGCGGTCGCCGCGCGGGCCGTTCCGTGTGGTGGGTGATCAGCCAGGCGGCGCCGAGCAGGACCAGGCCCGTCAGCCAGACCACGATCACCAGCCAGGTGTCGATCACGGTGCCGGCCTCCTCGGCGTTCGGGCAGACCTCGCCGACGCAGGTGGGGTCGTCCCCCTCGGCCGCGTCCAGCGCGACCACCAGCCACAGCAGCATCGCCAGGTTGAAGGCCAGGATCAGCCACGTCAGCAGCCGCCATCGATGAACACCCTGCGACCCCATGGCGAGCCTCCCAGCCTCATGACCGGCTCCTAAGCCGACCATACGCCTCACCTGCGGTTACGGCCCGAGCCGCCAGCGGATCTCGCCGTCCTGCCGCTCCTCGGTCGGGGTGAGTCCCGCGGCCCGCGCGACGGCGGCGGAGGCCGCGTGGTCCGGGTGGACATGGGCGACGACCGTGGGGACGGTGAGGTGTCCGACCAGCGCCCGTGCCGCCTCCGCGGCCAGACCGCGGCCCTGCCAGCGGGTGCCGACGATCCAGGCGATCTCCGCGGCCTCGGCGGTGACGGTGGCCTGGACGGTGCCCACCAGACACCCCTCGGCGCGCAGCCGCAGCACCCAGTTGCACCAGGTGACCTCCGGGTCCGGGGAACCGGCGACGAGCCGCTCGTAGCGGGCGCGCAGCGCCGCAGGGCTCGCGGGGGAACCGCCGATGAAGTCGTGCAGCGCCGGGTCGGCGAGTACGGCGGCCATCTCGTCGGCGTGCTCGACGCGCAGGGGCAGCAGGTCGAGGCGGTCGGTGCGCAGGGGTTCGGTCATCCCGGGAGCGTATGCGCGGGTCCCTGAAACGCATTCAGCCGGTGACCCTCGTAAGAGGGTCACCGGCTGAACTCAGGGTGAGTGACGGGACTCGAACCCGCGGCATCCTGGACCACAACCAGGTGCTCTACCAGCTGAGCTACACCCACCATGACCGGCGGTTTCTGGTGGTTCACCGACCGGCCGAGAAAAAGTGTACAGGGTCCGAAGGGGTGCTCGCGCCCGCCTTTCGCGGGGCCCTGTTCCGGGGCCCCGCGCACCGCTACTGAGCAGGCAGGACGTGCTTCGCGGCGATGGCCTTGGCGGTCTCGGAGTCCGGTCCCGGCTGGGGGACGAACACGGCCTCGCGGTAGTAGCGCAGTTCCGCGATGGACTCGCGGATGTCGGCGAGGGCGCGGTGGTTGCCGTTCTTCTCGGGGCTGTTGAAGTACGCCCGCGGGTACCAGCGGCGGGCCAGCTCCTTGATCGAGGAGACGTCGACGATGCGGTAGTGGAGGTAGTCCTCCAGCGTCGGCATGTCCCGCAGCAGGAAGCCGCGGTCGGTGCCGACGGAGTTGCCGCACAGCGGGGCCTTGCCGGGTTCCTTCACGTGTTGCCGTACGTACGCCAGGACCTGGGCCTCGGCGTCCGCCAGCGTCGTACCGCCGGCGAGCTCGTCGAGCAGACCGGACGCGGTGTGCATCTGACGCACCACGTCCGGCATCGTCTCCAGGGCCGCGTCCGGCGGCCGGATGACGATGTCCACACCGTCGCCGAGGATGTTCAGCTCGGAGTCGGTGACGAGGGCGGCAACCTCGATGAGCGCGTCGTCGGACAGCGAGAGGCCGGTCATCTCGCAGTCGATCCACACCATGCGATCGTTCATGCGACCACCCTAAAGCTGACGTGAGCATTTGTGTCGCCCCGTGTCAGCTCGGGGCCCACGGCAAAACGCCGGACGGGCTGGTCCTGCCCGTCCGGCGTTCTGGAGGTCCGTCAGCTCACGACCCGCTGCGCTGTCCCGGCAGCGTGGCGCGCGCGATGTACGCCTCGCGGCCGTTCTCCGCGGCGGCCGCGGCCAGGGCCTGGCCCACCGAGCTGGTCGCCGGGGTGCGGCGGGCCTGCAGCGGGACCGGTCCGGGGTCCGGGTGGAGCGTGGGCGTCGGGCCGGGGGCGGTGTCGGCGTCCACCGTCGGCCGTTCGCCCTGGGGCCGGCGGGCCCGGTACGCGGCCCGGTACGCCGCCGGGGACGACCCGAGCTGGCGGCGGAAGTGACCGCGCAGCGCGACGGGGGAGCGGAAGCCGCACCGGCCCGCCACCTCGTCCACCGAGTAGTCCGACGTCTCCAGCAGGCGCTGTGCCTGGAGGACCCGCTGGGTGATCAGCCACTGCAGCGGGGCCGAACCGGTCAGCGAGCGGAAGCGGCGGTCGAAGGTGCGGCGCGACATGTACGCCCGTGCCGCCAGCGTCTCCACGTCGAACTGTTCGTGGAGGTGCTCCAGCGCCCAGGCGACGACCTCGGCGAGCGGGTCGGCGCCGATCTCCTCTGGTAAAGAGCGGTCCAGGTAGCGCTCCTGGCCTCCCGTCCGGCGCGGGGGGACGACCAGTCGGCGGGCCAGCGCGCCGGCCGCCTCGTTGCCGTGGTCCGTCCGCACGATGTGGAGGCAGAGGTCGATCCCGGCGGCCGTACCGGCCGAGGTCAGGACGTCTCCGTCGTCCACGAACAGCTCTCGCGGATCCACGTGCACCGACGGATAGCGCTTGGCCAGCGTCGGCGCGTACATCCAGTGGGTCGTCGCGGGGCGCCCGTCCAGCAGGCCCGCCGCGGCGAGGACGAAGGCGCCGGTGCACAGCCCTACGATGCGGGCGCCCTCCTCGTGTGCCCGGCGCAGCGCGTCGAGCGCTTCCTCGGGCGGTGGTGAGGTGATCGAGCGCCAGGCCGGTACGACGACCGTCCCCGCGCGTGAGATCGCCTCCAGGCCATGTGGCGCGCTGAGTTCCAGTCCGCCCGTGGTGCGCAGCGGGCCTTCCTCGCCCGCTGACACCAACAGGCGGTAGCGCGGTACGCCGGCGTCCTGGCGGTCGATTCCGAACACCGACAACGGTATGGAACTCTCGAAGATGGGGCCGCCGCTGAACAGCAGCACCGCGACGATCTCCTTGCGGCGTCGCCCGGAGAGTTTCCGGGCCGCGGCTTCCGGCGCGGCAGTGGAGTCGTGGCTCATACTGCTAAGCCCCCCTCGGTGGTCGCGGCTCCTCGGTTGTGTCGCTCCTGCACGTTTCCCCTCGGTCCTGCACGAGTCCCCCGCCGTAGACAGTCAAGATCGAATCTACTGTGTCGCGTCGCGCCGCAGTGGCCGGTTCGCCACTCGGCACATTGTCGACTTGGCAACTTGGCGTGAAGCATTCGATCACGAAGCGTTGCACTCCCGGGCGGTGCAGGGAAGTGCGCCTTGTCGCAGTGGCCAATCCGCGTAGGGTGCGCGGCACCCCCGAGACCCTTTTCGTGCAGGTCGAACGGGGGTTGGGGGGTGGTTCGGGCAAGGGATGCGCGGTTCCCGGAAGTTGGCTGAAAAGAAGCGCCTGAGGGCATGAAAACCGGTCAGCCGCCCGGTGTATTTCCCCCGGAGTGGCGTCCGCCTCGCCGGGAGCCCGTGCCGGTCCGGTGCCGGCGCCCGCGAGGGGGTGCGGGGGAGTCGGGTTCCTCGGCGAGCAGCCGGGCCGCGCCGCGCTCGGACCGGCGCAGCAGCACCCGGCAGACCGCGGTGACGGCGGCGAGCCCCAGGGCGGTGCCGGCGGCGCCGGCGAGGGAGGTGCCGTACCAGAGGAGGACGACGGGGACGAGGACACAGGAGAAGGCCGCCCAGCGGACCACGTCGGTGGTGGTGTCCGTCTCCTGGGGGTGCTGTCCGGACATGCGTGCTCCCGGTGTCGGTGGCTCACCGGGATCAACGCGTCTTCGTGCGGTCGGTCACTGTGCGGCCGTACGAGCGCCGCCGGGCCGTCGTACGTGAATCCTGTACGAACCGCCTGTACAGCGCAGCAACCATTGCGTTACGGGCGCACCCTCGTGCATGCTCCCTGGAACCCCCGCGGAGCGCATCGCGGGATCTGGGCTAAGGAGGCGTGCCGCCGTACCCTTGGGGGTATGGGGTTGGGAAGATGATTCCCGGACACAGCTCCGACCGCACCTGTCGACCCACCCACACAAGGATCACAACGCCGAGACAGCCATGGCCGGTCACGAATTCTTCGAACCCGCGGACCGCAAGCGGCCCGTCGCCGACCCCACGGCGGCCGAGCCCCTGGCGGCGGAAGAGCCACGTCATTCCTGCGACCCCGCCTTCAAGCACGGCGTCGTCGTCGGATTCGACGGCTCCACCTCCAGTGAGCGCGCCCTCGCCTACGCCATCGGCATGGCCCACCGTTCCGGCTCCGGCCTGATCATCGTGCATGTCGCCAACCGGCTGCCCACCACGGTGTGGGCCGGCTGCGAGCCGCCGGTCTTCGTGGACGTCCCCGATCACCGCACCGAGGTGCTGGGCCTGGAGCTCGCCTGCGCGGACTATCTGGCCGAGGTGCCGTGGATCCTCGTCGAGCGCGGCGGTGACATCTGCCACGAGCTCGAGGAGGTCGGCCGCGAGTACGAAGCGGACGCCATCGTGGTGGGGTCCACGCACGGCATCGTCGGCCGGATCTTCGGCTCCGTCGCGGGGCGGCTCGCCAAGCGGGCGCAGCGGCCCGTCGTTGTCATTCCGTAACTCACCGTTGTCCCAGGTGAGATGCGCCGTTGGCGCACTCTTCCGCCTCTCCCCAACGCATAAATCTACTGGCGCGTAGAGGTGTTTGTGCCTTTGTGAAGGGCATATATCGCTCACCGCACAACTGCACATGCATGAAGGGAGCCCGCCGTGGACAACGACGTCTCTGCGGGAAGCGGAATCACTACCGTGGTCGGCCGACTCGCCCTGGGAATCACCCTGTTGGCCTTCGGGCTGGGGTACACCGAGGTGATCGACGGTGTTTCGGCCGCTGACGCCGTATCAATCGCCCAGTACGTGGGTGGAGTTGCCCTCTTCGTCGCCGGTCTGATGGCCTTCCGGGACGGGGACTCCGTCGGTGGGACGGGGTTCGCCGTACTCGGCGCTCTGTGGTTCACCTGGGCCGTGTCCGCCGACAGCCAAGTCTCCGCCAACGCGGCCGGGTTGTTCCTGCTGCTGTTCGCCCTGGTGGCGCTGTCGCTCACGCTCGCCGGTGGGGACCAACTCGGGCAGGGCGCGTACGGGTTGTTCTTCGTCGCTCTTCTTCTGCTGTCCATCTCGATGTTCGCCGAGAACGACGGGCTGGCGAAGGTCGGTGGGTGGTTCGCCGTGGCCGCGGGGGCTGTTGCCTGGTACGCGGCGACTGCGGCTCTGGCCCACTGGCCGACCTCGGTTCCGCGGCGCGCTGCCGGTAGAGGCGTGACGGCCACCGGTTAGCTGCGCAGGCTGGGGAGTTGGGCCCTCCCCGGCGACTGGAAGGCCCCCCGCGTGAATGGTGGCATCACGTGGGGGGCCTTCTTGCTGTGTGGCCTCTGCGGGTCTGTGGGGGTTGCTCGCGCAGTTCCCCGCGCCCCTGAAAGCCTTACTCCACCGTCACCGACTTTGCGAGGTTCCTGGGCTTGTCGATGTCGCGGCCCAGGGTCAGGGCCGTGTGGTAGGCGAGGAGTTGGAGGGGGATGCCCATCAGGATGGGGTCCAGCTCGTCCTCGTTCTTCGGGACGACGATCGTCTGGTCGGCCTTCTCCTGGTCCTGGTGGGCCACCGCGAGGATCTTGCCGCTGCGGGCCTTGATCTCCTCCATGGCGGCGCGGTTCTTCTCCAGGAGGTCGTCGTCGGGGACGATCGCCACCGTGGGCAGGGCCGGCTCGATCAGGGCCAGCGGGCCGTGCTTCAGCTCGGAGGCGGGGTAGGCCTCCGCGTGGATGTAGGAGACCTCCTTGAGCTTCAGGGAAGCCTCGCGGGCGACCGGGTAGCCCCGGACGCGGCCGATGAAGAGCATCGAGCGGGCCTCGGCGTACTCCTGGGCCAGCTTCTTGATCTCCTCCTCCTGCTCCAGCATCTCCGCGATCTGGGCGGGGAGCTTGCGCAGGCCCTCGATGATCCGCTTGCCGTCGCGGACCGAGAGGTCACGGGTGCGGCCGAGGTGGAGGGCGAGCAGCGCGAAGGCCACCGTGGTGTTGGTGAAGCACTTCGTCGAGACGACGCAGACCTCCGGGCCCGCGTGGACGTAGATGCCGCCGTCCGCCTCGCGGGCGATCGCGGAGCCGACCACGTTCACGATGCCGAGGACCCGCGCGCCCTTGCGCTTCAGCTCCTGGACGGCCGCGAGGACGTCGTACGTCTCACCGGACTGGGAGACCGCGATGTACAGGGTGTCCGGGTCCACGACCGCGTTGCGGTAGCGGAACTCGGAGGCCGGCTCGGCGTCCGCGGGGATGCGGGCCAGCTCCTCGATCATCTGGGCGCCGATCATGCCCGCGTGGTACGAGGTGCCGCAGCCGAGGATCTTCACGCGGCGGATCCGGCGCGCCTCGCGGGCGTCCAGGTTGAGGCCGCCGAGGTGCACGGTGGAGAAGCGGTCGTCGATCCGGCCGCGCAGTACGCGGTCCACGGCCTCGGCCTGCTCGTGGATCTCCTTGTGCATGTACGTGTCGTGGCCGCCCATGTCGTAGGAGGCGGCCTCCCACTCGACGGTGGTGGGCTCCGACGTGGTGCGGGTGCCCTCCGTCGTGTACGTGCGGAAGTCGTCGGCCTTGAGGGTGGCCATCTCGCCGTCGTCGAGAGTCACTATCTGCCGCGTGTGGGCGACCAGGGCGGCGATGTCCGAGGCGACGAACATCTCCTTCTCGCCGATGCCGAGGACGACGGGGGAGCCGTTGCGGGCGACCACGATGCGGTCCGGGAAGTCGGCGTGCAGGACGGCGATGCCGTATGTGCCCTCGATGACGCGCAGCGTCTCGCGGACCTTGTCCTCCAGCTTCTCCGCCTGGGACCGGGCGATGAGGTGGACGAGGACCTCGGTGTCGGTCTCGGAGAGGAACTCGACGCCGTCCGCCTCCAGCTTGCGGCGCAGGTCGGAGGCGTTGTCGATGATGCCGTTGTGGACGACGGCGACCTTGCCCTCGGCGTCCAGGTGCGGGTGGGCGTTGACGTCGGAGGGGGCGCCGTGGGTGGCCCAGCGGGTGTGGGCGATGCCGGTGGTGCCCTTGAAGCGCGCCGGGACCTTGGCCTCCAGGTCGCGGACCCGGCCCTTGGCCTTGACCATCTTCAGGGCGGGCGCCTTGGGGGAGGAGACGACCACACCGGCCGAGTCGTAGCCGCGGTACTCCAGTCGCTGCAGGCCCTCCAGCAGCAGGGGCGCCACGTCACGCTTGCCGATGTATCCGACGATTCCGCACATGTATACAGATATCCCTAGCCGTAGACGATCCGGCGCAGCTGCCGGAGCGAGAGCTCCGGCGGGGCCACCGCCCGGTATTTCAGGTCCGCCTCGATCCGTTCGAAGATCTCCGTGTTCACCAGGCCCTGGGACTGGAGTTCACGGTGGCGGCGACGGACGAACTCCTCGGTCGTCTCGTCGAAGTAGGCGAGCACGTCCTGGATCACGCGCAGCGCCTCACCCCGGCTGAGGGGCGTGGACCGCGTCAGATGATCTACGAGTTCGTCGTGCACCCGGTAGATCCTGGGGTACCGAGGACTCTTTCGCAAGAATCCTGCCCGATTTCGGGCAAGGGCGTGTCAAAGGCCTTTGGAACAGTTATGGGACGCCCATGGGCGTTCGTTGGGCGGTTGTTCCTCGGGCGGATGTGTGTAGCGAGCAACTTGTGGCGCCATGGACATACCTCGTATGGGCGTACCCGAGCGGCTCGCCGAGCGCATGAGCATGGCCGAGCAGCACGAGTACCTGCACAGCCGGTTCTCCCGGCGCACGATGATCAGAGGCGGTGCCGTCACCCTCGGCGCCGTCGTGGGCGGCGCCTTCGTGCCGGGCGCCACCGCCCGGGCGGCCGTACCCACGCAGCGCACCGCGGCCGGGACCGTCGACGGCGCCCTTGTCGCCCCCTTCGGCCGCCACCTCGCCTACGGCGACGACCCGCGCACCGAGATGACCGTCTCCTGGCAGGTCCCGGTCGCCGTCACCAAGCCCTTCATCCGGATCGGCGCCCACCCCTGGGACCTCTCCCGGAAGATCGAGGCGGAGGTGCGCACCCTGCACACCCCGGCCGGTGTCGGCGCGAGCGGCGACCACACGCAGTACTACCTGCACGCCAGGCTGACCCGCCTCAAGCCGGGCCGGACGTACTACTACGGCGTCGGCCACGCCGGCTTCGACCCCGCCGAGCCGCGTCTGCTGGGCACCCTGGGCACCTTCACCACCGCGCCCGCCACCGCGCGGCCCTTCACCTTCACCGCCTTCGGCGACCAGGGCGTCAGCTATCACGGCCTCGCCAACGACAGCCTGATCCTCGCCCAGGACCCGGCCTTCCACCTCCACGCGGGCGATATCGCGTACGGCGACCCGGCGGGCCAGGGCAAGGCCTCCGACACCGGCTTCGACTCACGGATCTGGGACCAGTTCCTCGCGCAGACCGAGTCGGTCGCCAAGTCCGTGCCGTGGATGGTGGCGTACGGCAACCACGACATGGAGGCCTGGTACTCCCCCAACGGCTACGGCGGCGAGGAGGCCCGCTGGGAGCTGCCCGGCAACGGGCCCGACAGCCGGAACCTGCCCGGCGTGTACTCCTTCGTGCACGGCAACACGGCGGTCATCTCGCTCGACGCCAATGACATCTCGTACGAGATCCCGGCCAACCTGGGCATTTCCGGCGGAACGCAGACGAAGTGGCTGGAGGCGCGGCTGAAGGAGTTCCGGGCGGCGAAGGGCATCGACTTCGTCGTCGTCTTCTTCCACCACTGCGCCTACTGCACCTCCACCGCCCACGCCTCCGAGGGCGGGGTGCGGCAGGAGTGGGTGCCACTGTTCGAGAAGTACTCCGTGGATCTCGTCATCAACGGCCACAACCACGTCTACGAGCGCACCGACGTCCTCAAGGGCGGCGAGGTCGCCAAGAAGCTCCCGATCGGCGGCACGGCGTACCCCGAGACCGAGGGCGTGGTGTACGTGACGGCGGGCGCGGCGGGGCGCAGCCTGTACGCGTTCAGCGCCGGTGAGTCCTACGAGGGCCAGGTGAAGGACGACGACGCGGTGGCGTCCTTCGTCTGCGTCGAGGGCGGCCGGCAGAGCGAGACCGTCGCCTGGTCCCGGGTGCGCTACCTCGACTACTCCTTCCTGCGCGTGGACGTCACGCCCGCGCCGAAGGGGCGGACGGCCACGCTGCGGGTGCGGGGCATCGCCGAGACCGGCGAGGTCGTCGACCACTTCACGGTGGCGCGCACCGCGAAGTAGCTCACATCCGCTTCAGGATCGCCTGTTTGGCGAGGGTGAACTCCTCCTCCGTCAGGACGCCCGTGCGATGCAGCTCGCCCAGCTCCCGCAGCCGGCGCAGCAGCGCGTCGTGGTCGTCCTCGGCGGAGGAGGGGGCGGGCAGCTGCCGGGGCTCGTCCGGCTCCGGCTGTCGTACGTCGTCGGCGGCGGCCGCCGGATGCGGGAGCCGGGCCTGGACGGCCGCCGCGACCAGGGCCATCAGCGGGTCCTTCTTGAAGCCCCACAGCTCCACGGCGTTGGGGTCGTACTTGGGCGGGGCCTTGGTCGGGGCGTTGCGGACGGTGAAGCGCAGGTGGCCGTTCTCCAGGCCCGCGGCCGGATGCCACTCGACGCCGGTGATGTCCGTGAGGGCGAGCGAGCGGGCCCCGGCGGCGGCCTTGGCGTCCTCCGTCTTCCAGTTCCACTCCAGCCGGATCCGCTCCCCGTCGAAGCTCGCGGTGCCGTCCCCGGCGGAGACGGACAGCGGCACCGCCGGACCCGGCACGAGGTACTCGGAGACGGGGTCGGCCGGGACCTCGTCCAGCAGCAGGGCGTTGCGGACCTCGTCGGTGAAGTACTCGGCGACGCCGTACCGGCCGGGTTCGACGATCAGCTGGTAGGGGTCGTGGGGCTCGGTGAGCCGGCCGCCGGTGGCGTGCAGCAGCGGGTCGGCGCCGTCGCGCATGCGCAGCCGCAACCGCCCGGTCTTCTTGCCCTGTTCGAAGGAGATCCCCGCCAACGCGCCCAGCGGAACGACCAGTTCACCCAGCGTCTTGCGGAACAGGCTGACGTTCTTGTCCCGTCCGGGAGTCAGTCGCAATGCGTCGCCGTCGAAGACCCACGTGCCGTCCTTCTGGATGATTTCCGCCATGGGGTGGATTGTTCCACCTCACTCACGAGAGAGTGGTCCAGACCTTTTTGGGGCTCCATGGCTCATGGAAGGGACACGCTTGTGAGACACAGCCTGGTGAGACACAGCCGTGTGAGACGGCACCGCGGAACGCTTCGCCTGCTCGGTTCCCTGCTGCTGGTCGCGATGGCAGCCACCTCCGTCACGGGGGCCGCCCCCGCCGAGGCGGAGACACCCACCCCGCTCGACCGGGTGGTCCCCGCGCCCGCCTCGGTCGACCCGGGCGGATCCCCCTACCGGATCACCCGCGACACGCACATCCGCGTCGACGCGAACGGCGAGGTCCGGCGCGTCGGCCAGTACCTCGCGGACCTCCTCCGCCCCTCGACCGGCTACCGGCTGCCGGTCACCACCCATGGTTCCGGCATCCGGCTGCGGCTGGCCAAGGGCCCGTTCGGTGCCGAGGGCTACCGCCTCGACAGCGGCCGTAAGGGCGTCACCATCACGGCCGCCGCGCCCGCCGGGCTCTTCCACGGCGTCCAGACGCTGCGGCAGCTCCTGCCCGCAGCCGTGGAGAAGGACTCCGTGCAGCCCGGCCCGTGGCTGGTCGCGGGCGGCACGATCAAGGACAGCCCGCGCTACGGCTGGCGCGGCGCGATGCTCGACGTCTCCCGGCACTTCTTCGGCGTCGACCAAGTCAAGCGGTACATCGACCAGTTGGCGCTGTACAAGTTCAACAAGCTGCATCTGCACCTCAGCGACGACCAGGGCTGGCGCATCGCCATCGACTCCTGGCCGCGCCTCGCGACCTACGGCGGCTCGACCCAGGTCGGCGGCGGCCCCGGCGGCCACTACACCAAGGACGACTACCGCGAGATCGTCCGCTACGCGGCCTCCCGGCACCTGGAGGTCGTCCCCGAGATCGACATGCCCGGCCACACCAACGCGGCGCTCGCCTCGTACGCCGAGCTGAACTGCGACGGAGTGGCTCCGCCGCTCTACACCGGCACGGAGGTGGGCTTCAGTTCGCTGTGCGTGCCGAAGGACATCACGTACGACTTCGTGGACGACGTGATCCGGGAGCTCGCCGCGCTCACGCCGGGCCGGTACCTGCACATCGGCGGTGACGAGGCGCACTCCACCAGCCACGAGGACTACGTGAAGTTCATGGACCGGGTGCAGCCGGTCGTGGCGAAGTACGGCAAGACCGTGGTGGGCTGGCACCAGCTGACCGGGGCGAACCCCTCGCGGGGGGCTCTCGCGCAGTACTGGGGGCTGGACGGCACCAGTGCGGAGGAGAAGGCGCGGGTCGCGGCTGCGGCGCGGGCCGGGACGGGCCTGATTCTGTCGCCCGCGGACCGGGTGTACCTCGACATGAAGTACGACGCGAGCACGCCGCTGGGGTTGTCCTGGGCGGGGTACGTCGATGTGCGGCGGGCGTATGACTGGGATCCCGGGGACTATCTGGACGGGGTGCCCGCTACGGCGGTACGGGGTGTCGAGGCGCCGTTGTGGAGTGAGACGTTGGAGAACTCCGCGCACATCGAGTACATGGCGTTTCCGCGGGTTGCGGGGGTGGCCGAGCTGGGGTGGTCGCCGGCCTCGACGCATGACTGGGAGGGCTACAAGGTGCGGCTTGCTGCGCAAGGGCCCCGGTGGGATGCGTTGGGGATTGGTTACTACCGGGCGCCGGGGGTGCCCTGGTCGTGATCCGGCTTTCGGCCGGTGGGGGTTGAGCGCGCAGTTCCCCGCGCCCCTAGGTGGGATTTGGCTGACGGGCGCCTCGGGAGGACCGTACTCCTGAGGCGCCCGTCGGTCTTTGTGGGCCCTTATTTGTCTGCGATCGGGTTCTTCAGTGTGCCGATCAGTTGCAGCGCGCCCGCCGGGTCCGCCAGGTCCACCATCTGCTGGTTGTTGCGCAGCTGGAGGCGGTTGAGGCAGGACAGGGCGAACTCCGGGGCGAACATGTCGTACTGCTGGAACTTGTCCGCCAGTTCCGGCACCTTCTCCTGGTACGCGCGCGTGACCTCGGCGACCGTCCGCCAGAAGTCGTCCTCGCCGAGGATGCCCTCCGTGGCGAGGTTGGCCGCGAGGAAGCGGAAGAAGCAGTCGAAGACGTCCGTGAAGATGGACAGCAGCTTCTTGTCCTCGGGGACGTCCACGCGCAGCCGCTCGACCGTCGGCGGCAGCACCGCGTCCGGGTCCATGACCGCGATCTCCTCGGCGATGTCCTTGTAGACAGCGCGCTGGACGACACCGTCCTTCAGGACCAGGATCACATTCTCGCCGTGCGGCATGAAGACCAGGTCGTAGGCGTAGAAGCTGTGCAGCAGCGGCGTGAAGTACGCCGTCAGGTACCGCCGCAGCCACTCCGCCGGCTCCAGACCGGACTGCTCGATGAGCGCGCCCGCGAAGGACGCGCCCTCGTGGTCGACATGGACGAGGGAGGCCATGGTGGCGAGCTGCTCGCCGTCCCGGAGGGAGGCCACCGGGCTCTCCCGCCACAGCGCGGCCAGCATCTTGCGGTACGGCGAGTAGCGGTCCGTCGCCGCCTCGTACTCCAGGTGCCGGTAGCCGACCGCCGCGCGCTCGCGGATGATCGACAGGCCCGTCTCCTTGAGCACGGGGTCGTTCTCGATGAGCTGGGCGAGCCAGTCGTTGATGGCCGGGGTCGCCTCCATGTACGCCGCCGACAGGCCGCGCATGAAGCCCATGTTGAGGACGGACAGGGCCGTCTTCACGTAGTGCTTCTCGGGGTTGGAGGTGTTGAAGAAGGTCCGGATGGACTGCTGGGCCAGGTACTCGTCGTCCCCCTCGCCCAGGCACACCAGGTGCCCCCGGGCGACCTCGGCGGCGAAGGTGACCGCCAGCTTGTTCCACCACTGCCAGGGGTGGACGGGGATGAGCAGGTACTCGGCGGGGTCGTGACCCTGCTCGACGAGCCGCCGGTTGAAGCGCTCGACGGTGTCCTCGCCCAGCTCGTCCCGTACGAAGGACTCGTACTCCAGACCCACACCCGCCGTGAACGCGGCCCGCGACCGGTGCGCCGCCAGCCAGACCAGCCGGACGGGGTTCGCGGTCTCGGGGGCGTACGACAGGTACTCGTGGATCCCGAAGCCCAGCCGGCCGTTGTTGGCGACGAAGCAGGGGTGGCCCTCGGTCATCCCCGTCTCGATCTCCTGGAAGCCGCTCCTGGTGAGCTCGGCGACCGGGATCTGGGGCTTGGTGAGCTTGTAGCAGGTGCCGGAGAGGGTGGAGGAGACCTCCTCCAGGTAGACCGGCAGGATCGCGTCGCTCAGGCCGAGGGACTTCTTCAGCTCGATGAAGAAGTCCAGGGCGGCGAGGGGGAGGTCGACGCCGTCCCGATGACGGGAGATCGAGTCGGCGTCGACCTGCCAGTGGTCGAGGGCGCGGCGGACGGCGGTGAACCGGTAGCGGGTCAGACCGTCGTCGCTGCGCACCTCGAAGCCGCCGTCGGCGGTGGCCTCGGGCGTGATCAGCCGCTCGTGCGCGAACTCGGCGAGCGCCTTGCGGACGAGTTGGCGGTTGGCCGTCTCCCAGCGCTCGGGGGAGAGGTGGGCCACGCTGTCGATGAGGGTCACGCGGCCACCCCCGTCGCGGCCAGGAACTGCTCGCGGGTGCAGAAACTCAGCAATGCCTTCTTCTCCGGCTTCTGGATCTCCCGCTCCGGCACGAACCCGACGGCTTCGTTCAGGGCGTGCACGGCCTTGTTGGAGACGTCCGGCTCGACGACGACCCGGCGGACCGCCGGGTCCTCGAAGAGGTGCGCCATCACGGCGGTGATGACGGCCCGGGTGAAGCCGTGGACGGGCCGGTCGGTGGGCGGGGTCAGGAAGTGCATGCCGACGTCGCCGGCCTCGGGCTCGTAGAGACCGACCAGTTCGCGGTGGGCGGGGTCGTAGTGCTCCATGAGGAAGGCGGGGGCGCCGCGCTCGTCCAGGCCCAGCAGGGCGTGGTGGTGCTCGTCGGCCGCGATCTCCATGTAGGCGCGCTCGACGTCCTCCAGTCTGGCGTCCTGCATCATCCAGAAGGCCGCTTTGGGGTGGGTCACCCAGCTGTGCAGCAGCTCGGCGTCCTTCAGGGGGTCGAGCGGGCGGAAGGTGAAGGTGTGGGGGGTCATACGGCGAACTCCTGGAACGCGATGGTCTTCTCGACCGGGTAGTACTCGCTGCCGAGCAGCTCACGGATGATGCAGCTGTTGCGGTAGGCGCCCATGCCGAGGTCCGGGCTGGTGATGCTGTGGGTGTGCACGCCGGCGTTCTGCAGGAACACACCCCGGCCGGTCACGTCGATGGCGTAGTTGCGGGCGACGTCGAAGTTGCCGCGCGAGTCGCGGACGAGCCGGTCGCCGACGGGCTTGAGGAACTCCGGCTCGGCGTAGGCGTACCCGGTCGCGAGGACCAGGCCCTGCGTCTCGAGGTCGAAGTCCTTCTCCTGCTCCTCCTGGCGGAAGGACAGCGTGTACGTCCCGTTCTCGTACCGGGCGCTGTTCAGCGAGGAGTTGGTGAGCAGCCGGGTGGGGACCGGGCCGCCGAGGTTCTTCTGGTAGAGCAGATCGAAGATCTCGTTGACGAGATCGCCGTCGATGCCCTTGAACAGGCCTTTCTGCTGGGCGACGAGCCGGTAGCGGGTCGCCTCCGGCAGCGCGCGGTAGTAGTCGATGTACTCCGGGCTCGTCATCTCCAGCGTGAGCTTGGTGTACTCCAGCGGGAAGAAGCGCGGGGAGCGGGTGACCCAGTTCAGCCGGTAGCCGTGGACGTCGATCTCGGCGAGGAGGTCGTAGTAGATCTCGGCGGCGGACTGGCCCGAGCCGATGATCGTGATCGACTCCTTCTTCTGCAGCTCCCGCTTGTTCTGCATGTAGCGGGAGTTGTGGAAGAAGTCGCCGCCCAGGCCCTCGACGGCCGCCGGGTAGTGCGGCGAGGTGCCGGTGCCGAGGACGAGGCGCCGGGCGCGCAGGACGTCACCGGCGGTGGTCCGCACGACGTACAGCTCGGCGCCCTCGTCGTACGTGACCTCGCCGACCGTCGTGCCGAAGCGGACGCAGCTCAGCTTGTTCGCGGCCCAGCGGCAGTAGTCGTCGTACTCGACCCGCAGCGGGTAGAAGTTCTCCCGGATGTAGAACGAGTACAGCCGGCCTTTCTCCTTCAGGTAGTTCAGGAAGGAGTACGGCGAGGTCGGGTCGGCGAGGGTGACCAGGTCCGACATGAACGGGGTCTGGAGGTGGGCGCCGTCCAGGAACATGCCCGCGTGCCACTCGAAGTCGGGCTTCGACTCCAGGAAGACACCGTCGAGTTCGTCGATGGGCTCGGTCAGACAGGCCAGGCCGAGGTTGAAGGGGCCGAGCCCGATGCCCACGAAGTCGTAGGTCTTGTTCGTGGTCTCAGGAAGCGCGGTCAAGGGACTCTCCCAGGTACTGCTCGGCGTGGCCGGCGATCAGGTCGAGGACGGCGGCGATGTCGGCCGTCGTGGTCTCGGGGTTGAGCAGGGTGAACTTCAGGTAGTGGCGGCCGCTGACCTTGGTGCCCGCGACGACGGCGTCACCGGAGGCGAACAGGGCCTTGCGGGCGTAGAGGTTGGCGCGGTCGATCTCGGCCGGGTCGGTCACGGCGGCCGGGATGTAGCGGAAGACGAGGGTGGACAGGCTCGGCTCGACCACGACGTCGAAGCGCGGGTCGGCGGCGAGCAGCTGCCAGCCCTCGGCGGCCAGGTCGACGACCTCGTCGAAGAGCTGTCCGATGCCGTCGGCGCCCATCACGCGCAGGGTCATCCACAGCTTCAGCGCGTCGAAGCGGCGGGTGGTCTGGAGGGACTTGTCGACCTGGTTGGGGATGCGTTCCTGCACCATCCGGCGCGGGTTGAGGTACTCCGCGTGGTAGGTGGCGTGGCGCAGCGTGGCCACGTCGCGGACCAGCACGGCGGAGGAACTCACGGGCTGGAAGAAGGACTTGTGGTAGTCGACGGTGACCGAGTCGGCGCGCTCGATGCCGTCGATCCGGTCCCGGTACTTCACCGAGGCGAGCAGACCGCAGCCGTAGGCGGCGTCCACGTGCATCCAGGTGCCGTACTGCTCGCACAGTTCGGCGATCTCGGGCAGCGGGTCGATGGAGCCGAAGTCGGTGGTGCCGGCGGTGGCGACGACCGCCATGGGGACGAGACCGTCGGCGCGGCACCGCTCCAGCTCACGGGCGAGGGCGACGGTCTGCATGCGCTTGTCGTGGTCGACGGGGATGGAGACGACCGCGTCGCCGCTCAGGCCGAGGAGTTTGGCGGACTTCTTCACGCTGAAGTGGCTGACCTCGGAGGCGAAGATCCGCAGGGTGCCGAAGTCCTCGGCCTTGGCCTCCTCGCGGGCCAGCAGCAGCGCCTGGAGGTTGGACTGGGTGCCGCCGGAGGTGAACACGCCGTCGGCGGCGGGGCCGAGGCCGATGCGGGCGGTCGTCCAGTCGATGAGCTTGCGCTCGATGAGGGTGCCGCCGGCCGACTGGTCCCAGGTGTCCAGGGAGGAGTTGACGGCGGAGAGCACCGCCTCGCCGAGCACCGCCGGTATGACGACCGGGCAGTTGAGGTGGGCGAGGTAGCGGGGGTGGTGGAAGTAGATCGCGTCCCGGAGGTAGACGTCCTCCAGCTCGTCGAGGACGGCGGCGGTGTCGTGGAGCGGCTTGTCGAGGTCGATCGCGTCGATGACGGGGGCGAGGGAGTCGACGGTGACGCCGGTGAACGGCCGTTCGGTGGTGGCGAGTTTGGCTGCCACCCGCTCGATACCTTCGGTCACGGAGCGGCGGTACTGCTCCGCGGTCGTGTCATTGAGCAGGTGCGAGCGCATGGGGGAGTCCTCCGAGGGGAAGTCCGTGCGGGACGAAGGCGATGCGGGGTGGGGAGTGGGGTGCGACCGGTCGAGGGAAACGATCGATCAATTTAGGTAAGCCTAACCTAACTTCACCGTCCGGAGCGCGAGCGTGATCCCACCCCGCCCGTGACGGTGGTCACTTCCGTCGCGTCACTCGCCCAACTCGCGCAGCTGCTCCTCGGTCAGCCCGCGCCGCCAGTAGCCGACGAAGGTGACCCGGCGCCGGTCGATCCCGCGCTCGCCGACGAAGTGCCGCCGCAGCGCCTTCACGCACCCCGACTCGCCCGCGATCCAGACGTACGGGTGCTCGGCGGCCGGGAGTTGGGCGTCGCGCAGGGCGTCGAGGGCCATGGGGGACCCCTCGCCGCCGCGGTCCTCCTGGACCAGCCAGTTGATCTCGGCGTCCGCCGCGGTGGTCAAATCCTGGACGTCACCGGCGTCGTGCACCTCCAGCCAGACCCGGGCCCGGGTGCCGGCCGACAGCGACTCGACGATGGCACAGACGGCCGGTACGGCGGTGTCGTCTCCCCAGATCACCACGAGGTCGGTGTCCGCGGGCGGCCGGAACCGGATGGCCCGGTTGTCGGCGACGGCGGGCCCGATCAGTACGACCCGGTCCCCGGCGGCGGCCGTGGCGGCCCACCGGGAGGCGGGCCCGGCGGGCTCGTGCAGCACGAAGTCGATGTCGATCTCGTCGGGGTCCCGCCGCAGCGCGCGCAGGGTGTACGACCGCATCACGGCCCGTACGTCGTCCGGCAGTTCCCGCCACCCCTGCCACCAGCCCTCACCGAGCTCGATCGGCACGGCGGGCGCGTCCTGCCCGGGATGCGGCAGGAAGAGCGACAGCGACTGATCCTGCCCGTCGGAGTGGAAGTCGCGCAGCTCCTCCCCGCCGAACGTCACCCGGACCAGAGACGGACCGAGCCGCCGGGTCCGTACCACCTGGAGAGAGAAGAAACGGAACGCGACGGCTACGGTCGTGGACAAGGGGGTGCTCCTGGAAAAGGGGGAACTGTACCTGCCTAGGGGCGCGGGGAACTGCGCGACCAGCCCCAGCGGACCGTCAGTCGCCCGCGCACCCGAGCCACCCGAGAGATCAGGCGACCTTCTTCGCGTTCTCGATGGCCTCGGCGAGGTTGTCGAGAAGCGGCGTGCACTTGTCGTACGACAGGATCGGCTCGGGCGAACGCGCGATGACCTGACCCGCCTTCACGGCAGGCAGCTTCTTCCACGTGGCCTCGGTGATGTCGGCCGGCTGGATCGTGGAGGACCGGTCGTCCATCACGATGATGTCCGCGTCGTACTTGTCGACGTTCTCCCAGCTGAGCGCCTCGAACCAGCCGCCGCTCTCGGCCTTCGCCTTCTCCGAGGGCTCGATGAAGTTCACGCCGAGGGCCTTGAAGTACTCGAGGTCGATGGAGAAGTTGGTGCCGGAGACGTAGAAGATCGTCTCGGCGGCGGAACCGGCGAGCACCTTGATCTCGGGCTTCGCCTTGGCGGCGGCGCGCAGCCGGGCCGCGGCGGCCTCGAACTTCTTCTTGGACTCGGCGATCTTGTCGGACTTCATGTCCGCGCCGAGCGACTCGGCCAGCTCCCACATGCGCTGGAGCGGCTCGGTCATCTGGCGGTCGTAGACGGAGATCGCGACGTCCGGGGCGAGCTTGGCGATCTTGGGGGCCGACTCGACGGGCACGGACCACAGGGTGCCGGCGTCGTCGAAGGTCGTGGTGATGAGGACCTCGGGGGCGAGGGCCGCGTACTTCTCGATGTTCAGCTTGCCCCACTCGTTGCCGAGCACGGTGACCTTGCTGACGTCGAGGTCGCCGGCCTGCACGTCGGGCTTGCCGTCCGCGGTCGTGGTCGGGCCGAAGACGCCCTTGACCTCGATGCCGTAGTCGAAGAGGGCGGCGGCGACACCGGTGAACGCGACGATGTTGGTCGGCACCTTGTCGAGCTTCACGGTCGTACCGCGGTCGTCCTTGAACGTCCACGGGCCGGACTTCGCGGCAGCCGTCTCCTTGTCAGAGCCCTCGCTTTTCGCGTCGTCGTCGCCACAGGCTGCGAGCACGGCACCGAGGCCGAGGGCGCCGCCCGCGGCGAGGATGCCACGGCGGGTGAGGTGGGTGGCTCTGGCGTTGGACATGGGTACGCTGCTTTCGAACGATCTTGCGCGGGACAATTCGAAGGTAGGTTAGCCTAACCTCACCGTTTGTCCAGGGGTGGGTCCCTCTTCGGTGCCGCCTGTGCGACTCCCATGAGGTCCACATCGGCGCACAGCGAGGCCCAACTCCCTTGCGCGCAAAGGAGTTGGGCCGGCCGGATCAGAGGGTCCGCCGCTGTCTCACTAGCGCTGCGGCAGCCCCAGTTCGCGGGCGATCAGCATCCGCTGGACCTCGCTGGTCCCCTCGCCGATCTCCAGGATCTTGGAGTCCCGCCACATCCGGGCCACCGGGAACTCGTTCATGAAGCCGTAGCCGCCGTGGATCTGGGTGGCGTCGCGGGCGTTGTCCACCGCGATCGTGGAGGAGTAGAGCTTGGCCATGGCCGCCTCCCGCTTGAAGGGCTCGCCCGCCACCAGCCGGCTCGCCGCGTCGCGCCAGGTGACCCGGGCGGTGTGGGCCCGCATCTCCATGTCGGCGAGCTTGAACTGGATCGCCTGGTTGGCGCCGATCGGCCGGCCGAAGGCGTGCCGCTCCTTGGCGTAGCGCACCGACTCGTCCACACAGCCCTGCGCCAGCCCCGTCGCCAGCGCCGCGATCGCGATCCGGCCCTCGTCGAGGATGCGCAGGAACTGGGCGTAGCCGCGGCCCAGGGTGCCGAGGAGGTTGGCCCGCGGGACCCGGACGTCGACGAAGGACAGCTCACGGGTGTCGGAGGCGTTCCAGCCGACCTTCGAGTACGGCGGGGCCACCGTGAAGCCCGGGGTGCCCGACGGGACGATGATCGAGGAGATCAGGGGCGCGCCGTCCGTGGGGCCGCGGTCGGTGACCGCCGTGACCGTGACCAACCCCGTGATGTCCGTACCTGAGTTGGTGATGAAGCACTTGGTGCCGTTGATCACCCACTCGTCGGTCTCCGGGTCCAGTTGGGCCGTCGTCCGGGTCGCGCCCGCGTCGGAGCCGCCGTCCGGCTCGGTCAGACCGAAGGCGCCGAGGACCTCTCCCGAGCAGAGCCGGGGCAGCCATTCCCTCTTCTGCTCCTCGGTGCCGAACAGATGGATCGGCATCGCGCCGAGCGAGACGCCCGCCTCCAGGGTGATGGCCACCGAGGAGTCGACGCGGGCCAGTTCCTCCAGGGCGATGCCGAGGGCGAGGTAGTCGCCGCCCATCCCGCCGTACTCCTCGGGGAAGGGCAGCCCGAACAGGCCCATGCGGCCCATCTCGCGCACGATCTCGTACGGGAACTCATGGCGCTCGTAGAGGTCGCCGATCTTGGGCGCCACGACGTCGTGCGCGAACTCCTCCACCGTACGGCGCAGTTCTTCGAGCTCGGGGGAGAGCTTGTGGTCCATGGGGGTCACTCCTTGTGGGAGAGGGCTCGTACGGTGCGGGACGGGCTGGGGCGGCCCAGTCGGCCGGCCATCCACTCGCTTGTGGCGACGAGACGGCCGAGGTCGACCCCGGTGTCGATGCCGAGTCCGTGCAGCATCCACACAAGGTCTTCGGTGGCGAGGTTGCCGGTGGCGGACTTCGCGTACGGGCAGCCGCCCAGGCCGCCCGCGGAGGCGTCGACGGTGGTGACGCCGTGCTGGAGTGCCGCGTGGGTGTTGGCGAGGGCCTGGCCGTAGGTGTCGTGGAAGTGCACGCCCAGCTTCTCCACGGGCGTGCCCCCGCCGGTGAGTTCGGTGAGCAGCGCGCGGACGTGGCCCGGGGTGGCGACGCCGATCGTGTCGCCGAGGCTCAGTTCGTCGCAGCCCATGTCGAGCAGGGCGCGGCAGACCCCGACGACCTGCGGCACGGGCACCGCGCCCTCCCAGGGGTCGCCGAAGCACATGGAGAGATAGCCGCGCACATGGACGCCCTCGGCCTTCGCGCGGGCGACGACCGGCTCGAACATGGCCAGCGCCTCGTCGACCGTGCGGTTGAGGTTGGCCTTGGCGAAGGACTCGGTGGCGCTGGCGAAGACGGCGACGCGGGTGGCGTTCAGCGCGAGGGCACGCTCCAGACCGCGTTCGTTCGGCACCAGCACCGGAAGGTCCACCGGCAGATCGCTGACCTGGGGGAACAGCTCTTCCGCGTCCGCGAGTTGGGGCACCCACCTCGGGTGTACGAAGCTGGTGGCCTCGATCGTCGTCAGGCCCGCGTCGGCGAGGCGGCGGACGAACTCCGCCTTCACCTCCGTGGGTACGGTCGACTTCTCGTTCTGCAGGCCGTCGCGGGCGCCGACCTCGTGGATCCGGACGCGGGCCGGCAGGCCGCTCTCCGGGACGGTCATGGGGAGCGTCACTGGTCCTCCTCCGCGTCGGCGGGGGTGATGACGGCGAGCACCTGGTCCATGGCGACCGTGGTGCCCGGGGCGACGTCCAGTTCGGCGACCGTGCCGGCGTGCGGGGCGGAGATGACGTGCTCCATCTTCATCGCCTCCACCACCAGCAGGCTCTGACCGGCGCTCACCTCGTCCCCCACGGCGACCTTGACGACGGTCACGGTCCCGGGCATGGGCGCGGTGAGCGAGTCGGCCCCGGAGTGCGCGGCCCGGCTCAGCGACGCGGCCACCGGATCGTGGTCCCGCACGTGCCAGGCGTCGCCGTCCCGGCCCAGCCAGGTGCCGTCCGGCGAGGCGGCGAAGGTGTGGGTGAGGCCGTCGAGGGTGAAGGTGAACCGCTGCGCGTCCCACGCGCCCCCGGAACCCCGAAGCGGGGTCTCCCGGCCGGGCAGCAGCAGCTCGGTCCGCCCGTCGCGCGTGCGGCGCACCCGCACGGTCACCGGGTCGTGGCCCGGCACGTGCAGCGGGGTCGGAGTCCAGGCCGGCTCACCGCCCAGGCGCCAGCCGTCGGCCGCCGCGAACGGGTCGGCCCAGCCGTCCCCGTCGGCCGGCGTGAGTGCCGCCCGGCGCAGCAGCGCCGCGGCCGCGTACACCTCCACCGGCACCTCCGTCACCACCAGCCCGTCCACCTCGCGCTCCACGAGCCCGGTGTCCAGTTCCCCGGCCACCACCGCCGGGTGGGCCAGCAGGCGGCGCAGGAAGCCCGCGTTGGTCTGCACGCCCAGCGTCACCGTCTCCGCGAGGGCCGCGCGGAGTCTGCGCAGGGCCGTCGGGCGGTCGGGGCCGTAGGCGATGACCTTGGAGAGCATCGGGTCGTACAGGCTGCCGACCTCGGTGCCCTCGGTGAGCCCGGAGTCCGTGCGCACGCCGTCCCCGGAGGGCTCGCGCAGGCGCAGGACCGTGCCGCCGGAGGGAAGGAACCCGCGCGCGCCCTCCTTGACGGACACAGTCTCGGCGCAGATACGGGCCTCCACCGCGTGCCCGGTCAGCCGGACCTCGTCCTGGCCGAAGGCGAGCTTCTCCCCGGCCGCCACCCGCAGCTGCCACTCGACCAGGTCCAGGCCGGTGACCAGCTCGGTGACCGGGTGCTCCACCTGGAGGCGGGTGTTCATCTCCATGAAGTAGTACGCGGAAGGGTCGCCGCCCGGGACGATGAACTCCACCGTGCCCGCGCCGACGTACCCGCAGGAGCGGGCCGCCTCCACCGCCGCCCGTCCCATCGCCGCCCGGGTCTCCTCGTCGAGGAGCACGCTCGGCGCCTCCTCGACGACCTTCTGGTGGCGCCGCTGCAGGGAGCACTCGCGCTCGCCGAGGTGGACGACCTGGCCGTGGCCGTCCGCCAGCACCTGGATCTCGATGTGCCGGGGGCGGTCGATCCACCGCTCGACCAGGAGCGTGTCGTCACCGAAGGAGGCCGCCGCCTCGCGCCGGGCCGCCGCGATCTCCTCGTCCAGCAGGTCCAGGTCCCGGACCAGCCGCATGCCCTTGCCGCCGCCGCCCGCGCTGGGCTTCAGCAGCACCGGCGGGCCCAGCTCCCGGGCCGCCGCGGCGAGTTCCGGGTCGCGTCCGCCGGGGACGACCGGGACTCCGGCCGCCCGCACGGTCTCTTTGGCGCGGATCTTGTCGCCCATGAGGGCGATCGCCTCGGCCGGCGGTCCGATGAAGACCAGGCCCGCCTCGGCGCAGGCGCGCGCGAACTCGGCGTTCTCGGCGAGGAAGCCGTAGCCGGGGTGGACGGCCTGGGCGCCGGTGCGGGCGGCGGCCTCCAGCAGCGCGGGGACGGACAGATAGCTCTCCACGGCCGGCGCGGGACCGATCCGTACCGCCGTGTCGGCCTCCCGGACGTGCCGGGCGTCGGCGTCGGCGTCGGAGAAGACGGCGACCGAACGGACGCCGAGCGTGCGCAGGGTGCGGATGACGCGGACCGCGATCTCACCCCGGTTGGCGACGAGCACTGTGTCAAACATGGGTTGGGTCCTCACATCCGGAAGACGCCGAACTGGGGGTCACCCAGCGGGGCGTTCGCGCAGGCGGTCAGTGCCAGGCCCAGCACCTGCCGGGTCTCCAGGGGATCGATGACCCCGTCGTCCCACAGGCGGGCCGTCGCGTAATAGGCATTCCCCTGGCGCTCGTACTGCGCACGGATCGGTGCCCTGAAGGCCTCTTCCTCCTCGGCCGGCCACTCCTCGCCGCGCGCCTCCAGCTGATCGCGCTTGACGGTGGCCAGGACGGAGGAGGCCTGCTCGCCGCCCATGACGGAGATCTTGGCGCCCGGCCACATCCACAGGAAGCGGGGCGAGTAGGCGCGGCCGCACATGGAGTAGTTCCCGGCGCCGTAGGAGCCGCCGACCACGACCGTCAGCTTCGGGACGCGGGTGGTGGCGACCGCCGTCACCATCTTGGCGCCGTGCTTGGCGATACCGCCCGCCTCGTAGTCCCTGCCGACCATGAACCCGGAGATGTTCTGCAGGAACACCAGCGGGATGCCGCGCTGGTCGCACAGCTCGATGAAGTGGGCGCCCTTCTGGGCGGACTCGGCGAACAGGATGCCGTTGTTGGCGACGATGCCGACCGGGTGGCCGTGGATCCGGGCGAAGCCGGTGACCAGGGTCTGCCCGAACTCGGACTTGAACTCCGCGAACCGGGAGCCGTCGACCACGCGCGCGATGACCTCGCGGACGTCGTAGGGGGTGCGCGGGTCGGCCGGCACCGCGCCGTACAGGCCGTAGGGGTCGACCTTGGGCTCCTCCGCCGACCGCACCTCCCACGGCAGCCGCCCGCGCGCGGGGAGGGTGTCGACGATGTTCCGGACGATCCTGAGCGCGTGCGCGTCGTCCTCGGCGAGATGGTCGGTCACGCCCGACACGCGCGCGTGGACCTCGCCGCCGCCCAGCTCCTCGGCGGTGACGACCTCGCCGGTGGCGGCCTTCACCAGCGGCGGGCCGCCGAGGAAGATCGTGCCCTGGTTCCGGACGATGACGGCCTCGTCGCTCATGGCCGGGACGTACGCCCCGCCGGCCGTGCAGGACCCGAGGACGGCGGCGATCTGCGGGATCCCCGCGCCGGACATCCGGGCCTGGTTGTAGAAGATCCGCCCGAAGTGCTCGCGGTCGGGGAAGACCTCGTCCTGCATCGGCAGGAAGGCGCCGCCGGAGTCGACGAGGTAGAGACAGGGCAGCCGGTTCTCCAGCGCCACTTCCTGGGCCCGCAGGTGCTTCTTCACCGTCATCGGGTAGTACGTGCCGCCCTTGACGGTGGCGTCGTTGGCGACGATCACGCACTCGCGTCCGCTGACCCGGCCGATCCCGGCGATCACGCCTGCCGCCGGGGCCTGTCCCTCGTACATGCCGTCGGCCGCGAGGGGCGCCAGCTCAAGGAACGGCGAGCCCGGGTCGAGCAGGGTGTCCACCCGGTCCCGGGGCAGCAGCTTGCCGCGCGCGGTGTGCCGGGCGCGCGCCTTCTCGCCCCCGCCGAGCCGGGCCGCGGCGAGCTTGTCGCGCAGCTCGGCCACGAGCGCGAGCTGCGCCTCCTCATTGGCCTGCCAGGCCTCCGACGCGGGATCTGCCGCGCTCGTCAGCTCCGGTGCCTCGTGCATCCTGCGGTCCCCTCACCCTTGTTAATGAGCGTTAACGCATTTCCTTCAGGTTAACGACCGCTAACCTCCCTGTCTAGAATTGCTCGCATGGCCACCAGAACCGACGCCCCGACCCGTCGAGAGCAGATCCTCAAGGAGGCCGCGCGGCTCTTCGCCGAACGCGGTTTCCATGGCGTGGGGGTCGACGAGATAGGTGCCGCCGTCGGCATCAGCGGCCCCGGGCTCTACCGGCACTTCGCGGGCAAGGACGCGATGCTGGCGGAGCTGCTGGTGGGGATCAGCGGCCAGTTGCTGACGGGGGCGAAGCGCCGGCTGGCGGAGGCCGACGGGATGCCGTCCCCGGCGGTGCTGGACTCCCTGATCGAGGGGCACATCGACTTCGCGCTCGACGACCGTCCCCTGATCACCCTGCACGACCGCGAGCTGGACCGCCTCCGGGACAGCGACCGCAAGCTGGTGCGCCAGCTTCAGCGGCAGTACGTGGAGCTGTGGGTGGAGGTGGTCCGCGAGGTGTACCCGGAACTGACGGAACCGACGGCTCGGTCCGCGGTGCACTCGGTGTTCGGTCTGCTGAACTCCACGCCGCATCTGGGGCGTCCGGGATCGCTGCCCGGCCGGGGGGCCACGGCTGAGTTGCTGCACCGGATGGCCCGGGGGGCCTTCGGATCGGCGAGCGGTCAGGAGTAGGCCCGCGAGGGGCGTGACGAGCGTTACGACCGGACACCTCTGGACGCCGCTTCATACTCGCCGGTACGGTTGAGTGAGCAAGCGCTTAGACATACGCAGGTGGAGGTGGCGGCGTGCGCCGTACTGTGTTCAATGAGGACCACGAGGCGTTCCGGGAGACCATCCGCGCCTTCATCGAGGCCGAGGTCGTACCGGTGTACGACGAGTGGTTCGCGGCGGGCCAGGCGCCCCGGGACTTCTACTACAAGCTCGCCGAGCTCGGCGTCTTCGGCATCCGCGTCGACGAGGAGTACGGCGGCGCCGGCATCGAGTCGTACAAGTTCGAGGCGGTGATGTACGAGGAGACCGCCCGCGCGGGTGTGCAGTTCGGCGGCTCCGGCGTGCACGTGCTGCTCGGCCTGCCGTACATCAAGATGCTCGCCAGCGACGAGCAGAAGAAGCGCTTCCTGCCGAAGTTCGTCTCCGGCGAGGAGATGTGGGCCCTCGCGATGACCGAGCCGGGCACCGGCTCCGACCTCGCGGGCATGAAGACCACCGCCAAGCTCTCCGAGGACGGCACGCACTACGTCCTCAACGGCGCCAAGACCTTCATCACCGGCGGCGTCCACGCCGACCGCGTCATCGTCTGCGCCCGCACCTCCGCGCCCACCGCCGAGGACCGCCGCTTCGGCATCTCGCTGTTCGCCGTGGACACCAAGTCCGAGGGCTACTCCGTCGGCCGCAAGCTCGACAAGCTCGGCCTGCGGACCTCCGACACCGCCGAGCTGGCGTTCGTCGACGTGAAGGTCCCGGTCGAGGACCTCCTCGGCGAGGAGAACAAGGGCTTCTACTACCTCGGCCACAACCTCGCCTCCGAGCGCTGGGGCATCGCCTACGGCGCCTACGCGCAGGCCAAGGCCGCCGTGCGGTTCGCCAAGGAGTACGTCCAGGACCGCACCGTCTTCGGCAAGCCGGTCGCCGCGTTCCAGAACACCAAGTTCGAGCTGGCCGCCTGCCAGGCCGAGGTCGACGCGGCCGAGGCCGTCGCCGACCGCGCCCTGGAGGCCCTCGACGCCGGTGAGCTGACCCCCGCCGAGGCCGCCTCCGCCAAGCTCTTCTGCACCGAGGTCGCCCACCGCGTGATCGACCGCTGCCTCCAGCTGCACGGCGGCTACGGCTTCATGAACGAGTACCCGATCGCCCGCCTCTACGCGGACAACCGGGTCAACCGCATCTACGGCGGCACCAGCGAGATCATGAAGTCGATCATCGCCAAGGACATGGGCCTGTAAGGTCCCCGACATGACTGGCCGGTACAACCAGTTGCCATGAACGAGGCACTACAGGATCTCCTCGATCTGCTCGACCTGGAGCAGATCGAGGAGAACATCTTCCGCGGCCAGTCCCGGTCCGCCGTCGTCCCACGGGTCTTCGGCGGACAGGTCGCCGCCCAGGCGCTGGTCGCCGCCGGGCGGACGGTCCCCGAGGACCGGCTCGCCCACTCCCTGCACGCGTACTTCCTGCGCATCGGGGACCCCGGCGCGCCCATCGTCTACACCGTCGACCGCATGAACGACGGCCGGTCCTTCACGGCCCGCCGGGTGGTTGCCGTCCAGCACGGGCAGCCGATCTTCGCGCTGTCCGCCTCCTTCCAGCGCCCGGAGGAGGGCTTCGAGCACCAGACCCCGATGCCCGCCGCGCCCGACCCGGCCACGCTCCCCACCTCGGAGGAGCGGCTGCGCGGCTACGGCCATCTCGACGCCGGCGTCGTGGAGAAGTTCCTCGAGGCGCGCGCCGCCGTGGACGTGCGCTACGTCGACGAGCCGCCGTACGGCAGGTTCGGCGAGCCGCGTGAGCCGCACTCCCAGGTGTGGTTCCGCACCAACGGCAAGCTCGGGGACGACCCGCTGCTGCACGTCGTCCTCGCCACGTACGTCTCCGACATGACCCTGCTGGACTCGGTCCTGCTCGCGCACGGGCGGGGCGGCTGGGCCGTCGGCGATGTCGTCGGCGCCTCCCTGGACCACGCGATGTGGTTCCACCGCCCGTTCCGCGCCGACGAGTGGCTGCTGTACGACCAGCAGTCCCCGTCGGCCTCCGGCGGGCGCGGCCTCGGCCAGGCCCGCATCTACACCCAGGACGGCCGGCTGGCGGTCTCGGTCATCCAGGAGGGCGTCGTCCGCGCGCCGCGCGGCTAGGCCCCTTTCACGAAAGCCCCGCCTCCGCCAGCAGGTACGCCGTCATCGCGTCGTAGTAGCGGGGGCTGACCACGTGGTCGTCGAGCGGGACCGTCACCTGGACGGTCCCCTCGGACTCCGCGAGGAAGAGGGCCGGGTCGTTGGAGTCGGCGTAGCCGACCGAGTCGACGCCGTGCTGTCCCGCGTAGCCCGCCCAGCCGTGGTCGGCGACGACCAGGTCCGGCAGCGGATCGCCGAGCCGTTCCAGCGCCGTCAGGATCGCCTTCATCGGCTCGCCCGAGTGGGTGTGCCACAGCGTGGCGCCGTGCTCCAGCACCGCCACGTCCGCGAACTGCATGACGTAGCCCTCGTCCGTCTGCAGCCCGTCCGGGATGACCACGATCTCGCAGCCCGCCGTGCGCAGGGCGGCGGCCGTGGCGCGGTGCACGTCGAGGAGGCCGCCGGGGTGGCCGGTGGCGAACAGGACGCGCTGGCCGCCGTCGGCCGCCTTGCGCAGCCGGCCGGCCATCCGCTCCAGTCCGGCGACGGTCAGCTCGGGGTCGATGGTGTCCTGGCCGAACCGGTACTCGGGATCGTCGTTGACGCCGACCCGCTCCGCCATCACCGCGAGCACGTCCTGCTCGTCGGTCCAGCGGTCACCCAGCTCCAGGCCGAGCCAGAAGTTCCGGTCGCCGTTCGCGAGCTTGCGGTAATGGGAGAGGTTGTTCTCGCGAGGAGTGGCTACGTCGCCCGCGATACGGGTTCTGACGAGGTGTTCGACGAGCTCGGCGCGGCTGGGTGTCCCGGGTATCGGCATGTGTCCCATTGTGAGGCAGACCCCGGTGGACGCGCGGGGTGTCCCGGACGCTGGGACGTGGGTCACTGCCGCAGCGCGAACCACAGCTCCATGCGTACGTCGGGGTCGTCGAGGTCGGTGCCGAGGAGCGCGGCGCAACGGGTGATGCGCTGGCGGACGGTGTTGCGGTGGACGGCGAGCGCGACGGCCGTACGGTCCCAACTGCCGTGCAGGGAGAGCCAGGTGCGCAGGGTGTCGACCAGGGCGGGGGAGTTGGCGATCGGGGCGAGGAGGGAACGGGCGTGGGCGGCGGCCTCGTCGTGGGGGACGAGGTCGGACAGACCGGTTCCGGTGCCGTGGCGGACGAGGGGGGTGCGGGTGGCGCGGGCGCGGGCGAGCGCGCGGGCCGCGCGGATGTCGGCGGCGGGCCACTCCGCGGGGGTGGCGGGGTCGCTGACGCCGAGGGTCCAGCCCTGCTGCGGGGCGGGTTCGCGGTCGGCGGGGACGAGGACGCGGACGACGTCCTTCGCGAGGTCGACGAGGGGCGAGCCGAGCGCGGCGCCGAGGGCGGAGGCGGTGACGGGGTCGGGGGCGGCCGGGGTGTCGGGGCGGGCGTGTACGACGAGCCAGGCGCCGGTGCCGAGGAGGGGGGCGACGTCTTTGGGTTCCGCCCCGAGGAGCAGCCGTACGAGAGCGGAGGTACGGGCCGCGCCGGTGCCGCTCTGCTGTTCGCCGGTGAGGAGGGAGAGGAGTACGGCCGCCACGGAGGCGATGGTGTGGTCGGCGGGGTCGCGGTGGGGGGCGGCGACACCGAGGACGAAGCCGTGTCCTGGGGCGAGGGCGTAGGCGGCGAGGTGGGTGCCGGCCACTGTGTCCGTGGCGGAGGTGGGCGCGGGCGAGGTGTGCGCCTGCCCGCGCTCGCGGGGTGCCGCTTCTTTGGCTGCGAGGGCCGCCTCGGCGGCACGACTGCTCGCGGCTGCGGCGGATTCCGGGGCGCGGCTGCCTGCGGCTGCTTCGGGTCGTACGACCCGTGCCAGCTCCGCAAGCGCCCCCCTCGCCTCCGCCCCCGGCGCCCGTCCCGCCTTCGCGATGTCCGCGCCGTCCGGGCCGTACAGGACTGCCCAGCCGCCGACCCGTTGGGCCAGTTGGCGCAGCACTGACGGAACCGGGTCCGGGCGGGAGGCGGCTGTGGCCAGTCGCTGCTGGGCCTCCGTCACTCGGCGGAGTTCTGCCAGGCGGGCCTGGGCCATCAGCTGCCAGACCGCTCTGGCCACGCCCGAGAAGGTCGTCCGGGGCGGGACCTCCAGGAGCGGGAGGCCGTATGCCTCGCACGCCGCGACCAGGGCTCTCGGCACCGTGTCGTGCACCGGAGCCAGTCCGAAGCCCAGGGCCGTGCCGCCCGCCTCGACGATCCGCGAGACGTAGTCGTCGAAGTACGTGCCCGAGCCCGCCGCCTCCGGGATGTGCACGCCCGCCGTGAGCAGCAGCTCTCCGCCGAGCAGGTACGGATACGGGTCCGCCATCTCGGACGTGTGCGCCCAGTGGATCATCACGCGCGCGGGGTCCGCGGCGCCCGCGATGTGCCGCAGCGCCAGGTCCTCCCGGGCCAGCAGCGCCGACAGCGGTACCGGTGGGGTGGGTGGGACGGACGGATCCGGCATGTGTGCGTTCCCTCCACTCCGTACAGCCTGAATGGATGAAACGTACACTTCGCAGTCGCTTTTCGGCCACCTAAGGTCGGTCCAGACCGGCAGCCGCGGGTACGGGCGGATGTCCCCGCGAGCCCCTGCCGGAGTCCCTGTGCTCAGGAACCCCTGTTCTCAGGAACCCCCCACGTATCTGCACGACACGCCACCGGGAAGTGCGTAAAGGAGGCCCCAATATGGCCGTCGACTACACAGTGATCGTCGTCTATCTGGTCGGCATGCTGGCCATGGGCTGGTGGGGCATGCGCCGAGCCAAGTCCAAGAGCGAGTTCCTGGTGGCGGGGCGGCGCCTCGGGCCCGCCATGTACTCCGGCACCATGGCCGCGATCGTCCTCGGCGGCGCGTCCACCATCGGCGGCGTGGGCCTCGGCTACCAGTACGGGCTCTCCGGCGCCTGGATGGTGTTCACCATCGGGCTCGGGCTGCTCGCCCTCTCCGTCTTCTTCTCCGCCCGGATCGCCCGGCTCAAGGTCTACACCGTCTCCGAGATGCTCGATCTCCGGTACGGCGGCAAGGCCGGCGTGATCTCCGGCGTGGTCATGTGGGCGTACACCCTCATGCTCGCCGTCACCTCCACGATCGCCTACGCCACGATCTTCGACGTGCTCTTCGACATGAACCGCACGCTCGCCATCGTCCTCGGCGGTTCGATCGTCGTCGCCTACTCCACCCTCGGCGGCATGTGGTCGATCACCCTCACCGACATGGTCCAGTTCGTGGTGAAGACCATCGGCGTGCTGCTCCTGCTCCTGCCCATCGCCGTCGTCAAGGCCGGCGGGTTCAGCGAGATGAAGGCCCAGCTGCCCACCGAATACTTCGACCCGCTGGGCATCGGCGGCGAGACGATCTTCACCTACGTGCTGATCTACACGTTCGGCATGCTCATCGGTCAGGACATCTGGCAGCGCGTCTTCACCGCCCGCAGCGACACGACCGCCAAGTGGGGCGGCACGGTCGCCGGAACCTACTGTCTCGCCTACGCCCTCGCCGGCGCCGTCATCGGTACGGCCGCCAAGGTGCTCTACCCGAACCTGGCCAGCGCCGACGACGCCTTCGCCACGATCGTGAAGGACGAACTGCCGGTCGGCGTCCGCGGCCTGGTGCTGGCCGCCGCCCTCGCCGCCGTGATGTCCACCTCCTCCGGCGCGCTCATCGCCTGCGCCACCGTCGCGAACAACGACATCTGGTCGCGGCTCAGGGGCATCGTGCGGGGGTCCGAGGACGCGCACGACGAGGTCAAGGGCAACCGCGTCTTCATCCTGATCATGGGTATCGCGGTCATCGGCACGGCCATCGCGCTGAACAACGTCGTCGAGGCGCTGACCGTCGCGTACAACCTCCTGGTCGGCGGACTGCTCGTCCCGATCCTCGGCGGACTGCTGTGGAAGCGCGGCACCGCGCAGGGCGCCCTCGCCTCCGTCGTCGTCGGCGGACTCGCGGTCGTCGGGCTGATGGCGAGCTACGGCATCCTCGCCAACGAGCCCGTCTACTACGGCCTGCTGTCTTCCCTCGTGGCCTACCTCGCCGTCTCCTTGATGACGAAGCCCACCGACGCGGCCGTCCTCGCCGCCTGGCGCGAGCGCCTCGCCGGACGTGCGCCCGAGCCCGAACTCGTGTCCGAACCCGTCCCGGCTCACCAGTAGAGTCGTAGACGCAGATGTACATACGCGACGAAGCGTAGGAAAGAAGGCATTTCCCCATGAGCAGCAACGAGACGCCCCGCGGCCCCGTCGACTCCTCGCGCATCCCGCGCTACGCCGGCCCCGCCACCTTCGCCCGGCTGCCGCGCCTGGACGAGGTCGGCACCGCCGACGTCGCCGTGGTCGGCGTGCCCTTCGACTCGGGCGTCTCGTACCGGCCGGGCGCCCGCTTCGGCGGCAACGCCATCCGTGAGGCGTCCCGGCTGCTGCGCCCCTACAACCCCGCGCAGGACGCCTCCCCGTTCGCGCTGGCCCAGGTGGCCGACGGCGGCGACATCGCGGTGAACCCGTTCAACATCAACGAGGCCGTCGAGACCATCGAGGCCGCCGCCGACGACCTCCTCGGCACCGGCGCCCGGCTGATGACCCTGGGCGGCGACCACACCATCGCGCTGCCGCTGCTGCGGTCCGTCGCCAAGAAGCACGGCCCGGTCGCCCTGCTCCACTTCGACGCCCACCTCGACACCTGGGACACGTACTTCGGCGCGGAGTACACCCACGGCACCCCGTTCCGCCGCGCGGTGGAGGAGGGCATCCTCGACACCTCGGCCCTCTCCCACGTCGGCACCCGCGGCCCGCTCTACGGCAAGCAGGACCTCACCGACGACGAGAAGATGGGCTTCGGCATCGTCACCTCCTCCGACGTCTACCGCCGGGGCGCCGACGAGATCGCCGACCAGCTGCGCCAGCGCATCGGCGACCGCCCGCTGTACATCTCCATCGACATCGACTGCCTGGACCCGGCGCACGCGCCCGGCACCGGCACCCCGGAGGCGGGCGGCATGACCTCCCGCGAGCTGCTGGAGATCCTGCGCGGACTCGCCTCCTGCAACCTCGTCTCGGCCGACGTCGTCGAGGTGGCGCCCGCGTACGATCACGCCGAGATCACGTCGGTGGCCGCGTCCCACACGGCGTACGAACTGACCACCATCATGTCCCGCCAGATTGCAGAGGCCCGCGCGAAGTGACTCACGACCACGACCTGGAGCTCCGCCCCACCGCCGCCCAGACGGAGGCCGCGCTGAACCCTCCCCCCGGCCGCAACGGCGGAGACCTGGTCGTGGAGACGCTGGCCGGGCTCGGCGCGACGACCGTCTTCGGCCTGCCCGGCCAGCACGCCCTCGGCATGTTCGACGCCCTGCGCCGCTCCGACCTGCGCTATGTCGGCCTGCGGGTGGAGAACAACGCCGGGTTCGCGGCGGACGCCTACGGCCGGATCACCGGCGAGGCGGCCCCGCTCCTGCTGTCGACCGGGCCCGGCGCGCTGACCTCGCTCGCCGCGCTGCAGGAGGCGGCGGCCGCCTCGGCTCCCGTGCTGGCGATCAGCAGCCAGATCCCCTCCGCCGGTCTGGGCGGTGGCCGCCACGGCTACCTGCACGAACTCCCCGACCAGGCCGCCTCGTTCCGGGGTGTGGTCAAGTCCGTCCACACCGTCCGTACGCAGTCCCAGATCCCCTCCGCCCTCGCCGCCGCCTGGAAGTCGGCACTGACCGCCCCGCACGGGCCGGTGTGGGTGGAGATCCCGCAGGACGTGCTGCTCGCTGAGACGCGGGTGCCGGTGGTGACGGGCGTGGACGCCACGCCGGAAGAGCTGGCGCCGCGCGTGGAGCTGACGGCCGTCGCGGCCGACCTGCTGTCGAAGGCCGAGCGCCCGGCGATCATCGCGGGCGGGGGCGTCGTACGGGCGGACGCGTCCGGGAAGCTGCGGCAGCTCGCGGAGCTGCTCCAGGCGCCGGTCGTCACCACCCCCGGCGGCAAGGGCGCCTTCCCCTGGACGCATCCCCTCTCGCTCCAGTCGTGGCTGGAGGACCGGTACACGACCGACTTCCTTGAGGACGCGGACGTCCTGCTGGTGGTGGGGTCCGGTCTCGGTGAACTGTCGTCCAACTACCACACGTTCAAGCCGCGTGGCCGGGTGATCCAGATCGAGGCGGACCTCGGCAAGCTGGAGTCCAACCACCCGGCGCTCGGCATCCACGCGGACGCGCGGCTCGCGCTGCAGGCGCTGCTGGAGACGGCGTCGAAGCGTACGGATCCGACGGCCGCGGAGCGCGTACGGGACCTGCTGTCCCGGGTGAAGGAGCGCATCGCCGCCCAGGAACTCACCCTGGAACAGGAGGTGCTGGCGTCGGTGCGCCGGGCCCTGCCCGCCGACTCGCCCTCCTTCTGGGACATGACGATCCTGGCCTACTGGGCCTGGTCGGCCTTCGACGCCAAGGGCCCGAACCACATGCACTCCGCCCAGGGCGCCGGCGGCCTCGGCTACGGCTTCCCGGCGGCGCTCGGCGCGGCGGCGGCGGACCCCACCCGGCCGGTCCTCGCGGTCTCGGGCGACGGCGGGGCGCTGTACTCGATCGCGGAGCTGGCGACGGCCCGCCAGTACGACCTGAACGTCACCTGGCTGATCGTCGACGACGGCGGCTACGGCATCCTGCGCGAGTACATGACGGACACCTTCGGGCAGGCCACGGCCACCGAGCTGACCCGCCCGGACTATGTGGCGCTCGCCGAGTCCTTCGGCGTCCCGGGGGTGCGGACCACGCCGTCGACGCTGGAGGCGGACCTGGCGAAGGCGCTGTCCACGCCGGGCCCCTCGGTGGTCGTACTCCCGGCGCTGCTGCGGATGTTCGCGCCCACGCATCTGTCGTCGGAGTCGGAGCGGTAGAAGCTGAGGTTGATCCGGGCCCCGGGCGCGACCACCGGCTCGGCCAGACACGTGGCCAGCCGCCCGGGGCCGTGGATCGCGTGGCGGACGGGCAGCTCCGAACCGTCGACGTGGGGGAGCGGCACGGAACCGGCCGCCCGGTAGAGCGGTCCGGTTGACGGGTCGGCGAGGACGTCCCGTTCGAGCGCGGCGAGCGCGGCACTGCCCGGCCGCAGCTCCACCGCCTGCTTGAGGAACGGCATGACGGCCGGCGCCCAGTGCGTCCGCCAGCCGATCAGCGTCTCGGTGCGGATCCGCGGGTCCAGCAGCAGTCCGCGCATGACGTTGGCCGGGGCCCGCCCCGGCGGGAACAGCAGCCGGAACTCCGCGTTGTGGGCGACGATGTCGAACTCCGCGTCGCTCACGTAGGCGATCGCCCCGCCGAACCGGTCGATCAGCCCCTGCCACATTCCCGACAGGGTCATTCCCGAGCTGTCGTGCAGCGCGCGGGGAGGGTTCTCCTTGCGGGTCAGCTGCCACAGGAACACCCACTCCTGCTCGCTGAACTCCAGGGTCCTCGCGATCGCGGTGATCAAGTCGGCGGCCGGGCGCACGAGTTGACCGTTCTCGAACCGGTTGTACGTCCCCCGCGCCCGCGCCAGCAGCTCGTCCATCTGCTCCTGGCTCAACCCCACGGCCCGCCTCCCGGGCCCGGCCGGGCGCCGGGGGAACCCCTTGGCCACGGGGTCGATCGCGGCCCGCCGCGCCCGGAGCACCTTCCTCAGGGAGGCGCGGTCAGTGGTGTTGAGTCTCATGGGCCGCATTATCTGCAATTTCTGCACGTGGAAAGAGCCGTCGAAGCGGGCGAGACTCCTGGTCAGCGGGTTGCGAGGGGATCCGAGGACCCCGCGTCAGGGCTACGGGGGAGCCCTGACGCGGGGTCGGCCGGACCGGTCGGGCTACCAGATCGCCTCGACCCACTCCGGGTGGTCGATGAACGGGTTCCGGTTGCCCTGGTAGTTCGTGTAGATGAGCTGGTTGCGGCGCTCCTCGAAGGCGCTCGGCGGGTCCTCGTCGTTCCAGGCCTTCAGGACCGAGAGACGGCCGTGGTAGGGGACGCTGCCGTTGATGGAGTCGTTGGCCTCCAGGTCGGGCCAGCTGTCGTCGCCCTCGTAGCGGACGGCCATGTAGAGGATCATCCGGGCCACGTCGCCCTTGACGGCGTCACGGGGCTCGAAGGAGTTCGAGTCGGTCAGGCTGCCACCGGAGTTGGTGAAGCCGCTGCCGCCGTTGTCGAAGTCCTTGTTGCCGCGGATGGAGTTGACCTGGACGTCCTCGGGGCGCAGGTGGTGCAGGTCGGTGCCGGGACCCGCCGAGGTGCCGAAGTCGCCGTGCGACTGCGCCCAGACGTGCTCACGGTTCCAGTTGCCGGTGCTGCCGCCGTTCAGCGACTTGCTGCGGGAGATGCCGCTGTAGAGCAGGACCACGTTGCTGCTGTTGTTCGGGTCCTGGTCGGTGACCTTCAGGGCCTCCCAGACCGCCGAGTACGACAGCTTGGTCTGCGGGCTGATGATGGTGTGCAGCGCGCTCTTCAGGCTCGTACCGGACTTGCCGATCGCGTTCTTGTAGTACGTCGAGTCGTACGCGGTGGTCGTCGCCGCGGCGGGGGTCGCGGTGAACGCGGGAACGCTGAGGCCGACCAGGACGGTGGCGGTGGCCAGGGCCACCGACTTCCAGCGGCGTATGTGTGTCGCCAGCATGAGGGGGAGTCCCATCTACGCGGGTTGAATGGAGGCGGCACCTGGGAGAGTGACATGGACATGCGGCGGTGTAAATGGATGTCACGTGTCCATTGGGTGACCTGAAACGGCAAATCGGGGCTTGTCTACGCGAGTTGACACGTCAGCTCACGTCCGACGGGTCCAGGCGGTAGAGCGACGAGGTCGTCGCCGAGGAATTGTCGCCGTACTCGCTCGCCTTCACCGCCGTGCCGTTCTTCTGCACCCACTCGGTGACCTCGGTGCTGAGGCTCGAGCCGCCGCCCGTGCCTCCGCCGCCGCCCATGCCGCCGCCGAGCTGGATGTAGTGCAGTTCGCCGCTCTTGACCAGTTCCTTCAGCTTGGCCGGCGTCATCGCCCGGTCGCTGCCGGACCAGCCCCACATGGAGATCACCGGCTCACCGCTGCTCATGATGAGCTGCGCGGCGCTCTGCGAGCTGGACACCGCGAGCAGCCAAGTCGCCCCGTCCTGGTGCTTCTTGAGGTAGGCGACGAGCTCGGTCGAGGCGCCGCCGCCCATGCCGCCCATGCCTCCGGCGGTACTGCCGTTTCCGGGCCCGCTGTTCTGGCCGTCCTGCTCGCCGGTCGTGCCGGTGGGGGGCGTACCGCCCATCTCGCCGCCGCCGGGAGGCATTTGCCCGCCGCCGGGACCATCCCCGCCGGGGAAGCCGCCCTGACCGCCCCCGTCGCCGCCTTGGTCGCCGCCCCCGGGCCCGCCGCCGCCGGGCCCGCCCCCGAAGCCGCCGCTGCCCGTGCTCGGTCCGGCCGTCGGGTTCGTCCCGCCCATGCCCCCGCCCGACCCGGACGGCACCGACCAGGCGTAGGCGGCGGGCCCCGCCACCGCGGCCACGATCGCCGCGGCCAGCGAAGCGGTCAGCAGCCGCGCCCGGTTGCCGGACCGGAAGAGGACCAGCCCGACGATCGCCAGCGCCATGACCGCCGCGACGGCCGGCCACAGCCAGGTGTTCCAGCCGGCGGCCCGGCGCAGCAGCACGACCGCCCAGACCGCCGTGACCGCGAGGCCGAGCGGCAGGACCCACACCCACCGCCTGTCCGTACGGAAGGCGCGCAGCAGCATGAACCCGCCGCCGGCGCACAGGGCGGCGATGCCCGGGGCGAGGGCGGTCGTGTAGTACGGGTGCATCGTGCCCTCGGCCAGGGCGAAGGTCAGGTAGTGCAGTGCCGTCCAGCCGCCCCACATCACCAGGGCGGCCCGGGTCATGTCGGTGCGCGGGGCGCGGCCGCACAGGATCAGGCCGCCGACGCAGGCGAGGGCCGCGAAGGGGATGAGCCAGGAGATCTGGCCGCCCAGGATGTCGTTGAAGAGGCGCCCGATTCCCGCCGTACCGGAGAAGCCCCCGCCGCCTCCGCCACCGCCGCCGTTGCCCTCGCCGCCGAGGATCCGGCCGAGGCCGTTGTAGCCCGTGATCAGGTCCCAGGCGGTGCCGTCGGTGGAGCCGCCGATGTAGGGCCGTTCGCCGGCCGGGACCAGCGAGACGGCCGCCGCCCACCAGAAGCTGGAGACGGCCAGGACGACGGCCGCGAGGGCGAGGTTCACGAGCCGCTTCACCAGCTTGGGCCGGGCCGCGTAGAGGTAGACCGCGAAGACGGCCGGCAGCGGGATGTACCCCTGGAGCATCTTGGTGTTGAAGGCGAGGCCGAAGCAGGCGGCCGAGCCGAGCAGCGGGAGCAGCTTGCCGTCCCGGGTGGCGCGCAGGGCGAGGGCCGCACCGGCGACCATGAGGAACACCAGGAGCGTGTCGGGGTTGTTGTCCCGGTTGATGGCGACCGTGATCGGGGTGAGCGCGAGGACGAGCGCGGCGAGCGCGGCGGCCCCGTGGCCCCACACCCGCTTCACGGAGGAGTGCAGGATCCAGATGGACGCCAGTGCCACCAGGACCATGGGCAGCATCATCTGCCAGGTCCCGAAGCCGAGGATCCGGCAGGACAGCCCCATCACCATGAGCGCGAAGGGCGGCTTGTCGACGGTGAGGAAGTTCCCGGCGTCCAGCGACCCGAAGAACCATGCCTTCCAGCTCTGCGTACCGCTGAGCACGGCCGCGCTGTAGAAGCTGTTGAGGTTCGAGCCGGACAGGTTCCAGGAGTACAGCACCGCGGCGAGCACCAGGATCGCGAGCAGCACGGGCGACGACCAGCGCGGCGCCTGGGGGCGAGGGTGGGGATCGGTAGAGGTCACCAGCGCATGGTGCTGATCACGAGTGGGCGCGGGCTGTGCCGCACCTGGTGCCCGCCTGTGAATCGCCAAAGGACTCCGCGAAGAGGGCCCGCGGGTCAGGCCAGCAGCTTCGGATACTCCTGCTTGTACGTGTTCATCTGCTCGCACCAGCCGGTCGTGAAGTCCGCCGAATCACCACTGGTGCCGTTGCCGACCGAGCCGGGCGGGATGAAGTCGGGTATGTCCCGGAAGATCTTGGAAGCGGCCTTGGCCTGCTCGGTGCCCTTGCCGAACGCCGCGAGGAGATGGCCGCCCGCTGACTGAAGGAGCTTCGGCATCTCGTTCTTGGGGTTCTCGAACGCCTTCTTCATGTTGGTCATCCCGGCCAGCTCCTTGCTCCCCGTGCCGAGGATGCACAGCGCGTGCAGCGCCGCGTACAGCTGACCACACAGATACGCCTTGCTCCGTCCGTTGCCCGCCATGGGCGACTCCCCCCTCCGACGACACCTGCTGCACTACCCGAAAACGTGACCCTGGGAACACGTGTACAACTTCCGGTCGTCCGTGCGTGTCGAAGGGGCATGACTCACGCGATATCCAGACGTGTCAGATGGGTGGCGGGCGGTGTGCTCGTCGCCTCTGTGGCCGCCGTCACGCCCGCCGCCGCGGCGACCACGCCCGTCGTCAGCTGTACGTCCGCCAAGGCGGGGCTCGCCGAGAAGCTGAAGAAGGACATCACCGCGGCGCTCGCCACGCGCAAGGGCACCGTCGCGGTCGGGCTCTACGACCGGTCCACCAAGACCACCTGCACGCTGCGGCCGTCCACCGCCTACGACTCCGCCAGCGTGGTCAAGGTGACCGTCCTCGCCACCCTCCTCTGGGACGCGCAGAAGACCGGGCGCGCGCTCACCAGCCGGGAGAAGTCGCTCGCCACGGCCATGATCACCAAGTCCGACAACGCCTCCACCTCCACCCTGTGGAAGCAGCTCGGCGTCACCAAGGTGAAGAACTTCCTCGCCGCCGCCGGCATGACGCAGACCAAGCCCGGCGCGAATGGCTACTGGGGCCTGACCCAGATCACCGTCACCGACGAGCAGAAGCTGATGAAGCTGCTCACCGCGAAGAACACGGTGCTCACCGACGACTCCCGCTGGTACGTCCGCAAGCTGATGGGCGACGTCGTCTCCTCGCAGCGCTGGGGCACCCCCTACGGCGCTCCCTCCGACGTCATCGTGCACGTCAAGAACGGCTGGCTCCAGCGCGCCACCAACGGCTGGCGGGTGCACAGCGTCGGCACCTTCAAGGGCGGCGGCCACGACTACATGATCACCGTGCTGACCCACGGCAACAGCACGATGAACTACGGCGTCACCACGATCCAGAGCGTCGCCAAGGTCATCCACCGCGATCTCGACGCGAGTTGACGCCTGGCGGTCTCCCGCCCTTCACCGGCCCGCCCTACGGTGACGTCCATGCGCATGAGATCCGTACTCGCGACCGCCACCGCGGCCCTGGCGGCGGCCACCTGTCTGACCGCCGCCGGTCCCTCCTACGCCAACGGCCCGCAGGAACACGCCTGTTCGCCGTACGTCTCCATCGACCGCTTCTCCGACGCGCTCGACAAGACGACGTACCAGGGCACCTTCGTGGGCAACTTCTCCGCGCTCGCCGTGCGACGCGACGGTTCGCTCGCGGCCGTGTCCGACCGCTCCGCGCTGTTCTCGCTGGACGCGAGGACGCTCGCGCCGCGGTCGGTCGTCGCGCTCGCCGACGAGAACGGCGCCGCCCTCGACTCCGAGGGCCTGGTCGTCGACCGGGACGGCACCCGGCTGATCAGCTCCGAGGGCGAGCCCGCCGTACGCCGCTACTCCGCGGACGGCAGGATCCTCGGCCGTCTCCCCGTGCCGGACGCGCTCCGGCCGGCCCCCGCCGGGCGGGCCGTGAGCAACGGCACCTTCGAGGGCCTGACCTGGTTCCGGGGCGGCCTGCTCGCCTCCATGGAGTACGCGCTGTCCGGCGACACCGCCGGCATCGTCCGCTTCCAGACCTGGGACCGGCGCAAGGGCGCCTACGAACTCGCCGCCCAGTACGGCTACCGCGCCGACACCGGCCTCGGTGTCCCGGAGGTCCAGGCCCTCCCCGACGGCCGGCTCCTCGTCCTGGAGCGCGGTTTCACCTCCGGCGTCGGCAACACCGTCCGCCTCTACCTCGCCGACCCGCGCCGGGCGACCGACACCAGCACGGTCGAGAACCTCACCGGGCAGCCCGGCGTACGGCTGATCGGGAAGACCCTCCTCGCCGACATCGCCGCCTGCCCCGACCTCGGCGCCACGGCGAAGCAGCCCCAGCCGAACCCGCTCCTCGACAACATCGAGGCGATGACGGTCACGGGCCGGACCAAGGGCGGCGCCCTGAAGGTCCTGCTGGCCAGCGACGACAACCAGAACCCGAGTCAGACGACCCGGTTCTACTACCTCAGGGTGCGGGTCTAGCCGGGAGTTCCGCGGGTCTGGCCCGGGAGCACGGCGATCCCCAACGGCCTTTCTCCCGCCGCCAGTCGACGGGTGTCGCCGGTGTCGAGGTCGACCACGGTGACGCCGTCCCAGTAGCCGTCCCGCGTGAAGCCCCCGGTGACGTACGCGGTACGGCCGTCGGCGACGACGTCCTCGTGGGGACCCTCCAGCGGGATCACCTTTTCCCGGCCGTCCGGGCTGCGGACGGTCAGGGAGGGGCCCGCGTCCTCCGACGGGTCGATGGGACCGGTGCCCACGGCGAGGAGGGTGCCGTCCGCGAGGACGGTCACCCCGTGCTGGTGGGTGTTCGCCGTCATGCGCTCGACCGTCGAGCGGCCGGTCTCCGGGTCGAGGACGACCAGCTTCTCGCCCTCGAAGGGCAGCAACAGCCTGCCGTCCGACGGTCGTACGGCCGCGTAGTGCGGCTTCAGCCACGAGCCGAGGCCGCCCTCCGTGCCGTAGGGGGCCACCTCGACGCGGCGCGTGTCCAGGGAGGCCGTGTCGACGACGGTCACGTCGAAGGAGTCGTGCCCGGTGGCGTAGACGTGCCGTCCGTCCGGGGAGACGTCCACGTCGAAGGGTCGGCGGCCGGTGTCCGCCCTGCCGGTGACCTTCAGGGTGCGGGTGTCGACGACCTCCAACGTCCCTTCGCCGCCGGGGACGTTGACCCCGACGTACACCCGCCCGCCGTCGGGGGCGAGCGCGATGCCCATGCCCCCGCCGCGGTACTCGCCGTACGCCGGATCGCCGAGGCCCCCGGTCTCGTACGGGATCAGCGCGAGGCGCTCCCGGGTGCGGGTGTCGACGACGGCGACGCCCTCGGCCGTGGCGACCCAGGCGCGGCCGTCCGCTCCGACGGTCAGGCCGTAGGGGGCGGTGCCGACCTCCACCGAGTCGAGCGGGCCCTCGGCGGGGTCGACGAAGGTGACCGTGTCGGCGCCGAAGTCGGCGACGAGAAGGGTGCGGTCGGGCGTCGGGCTGCGATCGGGCGTCGGCATGCGGTCCGGGGCCGGCGGGCGGGTTGCGGTCGGCGGCGTGCGGGAAGTCCCGGCGGTCGGCCCGGCTTCGGGGGCGGGGTCGCAGGCGGTGAGCAGGACGGCCGCCGTGACGAGGGCCAGGGCGGCGGCTCGCGGTGAGGTCATGGGCTTGCCTCCGGGGGACCGGGAAAAGGAGGGCCCGGGCGCCCCGACGGGCGCCCGGGATCACGGCGGTCGCGTCAGCCGGCCAGCTCGGCCACGCCCGCCTGCGCGAACTTCTCGTCCAGCGCGCCGGACGGGGCGCCCGCCACACCGATGCCCGCGATCGGGGCGTTGTTCACGGTGACCGGGGCTCCGCCGCCCAGGAACAGGGTGCCCGGGATGTCCTTCAGGTTCGGGGTCTGCTCCAGGCGCTTGACCAGCTCGGAGGTGGGGGCGTTCCAGGAGACCGCGGTGAAGGCCTTGCGGATCGCGGACTCGTAGGACTGCGGGCCCGCGCCGTCGCCGCGCAGGGTCACCAGGGTGTTGCCGTTGCGGTCCACGACCGCCACGGTGACCCGCTGGTTCTCCTTCTTCGCCGCCGCCAGGACGGCCTCGGCGGCCTCGGTGGCGGCCTTGACCGTCAGATGGGTGGAGGTGACCGTGTCCGACGACTTCACGGCGGCGGGACGGGCCTGCGCGGCGGCCGGGGCCGAGGCGCTGGCGGAGACGGCCCCGAAGGTGCCGGCGGCCACGGCCGCGAGGACGACGCCACCGGTGGCGAGACGGACACGGCGGGAGAACTTCTTCATGGCTCGGCAACTCCTGTGCTCGGCGGGTTCGACTGCGTACCTCCAGCCTGGGCCCGGAACCGAGGCCCACCCGTCGGCGTTCCGGCTGCTCCGGGGGAGCGGGTCGGCTGACGCGCGGGTCAACCGATCGGTTGACCCCGGTGGCCGGTGGGGCGGGGGACACTGGGCAGCATGCGGGCACCACGGCAGGAGTACGGCGACACGGCCATCCCCGGCACGCCCGCCGATCCCGACGCCCGCTGGCTCGCCGCCGTCATGCACGCCACCTTCTTCCTCCTGCTCGGCACGTCCATGGCCCGCTACCTCCAGCGCCACGGCGAGGAACCCCGGGCCCCCTGGGTGATCGCCCTGGCCGCCGTCCTCGCGGTGCTGTACGTCATGGGCCGCTTCGGCGACCGGCCGGGACCGGCCGGCCCCGAGTCCGCCTGGCCGACCCCGCCCCGCCTCCTCTGGCTCGGTGCGGTCGTCGCCGTCTGGGTGGTCCTCGTCGCCCTCGCGCCGAGCTTCGCCTGGGTCGCCGTCCCCCTCTTCTACGTCGCCCTGCGCCACCTCCCACCGGGGGCCGCGTACGTCCTCGTCACCGTCCTCACCGTGTTCGTGATCGCCGCCCAGCTCCAGCTCGCCCCCCGTTTCGACCTCGACCTCGTCGTCGGCCCGGCGGCCGTGGCCGGTTTCGCCACCGCGATCTTCGTGCACCTGCGCCGCCAGGCGGCCCGGCAGCGGGCGCTCATCGACGACCTGGTCCGCACCCGCCGGAACCTGGCCGCCACCGAACGCCGTGAGGGCACCCTCGCCGAACGCCAGCGGCTCGCCATGGAGATCCACGACACCCTCGCCCAGGGCCTGTCCAGCCAGCAGATGCTGCTCCAGGCCGCCGAGCGGGTCTGGGAGTCGGACCCGGACAAGGCCCGCGCGCATGTCCGTACCGCCGAGTCCGTGGCCGAGCACAACCTCACCGAGGCCCGTCGCTTCGTGCACGACCTCGCCCCCGCCGACCTGGCCCGCGGCGGCGGACTCGGCGAGGCGCTGCGCACCCTGGCCGCCCGGGAGTCCGGCGACCGGCTCACCGTCCGCGTCCACCTCGACGACGGCGGCCGTGCCCCCGGGCTGCCCGACCGGGTCCAGTCGGCGCTGCTGCGCATCGCGCAGGGCGCCCTGGCGAACGTACGGGAGCACTCCGGGGCGAGCGCCGCCGCGCTGACCCTCACCCTCCTCGACGACCAGGCCGTCCTGGACGTCGCCGACGACGGGCACGGCTTCGACCCGGCGGCGCTGCCGGACGCCCCGTCCGGGGTCCGGGGGCACGGGCTGCCCGCGATCCGCGCGCGGGTACGGCAGCTCGGCGGCACCCTGGCCGTGGAGTCGGCACCGGGCGAGGGCACGGTCCTGTCCGCCGCGATCCCGCTGGAGAAGCCGGTGGCGAACCCCTTGGAGCACCCCTGATGACCGTACGCATCCTCCTCTGCGACGACCACGCCGTCGTACGCGCCGGACTGCTCGCCCTCCTCGACAGCGCCCCGGACATCGAGGTCGTGGGGGAGGCCGGGACCGGCGAGGAGGCGCTGGCGCTCGCCGCGAAGCTCACGCCGGACGTGGTGCTGATGGACCTCCAGCTCGGAGCCGGGATCGACGGAGTGGAGACGACCCGGCGGCTGACCTCTTCAGCGGATCACCCGCACGTCCTGGTCCTCACGACGTACGACACCGACGCCGACATCACCCGGGCCATCGAGGCGGGCGCGACCGGCTACCTGCTGAAGGCCGAGCGCCCGGAGGAGCTGTTCGCCGCGATCCACGCCGCCGCCGAGGGCCGTACCGCGCTCTCGGCGCCGGTCGCGGGGCGGGTCATGGCCAACCTCCGCAATCCGCGCCCCACGCTCACCGACCGGGAGCAGGAGATCCTCGGCAAGCTCTCCCAGGGCCTGGGCAACCGGGACATCGCCAAGGCTCTGTTCATCAGCGAGGCCACGGTCAAGACCCACCTCGGCCGGATCTACGACAAGCTCGGCGTGGACACCCGGGCGGGCGCGGTGGCGGTGGCGAAGGAGCAGCGCCTGCTGCCGTGAGGCTCAGTGGTCCGGCCTCTCGTACTCGTCGACGGTCCCGTCGCCGTCCTTGTCGTGCGTGTAGTCGTAGGCGTCGCCGTACGTGTCCGTGTACCGCACGCACCTGCCCTCGGCCCGCAGCTCGGGCTCGTCGCTGTACCAGTCCAGGTGGAAGGTGACCTCGATGCCGTCGTCGAGGGTGGTGGCGATGCCGTTCTCGACCTTGCGCACCTCGCGCCCCTCCGCACGCCAGGTCGCCGCCAGGGCCTTCACCGCGGCCCGGAAGTCCGCCCTGCTCGCGTACTCCATGTTCCAGCTGTAGACCGGCCGGTCCCGGGTGACGTCGCCCTCGTCCCAGCCGAAGTCGTCCACGCAGGAGGTGCTCGCCTCCTGGCTGGGGTACGGGGCGTCCACCGGCGCGGGCGACAGGGCGAGGTACACGTCCGTGCCCGCCTGCGTGGTCGCCCGGACGTGCTCGCGGAACTCGTCGGTCGTGCGCACCGGGCCGCCCTCGATCGCCTCGCACCCCTTGGCGAGCAGCGCGAACAGCAGCACGAGAGCGACGGCGGCGGTGACGAGCACGGTGTTCTTCCTCATGCCGATGATCAAAGCGCGGCCGGGAGCGCGGCGGCACCGACCTGCTACTCAGGGGTCATGGGCGCTGATGCTCATCCGATACCCGTCCCGGGATGAAATCCGGGCCCGAACACGTTGGGGATGTCCGTGGACGATCACACGGGGAGGCCGGACGTGGCAGCGCGGCAGGGTTGGGCGCGGAGACTGTGGGGGTACGCCTGGCGCTACCCGAAGGACGTCGTCCTCGCCCTCGGGTCCTCCCTGGCCGGTATGGCCGTCATGGCCCTGGTGCCGTTGATCACCAAGGTGATCCTCGACGACGTGATCGGCGACAAGAGCCGGGGCATGGCGCTGTGGGCGGGACTGCTGATCGCCTCGGCGGTCGTCGTGTACGTCCTCACCTACGTCCGGCGCTACTACGGCGGCCGGCTCGCCCTCGACGTCCAGCACGATCTGCGGACCGAGATGTACGACACGATCACCCGGCTCGACGGGCGGCGGCAGGACGAGCTGTCCACCGGGCAGGTCGTCGGCCGGGCGACGAGTGACCTCCAGCTGATCCAGGGCCTGCTCTTCATGCTCCCGATGACCATCGGGAACTTCGCCCTGTTCCTGATCTCCCTGGTGGTCATGGCCTGGCTGTCGCTGCCGCTCACCCTCGTCGCGCTGGCGGTCGCGCCCGCGCTGTGGTGGATCGCCAGGCGCAGCCGCGCCAAGCTGCACCCCGCCACCTGGTACGCGCAGGCCCAGGCGGCGGCCGTCGCGGGCGTCGTCGACGGCGCCGTCACCGGGGTCCGGGTGGTCAAGGGCTTCGGGCAGGAGGACCAGGAGACCGGCAAGCTGCGGGACGTCAGCCGGCGGCTCTTCGCCGGGCGGCTGCGGACCATCCGGTTCAACTCCAAGTACACCCCGGCCCTCCAGGCCGTCCCCGCCCTCGGCCAGGTCGCGATGCTCGCCGTCGGCGGCTGGCTCGCCGTACGCGGACACATCACGCTCGGCACGTTCGTCGCCTTCTCCACCTACCTCGCCCAGCTCGTCGGCCCGGTCCGGATGCTCGCCGTGGTCCTCACGGTCGCCCAGCAGGCCCGCGCGGGCACCGAGCGCGTCCTGGAGCTGATCGACACCGAGCCGTCGCTGAAGGACGGCACCAAGGAGCTGCCCGCCGACGCCCCGGCGACGGTCGAGTTCGACGACGTGTCGTTCGGCTATGAGGACGGCCGCCCGGTCCTCGACGGCCTGAGCTTCGAGATCCGCCCCGGCGAGACCCTGGCGGTCGTCGGCTCCTCCGGCTCCGGCAAGTCCACCGTCTCGCTGCTGCTGCCGCGCTTCTACGACGTCACCCACGGCGCCGTCCTCATCGGCGGCCACGACGTCCGCGAGCTGACCCTGGACTCGCTGCGCGCCGCGATCGGCCTGGTCCCCGAGGACTCCTTCCTCTTCTCCGACACCGTCCTCAGCAACATCGCATACGGCCGCCCCGACGCCACCCGGGAACAGATCGAGCAGGCCGCCCGCGCCGCCCAGGCGGACCGTTTCATCCGGGAACTCCCCGAGGGCTACGACACCAAGGTCGGCGAGCACGGCCTGACCCTCTCCGGCGGCCAGCGCCAGCGCGTGGCCCTGGCCCGCGCCATCCTCACCGACCCCCGCCTGCTGGTCCTCGACGACGCCACCTCCGCCGTGGACGCGCGCGTGGAGCACGAGATCCACGAGGCCCTCGCCCAGGTCATGGAGGGCCGTACGACCCTCCTCATCGCCCACCGCCGCTCCACCCTGAACCTCGCCGACCGCATCGCCGTCCTCGACGGCGGCCGGCTCGCCGACCTCGGCACGCACGAGGAGCTCCAGCAGCGCTCGGCCCTCTACCGGCGCCTGCTCACCGACCCCGACGAGCTGGGCGGCGTCTCTCCCGGACACACCCCGAAGGCACTGCCGCAGGACGAGGACACGACCGTACGGGCCGAACTGGACGCCGAGTTCGACGCCGAGCGCGGGATCACGCCCCGGCTGTGGGCGGGCGAGCGCACCCCGCGCGACACCGCGATGGACGGGGCCCCCGCCACCCCCGAACTCCTCGCCGAGGTGGACGCGCTGCCCCCGGCGAAGGACGTCCCCGAGATCGACGAGGCCCGAGCGGTCACTCCCGAGGAGTCGTACGGCCTGCGCAGGCTCCTGCGCGGCTTCGGGCTGCCCCTGCTGGTGAGCCTCGCCCTGGTGGCCGTGGACGCGGGCACCGGACTGCTGCTGCCCGTGCTGATCCGGCACGGCATCGACAGCGGGGTCACCGAGGCGGCCCTCGGCGCCGTCTGGGCGGCCTCGCTGCTCGCCCTGCTGGCGGTGACCGTGCAGTGGTCGGCCCAGGTCGGCGAGACCCTGATGACCGGGCGGACCGGCGAGCGGGTCCTGTACGCGCTCCGCCTGAAGATCTTCGCCCAGCTCCAGCGGCTCGGACTCGACTACTACGAGCGCGAGCTGACCGGCCGGATCATGACGCGGATGACGACGGACGTCGACGCCCTGTCGACCTTCCTCCAGACGGGCCTGGTCACCGCGTTCGTCTCGGTGGTCACCTTCTTCGGCATCATGGGCGCCCTGCTGGTGATCGACCTCGAGCTGGCGCTGGTCGTCTTCGCGACGCTGCCGCCGCTGATCGTCGCCACCTGGTTCTTCCGCCGGGCGAGCGTGAAGGCGTACGAACTGGCCCGTGAGCGGGTGTCGGTGGTCAACGCCGACCTCCAGGAGTCGGTCTCCGGGCTGCGGATCGTGCAGGCCTTCCGGCGCGAGAAGGACGGCGGCGCGCGGTTCGCCGGACGCAGCGACAGCTACCGGCAGGCTCGCATAAAGGGCCAGTGGCTGATCTCGGTCTACTTCCCCTTCGTGCAGTTCCTGTCGTCGGCGGCCGTGGCGGCGGTGCTGATCGTGGGCGCGGGCCGGATCGACGACGCGACGCTGACGACCGGCGCGCTGGTGGCGTACCTGCTCTACATCGACCTGTTCTTCGCCCCGGTCCAGCAGCTCTCGCAGGTCTTCGACGGTTACCAGCAGGCGTCGGTGTCGCTGGGCCGGATCCAGGAGCTGCTCCGGGAACCGACGTCGACGAAGTCCGCCGACGAGCCGCTCGACGTGCTGTCGCTGCGCGGCGAGATCGCCTTCGAGGACGTGCACTTCGCCTACGGCGGTGACGAGGAGGCGCTGACCGCCGTGGACCTGCGCATCCCCGCGGGCCAGACGGTCGCCTTCGTCGGCGAGACCGGGGCCGGCAAGTCGACGCTCGTGAAGCTGGTGGCCCGCTTCTACGACCCGACCGCCGGCCGGGTCACCGTCGACGGCACCGATCTGCGCGCCCTGGACATGACGGCGTACCGGCACCGGCTCGGCGTCGTCCCGCAGGAGGCGTACCTCTTCCAGGGCACCGTCCGCGACGCCATCGCCTACGGCCGCCCCGAGGCGACGGACGCCGAGGTCGAGGCGGCGGCCCGCGCGGTCGGCGCCCACGAGATGATCGCCACCCTGGACGGCGGCTACCTCCACGAGGTCGCCGAGCGCGGCCGCAACCTCTCGGCCGGCCAGCGCCAGCTGATCGCCCTGGCCCGCGCCGAACTCGTCGACCCCGACATCCTGCTCCTGGACGAGGCGACGGCCGCGCTGGACCTGGCGACGGAGGCGCAGGTCAATCAGGCCACCGACCGCATCGCGGGCCGCCGTACGACACTCGTCGTGGCCCACCGCCTGACCACGGCCGCCCGCGCGGACCGGGTCGTGGTGATGGCCCACGGCAGGGTGGCGGAGGACGGCACGCACGAGGAGCTGCTGGCCCTCGGCGGGCGGTACGCCGAACTGTGGCGGACTTTCGTCGGTGAGCCGGTCGGTGTAGAGCTGGCGTGACGGTCGGCACGCAACCGTCCGGCGTACGCCAGGCGTCCGTACACCAGTACGCTCATCGCCGGGGTACGGGGAGGACGACGCAGTGGACAGTGGTGCGATACGCCGACGGCTCGCGGTCGGCCTGGCCGTACTGACCGCGTCCGGGCTGCTGGCGGTCGCGGCGCCCGGCGAGGCGCAGGCCGCCGGCACCTCGTGCGCGGGCCGCAAGGTCCGCACGGTGCCGTTCTCCACGGGCGCCGTGCACGTCTACAAGTCCGGCGGACAGGTCTGCGCGGTCACCGTGGCCAAGCGTCCCGGCCCGTTGCGCACGATGGCGGTCAGCGTGCAGGCGCGGGGCCATCACCCGGTGGCGTACAAGGGCAAGCACCGCCGCAAGTCCCGCACGGTGACGGTGTACGCGGGGCATCGCTGCGTGAAGGTGACGGGAAGGGTGGCCGGGGGCTCGGTGGCATCGGGTTGGATCCTGTGCTGAGACGACCTTCGCCTTGCCCCTCTCTGATTGTCTCCGTTCCCTTGCGAACCGGCCTTTTTCGGTAAGTCCCCTGGTGTGATCGTCAGTTGCTCCGATAGCTTCCGGGCGCACATCTGACTCACAGGGGAGGGTGCATGCGCAAGGCGCTCAGATGGCTGCTGGCGCTCACGGTGCTCATAGGCACGTTGAGCACGGCAGGGTCGGCCACCGCCGCCCAGCCGGAGGCCACCACCGACATCAAGGACCGGTTGCTCGCGATACCGGGCATGAGCCTGATCGAGGAGAAGCCGTACCCCGGCTACCGCTTCTTCGTCCTCAACTACACGCAGCCGGTGGACCACCGGCACCCGTCGAAGGGCACGTTCCAGCAGCGGATCACCATGCTGCACAAGGACGTCAGCCGCCCGACGGTCTTCTACACCGGCGGCTACAACGTCTCCACGACCCCGAGCCGGCGCGAGCCGACGCAGATCGTGGACGGCAACCAGATCTCCATGGAGTACCGCTACTTCACCCCGTCCCGGCCGGCTCCGGCGGACTGGAAGAAGCTGGACATCTGGCAGGCGGCGAGCGACCAGCACCGCATCTTCAAGGCGCTCAAGCCGATCTACGGCAAGAAGTGGCTGTCGACGGGCGGTTCGAAGGGCGGCATGACCGCCACGTACTACGAGCGCTTCTACCCGCGTGACATGGACGGCGTCGTGGCCTACGTGGCCCCCAACGACGTGGTGAACAGGGAGGACTCGGCGTACGACGAGTTCTTCGCCCACGTCGGTACCAAGGAGTGCCGCGACCGCCTGAACGGCGTCCAGCGCGAGGCGCTGGTGCGCCGGGAGCCGCTGGAGCAGCGGTACGCGGCGTACGCGGCGGAGAACGAGTACACCTTCAACACGGTCGGCAGCCTGGACAAGGCGTACGAGGCGACGGTCCTCGACTACGTCTGGGGCTTCTGGCAGTACAGCCTGCTGTCGGACTGCGACACGATCCCGGCGGACGCGAAGAACGCGACGGACGACGAGATCTGGACGTCGATCGACACGATCGCGGGCTTCAGCTTCTACACCGACCAGGGCCTGGAGCCGTACACGCCGTACTACTACCAGGCGGGTACGCAGCTGGGCGCGCCGACGATCGTCTTCCCGCACATCGAGAAGAAGTACATCCGCTACGGCTACCTGCCCCCGCGCTACTTCGTCCCGCGGGACATCGAGATGAAGTTCCAGCCGTGGGTGATGCGGGACGTGGACACCTGGGTCCGCCACAACGCGACGCGCATGCTCTTCGTCTACGGCGAGAACGACCCGTGGGGCGCGGAACCCTTCCACCTGGGCAAGGGCGCCCGTGACTCCTACGTCTTCACGGCCCCCGGCGCGAACCACGGCGCACGGGTGGCGGGCCTGGTCGACTCCGAGCGGGCCCTGGCCACGGCCCGGATCCTGGAGTGGGCGGGCGTCGCCCCGACGTCGGTCCAGTCGAACCCGTCCTCGGCGAAGCCACTGGCGAAGTTCGACGCGAAGCTGGACAAGCGGGGGGTTGAGCGGACGCTGCGTCCGTAACGTGCCGGAGGTTCGTGTGTGAGTCGGCGGCGGGTTCTGGATGGGCCCGCCGCCGGGTTCATGGGCAGACAGAAGCGTCGGAATTCCCGCGGAGGTAGGCCTTGCGTTCGTCCTGCGTGAGGTCGCGGTCGAAGGTACGGCAGATCTGCTCGATTGCCTTGTCGGGCTCGGGGGAGGTGACCACGTTCCACTGGCGCGCTGTTCCGTCGTTGCTCGCCGTGGCAAGAGTGCGGCCGTCGGGGCTGAACGCCAAGTGGTTTACGCCACTGAGGCTTCCGAGGAGGGTCATGCGGGGTTTCGCCGTGGTTGCGTCCCACAACCGTACGGTTCCGTCTGCGCTGCCAGTGGCGAGGATGTTGCTACGAGGGTGGAATGCCACCGCGTTGACGGACCCGGCGTGCCTTGTCAGTGTGGTGATCGACTGGCCAGTGGCTGTCTCCCACAGGCGGACGGTTCCATCCTCGCTTGCGGTGGCGACCGTGTCGCCGTCTGCGCTGAATGCCACTGACCACACTGGGCGGTTGTGTCCGGCAAGGGTCGTGAGGAGATTTCCGCGACGGTCCCAAAGCCTCGCGGTCGAGTCGTAACCGGCCGTGGCGAGGAGCCGGTTGTCAGGGCTGAACGTCATGTCGAGCACCGCGTCAGTGTGTGCGTCGACGGGGGTGACTGCCCTGCCGGTGGCCGCGTCTCGCAGGATGAGCGTCCCGTCCTCACCTCCGGTGGCGAGTGCCTTGCCGTCACGGCTGTAGGCCACCGAACGCACCGGAGAGGCGTGATCTTTCAGCGGGGGCCGACTTTTCCCCGTCTTCGCGTCCCACAGCCGAACGGATTCATCGTCGCTGCCGGTTGCGACCATTTCGCCGTCAGGATGGAAGGCCACCGAGTTCACCGGTGCTGTGTGTCCGCCGAGTTCCTTGCCGGGTTTCCCAGTGGCTGAGTTCCACAGACGGGCGGAGTTGTCGTCGCTGGCGGTGGCGATGGTCTGGCCGTCGGGGCTGAACGCCAGTAGCCACACCGACCCGGTGTGTCCCCGCAGAACGGTGCGGTTGTCACCGGCGGCTGCGTCCCACAGGCGTACTGTCGTGTCGCGACTGGCGCTGGCGAGCGTTTTGTTGTCCCGGCTGAACGCCAGCGAGAGGACCTCGTTGGCGTGACCGGCAAAAATGACTCCTGGTGCGCGGGTGGACGTGTCCCACAGTTGTACGAAGCGATCAGTAGCGGTGGCGAAGGTCTTGCTGTCCGGGCTGAAGGCGATCAGCTGGGCGTAGTTCGGCAGCAGGCCCTGGCTCTCACCGGTGGACGGATCTCTCAGATGGGCGTCGTACCCGTCAGCGGTGGCAAAGACGTCGCCGTCCGGGCTGAAAACCACCGACGTCACCGGCTGTTCGTGCTCCTCAAGCGTTTCTACTTGTGTGCCGTCAGCCGCGTTCCACAGGCGGACTGTTTTGTCGTCGCCGCCGGTGGCGATGATGCGGCCGTTGGGGTGGAACGCCACGGTCCTCACATGGCCTGTGTGCCCTTTGAGTGTTGTCGTGTGTTTCCCCGTGGCCGTGTTCCACAGGCGGACGGTGTTGTCGTCACTGGCTGTGGCGAGGATGTGGCCCTTGGGGTGGAACGCCACGGCCCTGACCTGATCGGTGTGGCCCCCAAGGTTCAACCGATGGGTCCCGCCGGCCGCATTCCACAGGCGGACGACGCGGTCGGCACCGGCGGTGGCGAGAGTGCCACCGTCCGGGCTGAACGCCACCGCGTTCAACGCATTGTCATGCGCGGTGAATCGCCGGAGGGTCTTCATCGTGGTGGCGTCCCGCAGTCGGACGGTGTTGTCGGCACCGGCGCTCGCGATGAGGTGACCGACCGGACTGTAGGCGACCGCACGCACCTCATCGGTGTGCCCCGACATGCGGCGGTGCGTCGGCAGGGCGGCGGCGCTGCTCAGGGTGTCCACGGCTTCAGCGGTATGGCTGATGCGGTATGCCTTGACCGCCAGCAGCGCGGCGAGCTCGGGATCGGTGCCGAGGAGTTCGTTGGACTGCGCCGCCAGCTCGCGCGACAGCGCCCTCTCCTTCGCATTCCCCACCCTGACCGACTGCCACAGCGCACCCCCCGCCGCCAACAGCGCGAGGACCAGCAACCCGCTCAGTACCCCGATGGTCACCCGGTTCCGTCGGACCGACGCCCGCTGGCGGTCCTGGCTCGCCTTCAGGAACTCCTCGATGTCGTTCGGCAGTCGCCGCTCCTCGGACAGTTCGAGGGCCTCTGCCAGGGCCGCTCCTTCGAGCAGGTCCCAGCGGGACTGGCGTTCCCGGGTGCGGTTGAGCCATTGGTTGAAACGGGTGTCCTGGTCCACCCACTTCTTCAGCGCACCCCAGTCACGGATCAGCGCCTCATGGATCAGTTCCGCGACCGGTTCGCTGGGAGGGGCCCCGGGATGCGGCGGAGTGCGGAGCGTCGTGATGATGCGGCGTCGGGCCAGTGCCGCGATGACCGCGTCCACGTCAGCGCCCTCATCCCTGTCACCAGGGTCCGCCGCCAGAACTCGCAGTTCGTCCAGCGGCACCTGCGTGCGTACCGCCGTCGCGCTGTGGCGCGGGTCCACCGGGTGCACCAGGGACGTCAACGCCCGGCGCGCGATCACCTGTTGCTCGGGGGACAGTTCGTCCAAGGCGTTGTCGCACCATGTGGTGACGCTGCCGCTGACCTCCCCGATGCGTGAGTACGCCTCGTGGGTGAGGTAGCCGTCCTGGCGCCGTTCCCACAACTGCTGGAGCGTCATCTCCAGCAGCGGCAGCACGGTGACGGGCGCCTGGTGGGTGATCGCCGCCGCTGGGGTGATGTTCAGTACGTCATCGATGATCCGGTCCGGCAGCCCCGGCTGGAGCCGCAGCCCCACGTTCACCGCCGGCAGGACGATGATGTCGTGCAGGTCCTGTTTGGTCAGGGTGCCCGGCACGTTGAGCAACCCCGGCATCGCCGCGTCCAGCAGACGAGGCGCCAGCGCCGCCAGCTGCGGATAGAAGTCGTCCCGCATGATCAGGATCACGGTGATCTTCGTGTAGGCGTCCGCCGCCGACGTGACCTCGTCGATGGCCTCCAGCAGCTTCCGCAGCCGCCCGTTGGTGCTCTGCACCAGCAGTTCCTCGAACTGGTCGATGACCAGCAGCACCCGCTGGAAGCCCGGTTCGGCCGCCAGCCTCGCGTTCACCGCCGCCGTGATGCCCTCACTGCCCGCCCCGGGCAGCCCTGCCCGCTCGATCTCCGCGAGCATGTCCTGCCGGGGCCGGGCCAGCACCGGCAGCCAACGGTCGCTGCCCGGCAGCTCCCCTTTCGCCAATTCGCTCAGCACGCCCGCCTGGATCAGCGACGACTTGCCCGATCCCGAAGGACCGAGCAGCAAGGTCAGGCGGCGCTGTTGGGCCAGGTTGGCCACCACCTGACTCACCGCCTCCGAGCGGCCCTTGAACCACTGGGCGTGCTCGGCCGTGAAGGGCTCCAGGCCCCGGTACGGGCACACATCGCGCTCGGTCAGCTCCGGGAGGATCTCCCGCAGGACCTCGGTGGGTGTGGCGTACGCGATGTTCAGGCCACGCAGGTTCGCGTCGGCTCCCGTGATCGCGGTGACCATGCCGACCACCAGGCCGTTCTCCTCGTCGAGAACCGGCCCGCCGCTGAACCCCGTGGTCAGGTCATTGGCGCCGGTCAGCTGCAGCAGCGGTCCCCGGCCGTCCGAGGACCGCAGCACACCGGCGACCTTCCCGACGCCCCAGTGCCCCTCCACCGGAGCCTGCGTGGGGAAGCCGAACGTCCGCACATCGTGGCCCCGGCGGCCCTCCGCGGCGCCGAGCGGCAGGACACACGCCCCGGTCGGCACGGCGGTCAGCCTGATGAAGGCCACGTCCTCCGCCTCGGACGCCCGCCACAACTCGGCCAGGACGGTTCCCTCGAGCCCGTCGGTGCCCACCACCCGCGGGAAGGCCAGGCCTACCGACGCCCCCGGACCGAACCCGGCCGCCTCGACGACATGCGCACATGTGACCACCAAGTCCTCGGCCACCAGGAACCCCGTACCGGCCACCCGGCCGTCAGCGGTGAGGATCTGGGCCACCGCCATCGGCAGGTCGGAAGTCAGGCCCGACGGGAGGCTGTCGCCGTTCATGGGGAGTCACCGCCGTCAGGGACTTCGTTCCTCCAGGCCACCGTCACCTTCAGATGGCACCCCGCCTGGCTCTTCGTGATCACGGCCCCCGCCTCGAAGGCGAGGTCCACGCCGAACTCGACGACGATCTCGTCGGGGCGGGCCTTGCGGAGGGACACGAGTGCGGCTCGGGCCGCCGCCGTGACCGGCTCCAGGGCCCCTTCCAGCGTCGCCGGCAGCTCCCGTACCGTGTCGCCGATCCGGCCCGCCTTCACCGGCCCCGCGTCCGGCGGGCCCGGCTCCTCCACCAGCAGCCAGCCCCCGCCCTCCAGAGGTATCCGCTTCAGAGAGGTCACGACGCCACTGTTCATGAAGCTGGCATATGCCGCATGCCGGAGGGGGCCGTTCGCGTGGCCCTCTCAGGCGCTCAGAGCGGTCTCGCGCAGCCCACCGGGCGTTCGCCGCCCAGCTGTACGTACAGCGCCGTCGACACCGGGCAGTCGGTGCGTTTCGCTACCGCCTTCACCACCTTGTACTGCGGCTTCTTCTCGTCCTTGCCGTCGCAGGACGTCTCGCGGACCTGGCGGCCGCCCGTGTTGTAGACGCAGTCGCCGACGATCGTGCGGGGGCCGCCGCCCGCGCCCGGGTCGCCGGGGTGGGGCGGGGTGAGGTTGCGCATGCAGGCGTAGCCCTGGGGGACCGCGCCGTCGCCGTCCTCGTCCGAGGGGCTCTGTTCGCTGATGTGCAGGACGAAGTCCGTGGTGCCGGGGCAGGGCGGGCCGTCGCCGACGGCGCCGTCGAAGCGGGCCACCACCCTCGCCGCCGCCCGTTCCCCGCCGCACGGCACTTCCGTGAAGCTCGTCGTGCCGAAGGAACTGCACTCGTCGACCCCGAGGAACACCGTGCCGTACCCCGAGGGGCGGGCCTGTGGCGGGGTCGCCGACGCCACCACGCTGCCGCGGCCGTCCTCCTCCGCGCCCCCCTCCGACTGGCAGGCCGTCAACAGCGCCGCCGCCAGCACCACCGCCCCCACGGCATGTCTCCCACGCATCGCACTCCCCCCAGAGCCCCCAGGTCCAGCGTGGCCCGCCGCAGCGGGCGCACGCCAGACGCACGGGGCGCTTTGGGCCCTTTGGGGGTGGTGCGCCCGGGCGGTGGCGTACCAGGCGCTACGCCCGATGCGGCAGTCCAGTCCGTGAGGCCTACGCCGGATACGACAGACCGTGCCCCACCGGATACAGCACCCGGCTCGGGTCGTCCGCCCGCTGCACCGGCACCGGCAGCTTGCCGCGCGGATTCACCGCGCCCGCGATCAGCCGTGCCGCCGCCCGCAGTTCCACGTCGGTCCAGGAGTACGAGGCCAGGTAGCCCTGGACGGCGGGCAGCTGCGCCACGTCGTACGGGTTGCGGATCGCCACCGCCACCACCGGCTTCCCGAGCGCCAGCAACTGCGCCACCAGCGTCTTCTGGCTGCTGGTCGCCGTGACGTTGTACGTCCCCACCACCACCGCGTCCACGTCCCGCGCCGCCGCGACCGCTCGCTCGATCGTCGCGGCGGACGGTGCCGTTCCGGTGGACAGCGGGGTCGCCGTGAAGCCGAGTCCGGTCAGCGCGGTGGCCAGGACCCCGGTCGGCGGGCCCGTCGTGCCGGAGGGGGATGCCGGGTCCGCGCCCACCACCAGGAGCCTCGGCGTCGCGGCGGGGGACAGCGGCAGCAGGGCGCCCTCGTTCACCAGCAGGGTCGTCGAGTTCTCGGCGATGCGGTCGGCCGCCGCCAGGTGGTCCGGGATGCCCACCGCGCGGTCCACGCCCCGGTGACTGACGTACGGGTGGCCGAAGAGCCCCAGCTTCGCCTTCAGCCGCAGCACCCGCAGGATCGACTCGTCCAGCCGCGCCTCGGTCAGCTCGCCGTCCCGCACCGCGTTCAGTACGGCGTTCCAGGCGACGTCCAGGTTCGGCGGGTTCAGGAGCTGGTCCACGCCCGCCTTCAGCGCCAGCACCGGGACCCGGTCGTCGCCGTACTTGGTGCGGACGCCCTCCATGCCGAGCGAGTCGGTGACCACGACCCCGTCGTAGCCCAGCTCCTCGCGCAGGATGCCGGTGAGGATCGGGTGGGAGAGGGTGGCCGGGTCGCCGGAGTCGTCCAGCGCCGGGACCATGATGTGCGCGGTCATGATGGAGTCGATGCCCGCCTCGATCGCCGCCCGGAAGGGGGGCGCGTCCAGCGCGTCCCACTGCGCGCGGGTGTGCGTGATGACCGGGAAGCCGTAGTGGCTGTCGACGGCCGTGTCGCCGTGCCCGGGGAAGTGCTTGGCGGTCGCCGCGACCGAGGAGCGCTGGTAGCCGACGACCTCGGCGGCGACGAGACGGGACACCGCGGCCGGGTCGGAGCCGAAGGAGCGCACGCCGATGACCGGGTTGGCCGGGTTGACGTTGACGTCGGCCACGGGGGAGTAGTCCTGCCGGATGCCGAGGGCGCGCAGTTCCTTTCCGGCGATCCGGCCGAGGGTGCGGGCGTCGGAGCGCGAGCCGCTCGCGCCGACGGCCATCGCGCCCGGGAAGAGGGTGGCGGGCTTGCCCACGCGGGCGACTATGCCGTGCTCCTGGTCGGTGGAGACCAGGACGGGAAGTCCGCGCGGCAGCTCCAGGGACGCCTTCTGGATGCCGTTGGAGAGGTCGGCGATCTGGTGCGGGTTGCGGGTGTTGTGGGCCCAGGCGAAGTAGATGATGCCGCCGACGCGGTACTTGGCGAGCAGTTCGGCGGCCGTGCGGACGCCGATCTCCGTGAGGTTGGCGTCGATGTCGGCCTGGTCGGGTGCGGTGGCGGAATGGCCGTAGACCCGCATCACGAACAGCTGGCCGACCTTTTCCTCGAGCGTCATACGGGAGATGAGGGAGCGGAGCTTCTTGTCGTCCGCGTATGCGGTGCCGCCCATCGCGAGGGCGGCGGTGACTCCCGCTGTCGCGGCGAGGACGGTGCGTCTGGAGGGCACGTGCGCTCCTTCCGGAGGTGATCCGCTGAAGAGACTTCAGAGGGGTTCCGCTGAAAGAAACTTCCGAGGAGTCACCAATATCCGGGAAGTTTCTGCCAGTCAAGAGAGTGCACAGTAACCCGGTGAAGGCGCGCGGCCGGGGAATGAGGGCCGCCATCGGCGCTGTTGGAGGGGGGCGCGCCGATGACGGCGGGCTGTCGGCCGCGGCACGGCGGAGAGGGTGGTCAGCGTTCGCAGCCAGCAGCGAGGCCGACACCGCACCGTGGTGACTCTCCGACAGCTTGCGAGTTGGACGGGCGGTGGCGAAGGCGGGTTCCCGCCTCCGCGCGGAATCCCGGAAGTTGGGGCGCCGGAGCCGCAGGGGGCGGCTGCGGCGCCGTCAGCTCGCCCGTGCCGGTCCCGAGGTGTCCACGGCCAGGGACACGGCGAGTCCCCCGAGCACCGTGCCCATCACATAGCGCTGCACCCGCAGCCAGCCGGGACGGCGGGCGAGGAACACGGCGATGGTTCCGGCGGCCAGCACGATGGAGAGGTTGACCGTCACGGCGACCACGATCTGCACCGAGCCCAGCACCAGTCCCTGGAGCAGTACATGACCCGCCTCCAGATCGATGAACTGCGGGATCAGGGACAGGTACATGATGGCGATCTTCGGGTTGAGCAGATTCGTCACCAGGCCCATCGTGAAGAGCCGGCGCGGTGAGTCGGGGGCCACGTCCTTCGGTGCGAACACCGAGATCCCGCCCGGCTTCAGCGCGCTCCAGGCGAGCCAGCCGAGGTAGCAGGCGCCGGCCAGCTTCACCGCGACGTACAGCTCGGGCACCGCGTAGAAGACGACCGAGAGGCCGAGGTTCGCGGCCGTCAGATAGACGAGGAAGCCGACGGCGACCCCGCCGAGCGAGATCACCCCGGCGCGGCGGCCCTGGGTGATGCTGCGGGAGACGAGATACAGCATGTTCGGGCCCGGTGTGAGCACCATGCCCAGGGCCACGACGAACACGCCGAGGACTCCGCTCGGATCGACGATCATGACGACTCCCCGTGTGGTCGCGGTATGCACTGACCAGTAATGCACTGACCTTAAGTCTGGTCATTGCCTCGATGCAATGGCGATATTGCCCTCGGTGCAATCCTGTGGTTGGGTGTCAGGGACCGAGAGAGGAGCCGCCGTGCGGGACTACCGGAGCGTCGCCGACGAGGTGGCCGCCGAGATCAGGGCGGGTGCGCTCAAGCCGGGCGACCGGCTCCCCCCGCAGCGCGCCTTCGCCCGGCGGTACGGCATCGCCAACTCCACGGCCACCCGCGTCTACCAGGAACTCGGCCGCCGCGGACTGACCGTCGGGGAGGTCGGCCGCGGCACGTTCGTCCGTGCCGCCGCCCCCGTCGACGCGCCCGCCCTCGGGGAACCCGCGGGCAGCCGGATCGACCTGGAGTTCAACTACCCGGTCGTGCCCGAGCAGTCGGCCCTGCTCGCCACCGGCCTGGAGGGCCTGCTGCGCGCCGACGTCTTCCAGGACGCCCTGCGCCCGGTCGGCCCGGCGGGGCACCCCGGCGCCCGGGAGGCCGCCGCCGATCTGCTCACCCGGGGCGGCTGGCGTCCCGATCCGGCGCGGGTGCTGTTCGCCGGGAACGGCCGCCAGGCGCTGTCCGCCGTCTTCGCCGCCCTGGTCCCGCCCGGCGCCCGGCTCGGCGTCGAGGAGCTGACGTACCCCGTGGTGAAGGCCATCGCCGGGCGGCTCGGCATCACCCTCGTCCCGCTCGCCATGGACGACGACGGACTCGTGCCGGAAGCGGTCGCCGAGGCGCATCGGGCGGGCCCGCTCCACGCGGTCTACGCCCAGCCGGTGGTCCACAACCCGCTGTCCCTGACCATGCCCGCGGCCCGCCGGGAGCAGTTGGCCGAGCTGCTGCGACGGCTGGACCTGCCCCTGGTCGAGGACACCATCTGGGCCTTCCTGCACGACGAACTGCCGCCGCTCGCCGCCCTGGTGCCGGAGCGGACGGTCCTTGTCGACAGCCTCTCCAAGCGCATCGCCCCCGGCCTGTCCCTGGGTTTCGTGGTCGCCCCGGCCCCGCTGCTCGGCGATCTCACCTCCGCCGTGCGCTCCGGGGGCTGGACGGCCCAGCGCTTCAACCTGGAGGCGGCGACCCGCTGGCAGCGCGAGGGGGTCGTCCACCGACTCGTGCGGGCCAAGCAGCGGGACGCGGCCGTACGGCAGGACATCGCGGCCCGGCAGCTGTCCGGGTTCGCGCTGCGCACCGATCCGCGCTCGTACCACTGCTGGTGGCGGCTGCCGAAGCCGTGGCGCGCCGACACCTTAGTGGCCGCGGCGGCCCGCTACGGCATCGGCGTACCGCCCGCCGCCGCGTTCACCGTGGGCGACGCCCACGCCCCGAACGCGATCCGCGTCGGCCTCGCGACCCCACGCCCGGAGGACCTGACGACGTCCCTGGCGACCCTCGCGGCCCTGGCCCGCTCCACCCCTGACGACCTGGCCACGGACTGACCCTCCAGGAACGCAGACGTCCCAAGGGACGCGAGGTCCTGCGCGACCACCCACAACGGCGCCGCGGACGACCGATGGCGCGCGCGAGAACTTCGAGGGGGTTCACGGACTGACCCTCCGGTGCCCGGAGGCGCCGTCAGGGGCGCGGGGAACTGCGCGACCAGCCACAGCGGCGCCGCGGACGACCGATGGGCGTGATGCGGCAAGTCAAGCGGAGGGTCACGGCCAGCCCCTCGGTGCCCGGAGGCGCCGTCAGGGGCGCGGGGAACTGCGCGACCAGCCACGGCGGCGCCGCGGGCGACCGATGGGCGTGGTGCGGCAGGTCGAGCGGAGGGTCACGGCCAGCCCTTCCGGTGCCCGGAGGCGCCGTCAGGGGCGCGGGGAACTGCGCGACCAGCGACGACGGCGCCGCGGGCGACCGGTGGGCGTGGTGCGGCAGGTCGAGCGGAGGGTCACGGCCGGCCCCTCCGGTGCCCGGAGGCGCCGTCAGGGGCGCGGGGAACTGCGCGACCAGCCACAGCGGCGCCGCAGACGACGATGGCGTGGTGCGGCAAAGCGGCGGACTGTCGGCGTCCGCCCCCCGGCGACATGACCACCGACTGACGATCCGTGGTCCATCTCGTGGACGAGGGGACACCGGACGCGGCCGGCGCGCGATCATGGGCGGCATGCCAGTCGTCGCCATTCCCGGTTCCAAGTCCATCACCGCGCGTGCCCTCTTCCTGGCCGCGGCGGCCGACGGAGTCACCACCCTCGTACGGCCTTTGCGGTCGGACGACACCGAGGGCTTCGCGGAGGGCCTGGTCAGCCTCGGTTACCGGGTCGGCCGGACCCCGGAGAGCTGGCAGGTGGACGGCCGCCCGCAGGGCCCCGCGGTCGCGGAGGCGGACGTCTACTGCCGGGACGGCGCGACGACCGCCCGCTTCCTGCCGACGCTGGCCGCCGCCGGCCACGGCACCTACCGCTTCGACGCCTCCGAGCAGATGCGCCGCCGCCCGCTGCTCCCGCTCACCCGAGCCCTGCGCGAACTCGGCGTCGACCTGCGCCACGAGGACCGCGAGGGCCACCACCCGCTGACCGTGCGCGCCACCGGCGTCGCGGGCGGCGAGGTGACGCTCGACGCCGGCCAGTCCTCGCAGTACCTGACCGCGCTGCTCCTGCTCGGCCCGCTCACCGAGAAGGGCCTGCGCATCCACGTCACGGACCTCGTCTCGGTGCCGTACGTCGAGATCACCCTCGCGATGATGCGGGCGTTCGGCGTGGAGGTGACCCGCGAGGGCAACGACTTCCTCGTCCCGCCCGGCGGCTACCGCGCCACGACCTACGCGATCGAACCCGACGCCTCGACCTCCAGCTACTTCTTCGCCGCCGCGGCCCTGTCCGGCGGCGAGGTGACCGTGCCGGGCCTCGGCCAGGGCGCGCTCCAGGGCGACCTGGGCTTCGTCGACGTACTGCGCCGGATGGGCGCGGACGTGGAGATCGGCGCCGACCGCACGACGGTCCGCGGCACCGGCCACTTGCGGGGCCTGACCGTCAACATGCGGGACATCTCCGACACCATGCCCACCCTCGCGGCCATCGCCCCCTTCGCCGACGGCCCGGTGCGCATCGAGGACGTCGCCAACACCCGGGTCAAGGAGTGCGACCGGCTGGAGGCCTGCGCGGAGAATCTGCGGCGGCTGGGCGTGCGCGTGGAGACCGGCCCGGACTGGATCGAGATCCACCCCGGCGCGCGGCCGACGGGCGCGCGGATCACGTCGTACGGCGACCACCGCATCGTCATGTCCTTCGCGGTCACCGGCCTGCGCGTGCCCGGTATCTCGTTCGACGACCCGGGCTGCGTCCGCAAGACTTTCCCCGGTTTCCACGAGGAGTTCGGGGCGCTGCGCGCGCGGCTGTGAGGGACGACGGGTGAGCTTCAGACTGCGAGGTCCGCTGCTGGAGGGCGAGTTGGTGCGCCTGGAGCCGCTGGAGCGGCGGCACGCGGCCGGACTCGCCCTGGCGGCCGGGGAGAACCGCGACACCTACGCCTTCACCTGGGTGCCCGGGGCGGCCGAGGCGGAGGCGTACGTCGACGCCCAGCTCGCCCGCGCCGCCACCGGGAAGCTCGCGCCGTACGCGCAGATCGCCACGGCGACCGGCCGTGTGGTGGGCACCACCTCCTACTGGGAGCCGCGCAGCTGGCGCTCGGAGGACCGGCTCGACGCCGTGGAGGTTGGCTTCACCTGGCTCGCCGCCTCCGCGCAGGGCACCGGCGTGAACACCGAGGCCAAGTACCTGCTGTTCCGGCATGCCTTCGAGGAGTGGGAGGTGTCCCGCGTCGACCTCAAGACCGACGCCCGCAACAGCCGTTCCCGCGCCGCGATCGAGCGCACCGGCGCCCGCTTCGAGGGCGTCCTGCGCAACTGGTCCCGCTCCTGGGCCCCGGGCGAGGACGGCCGGCTGCGCGACTCCGCGATCTACTCGATCACGGCCGACGAATGGCCGGAGTGCCGGGCGCTGCTGGAGAAGCGGCTGCGCTGAGCAGCTCTTCCCGTACGGCGGTCAGGACGGGGTCCGCCTCCGATCCGGCCCGCACGGCCGCGAAGACGTTCCGCGACGGCGGATCCCCTTCCGGCGTGAGCAGGGCGATCCGGCGGTGGGCGTAGAGCGGCCGGACCAGGCGGGGGATGAGCGCTACCCCCTGTCCGGCCTCCACCAGCGCCGCGAGCGCGGCCCAGTCGTTCACCGCGTGCCGGATGTCGGGGGTGAACCCGGCCGCGGCGCACACCGAGCGGGCCACCGCGCCGCAGCAACTGCGGGCGTCGCCGACGATCCACGGTTCCTCGGCCAGCTCCCGCAGCGCGACCGCGGGCCGGTCCGCCAGCGGGTGGTGCGCGGGTACGGCGATGTCCAGGACGTCGGTGAGCAGGTCGACGCGGTGGTGGCGGCGGTCGGTGTGCGGGGGCGTCGCCGCGAAGTCGACGGCCACCGCCACGTCGATCCGTCCCGCGTCCAACGCGGTGAAGATGTCCGGGGGTTCGGCCTCGACGACGTCGACCCGGAGCCGGGGGAGCCGGGACGCCAGTGCGCCGAGTGCCCCGGGCAGCAGGCCCAGCACGCCGCTGGAGAAGCAGCCGACCGTCACCTGCCCGCGCCCGCCCTCCCCGTACGCCGCCAAGTCGACTCGGGCGCGCTCCAGTTGGGCGGCGATCAGATCCGCGTGGTCGAGCAGGACCCGGGCCTGGCCGGTGAGCCGTACGCCCCGGCCCTCCCGCTCGGTCAGCGGGACGCCGAGTTCCCGGGAGAGCGCGGCGAGCTGCTGGGAGACCGCCGACGGGGTCAGATGCAGGGCCTCGGCGGTGCGCGCCAGAGTGCCCCGGCGCCGCAGCTCGCGCAGGACGCCCAGGCGGCGCAGATCGACCGTGAAGGTCTCGCTTACCGGTTCCATCGCAAAAGGTTAACTGGACCTGGAGGGCGATGATCGGAAACCATCGACGGCATGACCTCGTACCTCATCCTCCACGGCTGGCAGAACCACCGTCCGAAGGGCCACTGGCAGCACTGGCTCGCCGACCGTCTCGGTGAACTCGGGCACCGGGTCGCCTACCCGCAGCTGCCCGACGCGGACGATCCCGAACTCGACGTATGGATGGCGGAGTTGGCGCGGCGGCTCGACGATCGGCCCGAGGTCGTCCTCGCGCACAGCCTCTCCGCCGTGCTGTGGCTGCACGCGGCGGCGCGCGGACTGCCCGGCCTCGACGGCGTCGGCCGCGTGCTGCTCGTCGCCCCGCCCTCCGGTTCCGTCCTGAAGCGGTACCCGGAGGTCGCCGCGTTCGCCCCGCCCGCCCCGGAGTTCGCGCTGCCCGGCCCCACCCGGCTGGTCGCGGGCGACGACGACCCGTACTGCCCGGAGGGCGCCCGAGCCCTGTTCGCCGACCCGCTCGGCATCCCCTCCGACGTGCTCCCGGGCGCCGCCCACCTCGACCTGGACGCCGGGTACGGGCCCTGGCCCGCCGTACTGGAGTGGTGCCTGGACCCGGCCGCCCGGCTCAGTCCGGCGTAGCCCCGTCGCGCAGTTCCGGGGTGCTCGTGGCGACGTAGGCCACCGCCAGTACGCACAGCACGCCGCCGGTGACCAGGGCGGTCGCGCCGGAGGTCCAGCCGGCCACCACACCGCCGCGCAGATTGCCCAGGTGCGGGCCCGCCTGGCCGACGATCGCCTCGGCCGCGGTGACCCGGCCCAGCAGCGCGTCCGGGGTGCGGGTCTGGACGATCGTCGTACGGGACAGCACCGAGACGGAGTCCGCCGCGCCCGCCACGGCCAGCAGCCCGAGCCCCGCCCAGGCGTGGGTGGTCAGCCCGAACAGGGCGAGCGCCCCGCCCCAGGCCGCCGCCCCGCAGAGCATCACCGCGCCGGGCCGGGCCAGCCGCGTCACCCAGCCGGACAGCGCGGTGGCGGTGACCCCGCCGACGGCGACGGCGGACAGGAACAGCCCGAGGGTGCGCGGACTGCCCCCGAACCGCTCCTCGTTGATCAGCGGGAACAGGCTCATCGGCATCGCCAGCAGGGTCGCCGCGAGGTCGGTGATCAGCGCTCCGCGGACCACCCGGTGCCCGCCCAGGAAGCGCAGTCCGTCCAGCACGCCGTGCAGTCCGGGCTTCGACTTCTCGCCCTCCGGCGGCAGCGCGGGCAGGCCGAAGGCGCCGTAGAAGGACAGGCCGAAGCTGGCGGCGTCGATCAGGTAGCAGACGCCGATGCCGAACCAGCCGAGGAACAGGCCGCCGAGCGCGGGGCCCAGGAGCATCATCGCCTGGGCGGTGACCTGGTTCAGGGCGAGCCCGGCGGCCACCTGCTCCTTGGGCAGCAGCCGGGGCACGAACACGCCCGCCGCCGGGCCGCCGACCGCGCCGAAGCAGGAGCCGGCCGCGACCAGGGCCAGGATGCCGGGCACCGGCACGCCCCCGGTGAAGCCCTGCACCGCCAGCAGCAGCGAGCACACCGCCTGTCCGACGGTCGCGACGAGGAAGATCCGCCGCCGGTCCCCGCGGTCCACCCACGCCCCGGCGAACAGCCCGACGAGCACCAGCGGCAGCGCCTGCGCGAGCCCCACGGCGCCGCTCCAGACCGCGCTGTGGGTCAGGTCCCACACCTGGTACATGACCGTCACGACGGTCATGAAGCTGCCCAGGATGGAGGCGGTACGTCCGATCAGCAGCCGCCGGAAGACGGGGGAGGTGCGCAGGGGCCGAACGTCGACGAAGGCACGGGCGAGGCTCATGAGGGCATGGCGAAGCGCGGCGGCGCGGGCGGGATCATTCCGCGGACGCTAGCCGCACGGCCCTGCCTGGGGCCAACGAATTACGCGGAGTCGTTGAGCAGCCGCGCCAGATGGTCGTGACCCGGGCCGAGCAGCTTCGGCAGCGGCGGGGCGCCCTCGTACCAGCGCTTCTCGTACTCCCAGCACAGCCAGCCGTCCCAGCCGTGCCGGGAGAGCACCTCCACGCACTCGGCGAGCGGCAGCACCCCGGCGCCCAGCGGCAGCGGCGTGGTGTCGGTGGCGGAGGCGATGTCCTTGACCTGGACATAGCCGAGGTAGGGGGCGAGGGCGGCGTACGACTCGGAGGGCTGCTCGCCGCCCAGCCAGGTGTGCATCACGTCCCACAGCGAGCCCACGTGCCGGTGCCCGACCAGCCCGAGGACGCGGATCGAGGCCGCCGCTGTGCCGTGTGAGTCGTGCGTCTCCAGCAGGATCCGCACGCCGAGGTCGGCGGCGTACTCGGCGGCGGTGCCGAGCCTGCGGGCGGCGACGGCGTCGGCCTCCTCGGGGCGCTGGGAGTCCTCGGCGCCGGGGAAGACGCGGACGAAGCCGGCGCCGAGGTCGCGGGCGAGGTCGAGCAGGTCGCGGATCTCCTGGATGACCGCCTCGTCGTCGCCGGGGGCGGCCACGCGCGGGTACCCGGCGATGCCGAGGATCTCCAGGTTCGCCGCCTTGAACTCGGCCGCCGCCGCGGCCCGTTCGGCCGCGCCGAGGCCCGGATGCACGGGTTCCTCCGGATGCGCGCGCAGCTCGACGCCGTGATAGCCGTGGGCGGACGCGAGCCGCGCCACGTCGGCGAGGGGAAGACCGGGGACACCGAGAGTGGAGAACGCCAGCTTCATGCTCGCGACTCTACGCGCACCTCTTGGGCCTCACTCGGGGAGGGCGAGGGGAACGGCCGGACAGGCCCTACTGGTCGGTGCGGGTCAGATCCAGGCGCCAGTCCTGGCCGACCAGGTCCTTGCCGAAGGAGCGGTGCGGTTTCTCGGCGGCGAGGACGAAGCCGTGGCGCTGGTAGACGCGGCGGGCGGCGGACAGGACGTCGTTGGTCCACAGGACCAGGTCGCGGTAGCCGACCCCGCGGGCGAAGGCGATCACCGCGCCGACCAGCCGGTCGCCGATGCCGAGGCCCCGGGCGTCCGGTTCCACGAGCAGCAGCCGGAGCCGGGCGGTGGCGGGCGCCTCGTCCCGTACGCACATCACGCACCCCACCGGCCGGCCGTCCAGCTCGGCGATCCAGACCCGCTCCAGATGCGGGTCGTGGTCCTCGGCGAAGTCCGCGACGATCCGCGCGACCAGGCCCTCGTAGTCGGTGTTCCAGCCGAACTCGGCCGCGTACAGCGCCGCGTTGCGCTGCACGATCCAGCCGAGGTCGCCGGGGCCCGGCTCGCGCAGCACCACGTCCTCGCGGCGCGGGGGCCGGCCGTCGGAGAGGATCTCGCGGACGGTGCGCATCGCCTCGGCGAGCCGGTCCCGCTCGGCGGCCGGTACCGCCGACAGCAGCGAGCCGACCGCCTCGTTCGAGCGCTCGGCCAGCAGGGCGGCGGTCTCCCGGCCGTGCGCGGTGAGCGTGATCCGGCGCCGCCGGGGATCCTGCGCGGAGGGCGCCCGCTCGACCAGTCCGTCCTGCTCGAACCTGGTCAGGATCCGGCTCAGATACCCCGAGTCCAGCGACAGCTCGGTCCGCAGATCGGCCGCGTCGGTGCGCGGGGAGTGCGCCAGCTCGTAGAGCACGCGGGACTCGGTGAGCGTGTACGGGGCGTACAGGCGGCGGCTGTAGTCGAGGGCGCCGATGACATTGGTGTAGAAGCGGTTGAAGGCGCGGATGTCCTGGACGGTCATGATCGACCCGCTCCTCTGATAGCTGACTCAGTCAGAGATACAGGACGAGCCTAGGACGCCCGCTCCCTCCCGGCTACCCCCCGGTCGCCCCGGCGGCGGGCCAAAAACAGGCGCACCTGGGCGCCGGTCCTGGCGGTGGTGGAAGACGATCCGGCCGGGAACTGTCCCGGCCGGATCCGGTCAATCCGCTGCTACGACGCGTCGCGCACCGTTCCGGTCAGCGTCGGGCCGTGCGGTTCGCCGTTGTCGTCGGTCGGCTGGAGCACCAGCCGCTCGGCGGGCTCGGCGACCCGGTCGCGGACCGTGGGCACGGTCAGTTCCGCGCTCGTCTGTCCCGGCGGGACCGGCGCCCAGAGGGCGAAGTACTCCAGCTTCGACAGCGGGACCTCCCCGGCCGGTATCTCGCCGGCGTGGTCGCGCAGCCACTGGGGGTCGACGTCCTTCGTGGACAGCTCCGGGCCGTCGGCGACCGGCAGCACCCCCAGCGACACGCCCAGGTCCACGTCCGCGGGCTCGGACAGGGTGGCCTTCCAGCGCAGCGGCTGTCCCTCGGTGACGTCGTCGGCGACGGGGGAGACCGTGATCTCGGGCATCGGGTCGTCCTCGACGACGGTGACGCCACCGCCGTAGGAACCGATGACCGTGCCGCGCACCGCCTTCACCAGTACGTCCTGCGACTCGCCGTACGAGAAGCGGGTGTTGCCCTTGACCGTGAAGGTCACCTCGGCGGCCGGCTGTCCCGGGCGCAGGGTCACCAGGCGGTGGCGCAGATCCTCGGCGCCGGGCTCGGAGACGTACATGCGGAGCGTGCCGGTGCCCGGCCCGGTGAGCCGGACGGGCACGGTGTAGGTGCGCTCGCCCGAGTCGCCCTCCTCGACGGACAGCCGGCCGATGTCGACGCGCGTGAGGTCGGCCGGCCGCACCGCGGGGGTGCCGGGGCGCCAGGCGTGGGCGTCGATCAGCCAGGCCTTGCCCTTGCTGGAACGGGGCGTCAGCTCCAGCTTGGCGATGCGGCTCAGGTCGACACCGCGGGCGCCGCTGAGCGGGACGCGCAGCTCCTGCGCCCAGTGGGCGGTGGTGCTGCGGCTGCCCGGCAGCCCGTTCGCCCTCACCTGCCCGAGGACGGCACGCTTGCCGGACGCGTCGGTGACGGCGACGTCGAGGCGCGTGCCCTTGCTGTTGGGCGGCACGATCACGCGCAGCGCGAGGCTCTTGGCGCCCTTGAGGCTGACGCTCTTCTCCGGCCGTACGACGGTCTTCGCGCCCGGCGCGGACCACTTCAGCGCGACCGCGCGGCGGCCCACCTCACGGCTGGGCCACCAGTGCGCGAAGTGCGGGGAGCCGCCGGCCACGTCGTCGCCGAGGCAGGCCTTGGCGGGGTCCGGGTGGACCGCGGAGCACAGCCGTCCGCCGCCGGTCACCTTCATCGGCCCGTCGGGCAGGAACCCGGCACCCCGGGCGCCGCCCACGGCGTGCGTCAGGACCCGGGCGGGGTCGGCCGACGGGGCGCGGCGGCCGGTGCCGTCGAGGAGCTGGCGCACACGGTCGTCACCGGCGACGAACAGCCGCGCGGCGGCGGCGATGTAGGTGGCCCCGGCACGGTGCTGCTGCTTCGCGGTGAGCCGGGTGGCGGTGCCCTTGGAGCACACCGGGTCCGGGTTCTCGGGGTCGTCCCAGAAGTCGTCGCTCGCGGGCGCCTTGGCCTCGCCGGGCGTCCACTCGCTGTTGAAGAAGTTGTGGTTGGCGCCGGTCATGTAGACCGCGCTGTGCAGCGCCTTGCCCGCGCTCACTCCGCGCGTGCCGTCGACGTACACCTCGCCCTGGAGGTCGGAGACGTCGCCGTCGCAGCCCGGCAGGATCGTCAGGGACGGCACGTCCGGGACGGGGTTCTGGCCGAAGACGGTGGGGCCGATGAGAACGGTGCCACGGATGGTCCAGCGGGCCGAGCCCTGAGCGCCGTCCTGTTCTGCGGGCGGCGGGTAGAGGCTGTCCATGGCGGCCCGGTTCACGCCCTCGCCGCCACGCGAGTGGCCCACCAGCAGGACCTTGGACAGGTCGGCCTCGGGTGCATTGCGCACGGCGGCCGGCGCGTCGGCCGGACGCTCGGCCCAGTCCGCCCAGCGTGCCAGGTGCGCGCGCACCAGCGAGGAACGGCCCTGTGCGCCCGCGTCCTCCAGCTCGTTGTCCTGTCCGTTGATGCCATTGGCGGAGACGGACACCGTGACATAGCCCTGGGAGGCCAGCAGCTTCTGGTCCTTCAGATAGCCGCGGTGGCTGGGGATCTGCTTGGCCCCGGCGGCGCAGGGCCAGTCGATGGTGACGGCCTCCTCGCCCTGGCCGGGGACGTAGCAGGTGGCGTGCCGCCCGTGCAGGAACAGGGCGACCGGCCGCTTGCCGGTGGCGCCCTTGGGCGCGACGACGACTCCGCGCATCTCGACGGGCTGCTTGTAGCCGGGCAGCCGGATGTCGTCGAGCGCGTACTCGGTGGTCTTGGTGGCGTACGAGCCCGGCTTGCCGGGATCCACGGCACCGGCGGGCAACTGGGCGGGCGGCGTCACGGCACGCGCCCCGCTCGTCCCGCCCCGCGCCGGCTGATCCAGCCGCCGTCCCCCGGCCACGACCTGAAGCCCGCTCAGACTCTCCAGACCGGCCGCGTCCTTCAGCGGCAACCGGAAGGTACGACCGTCCTCGTCCTGCTCCGGTACGCCGACCAGGGCGCCGTCCGCGTGGAACTCCACGCGCGCGTTCCCGGGCGGCACGTACCTGGACGAACGCCACTCCAGCGCGTTCCCGTCCGCCGTACTGACGACCCGCCAACCCGAGGGCAGCCCTCCGTCGTCCCCCGCCGCGTCCACGGCTCCGGCCGCCCGCGTCCCCGCCTGCGCCAGGGCCGGCGTCACCCCCACCAACATCACCGCCGCGACGGCGGCGGCCCACACTCTCCGACCACGTATCAAAACCGCTCCCCTCCAACTCCGCACAGCACGTTCCGTGCAGGAGGAGGCCGAGGAGAGGGCGGGGGTTGCCTGTGAGCGGGCTGTACTTGGGGGAGGGGGCAGCCAGTTGGCGACCCAGAGGACCGTTGCCGTGGCCCACCGGTGAGCGGTCCGCCCGCGACGTGCCCGAGCGCGACACCCCCGTCAGGCGAGCGGTCCCGGGTCAGGCCCGCGGCACCCCGTCAGGCGAGCGGTCCCTGGGTCAGGCTCCCGGGTCAGGCGCGCGGTACCCCCGGTCAGGCGCGCGTCACCCCCGTCAGGCGAGCGGTCTCCGGGTCAGGCTCGCGGTACCGCCGTCAGGCGAGTGGTCTCCGGGTCAGGCTCGCGGCACCCCATCCGGCCCGCGGCACCCCCGGTCAGGCCCGCGGTACCCCCGTCGACCCCCGCACCATCAGCTCGCCCCGGATCGTCGCGATGCCGCCGGGGGGTTCCTCCTCGCGGCCCATCGCGATGCGGCCCGCGCGGGCTCCGGCCTCCGTGAGGGGCAGGCGGACCGTCGTCAGGGAGGGCACCGCGTCGATGCTGAAGGGGAGGTCGTCGAAGCCGGCGACCGAGACGTCCTCGGGGATGCGGAGCCCCGACTCCCGCAGTGCCGCGCACGCGCCGAGCGCGACGGAGTCGTTCGCGGCGACCACCGCCGTCAGGGTCGGGTCCCGGCGCAGCAGCTCCAGCGTCGCCTCGTACCCGGAGCGGCGGTCGTACCGTCCGTGCACCGTCCAGCGCGGGTCCTCCTCGATCCCGTGCGCCTGGAGAGCCGCCCGGTGTCCCTCCAGCCGGTGCCGGGTCGTCGTGCGCTCCTCCGGGCCCGCGATGTAGCCGAGGCGCCGGTGGCCGAGGCCGATCAGGTGCTCGGTCAGTTCCCGGCCGCCCCCGCGGTTCTCGAAGGTCAGCGCGATGGCCCCGGTGTCCGGCGCCGGCGGCCGCCCGCACAGCACCACCCGCGTCCCCGCCTCCGCCAGCTTCCGCAGCTTCGCCGAGACCGCCGTCCCGTGCGCCGCGCTCTCCACGGCCCCGCCGGTCAGCACCACGGCCGCCGCCCGCTGGCGCTGGAGCAGGGTCAGATACGTCAGCTCGCGCTCGGGGGACCCGCCCGTGTTGCAGACGACCGCCAGCCGTTCGCCGCCCGCCCGTCCGCCCGGCCCGCCGATCTCCGCCTGGATCGCGCTCGCCATGATCCCGAAGAAAGGGTCGGCGATGTCGTTGACGAGGATGCCGACCAGGTCGGACGTGGCGGCGGCCAGCGCGCTGGCCGGCCCGTTCAGCACGTAGTCCAGCTCGTCCACCGCGCGCAGCACCCGCTCGCGGGTGGACGCGGCGACGGGGTAGTTCCCGTTCAGTACGCGCGACACCGTCGCGGGGGAGACCTGGGCGCGGGCCGCCACGTCCGCCAGGGTCACCGTCATCTCGTCGTCCTCCGGTCGCGCATCTCTCGTACCACCTCGTACGTCATACGTGCTCGTAGACAGCCTTCCGGCGGGTGCGGTTCCGTCAGGTGCCGTGCAGACCATAAGGCCAGCCACCCCGTTTGTTCGCCCCCTCGAACAACTCAACCCCGTCACGGTCTTGTCCGGACCGCTGCTGAGAGGCTAGCTTCTTCCTGTATAGAAAGCGCTTGCTGTAACGCTCATCAGTGGGAGCGTGCGCGGCGCGCACACCCCGCGTACGACTCCTGCGAAGGGATTCACGTGACCCGCAAGACGGTGCGTATCGCCATGAACGGCGTGACCGGGCGCATGGGCTACCGCCAGCACCTCGTCCGCTCCATCCTGGCCCTGCGCGAACAGGGCGGTCTCGACCTCGGCGACGGCACCGTGCTGTGGCCGGAGCCGATCCTCCTCGGCCGCCGCGAGCACGCGCTCAGGGCGCTCGCCGAGCGGCACGGTCTGGAGCATGTGTCCACCGACGTCGACTCGGTCCTCGCCGACCCGACCGTCGACATCTACTTCGACGCCCAGGTCACCTCCGCCCGCGAGGAGGCGATCACCAAGGCGATCGCCGCGGGCAAGCACATCTACACCGAGAAGCCGACCGCCACCGGCCTCGAGGGCGCCCTGGCGCTCGCCCGGCTCGCCGCGGCCAAGGGCGTCAAGCACGGCGTGGTCCAGGACAAGCTCTTCCTGCCGGGCCTGCTCAAGCTCAAGCGGCTCATCGACGGCGGCTTCTTCGGCCGGATCCTCTCCGTGCGCGGCGAGTTCGGCTACTGGGTCTTCGAGGGCGACTGGCAGTCGGCCCAGCGCCCGTCCTGGAACTACCGCGCGGAGGACGGCGGCGGCATCGTCGTCGACATGTTCCCGCACTGGGAGTACGTCCTGCACGAGCTGTTCGGCCGGGTGAGGTCCGTCCAGGCCATCGCCACCACCCACGTCCCGCAGCGCTGGGACGAGAACGGCAAGCCCTACGACGCCACCGCGGACGACGCGGCCTACGGCATCTTCGAACTCGACGGCGGCGCCATCGCCCAGATCAACTCCTCCTGGGCCGTCCGCGTCAACCGCGACGAGCTGGTCGAGTTCCAGGTCGACGGCACCGAGGGCTCGGCCGTCGCGGGCCTGCGCAACTGCCGCGTCCAGCACCGCTCGGCCACCCCCAAGCCGGTCTGGAACCCCGACATCCCGGCCACCGAGGTCTTCCGCGACCAGTGGCAGGAGGTCCCGGACAACGCCGAGTTCGACAACGGCTTCAAGGCCCAGTGGGAGCTGTTCCTCCGGCACGTCTACGCCGATGCCCCCTACCACTGGGACCTCCTCGCCGGCGCCCGTGGCGTCCAGCTCGCCGAACTGGGCCTGAAGTCCTCGGCGGAGGGCCGCCGTATCGACGTACCGGAGATCCAGCTGTGACGATCCACCTCCCTTCGGGCGACGGGTCCTTGCGGGCGTACGAACCCCGCGAGGAACCCCTCGCCGTCACTCCCGGCACCCCCTTCTCCTCCCGTACGGTCTTCTCGGCCGCGCATGTCGTGGCCGACCCGTTCGCCGACGTCAGCCCCGACTCGCCGGCCGCCGTCGACTGGGACGCCACCCTCGCCTTCCGGCGCCACCTGTGGTCCCACGGGCTCGGGGTCGCCGAGGCGATGGACACCGCGCAGCGCGGAATGGGCCTGGACTGGGCCGGCGCGGCCGAGCTGATCCGGCGCTCGGCCGCCGAGGCGCGGTCCGTCGGCGGGCGGATCGCCTGCGGGGTGGGCACCGACCAGCTGCCCGTCACCGAGATCGGCTACCCGTACGGCCTCGACGACATCCGCGCCGCCTACGAGGAGCAGCTCGCGGTCGTGGAGGAGTCCGGCGCCCAGGCCGTCCTCATGGCCTCCCGCGCCCTGACGGCCGTGGCCAAGGGGCCCGAGGACTACCTGGAGGTCTACGGCCACCTGCTGCGCCAGGCCTCCGAGCCGGTGATCCTGCACTGGCTCGGCCCCATGTTCGACCCCGCGCTGGAGGGCTACTGGGGCGCCACCGACCTGGACGCCGCCACCCGCACCTTCCTGGACGTCATCGCCGCGCACTCCGACAAGGTGGACGGCATCAAGGTCTCCCTGCTCGACGCCCAGCGCGAGATCGACCTGCGCCGCAAACTGCCCCACGGCGTCCGCTGCTACACCGGCGACGACTTCAACTACCCCGAGCTGATCGCGGGCGACGACCACGGCTTCAGCCACGCCCTGCTCGGCATCTTCGACCCGCTGGGCCCGCTGGCGGCACAGGCGGTACGGGACCTGGACACCGGTGACACGGTGGGCTTCCGGGGGCTGCTGGACCCCACGGTCGAACTGTCCCGGCACCTCTTCCAGACCCCGACCCGCTACTACAAGACGGGAGTGGTGTTCCTGGCCTGGCTCGCGGGCCACCAGAGCCACTTCACCATGGTCGGCGGCCTCCAGTCGGCCCGCTCCCTGCCCCACCTCGCCCGCGCCTACGAACTCGCCGACGGCCTGGGCCTGTTCCCGGACCCGCGACTGGCCGAGGAACGGATGAGGAACCTGCTCTCGCTGTACGGGGTGAACCGGTGACCGAAGACCTCTCGCGTTTCTCCGTCAACCAGATGACGGTCAAGCAGCTGTCGCTGCCCGAACTGGTCGACGCCTGCGGTGAGCTGGGCGTCGGCAACGTGGGCCTGTGGCGCGAGCCGGTCCAGGCCTACGGCCTGGAGGCGACGGCCAAGCTGGTCCGGGACGCGGGCCTGACCGTGACGACCCTGTGCCGGGGCGGCTTCCTCACCGCCATCGACCCCGGCGAGCGCGCCGACGCCCTGGACGACAACCGCCGCGCGGTCGACGAGGCGGCGACCCTCGGCACGGACACCCTCGTCCTCGTCTCCGGCGGCCTCCCGCCCGGCTCCAAGGACCTGCGCGGCGCCCGGGAGCGCATCGCCGACGCGCTCGCGGTGCTGGGCCCGTACGCCGTCGAGCGCGGGGTGAGGCTGGCCATCGAACCGCTCCACCCCATGTTCGCCTCCGACCGCTGTGTGGTCTCCACCCTCGCCCAGGCCCTGGACCTGGCCGAACGCTTCCCCGCCGAGCAGGTCGGCGTCACGGTGGACACGTACCACATCTGGTGGGACGACCAGGCGCCCGCGCAGATCGCGCGGGCGGGTGCGGGCGGCCGTATCCACACCTTCCAGCTCGCCGACTGGACCACCCCGCTGCCCGAGGGCGTGCTCAACGGCCGCGGGCAGATCGGCGACGGCTCGATCGACATGCGGGAGTGGAAGGGCTGTGTGGAGGCCGCCGGCTACACCGGCGCCATCGAGGTGGAGCTGTTCAACGACGCGCTGTGGGCTCGGGACGGCCGGGAGGTTCTGCGGGAGACGGCTCAGCGCTTTCTGGCGCACGCGGGCTGAGCAGCGCGTCGGCGGTGGCGGTGCGGGCGTAGAGGACCCAGCGGCCCGCCCGGTGGGCGCTGACCAGACCCGCGTCGCGCAGCGCCGTGAGCGACTGGGACACGGCGGCCGGGGACAGCCCCGTCCGCCGGGCCAGGTCGGTCGTGGCGGCCGGGGTGTCCAGCTCCGTCAGCAGCCGGGTGCGGGACCGGCCCAGTACGGCGGCCAGGGCGCCGGCGGCCGGGATCGGCCGGCGCTGCCACAGCGTCCCGGTGCCCCGGGCCGGGTAGGCGAGCTGGGGCGGGTCCGGGGGTGTCACCCGGGTGAGCAGACCGGGGCCGGTGAAGGCGGACGGGACGAGCACGAGACCGGCTCCCGCCGTGGCGCGGGACAGGCCGCGCCTGCGCTCCCGCAGCCGGAGGGTGGTGCCCTCCCAACTCGCCGTCCCGTGCAGGTCGTTCAGCAGACGGGCGGTGCCGTGCTCGGCGAGCTGCCGGGCGCGGTACAGCACATCGGCGTCGAGCACCGCCCGGATCCGGGCCCAGTAGGGGGCCAGCGCCAACTGCCAGTAGGCCTCGATCTCCTCGGCGAACCTGGGCAGTTGGGCGGCCGGGTCGTCGTACAGGGCGCACAGCCGGGGGCCCAGTGAGCGGCCCTGCTCCCGCTCCAGACGCTCCAGATCCCGGCGCACCTGCTCGGCGGGAGCGGCCCGTACGGCGGTCAGCTCCTCGGCGAGGGAGGGCGTCGGGCCGCTCGGTGCCGGGTTGAGGAAGTCGGGGACGTAGCCGTCGGGCGGGACCAGCTCGGCGAGCCGGTCGCGGTCCAGGCCCGCGGCCGCCACCCGCGGGCGCACCTGCTCGGCCCAGGCCCGGTGCACCGGGTGCGGGCGCCCCGCCGCGAGCAGCCGGAAGCTCGTCCCGACCTCCCACAGCGGCGACACCGCGAACCGCAGTCGCGCCAAGTCCCCGGCAGAGAACTCCAGTTCCGCCTCCATGACCAACTACCCCCCACTGGTTTCGGCCACGGCTGAAAGGTTGGCGGGAGCTTAGCGCCGAGGCGATCCTTCCGGCATGACTCGGCGAGAGAACGACATCACGGCGGCGGCAGCGGGCACCTGGGCCCTCGGTGACCTGGAGGTCAACCGAATCGGGTTCGGCGCGATGCGGCTGCCCCAGTACGGCGCGGCCCTCGTGCCGGACGCCGTCCCGAGGGACCGCGACCAGGCGATCCGCGTCCTGCGCCGGGCACGGGAGCTGGGCGTGAACCACATCGACACGGCGGCCTTCTACTTCTCCTCCCTGCGCTCGGCGAACGAACTGATCAACCGGGCGCTGTCCCCGTACCCCGACGACCTCGTCATCGCCACGAAGGTCGGGCCCGGCCGTGACCGCTCGGGCCACTGGGAGCAGCACGCGAGGACCCCGGAGGCGCTGCGCGCCCAGGTCGAGGAGAACCTCCGCCAGCTCGGCCGCGACCACCTCGACCTGGTCAACCTCCGGATCGTCGGCACCGACTCGGTCGCCGAGCGCTTCGGTGCCCTGTCCGAGCTGCGCTCCGCGGGCCTGATCCGCCACCTCGGCCTGTCCAACGTCACGCCCGCGCACCTGGCGGAGGCCCAGAAGATCGCCCCGGTGGTCTGCGTCCAGAACCAGTACGGCCTCGGAGTCCGCCCCGACCAGGACGCCTTCGTGCGGGAGTGCGGGGAGCAGGGGGTGGCGTTCGTGCCCTTCTACTCCATCGCCGGCCCTCGCCGGGAGGCGGGCGCGGTGGACGCGGGGGAGGGGGAGGACCCGGCGATCCGTGCCGTCGCCGACGCGCACGGGGTCACCCCGACCCAGATCCGGCTGGCCTGGACGCTGCACCGGGGCCCGCACGTCCTTGCCATCCCCGGCACGGGCGACCCGGACCACCTGACGCAGAACGTGGCGGCGGGCGGACTACGGCTGAGCGAGGGGGAGTCGGCGCTGCTGGAGCGGCTCCACCAGGGTCAGCCCAGGTAGTCCGTACGCCCCTCGTCGTCCATCTCGAACGGGCCGTCCGGGATGACGCAGAACTCGTTGCCCTCCGGGTCCGCCATCACCAGGAACCCGCCGTCGGCGTACTCCTCCAGCCGGCGCCCGCCCAGCCGCTCGATCCGCCGCCGCTCGGCGGCCGGATCGGGCGAGCTGACGTCGAAGTGCATCCGGTTCTTGCCCCGCGCGGGCTCCCCGACCCGCTGGAAGCCGAGCCCGAGCCCCTGCTCCCGCCGCAGCCACACATAGGGCCCGGTGCGGCCCACCACGGGTCTGCCGAGCACCTCGGACCAGAACGCGGCCAGTCGCTCGGGGTTGAGGGCGTCGACGATCAGGGCGTTGATGCGCAGGGACGAGTCCGCCATGTCCCCATGCTCGCTCACTGCGGGGGCAGCAGGGGACCGAGAGGCCCGAGGTCGAGGTTGAGGTCCTCCAGGGTGAGGCCGTAACGGTCGCACAGCTCGGCCATCCGGTCGTGCAGCAGCATCAGCGTCAGCCCCAGCCGCTCCTCCTGCTCCTCGGTCAGACCGCCCTGGTCGACCCGGTGCAGGGCCTGCCGTTCCATCAGCTGGCGCAGCAGCTCGACGAGGGTGAGGACCAGCCGGACCAGGTCCCGCTCGACGGTGTCCGGATCGGCGTGCAGCCGGCGCGCGGCGGACTGTCCGGCGGACGGCCGCGGGACGTCGTCGGGCCGGGCCGGGAGCAGCGAGAACGCGCGGCTCGCGGCCTCGGACACCTCCCGCAGCCGGTCAGCCGAGGGGCCAGTCATCGTCGCCACCGTCCTCCGGGGCCGCCGGCAGCGGCCACTGTTCCGCCAGCTGATCGCGCACGGCGACCACCACCGCGCGCAGCGAGACCCGCACCAGGTCGATGTCGGCGATCGACAGCACGACATCGCCGGTGATCACCACTCCGCCGGTGAGCAGCCGGTCGAGCAGGTCGATCAGCGCCACCTGCCGCCCGCTGATCGGCCGGTCGTCGCCCAGGGGCGCGTCGTACCCGCTCATCGCAGCCCGGGCCCTTCGGGCAGCACCGCGAACGAGTACGGCGCCCAGGGGCCGGTGACCTCCACCCGTACGCCGGACAGACCGTCGGCCGCGTGCAGCATCCGGTCCCGGAACTCCTCCGCGAGCCGCAGCGGGACGAGATAGGCGTCGTTGGCCACGTTCTCGCCGGGGCTCTCGGCCAGGTCGCCGGACTGCGGCCGGTGCCGGGCCCGGTCCACGGCCAGCGCGCGGGCCTCCTCCTCGGTCCGCCGTACGACGGCCTCGGCGGACCGCCAGACCTCCTCGCGGCTGTGGTACTGCTGCCGGCGCTGCCGCAGGTAGGCGCGGCCCGACTCTGGCTCGGGCGCGGAGGCCGCGGCGGGCGCGGCCTCCGCGTACACCTTCACTCCCCACTCCACATGGCCCGCCAGCCGGTCCAGCAGCGTGGTGAAGACCTCCTGACGCTCGCTCAGCACCTCGGCGACCCGGGCCTCGTCGCGGTACACGGTGGCCAGTCGCAGGGGCAGGACCGTCGTCCGCGTGGCCAGGGTGTCGACGACGAAGTGATGGGCGCGGGCCGTCTCCGCGAGCCAGTCCAGGTCCTCCAGACGCCGCTTCAGCGCCTCCTCCGAGAACTCCTCGCCGGACACTTCGCTGACCGCCGCGGACACGGCCCCCGCCTGCACGAACGTCACCGGCGCGCCGGCCACCCCGCGCAACCCGGCCGGTGCCGGGGGCGCCGCCGCGGCCGGGGCCGGGACGACGGCGTAGACGTAGCTCGGGCGGCCGCTCACGACTCCCGGTCCCCGTCCTCGGCGTCCCTCACCTTGCGCCGGGCGCGCCGCGGCTCCTTGGCGGGCTCCCGTTCCGGCTCACGGGACCGGCGGGTGCGTGGCGGGAGTTCGGCCGGGGACTCCTCGACACGGCGGCGCAGCTCCTTCACCTCGGCCCGCAGCTTCCTGTTCTGCTCCTCCAGGCGGTCGCGGTCCTCCCGGCGGTCACGGTCCTCGTGCCGGTCGTGCGCGCGGGAGGACAGCGCGGGGTCGTGCTCCCACCAGTCGATGCCGATCTCCTTGGCCTTGTCGACGGAGGCCACGAGGAGCCGGATCTTGATCGTGAGCAGCTCGATGTCGAGCAGGTTGATCCTGATGTCGCCGGCGATGACGATGCCCTTGTCGAGCACGCGCTCGAGGATGTCGGCCAGGTTGGACCCGGACTGCTGGCCGCCGTACGAGGAAAAGCCGCTGGACGAGGGCATGCCGCCGAAGCGGGGCTCGGGTTGGTTCACGATGTCCTCGACCTGTCGTCACGGACGCCGTCGGAGCCGCCGTCCTCGTCGTCGTACTCGTCTTCCCCGTACTCGTCTTCTTCGTCCTCGTCCTCGTCCCAGTCGTCCTCCTCCGGTTCCTCCGCCTCTTCCTCGTCGTACTCGTCCTCCGCGTTCTCGTCGTCCTCCGCGTTCTCGTCGTACCGCTCCTCGTCCTCCTCCTGCGCCTCCTCGTCGGAGCGCACCACCTCGCTGTCGCGGATCTCCCCGCGCCAGCTTCCGGTGGCCTCGCCGCGCATGGTCACGAAGCTGCGGTAGAGCTTCAGGTCGAGCCGTGCGCGCCGGCCCTGGGCCCGCCAGAGGCCGCCGATCCGCTCGATCGGACCCTGGGGGAAGTAGCGCAGGACGAGCAGCACCTTGGTGAGGTTCTCGCCGAGCGGATGGAAGGTGACGACGCCCTTGGTGGTGCCCTTGGGGCCCTCGGACGTCCAGGCGATCCGCTCGTCGGGCACCTGCTCGGTGACCGTCCCCTGCCAGCGGCGGTTCGCCTTGGCCACCTTGACGTGCCAGTTCGACGTGGTCTCGTCCTTCTGCTGGACGTCGACCACGCCCTTGGTGAACCGCTTGAACTCCTGGAACTGCGTCCACTGGTCGTAGGCCACGCGCACCGGGACACCCACGTCGATGTCCTCGATGATGGTCATCCCCTTGCCCCCGGCGTCCGGGGTCTTGTCCTGCGACTTCTTCGTGGCACCCCCGAGCCCGTGCTGCCCGACGTCCTTGGCCTTGCCGACCACGCTGTCCTTGGCATGCGTGGCCGTCGAGGACAGGGCCTCGCCCCCCGGCACGCGGTCGCGGACCCGCCGGGCGCCCCGGGCCGCCGCCGAGGTCAGCGCGCCCGGACCGACATGCGCCTCGCCGAGCTTCTTCGCGCCCGTGTCCATCCGGTGCCCCATGTTCTCCAGCGCGGCCTGGACGCGGGCCTCGACATACTGCTGCAACTCCTCTTTGAGCCGGTCGGTGCCCTGCGGCTGCCCGGCTTTCCCGGCGGACTTGGTGCCGGCGCCCCCGGAGCCACGTCCCGTGCCCTTGCCCTCAGCCATCGTCCCGGCTCCTCGATCGAGAGGTACCGCTGCGCGAGCGGCCCTGCGCGGAGGACGTCTTCTTCGCGGCCCGGCCCGTGCCTGTCTTCTTCGCGGCCCGGCCCGTGCCCTGGCCGGAGCTCCGGCGCCGGGTCTTCGCCCGGGGCTGCTCCTCCTCGTCGCCCTCCTCCGGCTCTTCCTCCTCCGGTTCCTCCTCCTCTTCTTCCTCCTCTTCCTCCTCCGGTTCTTCCTCCTCGTACGTCTCCTCCGGTTCCTCGTCCTCGGTCGCGTGCCCCTTCTCCCGCAGTCCGCTGGTGCGGTTGTGCAGGGCGTCGGCCAGGTGGTCGGCCTTCGCCGTCAGCACGGAGGTGGCCGCCGCCTTCCCGGCACCGGTCAGTTCGGTCCGTACCTGTTTGGTGAGGGTGTTGACGAAGGGGGACTGCTGGAGCGTCTTGCCGAGCTGCGCGGGGTTGACCCGCGACCCGGCCAGCGCCGCCCCGAGCCCGAGCGCGAGCTTGGCCCTCTTCGTCCGGCCCAGCACGTACCCGCCCAGGAAAGCCGCGCCGATCTTGGCGTTGTTCATGGCCTTTCTTCTTTCTGCCTCACGGCCCTTGCGGCCCGGCTCGCCTCACCAGGGCCTCCTGCACCGGGGCGGGGTCGTAGTACGCGTCCTCGGCGGTCCGGACCACTTTGTCGAGTACCCAGCCCACGCCACGAACCGGGGCAAAAGGCGACAGAAGAATCTCGGTGACCAGTCCCACGGCGCCTCCCCGGCTCAGACGAAGCTGTACGGCGGCAGCGGTCCGCGCAGCCGGAACGCCACGCCCTCGCCGTCCCCGAGGACGGTGCGCAACAGGGCGTCCTCGTCCAGGAGGCCCTTCACGTCGTACACGGACATCGCGCGCTCACTCCTCCCGCTCCCCGCCGGAGTCCCGGTCGCGGTCCCGGTCCCGGTCCCGCGAGGAACGGCGGCGCGAGCCGCGCTCGGCGTGCTCGGGCTCCTTCTCGCGCCCCCCGGTCAGCGAGTCGGTGACCGCTTCGGCCGCGCCGGTCAGCGCTCCTTTGCCCTTGCCCTCCTCGCCGCCCTCCGTGACCCCCTGGACGACGTCGGTGAGCTTCGCCGGAGCCCTGGGGCCCGCCTCCAGGTCCAGCCGGTTGCACGCCTCGGCGAAGCGCAGATAGGTGTCGACGCTGGCGACGACGACCCGGACGTCGACCTTCGCGATCTCGATGCCCACGAGGGACACCCGCACGAAGGCGTCGATGACCAGACCCCGGTCGAGGACGAGTTCCAGCACGTCATAGAGGTTTCCCGAGCCGCCGCCACCACCGGCCGCGCCCCCGCTGTTCGCCTGTGGCACCACAGTCATGGTGTGTTTCCCTTCCAGCGAAGGGAACCGGTCTACCGGCCGTCCGCCCTGTCGACCTGCGAGCGCGTGTAGCGGCGCTTGCGCTCGTACGCCACCAGCTGTCCCCCGGAATCCAGCGTCACCTGGTAGCTGGCCATCACACTGGTCGTCTCGGGGATGCGCTCCAGCTCCAGGACCTCGACACCGGCTTCCCAGCCCTGGTCGGTCGGCTTCAGCGACGAGACGGACTCGGGGATCCTGCCCAGCAGCTCACTCAGCTGCTCGATCGCGCTGCGCATCGCCTCCGGAGCGGACAACCGCTCCTCGGAGGACGCCTGCCGGGATGAGGGACGAGCCCTCTTCGGCTCTCGGTCGCTCGTGATCGTTCACCTTCTCACTTTCCGTCCATCATCGCCCCACCCCCGCCTCCCCCGCCAACCGGAAAAATTCTTCGGAAGCCGTGCAACCCTTCCCGGGGGTCGCGGGTCGTACTTGGTGTCAGAACTTCTTGGAGGGGGATCTGGGGGGATCGCGGGGGGTTCTGACACGGAGGGGGAAAGCGCGAGGGGGCCGGGTCGACGGACCGGGCCCCCTCGAAGCATGTCCGGGGCCCGAGGGCCGGCCGGACAGACCTCAGAAGAACACTCCGCAGCGCAGCAGCACGTTCGCGTACGGCCGTGCCTCTCCGGTGCGTACGACCAGACGCGCGTCCCGTGACAGCTCCTTGAGCTTCTCGTGCGGGACCAGGAGCAGCTCGGGGAAGTGCCCGTCCAGCAGCGCGGACGCGGCCGGATTGGCCCTGCGCACCTCCCGCGCGGCCGTGGCACCCTCCACCACCAGCTCGTCCAGCAGCCCCGCCACCACCTCGGCGAAGGACGGCACCCCGGCCCGGAACGCCAGATCGACGACCCGGGGACCGTCGGGCACCGGCATTCCTACGTCACACACCAGCACCCCGTCCCCGTGCCCCAACTCGGCGAGCGCCCCGGCGAGATGACGGTTCAGGATGCCCGACTTCCTCACCGGGCCTCGACTTCGGCCGCCGTCGGGAACGACGCCTGCGCGCCCTCCTTCGTGACCGCCGCCGCGCCCACCCGGGCCGCGTAGGCCGCCGCCTCGGGCAGGGTGGCTCCGGCGCCCAGGCGGTACGCCAGCGCCGCCGTGAACGCGTCCCCGGCGCCGGTGGTGTCCACGGCCGCCACCTTCACGGCCGGGATCCGGGCCACACCGTCGGAGGAGGCCACCAGCGCGCCCTGCGCGCCCAGTGTCACCACCACCGACCGCGGGCCCTTCGCCAGCAGCAGCCGCGCCCAGTCCGCGGGCTCCTCGCTCACCAAGGAGCCGCCCAGGATCACCTTCGCCTCGTGCTCGTTGACGATCAGCGGATCACACGCGGCCAGCACCTCCGAGGGCAGCGGCCGCGGCGGCGACGGGTTCAGCACGAACCGGCCGCCGTCCGCCAGGCTCCGTACGACCTCCGCGACCGTCTCCAGCGGGATCTCCAGCTGTGCGGAGACCACCCGCGAGGCCTGGAAGAGGCTCGCGGCGGCCCGTACGTCCCCTGGCGTGAGCCGGCCGTTGGCGCCCGGGGAGACCACGATGCTGTTGTCCCCGGACGGGTCCACGGTGATCAGCGCGACCCCGGTCGGCGCACCGCCGACCAGCACGCCCACCGTGTCCACCCCGGCCCGCCGCTGGGAGTCCCGCAGCAGCCTGCCGTGCGCGTCGTCGCCGACCCGGGCCAGCAGGGCCGTACGGGCCCCGAGCCGGGCCGCGGCGACCGCCTGGTTCGCGCCCTTGCCGCCCGGGTGGACGGTGAGATCGGAGCCGAGCACGGTCTCGCCCGCGCCCGGCCTGCGCTCCACGCCGATCACCAGGTCGGCGTTGGCCGATCCCACGACCAGGAGGTCGTAGTCGTACATCAGTCGTCTCCCCTGCGGAGGCCTTGAGGGCCCGTCAGCCCTGCCCGAACTCGGCCACGTTCTGCTGCGTGACCACCTTCACCGGCACCATCACCGACTTCTCGACCCGGTCGCCCCCGGCGGTCTTCACGGCGTTGCGCACCGCGATCCTGCCGAGTTGAGCCGGCTGCTGCGCGACGGACGCGTACAGCGTGCCCTCCTCGACGGCCTGCAGACCGTCCTCGGTTCCGTCGAACCCGATGACCTGGACGGACTTCCCGGCCTTCGCGCCGAGCGCCTTGATCGCGCCCAGCGCCATCTCGTCGTTCTCCGCGAAGACACCGTCGATGTCCGGGTTGGCCTGGAGCAGGTTGGTCATGACGTCCAGGCCCTTGGTGCGGTCCCAGTCGGCGGGCTGCTTCGCGACGACCTCGATGCCCGGGTAGGCCTTCAGCCCTTCGGTGAAGCCCGCGCCGCGCTCCCGGCTGGCGGAGGTGCCGGCCTGGCCCTGGAGCACCACGATCCGCCCCTTGCCGCCGAGCTTCCCGGCGAGCGCCTTGGCGGCCTGCTCGCCGCCGGTGACGTTGTCGGAGGCGACGAGCGCGGCGGTGGTCGCGTTGTTCACGGCCCGGTCGACGGCGACCAGCGGGATGTCCGCCTTGTTGACCGCCTTGGCGGCCGGGGTCACCGCGTCGGAGTCCACCGGGTTCACGATGATCGTGCCGAGGCCCTCGCTGGTGAAGTTCTGCAACTGGTTGGCCTGTTGGGAGGCGTCGTTCTGCGCGTCGGTGACGGTCAGGTCCACGCCCAGCTTCTCCGCCTCGGCCTGTGCTCCGGCGCGGATCTGCACGAAGAAGGGGTTGTTGAGGGTGGAGAGGGAGAGCCCGATCTTCTGGCTCTTCGCCTCGGACGTACCGGAGTGCAGGAAGGAGGTGGCCCCGACGACCGCCGCCGCGACGACGGCAGCGAGCAGGTAGGTGACCGCCTGCTTGCCCTTGTCGCCGCCGCCGGCGGGCGCGGGCGTGGCCCCGGCCTTGCGCCGGACCGTGTCCAGCAGCACCGCCAGCGCGATCACGACACCGATGACGACCTGCTGCCAGAAGGCGGACACCGAAAGGAGGTTGAGCCCGTTCCTGAGCACCGCGAGGATCAGCGCGCCGATCAGCGTCCCGGACGCCTTGCCCGTACCGCCCGCCAGCGAGGCGCCGCCGATGACGACCGCGGCGATCGCGTCCAGCTCGTAGCCCTGCGCGGCCTGCGGCTGCGCGGAGGACAGCCGGGCGGCGAGCACGATGCCCGCCGCGGCGGCGAACAGCCCGGAGAACGCGTAGATCGCGAGCTTCTGCCGCTTCACCCGCAGACCGGAGAGGCGGGCCGCCTCCTCGTTGCCGCCGATCGCGTACATGGAGCGGCCGATGTACGTCCGGCCCAGTACGAACGCCGTGAGCAGACCCATGGCGACCATCACCAGCACGGGCACCGGCAGCCAGCCGCCGAGGGTGTCACCGAGGTGCGAGACCGAGTCCGGGAAGGCGATCGGGGAGCCCTGCGAGATCACCAGCGACAGACCGCGCGCCACGGACAGCATGGCGAGCGTCGCGATGAACGGCGGGAGTTTGCCGTACGAGATCAGGAAGCCGTTGACCAGGCCGCAGGCGATGCCGGTGGCGACCGCGAGGAGGACCGCCAGGGCGACCGGCACGCCCTCCGAGGTGGCGCTCCAGGCGAGGACGGTGGCCGACAGGGCCGCCACCGAGCCGACCGACAGGTCGATGCCCGCCGAGACGATCACGAAGGTGACGCCGAAGGCGAGGATGGCGGTCACGGCGGCCTGGATGCCGACGTTGAGCAGGTTGTCCGTCGTCATGAAGTCGCCGGACAGCGCCGACATGGCGACGACGAGGACGATCAGCGCGGTGAGCGCGCCGTTGTCGAGGAGCAGCCGGCGCAGCCCTGAGGCGCCCGTCGTGCTCTTGAGCGTGTCAGCGGCCACGGGGGGCCTCCACTTCGGTCGGGTCTTCGGTGGTAGCGGTGGTGCTCACGGCGAGGGCCATCACGGCGTCCTGGGTGGCCTCGCCGGCCGCGAGTTCGCCCGCGATCCGGCCCTGAGCCATCACCAGGACGCGGTCGCTCATGCCGAGGACCTCCGGCAGATCGCTGGAGATCATGAGGACGGCGGCGCCCCGCGCGGTGAGTTCGTTGATCAGCTGGTAGATCTCGACCTTGGCGCCGACGTCGATGCCGCGCGTCGGCTCGTCGAGGATCAGCACCCGGGTGTCGGCGAGCAGCCACTTGCCGATGACGACCTTCTGCTGGTTGCCGCCCGACAGCGTGCGGACGTGCTGTCCCAGCCCCGCCATCCGCACCCCGAGCTGCTCGGCGATCCGCGCGGCGGCCTCCCGCTGCCCCTTGAGATCGACGAGCCCAGCGCGCGTGGCGGCGCGCAGGGTCACCAGGCCGAGGTTCTCCTCGACCGACTGGTCGAGCACCAGGCCCTGGCCCTTGCGGTCCTCCGGGATCAGCCCGATGCCCGCCGCCATCGCGGAGTTGACGTCATGCCCCTTCAAGGGTGCCCCGGCGACCTTCACCGCGCCCTCGTCGTACGGATCGGCGCCGAACACCGCCCGCACGACCTCGGTACGGCCCGCGCCGACCAGCCCGGCGATGCCGACGACCTCACCGGCGCGCACCTCGAAGGAGACGTCGTGGAAGACGCCGTCCCGGGTGAGCCCCTCGACGGTCAGCAGCGCGGCACCCTTGTCGGTGTCCTGGCGGGGGTACTGCTGCTCGATGGACCGCCCCACCATCAGCCGTACGAGCTCGTCCTCCGGCGTCGAGGCGGGCACCTGCCCGACGGACCGGCCGTCCCGCAGGACCGTGACCCGGTCGCCCAGGGCGGCGATCTCCTCCAGATGGTGGGTGATGAAGACGATGCCCACGCCGTCCTCGCGCAGCGAGCGCACGATGGCGAAGAGCCTGTCGACCTCCTCGGAGGTGAGCACGGCGGTCGGCTCGTCCATGATGAGCACGCGCGCGTCGAGGCTGAGCGCCTTGGCGATCTCGACCATCTGCAGCCGCGCGATACCGAGTTCACGCACCCGCGCGCGGGGCGACACCTCCACCCCGACCCGCAGCAGCAGTTCAGCGGCCTGTGCCTCCATCCGCTTGCGGTCGATCATCCCGAACCGGCGCGGCTGGCGGCCGAGGAAGATGTTCTCGGCGACCGTCAGATCGGGGACGAGGTTGAACTCCTGGTGGATGGTGGCGATCCCGAGCCGCTCGGAGTCCTGCGCACCGTGGATGCGCACCTCCTCGCCGCCCGCCAGGATCCGCCCGGCGTCGGGGGTGTGCGCGCCGGAGAGCATCTTGATCAGCGTGCTCTTGCCCGCGCCGTTCTCACCGAGCAGCACATGCACCTCGCCCCGGCGCAGATCGAAGTCGACGCCGTCCAGCGCGACCACGCCCGGGAAGGTCTTCCGGATGCCCTCGATGCGCAGCAACTCGTCCGGGTCGCTCACGACTTGCTCCTCTTCTGTACGGGGTCCTCGCCGCACGAGCGGCGTACGACGAGGCGGGCGGGGAGGGTGACGGACTCGCCGGCCCGGCCCTCGACGCGGTCGACCAGGGCCCGTACGGCGGCCCGGCCCAGCTCGCCCGTGGGCTGGGCGATCGCGGTGATCGGCGGATCGGTGTGCACGAACCACGGGATGTCGTCGAACGCGGCGAGCGCGAGGTCGTGCGGGATCCGCAGCCCACGCGCGCGTACGGCGTCCAGGGCGCCGAGCGCCATCAGGTTGTCGGCGGCGAACACCACCTCGGGCGGCTCGGGCAGGTCGAGGAAGCCCTCGGTGACCCGGCGGCCGCTCTCGGCCTGGAAGTCGCCCTGGCCGATGTAGGCGTCGGGGAGTTCGAGGCCGTACGCCTGAAGCGCCTCCCGGAAGGACTCCACGCGCTCGCGTCCGGTGGTGGTGGCGGCGGGGCCCGCGATGATGGCGAGCCGCCGGTGCCCGAGGGAGTGCAGATGCGCGACCAGATCGCGCACGGCGGTCCGGCCGTCGGACCGCACGACCGGCACCTCGACACCCGGGATCCACCGGTCCACGAAGACCATCGGGGTCCCGGCCCGGGCGGCGTCCAGCATCAGCGGGGAGCCGCCGTCGGTGGGGGAGACGAGGAGTCCGTCGATGCGCCGGTCGAGCAGGTTCCGCACGTGGTGGTCCTGGAGCTCCGGCCGCTCGTCGGCGTTGCCGATGATCACGCTGTAGCCGAGGGCGCGGGCCTCCTCCTCGACGGAGCGGGCCAGTTCGGTGAAGTACGGGTTGAGCACGTCGCTGATGACCAGGCCGAGAGTGTGGGTCTGGTCGGTGCGCAGGGAACGGGCGACGGCGTTCGGACGGTAGCCCAGTGCCGCCACGGCGGCCAGGACCCGGGTGCGCGCGTCGGCGCTGACCGACGGGTGGTCGTTCAGGACGCGCGAGACCGTGGCGACGGAGACGCCCGCCTCGGCGGCGACGTCCTTGATGCTCGCCATCGCCGTTCCACCTCCTCGTGGAAACGTTGGAATCGATTACATCGACCTTGGTAGAGAGGATTGGAATCGATTACACGGCGCCTGACAAGCCCCCGACACCGGATCGTGATGTTCTGGAAGTTCGGGATCCGTTTCCTCGAGGAGGAGCCATGACAGCGGCGGCGCGGAACGACGTACCCATAGCGATGGAAGGCGGCGGGGTGGAACTGCGCACCCAGCCGATCGGCGGCGGCCTGTCCGTCGGCTACATCCGGCTCCCCGAGGGCACGGACATGGGCCCCGCGATGAAGGGCCTCCCCGACGACGCCTGCCAGTGCCCGCACTGGGGCTACCTCCTCAAGGGCCGCCTGCGGATGCGCACCCCGGACGGCGAGGACACCTACGAGGCCGGCCAGGCCTACTACTGGGCCCCCGGCCACGTCCCCGTAGCCCTGGAGGACTGCGAACTGGTCGAGTTCTCGCCCACGGAGGACTTCGAGAAGGTCATCAACCACGTGAAGGAACACGCCGGCTGAGCCTCGGGCGTGCCAGCATGACGGCGTGGCCGATCTGCTGTGGGACGACGTGAGCGACTTCTTCGACCCGCATCAGATGGGATCACTGCCGGACCTGCGGGTCCCGGACACCTCGGCGGCGGACTGGCAGGCGCTCCTCGACCTCGTCGAGGAGAAGGGCTGGACGTACGAGTACGTGGAGGGCGACACGCGCCTGCCGATGCCTCGGGCGGAGGCCGTGCTGTCCCGTCCGGCGGAGGCGGAGTGCCCGAACCTTCGGGTCCGGCCGGCCGAAGAGGTACTGGCGATCTTCCGGTTCCTCTCCGACGAGGAGATCGACTTCGACGTCGATGTGCGGGAGTTGCAGGGGCAGGAACGCCTCGACGTGTTCTGCGGCTTCCTGCGGGACCTCGGACGGCGGCTGGGCAAGCCGGTGTTGATGGATCCGGAGGGCGCTCACGGTTGTGCGGTGCTCGGGTTCGACGTGACGGCCGATCGGGTCGTCCTGTTCGGGTGAGGGGCGGCGGGGACGCCGGCAGGGCTTCGGGGACGCCGACAGGGCGGCGTGCGCCGACCTGGTGTCGGGGTCACGCCGCCCTGGGACGGGACGGGTCGCGGGAAGTCGCCCGCGCTGTCATGGCGTTACTTCTGGTCCTGGTTGAACTTGGCGGTCGACCAGAAGTAGCCGAGCACCGAGAGGCCGAGGCACCAGGCGAGGGCCAGCCAGCCGTTGTGGCCGATCTCGGTGCCGAGGAGGAGGCCGCGCAGGGTCTCGATGGCGGGGGTGAAGGGCTGGTACTCGGCGATCGGCCGGAACCAGCCGGGCATCGAGTCGACCGGGGTGAAGGCGCTGGACAGCAGCGGCAGCAGGATCAGCGGCAGCGCGGTGTTGCTGGCGGCCTCGGCGTTCGGGCTGATCAGGCCCATGCCGACCGCGATCCAGGTGAGCGCCAGGGCGAACAGCACCAGCAGTCCGAACGCGGCCAGCCACTCCACGATCGTGGCGTCCGTGGAACGGAACCCGATGGCCACACCCACGGCGCCCACCAGGACCACGCTCACGACCGACTGCAGCACGCTGCCGATGACATGTCCGACGAGCACCGAGGGTCGGTGGATCGCCATCGTGCGGAACCGGGCGATGATCCCCTCGGACATGTCGGTGGAGACGGACACCGCCGTCCCGATCGTGGTGCTGCCGATGGTCATCAGCAGCAGACCGGGGACGAGGTAGGCGACGTACGCGGAGCGGTCCGGCTCACCGCCCGTGAGTCCGGCGCTCATCGTGTCGCCGAAGATGTAGACGAACAGCAGCAGCAGCATGATCGGCGTGAGCAGCAGGTTCAGCGTGAGGGACGGATAGCGCCGGGCGTGCAGGAGGTTGCGCCGCAGCATCGTGGACGAGTCCCGCAGGGCCAGGGACAGGTGGGTGCTCATCGGGCGTTCTCCTTGGTCTGGTGGGGGACGCGCGCGTCGCCGCCGGTCAGGGCGAAGAAGACGTCGTCGAGGTCGGGGGTGTGCACGGTCAGCTCGTCGGCCTCGATGCCGGCCGAGTCCAGCCAGTCGAGGACGGCGCGCAGTTCGCGCTGGCTGCCGTCGCTCGGCAGCCGGAGGGACAGGGACTCGTCGTCCCGGGTGCCCTCGCGCAGGGCGGCGACGGCGCTTCGATACGCGGCCGGGTCGGTGAAGCGGAGCCGGATGTGCCCGCCGGGGATCAGGCGCTTGAGCTCGTCGGCCGTACCCTCGGCGGCGATCCTGCCGTCGTTCAGCACGGCGATGCGGTCGGCCAGTTCATCGGCCTCCTCCAGGTACTGGGTGGTGAGGAAGACCGTGGTGCCGCCGGAGACCAGTTCCCTGATGATCTGCCACATGCTGTGCCGGGCCCGCGGGTCGAGCCCGGTGGTCGGCTCGTCGAGGAAGATGATCCGCGGGTCGCCGACCAGCGTCATGGCGATGTCCAGGCGCCGCTTCATGCCACCCGAGTAGGTGGACGCGGGCTTCGTCGCCGCCTCGACGAGGTCGAAGCGCTCCAGCAGTTCCGCCGCGACCCTGCGTCCCTCCTGCTTGGAGAGGTGGTGCAGGTCGGCCATGAGGAGCATGTTCTCCTCGCCGGTGATCAGTCCGTCCACCGCGGAGAACTGTCCGGTGACCCCGATCGCGTGGCGCACGGCCTGCGGTTCGGCGGCGAGGTCGTGCCCGCCGACCCGGACGGTGCCGGCGTCGGCGGAGATCAGCGTGGAGAGGATCTTCACGGCGGTGGTCTTGCCGGCGCCGTTCGGGCCGAGCAGGGAGAAGACGGTCCCCTCGGGGACGACCAGGTCGATGCCGTCGAGGACGAGCTTGTCGCCGTAGGACTTGCGCAGTCCGTGTGCGGCGATGGCCGGGTTGGTCATGGTGGGTTCTCCTGAAGAGGGCGGGCTGTCAGAGGCTGCGGGCGGTGATGTCGCCGTAGGCGGTGGTGGCGCGGATGTTCAGGCCCGCGTCCGGGCCGTCGCTGTTCTTGAGGGCGTTGTGGACGCGGCCGTAGCCGGTGCCGGCGTCCAGGGAGGCGGAGACCCCGCGGGCGGCGCCGACCGTCACGTCGCCCATCTGGGTCTCCAGCACGACCGTGCCGCCCAGGGCCTCGGTGATCCGGATGTCGCCCTTCTGGGTGCTGATCTCGGCGGGGCCGTTGAGGCGGCCGACCGTGATGTCGCCGTCGTGGGCGGTGAGGCGGATGCTCGCGGCCTCGTCGAGCTTGATCGCGCCGCGGGCGCCGTCGAAGGCGACGTCGCCGAGCCGTCCGACGGCCCGGAACTCGGCGGCGGCCGCCTTCGCCTCGACCCGTGAGCCGGTCGGCACCTGGACCGTCACCTCGACGGCACCGGAGGGGCCGAAGTACTGGTTCTTCGCCGCCGGTGCCGCGATGCGCAGGACGCCGTCGTCGTACTCGACCGTGACCTGCTCCGCCGCCTTCACGTCCCGGCTCTTGGCGGTGTTGACGGGCCGGACGTCGACGGTGGCGTCGGCGCGGTCGGCGGCGATGACCTGGACGCGCCCGGCGGGGATGTCGACGACGGCCGAGACCGGGGCGGTGGTGTCGAACTTGTTCATCGTGCTCTCCTCGTGTGCGGTCCGTTTCTGACATCGAAAACGCTACGTTGCATTCAGAGATTCGGCAACAAGCTCGTTGCGAAGAAACCTAGTAACAGCAGGTGAAGTGAGAGAAATCATTGCAATGGAAGGAGAATTAACGCAATGATCGCCACGGGCTTCGTTGCAATAGAGTGGGAGTGAACGCTATGCTGGCGGTATCAGGCAGCACTCGTGGAGGGAGATCCCGATGCCGGGAGGCAGGCTCACCCAGCAGGAACGTCAGCAGATCGCGCTGGGGCTGGGCGACGGGCTCGCCTACGCGGAGATCGCCAGGCGCCTCGACCGTCCCACCTCGACGATCACCCGCGAGGTCCAGCGCAACGGCGGCCCCACCGGCTACCGCTCCGACCTGGCCCACCGCGCGACCGAGCGCCGCACCCACCGGCGCAGGCAGACCGCTCCCCGGGGCGCGCAGGCGGCCCCGCTGCCGCACGGCCGCGACCCCGAGGCCGTGCGGGAGTACGAGGAGACGTTCACGACCCTGTTCATGGCCCAGGGCGTGCCCAAGATGATGGCCCGGGTGCTGACCAGCCTCTTCACCGCCGACGCGGGCAGCCTCACCGCGGCCGAGCTCGTCGAGAAGCTCCAGGTCAGCCCGGCCTCGGTGTCCAAGGCGGTCGCCTTCCTCGAGTCCCAGGGCCTCATCCGCCGGGAGCGCGACGAGCGCCGCCGCGAGCGCTATGTCGTCGACGACGACGTCTGGTACCAGTCGACGATCTCCAGCGCCCACGGCATCGCCCAGGTCGCCGACACCGCACGACAGGGCGTCACCGTCCTCGGCCCCGGCACTCCGGCCGCGGCCCGCCTGGAGAACATCGCCCGCTTCAGCGACTACATCAGCGAGACCATCCTGCGCGCCGCCGAACAGGTCCGCGAGGTGCTCTACACGAAGCCCGCGCCGGCCCCGGAGGCCGAGGAACCCCGGTCCTGAGGGAGCGGTGACCCACTGTCACACCCGGGCGGTACCGTCGGATCATGTCCAATCTGGCGGTGGTCGAAGGGGTACTCGAGCGCATCACGTACGCGAACGAGGAGAACGGCTACACGGTCGCCCGCGTCGACACCGGCCGCGGCGGCGGTGACCTCCTCACCGTCGTCGGCGCGCTGCTCGGCGCCCAGGTCGGCGAGTCCCTGCGGATGGAGGGCCGCTGGGGCTCCCATCCGCAGTACGGCAAGCAGTTCACCGTCGAGAACTACACCACCGTCCTCCCGGCCACCGTCCAGGGCATCCGCCGCTACCTCGGCTCCGGTCTGGTCAAGGGCATCGGACCCGTCTTCGCCGACCGGATCACCCAGCACTTCGGCCTGGACACCCTGACGATCATCGAGGAGGAGCCCAAGCGGCTCATCGAGGTCCCCGGGCTCGGCCCGAAGCGGACCCGGAAGATCGCCGACGCCTGGGAGGAACAGAAGGCGATCAAGGAGGTCATGCTCTTCCTCCAGACCGTCGAGGTGTCCACCTCCATCGCCGTGCGCATCTACAAGAAGTACGGCGACGCCTCCATCTCCGTGGTGCGGAACCAGCCCTACCGGCTCGCCGCCGACGTCTGGGGCATCGGCTTCCTCACCGCCGACAGGATCGCCCAGTCCGTCGGCATCCCGCACGACAGCCCGGAGCGGGTCAAGGCGGGCCTCCAGTACGCCTTGTCCCAGTCCAGCGACCAGGGCCACTGCTATCTCCCCGAGGAACGGCTGATCGCCGACGCTGTGAAGCTGCTGCAGGTCGACACCGGGCTCGTCATCGAGTGCCTCGCCGAACTGGCCGTACCGGACGAGGAGGGCGGCGACCCGGGTGTCGTACGGGAGAAGGTGCCCGGGGAGCACGGCGAGTCCGTGACCGCCGTCTACCTCGTCCCCTTCCATCGCGCCGAACTCTCCCTCTCCGCCCAGCTGCTGCGCCTGCTGCGCACCGACGAGGACCGCATGCCGTCGTTCCGGGACGTGGCCTGGGACAAGGCGCTGACCTGGCTGAAGGGCCGTACCGGCACCGAGCTCGCCCCCGAGCAGGAGGCCGCCGTCAAGCTGGCGCTGACCAAGAAGGTCGCCGTGCTGACCGGCGGCCCCGGCTGCGGCAAGTCCTTCACCGTGCGCTCGGTCGTCGAACTGGCCCGCGCCAAGAAGGCGAAGGTCGTCCTCGCCGCACCCACCGGCCGGGCCGCCAAGCGCCTCGCCGAGCTCACCGGTGCCGAGGCCTCCACCGTGCACCGCCTGCTGGAGCTCAAGCCCGGCGGGGACGCGGCCTACGACCGGGACCGGCCGCTCGACGCCGACCTGGTGGTGGTGGACGAGGCGTCGATGCTGGACCTGCTGCTCGCCAACAAGCTGGTGAAGGCGGTCCCGCCGGGCGCCCACCTCCTCTTCGTCGGGGACGTCGACCAGTTGCCCAGCGTGGGGGCGGGGGAGGTGCTCAGGGACCTGCTGGCCGACGGCAGCCCGGTCCCCGCGGTCCGCCTCACCCGGGTCTTCCGCCAGGCCCAGCAGTCCGGGGTGGTCACCAACGCGCACCGGATCAACTCCGGGCAGCATCCCGTCACCGACGGCATGAAGGACTTCTTCCTCTTCGTCGAGGACGACACCGAGGAGGCCGGACGGCTGACGGTGGACGTGGCGGCACGGCGGATTCCGGCCAAGTTCGGGCTCGACCCGCGCCGGGACGTCCAGGTGCTCGCGCCCATGCACCGGGGCCCGGCCGGCGCCGGCACCCTCAACGGCCTGCTCCAGCAGGCCATCACGCCCGGCCGCCCCGATCTGCCGGAGAAGCGGTTCGGCGGCCGGGTCTTCCGGGTCGGCGACAAGGTCACCCAGATTCGCAACAATTACGACAAGGGCGCGAACGGCGTCTTCAACGGCACCGTCGGCGTGGTCACCTCGCTGGACCCGGTCGACCAGCGGCTGACGGTCCGCACGGACGAGGACGAGGAGGTGCCGTACGAGTTCGACGAACTGGACGAGCTGGCGCACGCGTACGCGGTCACCATCCATCGCTCCCAGGGCAGTGAGTACCCGGCGGTGGTGATCCCGGTCACCACGGGCGCGTGGATGATGCTCCAGCGCAATCTGCTCTACACGGCGGTCACCCGGGCGAAGCGGCTGGTCGTGCTCGTCGGCTCGCGCAAGGCGATCGGCCAGGCGGTGCGCACGGCGTCGGCGGGACGGCGCTGCACGGCCCTGGACTTCAGGCTCGCACCACGCGCGCTGGAGGTCTGAGTGCCACCCTCTCCGCGGCCGCTGGGGAGCGGTGAGTGAAATTTGATCGATCAAACGAGTCGTAAAGGTCACAGAGCCCTTCCGGAGTCCGGTCCGGAGGGGGCAGGATGAGCAGGTTGGCGGCACTGAGTGCCGTCAATAAGCCCAATGGTCGACCCCGAGTGCACTCTCATGCGCCAAATGGGGGATGGTAGAGACAGTCAGGGCAACCTCGAAGAAGAGGCACAACGTCGGTGAGGGAAGACGTGAGCGACAACTCTGTAGTACTGCGGTACGGCGACGGCGAGTACACCTACCCGGTGATCGACAGCACCGTCGGCGACAAGGGCTTCGACATCGGCAAGCTCCGCGCCCAGACCGGTCTGGTGACCCTGGACAGCGGCTATGGCAACACGGCCGCCTATAAATCCGCCATCACGTACCTCGACGGCGAGCAGGGCATCCTCCGGTACCGCGGCTACCCGATCGAGCAGCTGGCCGAGCGCTCCACCTTCCTGGAGGTCGCCTACCTGCTGATCAACGGTGAGCTGCCCACCGTCGACGAGCTGAGCACGTTCAAGAACGACATCACGCAGCACACCCTGCTGCACGAGGACGTCAAGAACTTCTACAAGGGCTTCCCGCGCGACGCCCACCCGATGGCGATGCTGTCCTCGGTGGTCTCCGCGCTGTCGACCTTCTACCAGGACAGCCACAACCCGTTCGACGAGAAGCAGCGGAACCTCTCCACCATCCGCCTGCTCGCCAAGCTGCCGACCATCGCGGCCTACGCGTACAAGAAGTCGATCGGCCACCCCTTCGTCTACCCGCGCAACGACCTGGGCTACGTCGAGAACTTCCTGCGCATGACCTTCTCGGTCCCCGCGCAGGAGTTCGAGCTCGACCCCGTCGTCGTCGCCGCCCTCGACAAGCTGCTGATCCTGCACGCGGACCACGAGCAGAACTGTTCGACCTCCACGGTCCGTCTGGTCGGCTCCTCGCAGGCGAACATGTTCGCCTCGATCTCGGCCGGCATCAGCGCCCTGTGGGGCCCGCTGCACGGCGGCGCCAACCAGTCGGTGCTGGAGATGCTGGAGGGCATCCAGGCCTCCGGCGGTGACGTCGACTCCTTCATCCGCAAGGTGAAGAACAAGGAGGACGGCGTCCGCCTGATGGGCTTCGGCCACCGGGTCTACAAGAACTTCGACCCGCGCGCCAAGATCATCAAGGCCGCCGCGCACGACGTCCTCTCGGCCCTCGGCAAGTCCGACGAGCTGCTGGACATCGCCCTGAAGCTGGAGGAGCACGCGCTCTCCGACGACTACTTCGTCTCGCGCAGCCTCTACCCGAACGTCGACTTCTACACCGGCCTGATCTACCGGGCCATGGGCTTCCCGACCGAGATGTTCACGGTCCTGTTCGCCCTCGGCCGCCTTCCGGGCTGGATCGCCCAGTGGCACGAAATGATCAAGGAGCCCGGCTCCCGCATCGGCCGCCCGCGCCAGATCTACACGGGTGTTGTGGAGAGGGACTTCGTCCCGGTAGAGGAGCGCTGATCGCCCCGAGCGTCCAGGCGGCACCCCTGGACGCTCGGCGCGGAAGTACCAGGCATAGAAGAAGGCGCCCTGGCGCCGGTCCCCCCACGGGCCGACGTCCAGGGCGCCTTCCCATGTCCCGGTGCGGATTCCCCCCACGGGATCCGGCCGGGCGTCTGAGGACAGCGCCTGAATCGCTGTTGTCCGGCGCCGCGTTGAGCAGAACCGGTGGAACTCGTCGTACTACTGCGTGTGCGGTCTGCCGGGACAACGCACGCTCGGGAGGGCCGCTCAAAGCTCCCCGGGGTGCGTGCCCCGGCAACGCATCTCTGAGGAAGTCCCCCAAGACATCCCCAGATGCCAGTTCGCGCCCCCCAAGACGCTTACCGACATCGCCAACTTAGACCTTCGAACCCCTTCGATGGTTACGTTCACATCACTGTGATCTGCGTCTCTTGCATTTGTCCGTTAGCTGCGCAAGAACCCGGATACAGCGACGAGGCCCAAGCGTAAGGATGATGCGCGAGGCTTGTGAAGAGCTTATGTGAGGCTCGCGCCTGACTCCAGAGGGGCCCCTAACGGAAAGTCCGCAGTCGCAGGCTGTTCGTCACCACGAACACCGAGGAGAAGGCCATCGCCGCCCCCGCGATCATCGGGTTCAGCAGGCCGGCCGCGGCCAGTGGCAGCGCGGCCACGTTGTAGCCGAACGCCCAGACGAGATTGCCCTTGATCGTCGCCAGGGTCCGCCGGGACAGCCGGATCGCGTCCGCGGCGACCCGCAGGTCCCCGCGTACCAGCGTCAGATCCCCGGCCTCGATCGCCGCGTCCGTCCCGGTCCCCATCGCCAGACCCAGGTCCGCCGTGGCGAGCGCCGCCGCGTCGTTCACGCCGTCCCCGACCATGGCGACCGTCCGTCCCTCGCCCTGCAGCCGCCGTACCGCCGCGACCTTCTCCTCGGGCAGCACCTCCGCGATCACCTGCTCGATCCCGACGCTCTTCGCCACCGCCTCGGCCACCGCCCGGTTGTCCCCGGTCAGCAGCACCGGCGTGAGCCCCAGCGCGCGCAGCCGCCGTACGGCCTCGGCGCTGGTCTCCTTGACCGTGTCGGCGACCGCCAGCACGGCCCGCGCCGCTCCGTCCCAGCCGACGACGACGGCCGTACGTCCGTCCCGCTCGGCCTTGTCGCGGGCGCGGGCCAGCTCCTCGGGCAGGGCGGGGAACAGGCGCCCCACGGCGACCTCATGGCCCTCCACGAGCCCGCGTACGCCCCGCCCGGGGACGTTCTCGAAGTGCTCGGCCGCGGGAAGCGCCCCGACCCTCCCCTCGGCGCCCGCGGCGACGGCACGGGCGACCGGGTGCTCGGAGGCGTGCTCCAGGGCGCCCGCGAGGCGCAGCGCCTGCCGCTCGTCGGTGCCCTCGGCGACGTACACCTCGTGCAGGGTCATCCGGCCCGTCGTCACCGTGCCGGTCTTGTCGAGGACGACGGTGTCGACCCGGCGGGTGGACTCCAGTACCTCCGGGCCCTTGATCAGGATGCCGAGCTGGGCGCCGCGCCCGGTGCCGACCATCAGCGCGGTGGGCGTGGCGAGGCCCAGGGCGCACGGGCAGGCGATGATCAGGACGGCGACGGCCGCGGTGAACGCGTCCACGGTGTCTCCGGTCGCGCCCAGCCAGCCGCCGAAGGTGGCGACCGCGAGGAAGAGGACCACCGGCACGAACACCGCGGAGATCCGGTCGGCGAGCCGCTGCACCTCGGCCTTGCCGTTCTGCGCGTCCTCCACGAGCCGCGCCATCCGCGCCAGCTGTGTGTCGGCGCCGACCCGTGCGGCCTCGACGACCAGCCGGCCGCCGGCGTTGACGGTCGCGCCGGTGACGGCGTCGCCGGCCGCCACGTCCGCCGGTACGGACTCGCCGGTGAGCATCGAGGCGTCCACCGCCGAGGTGCCCTCGACGACGGTGCCGTCGGTGGCGATCTTCTCCCCGGGCCGTACGACGAACCGGTCCCCGACCGCCAGTTCCGCCACCGGGATCCGCTGCTCGCGCCCGTCCCGGAGGACCGCCACGTCCTTGGCGCCGAGTTCCATCAGCGCCCTCAGCGCCGCCCCCGCGCGCCGCTTGGCGCGGGCCTCCAGACAGCGGCCGAGCAGGATGAAGGCGACGACCCCGGAGGCCACTTCGAGGTAGATCGCCGAGGCGCCGTCCATCCCGCCGACGGTGAGGCGGAAGCTCTCCCGCATGCCGGGCATGCCCGCGTCGCCGAGGAACAGCGCCCACAGCGACCAGCCGAACGCGGCCAGCGTGCCGACCGAGACCAGGGTGTCCATGGTCGCGGCGCCGTGCCGGGCGTTGGTCCAGGCGGCCCGGTGGAAGGGCAGGCCGCCCCAGACGACGACCGGGGCGGCGAGGGTGAGGGCCAGCCACTGCCAGTTGTCGAACTGAAGCGCGGGAACCATCGAGAGCAGCACCACGGGCGCGGCGAGCAGGGCGGAGACCGTGAAGCGCTGCCGGTAGTCGGCCAGTTCGGGGTCCGCCGGGGCTTCTTCCGGGGCTTCGTCCGCGACCGGAGCGACCGGCTGGGGCTCCTCGGCCGTGTAACCGGTCTTCACCACCGTCGCGATCAGGTCCGCGACCTCGACGCCTTCGACGTAGGTGACCTTCGCCTTCTCGGTGGCGAAGTTGACCGTGGCGCTGACCCCCTCCATCCGGTTGAGCTTCTTCTCGACCCGGGCGGCGCAGGAGGCGCAGGTCATCCCGCCGATGAGCAGCTCGACTTCGGAGCCGGGCGTTGTCGGGGCCTGGACGGTGGCGGACATGGGCCGGGGCTCCCCGAGGTCAGAGGGTGCCGACGAGCTCGAAGCCGGCCTCGTCGACGGCGGCGCGCACGGCGTCCTCGTCGAGGGCGGCCTCGGAGATGACGGTGACCTCGCCGGTGGAGGCGACGGCCTTGACGGAGCTGACGCCGGGGAGTTCGGAGATCTCGCCGGAGACGGCGCCCTCGCAGTGTCCGCAGCTCATCCCGCTGACCTTGTAGACGGCGCTGACGCTCATGGTGTTCTCCTCGTGGAGGCAGTTGGGGCTCACGGGGTCAGCGAGGACCCCATACCACCCACCGTATACCCCTATGGGGTACTCCTCCAAGAAGGGTCGCCGCGGCCCGGTCGACACGTTCCGGTGTGGCGGGTTCCCTCGGGAGTCGCGGACAGGCAGGGCGAATTGGGCTGATTCGCCGGAACCCTATGGTAGGTACCCCTTATGTCGCAGTCCGGGACGCTCATCCTGATCATGTCCATCGCGGTGCTGGCACCGCTGCTCGCGCACGGGGTGAGTCGCCGGCTGCCGGTCCCGCTCGTCATCTTCGAGATCGCCCTCGGCATCCTGGTCGGCCCGGACGTCCTGGGCTGGGCGGGGGACGGCGAGGTCATCGACACCCTCGCCGACCTCGGCCTGGCGATGCTGATCTTCCTCGCCGGTTACGAGATCGAGTTCGACAAGGTCTGCGGGGAGCCCCTGAAGCGCTCCGTGGCGGCCTGGCTGATCGCGCTGGCGGTCGGCCTGGGCCTGGCCACCCTCATCGCCGGCTTCGACCGGGGCGTCTACATCGGCACGGCCCTGACCAGCACCGCCCTCGGCACCGTCCTGCCGCTCCTGCGGGACGCCGGGGACCTGCGGTCCCGGTTCGGCACGGTGATGACGGCCTTCGGCGCGGTGGGGGAGTTCGGCCCGATCATCGCCATCGCCCTTCTCCTGAGCGGCCGTTCACCGGGCCGCTCGACGGCGGTACTGGCCGCGTTCGCGCTGCTGACGGCGGTCGCGGTGTGGTGGGCGACGCGCCCGCGCCCACCGTGGTTCTCCCGGGTGGTCGAGGTGACCCTGCACACCAGCGGCCAGTTCGCCGTACGGATGGTGGTGCTGCTGCTGGCGGCCATGCTCGGCCTGGCCGAGGTGCTGGGCCTGGACACCCTCCTCGGCGCCTTCGCGGCAGGCGTGATCGCGCGGCTGATCCTGCACGGCTCGGCACCCGAGAGCGCGGAACCGGTCATGGAGAAGGTCGAGGCGATGGGCTTCGGCTTCCTGGTCCCCGTCTTCTACGTCGTCACAGGCATCGAGTTCGACCTGTCCGCCCTGCTCTCGGGCGGCCGGGCACTGCTGCTCCTGCCACTCTTCCTGGCCCTGTTCCTGCTGGTCCGCGGCCTGCCGGTGTACGCCCTGGCCCCGCCCGACCTGACCCGCCGGGACCGCAAGGCCCTGACGCTGTTCGCCGCCACGGCCCTCCCGCTGGTCGTGGCGATCACGACGATCGGCGTCGACGAGGGCACGATGCGCACGGACGAGGCGGCGGCACTGGTGGGGGCGGCGATGGTGTCGGTCCTGGTGTTCCCGCTGGTGGGGTTGAGGCTGCGCGGGGAGGGGGAAGAGCGCAAGGAACTCGCGGGGGAGGGGGAGTCCTGGTGACCCGAGGCCGGCTTCCAGCCTTCGCGTGGAAGGAAGGGAGCCCCCGTGCGAGCCGTGGTCTTCGAGCAGTACGGCGAACCCGCCGACGTACGCGAGGTGAGCGACCCCCGGCCGGCCGAGCACGGAGTCGTCGTACGGGTCGAGGCCACCGGCCTGTGCCGCAGCGACTGGCACGGCTGGCAGGGACACGACCCCGACATCACGCTCCCGCACGTCCCCGGCCATGAACTCGCCGGTGTCGTGACGGAGACCGGCTCCCGGGTCACCCGCCGGCGCCCCGGCGACCGGGTCACCGTCCCCTTCGTCTGCGCCTGCGGAAGCTGCGCCGCCTGCGCGGCGGGCGACCAGCAGGTGTGCGAGCGGCAGACCCAGCCCGGCTTCACCCACTGGGGCTCCTTCGCCCAGTACGTGGCCCTGGACCACGCCGATGTGAACCTGGTCGCGATCCCCGACGGACTGTCCTACGCCACCGCGGCGGCGCTCGGCTGCCGGTTCGCCACCGCGTTCCGGGCGGTCGTGCAGCAGGGCCGGCTCGCCGCGGGGGAGTGGGTCGCGGTGCACGGCTGCGGTGGGGTGGGCCTGTCGGCGGTGATGATCGCGGCGGCCGCGGGGGCCCGCGTGGTCGCGGTCGACGTGTCGCCCGGGGCCCTGGACCTGGCCCGCGAGTTCGGCGCGGTGAGCTGTGTGGACGCGACGAGCGTGCCGGACCCCGCCGAGGCGGTCCGCGAGCTGACCGGCGGCGGCGCCCACCTCTCCCTCGACGCCCTCGGCTCACCCGCCACCTGCGCGGCCTCGGTGAACGGACTGCGCCGCCGCGGCCGGCACGTCCAGGTGGGGCTGCTGCCCTCGCCCGACGGCACGACCCCCGTGCCCATGGCCCGCGCCATCGGCTGGGAGCTGGAGATCCTCGGCAGCCACGGCATGGCCGCGCACACCTATCCGCCGATGCTGGAGCTGGTCGCGTCCGGAGTGCTGCGCCCCGACCTCCTGGTCACCCGGACCATCACGCTGGCCGAGACCCCGGCCGCGCTCGCGGCGATGGGCACGGCACCCGGATCGGGAGTCACGGTCATCGCGCCCTGGACCTGAACGGGGTGCCCGCACGCCCGGGGCACCCCGACGGACCGTGCCTAGTCCTCTCTCCGGCCGCGGTTGCCCGGGCGTGAGGCGACCCAGGCCCGGACGGTGTCGGCGTACCAGAAGGGCTTGCCGCCCTCCACGTGGTCGGGCGGCGGCAGCAGCCCGTGCTTGCGGTACGACCGCACGGTGTCCGGCTGCACCTTGATGTGCGCCGCGATCTCCTTGTACGACCAGAGCCGACGGTCCGTCATCGGTTGCACCTCCCCGCGCGCGCCGCGGCGCCGGCCGGGAACGGCCGTCGGGGGTACCGGGCGCTGCGCTGGCGATCACCAAGCCTGTGCCCGGTCAACGACGCTCTGTGACCGGAGGGCAGGGGCTGTGCGCCGGGTGTGACGCAAGACCCGCGTAGGCGCGACATGTGTGACACAAGAGGGGCGTTTGTGACAGAGGTGCCGCAAAGGCGTGCGCGGGCGCGTGGGCGCGGCGCGTTGACGATGCCGTGGGGACCATGGCAGGGCGGGCCGGACCCGCTGCGTCGGGTCCGGCCCGCCGGTTCCCCCGCCAACCTCGGCTCTCGGGCTCGAGGCCAGGCGCTCAGCGTGCCGGGGGAGATCCGCTCAGGTCTTGGAAAAAACCGCACTGCCGCCGGGGTCTAGCACCAGGCTGGTCGCCTCACCGGCCATCCGGTCGTCCGCCGGAGCCCCGACGGGCAGCCGCCGCGCCGTGGCGAACTCCCGGGGCGTGCACCCCGTCATCGCCTTGAACTCACCGCTCAGATGGGCCTGGTCGTAGAAGCCGCAGACAGCCGCGGTCTCCGCGGCGCCGCGACCGGCCGCCAGCAGCCGCCGGGCCCGTTGCAGCCGCAGCACCCGGGCCGCCGCCTTCGGGCCCAGGCCGATCTGCTCCCGGAACCGGTTCTCCAGATGCCGCTGACTCCACCCCACCTCCTCGGCGAGCCGCGGCACGGGCATCGCCCCACCGGTCCGCACCAGCTCCGACCAGGCCCGCACGACCCGCCCCGAACTGGGCACCCCGGCCGCCTGCCACCGCGTGAACACCTCGTCCAGCAGCGCGAACCGCTCGCCCCAGGAGGGCAACGCGGCGAGCGCGCCGGCGAGTTCACCGACCCCGCCGGCCAGCGCGTGCGGCAGTTCGTCGGGGTCGACGGTACGGTCGGCCAGCTCGTACTGCGGTGTGCCGAACAGCGTGAACGCGGCCCACGGAGTGAGCAGCACCTCGATCCCGGCCAGCCGCCCCGCGTGCTCCCCGACGGCCGGGGTGGTGGTGGGCCCGCAGTACAGGGACACGAACGCCTCGGGTTCCCGCCCGCCCCGGGAGATCCGCACGGACTCCCCGAACGACAGCACCAGCGTGGCCGCCCCGATCGGCGTCTCCAGCCGCCGCCGGGGCCGCGCGAAGCCGAGCCGGAACCCGCGATAACTGATGACCCCGGGCCGGAGACGGGGATGGGGCAGGGCGAGCGCGAACTCCCAGGAGCCGTAGGACCCATGGCCGTGAAGAACACGCACGAGCCCCTCCTCTTCCAGGGCAGCGACTCCCTAAGGGGCGCGGGGAACTGCGCGACCAGCCCCCACGACCCGCACACGCGCCATAACAGCACGTGCCACCCCAATAGGCGACCCTCAATCCCCCAGAACCCAACCCAAGAACTAGTCCGAATGTCCGGACAAAATATTGACAGCGCTCCGCCCGCAGGGCTAGAACACGGGGAGAGCCGATACGAAGGGAACGCGATGGCGTACGACCTGATCACCATGGGGCGGATCGGTGTGGACCTCTATCCGCTGCAGACCGGCGTCCCCCTCCCGCAGGTCACCTCGTTCGGCAAGTTCCTCGGCGGCTCGGCGGCGAACGTCGCGGTCGCCGCCGCCCGCCTGGGCCGGAACACCGCCGTGATCACCCGCACCGGCGACGACCCCTTCGGCACCTACCTCCACGAGGCCCTGCGGGACTTCGGCGTCGACGACCGCTGGGTCACCCCGGTCCCCGGCCTGCCCACCCCGGTGACGTTCTGCGAGGTGTTCCCGCCGGACGACTTCCCGTTGTACTTCTACCGGCAGCCCAAGGCGCCGGACCTGGAGATCGACGCCCACGACCTCGACCTCGACGCCGTCCGGGAGGCCCGGATCTTCTGGGTCACCGGCACCGGTCTGAGCGAGGAGCCCAGCCGTACGGCGACCCTGGCGGCGCTGGCGCATCGCGCGAAGTCGGGGATCACGGTCTTCGACCTGGACTGGCGCCCCATGTTCTGGCGGGACCCCGCCCAGGCCCGCCCCTTCTACCGGGAGGCCCTGAAGCACGCGACGGTGGCCGTGGGAAACCTGGACGAGGTCGAGGTGGCCACGGGAGTCCGCGAACCCCACGCGGCGGCCCGCGCCCTCCTGGACGCCGGAGTGGAACTGGCGGTGGTGAAACAGGGCCCGAAGGGCGTCCTGGCGGTGAGCCGCGGCGGCGACCAGGCGGAGGTCCCCCCACTCCCGGTGACCGTCCTGAACGGCCTGGGCGCGGGCGACGCCTTCGGCGGCTCCCTCTGCCACGGCCTGCTCTCCGCCTGGGACCTGGAAACCACCATGCGCCACGCCAACGCGGCCGGCGCGATCGTGGCCTCCCGCCTGGAATGCTCCTCGGCGATGCCGACCCCGGACGAAGTGTCCGCGGCCCTCTCCGCCGGAGCCGTCCAGTGAGCATCGACATCGCGGCGCTGGTGGACACCCGCAGCCGTCACCCCGAAGCCGTCGCGGAGGCCGCCTCGCGGCGCCGCAGGCGCCCCCTGCTCAACAGCGGCGGCCGTCTGATGATCGTCGCCGCCGATCACCCCGCCCGCGGCGCCCTCGGTGTGGGTGACCGCAAGTTCGCCATGGCCAACCGCGCCGACCTGCTGGAACGCCTCTGCCTCGCCCTGTCCCGCCCGGGCGTCGACGGAGTCCTCGCCACCGCCGACATCCTCGACGACCTCCTCCTGCTCGGCGCACTGGAGGACCGCGTGGTCATGGGCTCGATGAACAGAGGCGGCCTCCAGGGCGCGAGCTTCGAACTCGACGACCGCTTCACCGGCCACCGCCCCGAGGACATCCACCGCCTCGGTTTCGACGCCGGCAAGCTGCTGCTGCGCATCGACTACGACGACCCGGGCTCGCTCACCACCCTGGAGTCCACCGCCCGCGCCGTCGACGAGATGGCGGCCCGGCAACTCCCGGTGTTCGTCGAGCCGTTCATCAGCCGTCGCACCCCCGACGGGAAACTCCGCAACGATCTCTCCGCCGACGCCGTCACCCGGTCCATCGCCATCGCCTCGGGCCTCGGCGGCAGTTCGGCGTACACCTGGCTCAAGGTCCCGGTCACGGACAACCCGGACGACATGGCCCAGGTCATGGAGACATCCACGCTGCCCGCCGTGCTCCTCGGCGGCGACATCGGGGACGACCAGGACGCGGCCTACGAGAAGTGGCGCGGCGCCCTCCAACTCCCCACCGTGCGCGGCCTGGTGGTCGGCCGTTCGCTGCTGTACCCGGCGGACGGCGATGTGGCCGCCGCCGTGGACACCGCCGTAGGACTGCTGTGAGGGCCGCATGACCGACAGCCGGATGACGAACAGCGAGCTCCACGTCCCCGAGGGCTCGACCGCGGACGCCCACTACGCGCTCGACATCGACCCCGAGCGGGCAGGCTGGACGCACTCCAGTCTGCGCGTCGTCGAGCTCGCCCCGGGCGGCACGCACACCTTCACCACCGGGGACAGCGAGTGGATCGTCCTGCCCCTCAAGGGTGGATGTACGGTGCAAACAGAACAGCACGAGTTCCAACTCCTGGGCCGGGAGGACGTGTTCGCGTCGGTCACCGACTTCGCGTACGTACCCCGGGACGCCCGGGTCCAGATCGCCTCCGGCGCGGGTGGCCGCTTTGCTTTGGCAGGAGCAAGGTGCGAGCGACGACTCCCCGCCCGCTACGGCCCCGCGCCGGAGGTCCCCTTGGAGGAGCGCGGCAGCGGAAACCGCACGCGGCACGTCCGCAACTTCGCCTCCGCCGACGCCTTCGAGTGCGACAGGCTCATCGCCGTCGAGGTGATCACCCCCGGCGGCAACTGGTCCTCGTACCCGCCGCACAAGCACGACGAGCACCGGCCCGGCGAGGAGTCGGAGCTGGAGGAGATCTACTACTTCGAGATCGAGGGACCGCACGGCTTCGGCTACCAGCGGGTCTCCCCGTCCCGCGAGGGCGGCTCCGACGTGCTCGCGGAGGTCCGATCCGGTGATGTCGTGCTCGTCCCGGACGGCTGGCACGGCCCGTCGATCGCCCAGCCCGGCCACGACATGTACTACCTGAACGTCATGGCGGGCCCGGGGGAGACCCGGGAGTGGCGGATCTGCTTCCACCCCGACCACACGGAGGGCTACCGATGACCATCCGGCTCACGGTCGCACAGGCGCTCCTGCGCTTCCTGGCCGCCCAGCACACCGAGCGCGACGGCGTACGCCACCGGCTCATCGGCGCCACCTGGGGCATCTTCGGCCACGGGAACGTCGCCGGGCTGGGCCAGGCGCTGGTCGAGGCCGCCGATGTCATGCCGTACCACCAGGGCCGCAACGAGCAGTCGATGGTGCACGCGGCCGTCGGCTACGCCCGCCAGTCCAACCGGCTGTCCACGCACGCCGTGACGACCTCCATCGGACCCGGCGCCACCAACCTCGTCACCGGCGCCGCCCTCGCCACCATCAACCATCTGCCGGTCCTGCTGCTGCCCGGCGACATCTTCGCCACCCGCCCCGCCGACCCGGTGCTCCAGCAGCTGGAGGTGCCGTACGCGGGCGACGTCAGCGTCAACGACTGTCTGCGCCCGGTGTCGAAGTACTTCGACCGGGTCACCCGCCCCGAGGCCCTGATCCCGGCCGCCCTCCAGGCCGTACGCGTGCTCACCGACCCGGTGGAGACCGGTGCCGTCACGCTCGCGCTGCCCCAGGACGTGCAGGCCGAGGCGTACGACTGGCCGGAGGAGTTCTTCGCCGAGCGCGTCTGGGCCGTACGGCGACCCGGGGCCGACCCCACCGAGCTGGCCGAGGCCGTCACCGCGATCCGCGCCGCCCGGCGGCCCCTCGTCGTCGCCGGCGGCGGGGTCCACCACAGCCGGGCGGAGGAGGCGCTGGCGGAGTTCGCCCGGACCACCGGCATCCCGGTCGCCTCCACCCAGGCCGGCAAGGGCTCCCTGCGCTTCGACCATCCGCAGGACGTCGGCGGCATCGGCCACACCGGCACCGCGACCGCCGACGAGCTGGCCCGCACCGCGGACCTCGTGATCGGCGTCGGCACCCGGTACACCGACTTCACCACCGCCTCCGGCACCCTCTTCCAGAACCCGGACGTCCGGTTCCTCAACCTCAACATCGCGCCCTTCGACGGCCACAAGCTCGCCGGGATGCCGCTGATCGCGGACGCCCGCAGCGGCCTCCAGGAACTCACGGCGGCCCTGGACACCCACGGCCACCGGGTGCCCGCCGCCTACGTCGCCGAGTACGGCGAGGACAAGGCGGCCTGGGAGCACCGCGTCGGCGCCTGCTTCGAGGCCGGGGAGGAGGCCGTACGGCCGACCCAGCCCCAGGTCATCGGCGCGCTGGACGCCCTCGTGGACGAGTCGGACGTGATCATCAACGCGGCCGGTTCGCTCCCCGGCGATCTGCACAAGCTCTGGCGGGCCCGCTCGGCCGACCAGTACCACCTGGAGTACGGCTACTCCTGCATGGGATACGAGATCCCGGCGGCCATCGGCGTGAAACTCGCCGCCCCGGACCGGCCGGTGTGGGCGCTGGTCGGGGACGGCACCTATCTGATGATGCCGACCGAGATCGTCACCGCCGTGCAGGAAGGCATCGCCATCAAGGTGCTGCTCGTGCAGAACCACGGGTACGCGTCCATCGGAGGGCTCTCGGAGTCGGTGGGCGGCGAGCGGTTCGGCACCGCCTACCGCTACCCGGCCGAGGACGGCACCTACACGGGTGCCCCGCTCCCCGTCGACCTCGCCGCCAACGCGGCCAGCCTCGGCATGCGGGTGCTGCGCGCGAAGACGGTACGTGACCTGCGCGAGGCGCTCGCCGAGGCGCGGGCCGCCGACATTCCCACATGTGTCTACGTGGAGACCGAAACGGCAGACACAGTGTCGGGCGCGCCCGAGGCGCAGGCCTGGTGGGATGTTCCTGTGGCCGAGACCGCGACCCGCCCGTCGGCGGTCAGGGCCCGCGAGGAGTACGACCGGCACGTCTCAGCTCGACGCCGCCACTTGTGAAGGAGTTACTGGGCATGACGAAGATCGTCAACCACTGGATCGGCGGCAAGACCGCCGAAGGCGCGTCGGGCAACTACGGGCCGGTCACCGACCCGGCCACCGGCGCGGTCACCACGAAGGTCGCGTTCGCCTCGGTCGACGAGGTCGACGCCGCCGTACAGGCCGCGAAGGAGGCCTATCTGACCTGGGGCCAGTCCTCGCTGGCCCAGCGCACCACCATCCTGTTCAAGTTCCGGGCGCTGCTGGACGCCAACCGGGACGCCATCGCCGAGCTGATCACCGCCGAGCACGGCAAGGTGCACTCCGACGCCCTCGGCGAGGTCGCCCGCGGCCTGGAGATCGTCGACCTCGCCTGCGGCATCAACGTGCAGCTGAAGGGCGAACTGTCGACGCAGGTCGCGAGCCGGGTCGACGTGGCCTCGATCCGCCAGCCGCTCGGCGTCGTCGCGGGCATCACGCCGTTCAACTTCCCGGCGATGGTCCCGATGTGGATGTTCCCGATCGCCATCGCGACCGGCAACACCTTCGTGCTGAAGCCGTCCGAGAAGGACCCCTCGGCGTCGATCAAGATCGCCGAGCTGCTGGCCGAGGCCGGTCTGCCCGACGGCGTCTTCAACGTCGTCCACGGCGACAAGGTGGCCGTCGACCGCCTGCTGGAGCACCCGGACGTCAAGGCCGTCTCCTTCGTCGGCTCGACCCCGATCGCCCGCTACATCCACACCACCGCCTCCGCCAACGGCAAGCGCGTGCAGGCCCTGGGCGGCGCCAAGAACCACATGCTGGTCCTGCCCGACGCCGACCTGGACGCGGCGGCGGACGCGGCCGTCAGCGCCGCCTACGGCTCCGCGGGCGAGCGCTGCATGGCGATCTCCGCGGTCGTGGCGGTCGGCGCGATCGGCGACGAGCTGGTGGAGAAGATCCGCGAGCGCGCCGAGAAGATCAAGATCGGCCCCGGCAACGACCCGACCTCCGAGATGGGCCCGCTGATCACCAAGGTCCACCGCGACAAGGTGGCGTCCTACGTCGAGGGCGCGGCGGCCGAGGGCTGCGAGGTCGTCCTGGACGGCACCGGCTACACGGTCGACGGCTTCGAGGACGGCCACTGGATCGGCATCTCGCTCCTCGACAAGGTGCCCACCAGCGCGAAGGCCTACCAGGACGAGATCTTCGGCCCGGTGCTGTGCGTGCTGCGCGCGGAGACGTACGAGGAGGGCGTGGCCCTCATCAACGCCTCGCCGTTCGGCAACGGCACCGCGATCTTCACCCGGGACGGCGGCGCCGCCCGCCGCTTCCAGCTGGAGATCGAGGCCGGCATGGTCGGCGTGAACGTCCCGATCCCGGTCCCCGTCGGCTACCACAGCTTCGGCGGCTGGAAGGACTCGCTCTTCGGCGACCACCACATCTACGGCAACGACGGCACGCACTTCTACACCCGCGGCAAGGTCGTCACGACCCGTTGGCCCGACCCGTCCGAGGCCCCGGCGGGCGTCGACCTGGGCTTCCCGCGCAACCACTGAGCGGACGGCTGAGCCCGGGCACCTCGCGGAGGTGCCCGGGCTCAGCCATGCCGGCTCACTGGCCGTTCTGCTCCTCGATCATCTCGGTCAGGTCGGCCGTCTGCGCGGCCGGCGGGGCGTCGATGTCCTTCGTGGCGCCGAACTTGGCGAAGTCCATGGAGACCGACAGGGTGCCCATGTCCTGCTTCAGGCGGACGGGCAGGTCCTTGTCGTTCACCCAGATGTCCATCTCCATCGTGGTGGCGCCACCGGTCAGCGAGCCCATCATGCTGTCCTCGCCGCTGTAGGCGTCCTTGAACTGACCCATGTCGCCCTCGTCGAGCACGGCCCGGTAGTGGGTCGCGCGCTGGCCGTTCACGGTCTCCGTGCCGAGGTTCTCGACGTCGCTCGCGTACTTCAGGCCCTTCAGGGAGGCCGTCGGGTTGCCCGCGTCGCCGCCGCCCTTGTAGGCCTGGCTGCCGCTGTCGCCGAACACGGCGGAGGAGTCGACCTTGATCCACTCCTTGCCGGCGATCGGGCCGGAGGCCTGCGGGTCGACGTCGTAGTAGTAGACGCCGTCGACGAGCAGACAGTGGATCGTCGGGTCGTCCTGGAGCGCCTCCATCTGGGCGGCCCTGGTGTCCATCTGGATGTCGTAGGCCATGCCGTCGCCCCACGAGTACGTGCCGTCCATGGCTATCGGCGTGCCGGTGCCCAGGTCGGTCGACATCTTCACCTCGGCCGAGCCCAGTTCCTCGGTCCGGTTGGTGGCGCGGGTCAGCGCCGCCATGATCTTGTCGGTGCCGGTGATCGCCTCGGCGGCCTTGTCCGTCGTCTCCTCGGCCCCGCCCGAGCCGCATCCGGTGACCGCCACCAGGGCAGCCGCCGTGAGCCCCACCCAGGCAGTGCTGTGCCGCAGCTTCATGTTTGTCCCCCACCCCATCGCTGTGTCTTCGCTGTGCCTCATAGGGACTCTAGCGGCAGCCACTGACACGTCCGCATGCCGGACGTCGGCAGTTTTTTCACCCTTCACGTTGCGGTTCCCGTACGGCGACAAGAAGCGGAACTGCTTACCCGTTCTGCTGTTTACGCGATGCAGAGGCCTTCAGAGCTACGGATTCCGTAGGTAAACAACCATTGACGTGTTGGTTTTCGTCAGTGTTCCATGCAGCGCCGGGAGCGAACCGAGAAACAGACGAACGACAGATGCCGCCGGAGGCGATAGGCGCTCCCGACCCCACCACCACCGCCGCACGACTCGATCGGAACCGCCGCATGACCGACACGCTGGAGAAGACCGTCGTCACCGAGGACGACGCATCGGCCCCCACACCGGAGCTGAAGCGTTCGATCGGGGTCATCGGCGGCACTCTGCTCACGCTCTCCTGCGTCACGCCCGCGTCCACCCTCTTCGTGGTCGTCCCCGACCTGTTCGGCTCGCTCGGCACCGCCACCGCCCTCACCATCGCGATCGGCTCCCTGCTCTGCATCGCGGTCGCGTTCTGCTACTCCGAGCTGGGCACCCTCATCCCCAGCGCGGGCGGCGAGTACGCGATGGTCACCACGATGGCCGGACGGCTCGCCGGCTGGCTGGTCTTCGTGCTCTCCCTGCTGGTGGTGATGATCGTGCCCCCGGTCATCGCGATGGGCACGGCGGACTACCTCGCCCCGGTCGTCGACCTCGACCCCTCGATGGCGGGCGCCGGCGTCATGCTGCTCGCCACCCTCGCCGGTCTGCTCGACCTGCGCGCCAACGCCTGGATCACCGGGGTCTTCCTGGTCCTGGAGGTCATCGCGGCGGCCGTCGTCGCGGTCCTCGGCTTCGCCCACGCCGAGCGCGGCCCGGACAGCCTGGTCTCCCTCCAGGTGGCGGGCGCCGACGGCGGTGTCGACACCGTGACGGCCATGCTGATCGTCTCCGGGCTCGCCATCGCCCTCTTCGTCACCCAGGGCTTCTCCACCGCGGTCTACCTCTCCGAGGAACTGGAGAACCCGCGCAAGAACGTCGCCCGTACGGTCCTGGCCACGCTCGGCATCTCCGCCGTGATCATCCTGGTCCCGGTCATCGGCATCACCCTCGGCGCCTCCGACCTGTCCGCGCTGACCAGCGGTGACATCAGCGGCATGGTCGAGGCCTGGTCCAACTCCGCCGTCGGCACCTTCGTCAGCCTCTGCGTGGCCCTCGCGATCATCAACGCGGGCATCGTCATGGTCATCCAGAACTCCCGGGTCCTGTTCGCCTCCGCCCGCGACAAGGCCTGGCCCCAGCCGGTCAACTCCGTCTTCGCCAAGCTCGGCCGCTTCGGCTCCCCCTGGGTCGCCACGCTGGCGGTGGGCGTCCCCGGCGCCGCCCTCTGCTTCGTCAACCTGGACACCCTGTACGGCGTCACCGGCGTCTCGGTGACCGGCATGTACCTGCTGGTCGCGGTGGCCGCGCTGCTGGCCCGCCGGGGCTCCCACAAGCACACCGCCGCCTGGCGCATGCCCCTGTGGCCCGCGATGCCGGTCCTGCTGATCGTGGTCCTCGCCTACATCCTGACCCAGCAGGAGACGCAGTACCTCCTCTGGACGGGCGGCATCACGGCGGCGGCGACGCTGTACTGGGCGCTGTACCTGCGCCCGCGGCGGGAGACGCGGTGGCTGGTCTCACTTCCGTCGGACGAGACCCCCTAGCGCGATCGAGTCCCGCAACCGCTCCACGTAGAGCCGCATGTTCTTGTGCGCGACGTCCGTGTCGGGGTAGCGGCAGGCGAACCACAGCCCCTCGTGCAGCCGGTTGATCCACACGCACACCTGGTCGCCGTACGACACCCGCAGCAGCCCGTACGCCGACAGTCCGGTCCATCCCTCGGAGCCAGGGATGGACCGGCTGTCGAGGAACGAGACGATCGAGTACAGATCGGGCGACGTGGGCCGGAAGTCGGGGCCCAGCAGGGCCAGCACCCGGGCGAGCGGCATCCTCGCCAGTGACCGGTTGGCCTGCAGTTCGGCGCGCACGCGCCCCAGCAGTGCCGGGAAGTCCGGCGCCCCGCCCAGCGGCACCTCGATCGGCGCGCCGCCGACGTACCAGCCGACCGACTCCGACCACTGGGACCGCACCCGGGTGTGGAAGGGCACCACCGCCCGGTAGACGGAACGCTCGCCGATGTCCCGGACGAACAGCGCCGTCGCGGCCAGCACCCCGACCAGACTCCCGCCGTACGGCCGGCAGAACGCCTCGAACTCCGCGGCGGCCGCCGCGTCCGCGAGCGGCTCGCTCATCAGCCGCTGCGTGGGCAGCGTCCCCCCGGGCTCCAGGCCCAGATCCACCGGAAACCCCGGCAGCCTCCCGTCGCACCGCCCGATGAACTCCCGCCAGCGGCCGACGATCTCGTGCCCCGCGTCGATCCGGTCCGCGTCCGCCCGCTCGATCTCGCAGAAGTCGATGTAACTGCTCACCGGCGCCTGCGGCACGCTCCGCCCCGCGACTCCCGCCGCGTACAGCTCGTGGATCTCCGCGGGGATGCGATGGAGGGAGTAGGCGTCCACGTTGCTGTGGTCGAAGGCCATGTACACGCTCGCGCCGTCGTCCCGCACGACCGCCGCGTAGATCAGGTTCGGCCAGCGCAGCGCGTCCGCGGCCACGTCGAAACGGCTCTGGAGGTGCCGTACGAGAGCGGCCGGATCGGTGAAGTCGCCCACGACCTCGCGGTGCAGCGACACCTCCTCCGTGCCGAGCGTGAACCGGCGCAGCTCGTCGCCGTCCTGCCGGAAGCCGCTGCGCAGCGTCTCGTGCCGGAGGGTCCAGGCGCGCAGGGCGTCCTGGAGGGCGTCGAGGTCGACCCGGCCCGGGACGTCGAACGCCGTGCCCAGCCAGGTCGGCACGAACAGGCCGTCCTCGCGCACGCTCCGGGCGGTCCTGATGTGCGACTCCTGGATGTACGCCGGTGGCCTGCTGTCGTCCGGCAGCACCGACGCTCTCGCGACGGTCGCCGGACTGAGCGTCCACTCGACGAGCTGTCCGGGCCGGACCTCGCAGCGCTGGATGTCGGTGATGCGCACAGGGCGTCTCCGTTCGCAGAGGGGGGACCTTCAAGGGTCTGCCGCCCTCGGAACCGGGGAGTACGGTTTCGTCCGGCTTCAACGCATCGGGTGCCCCGTCGAACACCGGTCCTCGTACCACGAACGCGGTATGCGCGAGGGGTGGCGTACGTCTCTGGGAGGTACCCCGGCTCGGCCTGCGGTCGATAACTCGCCGACAGGTTCACCCCGTACCGTTGAAGCATGGATCTTCGACTGCGAGGGCCGTTCCGGCGGCCCCGGCGACTGCTGGCCGCCGGGGCCGCCGTCGTCGTGCTCGCCGGCGCCGGCACCTGGACGGCCGTCGCCTCCGACGACGGGCCCCCGGTGCGGCGCGCGGACCGGGTCATGTCCGTCAACGGCGTGCGCCTGGACACCTCGTACTTCACCGCCTCCGGGAACGAGCGCCGCCCCGCCGTCCTGCTGGGCCACGGCTTCGGCGGCAGCAAGGACGACGTACGGGAACAGGCCGAGGACCTGGCCGCCGACGGGTACGCCGTCCTGACCTGGTCGGCCCGCGGCTTCGGCGGGTCGACCGGCCGGATCGGCATCAACGACCCCGAGGCCGAGGTCGCCGACGTCTCGAAGCTGATCGACTGGCTGGCGAAGCAGCCCCAGGTCCGCCTCGACAAGAGCGGCGACCCCCGCGTCGGCATGGCGGGCGGCTCCTACGGCGGCGCGATCAGCCTCCTCACCGCCGGGTACGACGACCGCGTCGACGCCATCGCCCCGGCGATCACCTACTGGAACCTCGCCGACGCCCTCTTCCCGAACGGCGTCTTCAAGAAGCTCTGGGCCGGCATCTTCTTCAACACGGGAGGCGGCTGCGCGAAGTTCGAGGCCGAGCTGTGCCGGATGTACGACCGGGTCGCCGAGTCCGGCACCCCGGACGCCGCGGCACGCGAACTGCTGGAGCAGCGCTCGCCGTCGGCCGTCGCCGACCGCATCAAGGTCCCCACGCTGCTGCTGCAGGGCCAGACCGACTCCCTCTTCCCGCTCGACCAGGCCGACCGGGCTGCCAAGGCGATCAGGGCCAACGGCGCGCCCGTGGACGTCGACTGGATCGCGGGCGGCCATGACGGCGGCGACCTGGAGGGCGACCGCGTCCAGGCCCGCGTCACCTCCTGGTTCGACCGGTACCTGAAGGGCGATGAGGCCACCGACACCGGCCCCGCCTTCCGCGTCACCCGCACCGGCGGTGTCGACTCCACCGACGGCGAGGCCCTGCTGCGGGGCGCGAGCGCGGACAGCTACCCCGGTCTGGAGAGCGGACAGCGGTCCGTCGCCCTGACCGGCGGCGAGCAGCGCGTCGCCAACCCGGCCGGCGCCAGCCCGCCCGCCGTCTCGGCCCTGCCCGGACTCGGCGGCGGCGGCCTCGCCCAGCTCTCCTCCCTGGGCGTCGGCGTCTCCCTCGACTTCCCCGGCCAGTACGCCCGCTTCGACTCGGCCCCCGTCCGCGACGACCTGCGGATCACCGGCTCCCCGACGGTCACCGTGCACGTCGAGTCGACCGCCGAGGACGCCGTCCTCTTCGCCAAGGTCTACGACGTCGGCGCCGACGGCACCCGGCAGGTGCTGCCCTCGCAGCTGGTGACGCCCCTGCGCGTCGAGGACGCCGGGTCCGGCAAGGACGTGACCGTCACGCTCCCCGCCGTCGACCACGAGATCGACAAGGGCCACCGGCTCCGCCTGGTCCTCGCCTCCACGGACCTCGGCTACGCCTCACCGGCGTCTCCGGCGACGTACACGATCTCCCTGAAGAGCGACCTGAAGGTGCCGACGGCGCCCGGCGTGACCAGCGCCGCCGCGCCGCTGCCCGCCTGGGTCTGGTGGCTGCCGATCGCGGGTGTGCTGGTCGCCGCGGCCCTGCTGCTGACCGCCCGCCGCCGCACCGCCGCCCCCGCCCCCGACCCGGAGCTCGCCGAAGTCCCGCTCCGGATCACCGAGTTGAGCAAGAAGTACGCGGGCGGCGACCGCTACAGCGTCCGCGATCTCTCCTTCACCGTGGAGAGGGGCCAGGTCCTCGGGCTGCTCGGCCCGAACGGCGCGGGCAAGACGACGACCCTGCGCATGCTGATGGGCCTGATCCGCCCCGACGGCGGCGAGATCCGCGTCTTCGGACACGCCATCCGCCCCGGCGCGCCGGTCCTCTCCCGCGTCGGCGCCTTCGTCGAGGGAGCCGGCTTCCTGCCGCACCTGTCCGGCCGGGAGAACCTGGAGCTGTACTGGGCCGCCACCGGCCGCCCCGCCGAGGACGCCCACCTGGACGAGGCGCTGGAGATCGCCGGCCTCGGCGACGCCCTCGCCCGCGCGGTCCGCACCTACTCCCAGGGCATGCGCCAGCGCCTGGCCATCGCCCAGGCCATGCTCGGCCTGCCGGACCTGCTGATCCTCGACGAGCCGACCAACGGTCTCGACCCGCCGCAGATCCGCGAGATGCGCGAGGTGATGATCCGGTACGCGGCCGCCGGACGCACGGTGATCGTCTCCAGCCACCTCCTCTCGGAGGTCGAGCAGACCTGCACCCACCTCGTGGTCATGGACCGCGGGCAGCTGGTGCAGGCGGGCCCGGTCGGCGAGATCGTCGGCTCCGGCGACACGCTGCTGGTCGGCACCGCCACGCCGGTGGAGGAGCCGGTGGCGGAGAAGGTGGCCGCTCTGGCGGGGATCGCCTCCGCCGTACGGACCGACGACGGACTGCTGGTCCGTCTGGACGCCGACGGCAGCCCGGAGCACCTGGTCGCCGAACTCGTCCGCCTCGAGGTGCCGGTCCGGTCGGTCGGCCCGCACCGCCGCCTGGAAGACGCCTTCCTCACCCTGATCGGAGGTGCCGCATGAGCACGCTCACCGAGGTCGCCTCCGGCTACCAGGCAGGCCGCACCCTGCCGCTCCGGGTCGAACTGGTCCGCCAGCTCAAGCGCCGCCGCACCCTGGTGATGGGCGCCATCCTGGCCGTCCTGCCGTTCGTCCTGCTGATCGCCTTCGCGATCGGCGGTGAGCCGGACGGCGGCGGCGACCGGATCACCCTGATGGACACGGCCACCTCCTCCGGCGCCAACTTCGCCGCGGTGAACCTGTTCGTCTCCGCCGGCTTCCTGCTGGTCATCCCGGTCGCCCTGTTCTGCGGGGACACGGTGGCCTCGGAGGCCGGCTGGTCCTCCCTGCGCTATCTGCTGGCGGCGCCGGTGCCGCGGGCCCGGCTGCTGTGGTCGAAGCTGGTCGTGGGGCTGGGGCTGAGCCTGGCCGCGATGATCCTGCTGCCGGTGGTGGCGCTGGCGGTCGGCACGGCGGCGTACGGCTGGGGCCCGCTGGCGATCCCCACCGGCGGCTCGCTGGACGCGGCGACGGCCGCGCAGCGCCTGGTCGTGGTCGTCGGATACATCTTCGTCTCCCAACTGGTCACCGCCGGACTCGCCTTCTGGCTTTCCACGAAGACCGACGCCCCGCTCGGCGCGGTCGGCGGCGCGGTGGGCCTCACGATCGTCGGCAACGTCCTCGACGCCGTGACCGCCCTCGGCGACTGGCGCCACTTCCTGCCCGCGCACTGGCAGTTCGCCTGGGCCGACGCCGTACAGCCCACCCCCGAGTGGTCCGGCATGATCCAGGGCGTCGCCGTCTCGGTAACGTACGCCGTCGTGCTGTTCGCGCTGGCCTTCCGCGGTTTCGCCCGCAAGGACGTGGTGTCGTAGGTCAACGGAAGATCACCCACCGGTCTCGAAGGCCCCCCGCCGTGCCCACTTCGAGACCCAGCCGCAACGCTCCGTACCGCACGTTCCGCCCCCTCGCGCCGTCACAGTCACATGAGTCGACGTCAACGGACCGAGGGGGCACGGCGGATGAGGAGTCACCGGACACGCGGCGCGGTACTGGCGCTGGCACTGGGCGGCTTGCTGCTGACGGGGTGCGGCGGAGGGGCGGACGGGGACAGCGCGGCCGCGGACAAGAGCCGCGGCTACGCACCGGCGCCGGACAGTGGCGAGTACGACGGATACGACGGAAACGACCGGCAGGACGAAGGCGACTCCCGCGAGGTCGCCCCGTCCCCCGACCACCTCTCCACCTTCGCCCTGGACGTCGACACGGCGTCCTACGGCTACGCCCGCCGCGCCCTCGCCGAGGGCCGGCTCCCCGACCCCTGGTCGGTCCGCCCCGAGGAGTTCGTCAACAGCTTCCGCCAGGACTACGACCGCCCCGAGGGCGACGGTTTCTCGGTGACGGTCGACGCCGCCCGCACCGAGCGGGAGGACTGGTCGCTGGTGCGGGTCGGCCTCGCGACACGGGCCGCCGAGGACGAGGACGAACGTCCGCCGGCGGCCCTGACCTTCGTCATCGACGTGTCGGGCTCGATGAGCGAGGAGGGCCGCCTGGACCTGGCCCAGAAGTCCCTCGGCGTGATGACCGACCGCCTGCGTGACGACGACTCGGTCGCCCTGGTGACCTTCAGCGACGAGGCGGAGACGGTCCTGCCGATGACCCGCGTCGGCGACCACCGCGACGAGATCCACGACGCGATAGACGGCCTGCAGCCCACCCTGTCGACCAACCTGGGCGCGGGCGTGGAGGCGGGCTACGCGGCGGCCGTGGAGGGCCTGAACGAGGGCGCGACGAACAGGGTGGTCCTGATCTCGGACGCCCTCGCCAACACCGGCGACACGGACGCCGACACGATCCTGGAACGCGTCGCGGGAGCCCGTGAGGAGTACGGCATCACCCTGTTCGGGGTGGGCGTGGGCAGCGACTACGGCGACGCGCTGATGGAACGCCTGGCGGACAAGGGGGACGGCCACACGACGTACGTCTCGGGGGAGGAGGAGGCCCGCGAGGTCTTCAGCGAACAACTCCCGCGCAACATCGACCTGACCGCGCGGGACGCGAAGGCCCAGGTCTCCTTCGACCCGGAGACCGTGGAGGAGTTCCGCCTCATCGGCTACGACAACCGCCGGGTCGCGGACGAGGACTTCCGCGACGACGGCGTGGACGGCGGTGAAACGGGCCCGGGTCACACGGTCACGGCCCTGTACGCGGTGCGCACCGAGCCGGGAGCCGACGGCCACCTGGCCACCGCGACGGTCCGCTGGCAGGACCCCGACTCCCGCACCCCGCACGAGGAGTCGGCGCAGCTGGAGGCGGACGCCCTGGCCGACTCGATCTGGAGCACGACCCCGCGCTTCCAGGTGGCGGCGGTGGCGGCCTACTTCGCCGACACCCTCCGCAGGGGCGACGACCGCTGGGGCCGCCTCCCGGGAGCCCCGAGCCTGACCGAACTGGCGCAACGGGCCGACGGGTTGGCGAGGGACACGGAGGACGAGGACGTCCACGGCCTGGCGGAGGCGATCGTCCAGGCGGACCGGATGACCTGAGGTCCGTACCCATTGACCTTCCGCTACGCGCGAGTAAGTTGACTGCTCAGTAAGTCCAAGTCCCCCTTCGAGTCCCCACCACAAGTCCGAGCCGCAGAGTCGCGACCGGGAGCCGTCATGGGCGTACGCAAGGACCTGAAACGAGCACAGCACCGCACCGACCTCCTCACCCGCACCAGGGTCGAGATCAGCAGAGACGCAACCGGCAAGGTCCGCGAAGCGGCCACCCCGCCCCTCGCCCCGGCCCACCCCACCGGCACCACGGCCGACATCCCGTTCACCAACGCGGCGGAGGCCCCCACCGCGGTGGTCCTCCGCCGCAAGGCGGCACCCCAAGGCTCTTGGCGGGACGTCACCGCGACCGCCTTCGCCCAGGAGGTCACCGCCATCGCCAAGGGCCTCATCGCCGCCGGCCTGGAACCCGGCGGCCGGGTCGCGGTGATGTCCCGCACCCGCTACGAGTGGACCCTCCTGGACTTCGCGATCTGGGCGGCGGGCGGCCAGTCCGTACCGATCTACCCCACCTCCTCCGCCGAACAGGTGGAGTGGATCGTCCGGGACTCCGGCACCCGCCACCTCGTCACCGAGACCCCCGAGAACACCGCCACGGTCATCGCGGCCACGGCGGACCACCCGCAGACCCCCCGCGTCTGGGAGCTGGACGCCGGCGCTCTCGAAGACCTCACCACCCTCGGCCGCGACGTCCCCGACGAGGAGGTCGCCAAGCGCCGTATGACCCTCACCCCCGACACGATCGCCACGGTCTGCTACACCTCCGGCACCACCGGCCGCCCCAAGGGCTGCGTGCTCACCCACGCCAACCTGTACGCCGAGGCCGCCAACACCGTGGAACTGCTGCTCCCGGTCTTCCGCGAGGTCACCCGCCTGACCCCGTCGACCCTGCTCTTCCTTCCGCTCGCCCACATCCTGGGCCGCAGCATCCAGATCTCCTGCCTGATGGCCCGCATCGAGGTCGGCCACTGCCCGAGCGTGAAGCCGGACGAACTCCGCCCGGCCCTCAAGGAGTTCCGCCCCACCTTCATCGTCGGGGTGCCGTACCTCTTCGAGAAGATCCACGAGACGGGCCGCGCCACGGCGGAGAAGATGGGCCGGGCCGCCTCCTTCGACCGCGCCGACCGCATCGCGGTCCGCTTCGGCGAGGCCTACCTGCACCGCTTCCTCGGCACAGGCAAAGGACCGGGCCCCGGCCTCTACGCCGCTTGGGCCCTGTACGACCTGCTGGTCTACCGCCGCGTCCGCAAGGAACTGGGCGGCCGCATGCGCTACGCCATCAGCGGCGGCTCCCCGCTCGACCGCAACCTCAACCTGTTCTTCTACGCGGCCGGAATCATCGTCTACGAGGGCTACGGCCTGACCGAGACCACGGCCGCCGCCACCATCGTCCCGCCGCTGCGGCCCCGCCCGGGCACCGTCGGCCTGCCCGTCCCCGGCACCGCCGTCCGCATCGCCGACGACGGCGAGGTGCTCCTCAAGGGCGGGATCGTCTTCGGTTCGTACTGGAACAACCCCGCCGCCACCGACGCCGTGCTCCAGGGCGACTGGTTCGCCACCGGAGACCTCGGCTCCCTGGACGAGGACGGCTATCTCACCATCACCGGCCGCAAGAAGGACCTCATCGTCACCTCCGGCGGCAAGAACGTCTCCCCGTCCGTCCTGGAGGACCGGCTGCGCAGCCGCGCGCCCGTCGGCCAGTGCCTCGTCGTCGGCGACAACCGGCCCTTCGTCGGCGCCCTGATCACCCTCGAACCCGACGCGGTCGCCCACTGGCTGTCGGTCCGCAAACTGCCCGCGGACACCCCGATGTCCGAGCTCTGCCGAGACCCCCGGATGCGCGCCGAGGTCCAACGGGCCGTCGACTACGCCAACGAGGCCGTCTCCCGCGCCGAGTCGATCCGCTCCTTCGCCCTGGTCGCGGGCGAGTTCAGCGAGGAGAACGGCCTGCTGACCCCGTCCCTGAAGGTCAAGCGGCACGCGGTGATCCGGGCGTACGAGGAGGAGATCGAGGCCCTCTACCGCGGCTGACGCCGGACACAGAGAAGCGGGCCACCGGGGTTACCCGGTGACCCGCCGCGGCGGAGGGGAGGCTCAGCCGTTGCCCGCGCCGTTGCCCGACAGCGCCGAGATGTCGTCCAGGATGTGCGACAGCGGCTCGTCGCCCTTGGCCTGGGTGGAGTTCTCGACACACTGCTGGTTCTGCGGCGCCGACAGGATCGGCACGTCCTGCAGGACGCCGACGGCCACGAGGCCGACGAGGCCCTGGGCGTTCAGCTTCGCCGGCAGGCCGATGCAGGGCTTGTTCAGCGAGCCCTGGACCAGCGAGAGCTGCGGGCTCATGTCGCCGAACGTGGCCGAGTTGCCGAACTCCTGCTTGGCGTGGTTGCCGCTGGCGGAGGTGGTGCCGTTGTCGTCACCGATCGCGAGCGCCTGGGGGGCGGCGGCAGCCGACACACCGGCGACCGAAGCGGCGACAGCCGCGGTTGCCCACAGCTTCTTCATGTTTGTTCCCTTCGAAAAGCGGACTCCGGGGGAGGAGCTGCATGATCGTCAACGCCGCCACCCCCGGCAGGGTTGCGGCCTATGCCCCGATTGGCCCAGCGCACAACCCGCTCACTGAGCGCCCTCGCTCACGGGCGCGGGCGCTCCCGCGACACGACGCACGACAGCGGGCCGCCGGTGTTCCGGCGGCCCGCTGACGGGGGCTCAGGGCGTCCCGGTGCCTCAGTGGTTGTCGACGCCGTTGCCGGCGAGGACGGAGATGTCGTCCAGGATGTGCGACAGCGGCTCGTCGCCCTTGGCCTGGGTGGAGTTCTCGACACACTGCTGGTTCTGCGGCGCCGACAGGATCGGCACGTCCTGCAGGACGCCGACAGCGGCGAGGCCGAGGATCCCCTGCAGGTTCGCCTTCGCGGGCAGGCCGATGCAGGGCTTGTTGAAGGAGCCCTGGATGAGCGCCATCTGCGGGCTCATGTTGCCGTAGGTGGCCGAGTTGCCGTACGACTGCATCGCGCCGTTGCCGCTGGCGGACTTGGTGCCATCGTCGTTGCCGATGGCCATGGCCGGCGACGCGGCCCCGACGACGGACGCGGCGACCGCGGCGGAAGCCAAAACCTTCTTGATCACTTGCTAGTCCCTTCTGAAGAAACCCCGTCCACCGGAGCGCTCTGGTCAACTGCCCCGGGTCCGCTTGGTTGCTGCCATTCACTCCGATGGCGCACACGGGGAAGAAAGGGCACCGCCCGGTCGACCACGGGAATTTCGTGAATTACGCGCACCGAACGGCCCGAACGGGTGAAGTGCCGCAACCAATCCCCGCGCATCGGGTTGATGCGAGGGCAGGAACATGCGTCTCACCTCAGGGTGTGTCCGGACCCGTGGCGCTCCTGCCCAAGAAAGGAAAAGCGACATGCTCAAGAAGGCAATGGCCGCCGTCGCGGTCACCGCGTCCGTAGTCGGCGCTTCGGCCGCGGCCGCCCCTCAGGCGCTTGCCATCGGTGACGACAGCGGCACCACCTCCGCCAGCGGCAACCACGCCCAGTCGAAGTTCGGCAACCAGGTGACCAAGGGCCACATGAGCCCGCAGGCCACGCTGGTGCAGGGCTCGGTCAACAAGCTCTGCGCGGGTGTGCCCGTGAAGGCGAACCTGCAGGCCATCCTCGGCGTCATCGCCGCCGTCGGCGTGGCCCAGGACGTGCCGATCCTGTCCGCCCCGCAGAACCAGCAGTGCGCCGACAACTCCACCCAGGCCAAGGGTGACGAGCCGCTGTCGCACATCCTCAGCGACATCTCGGCGCTCTCCGGCAACGGTGTCGACAACGGCTGACACGCTTCGCCGATCGAGTGAGACCGCCCGGCGGTTCCGCGTTGTCAGCGGAACTGCCGGGCGGTTCGCGCGCGCTGACGCATTATCAATTCTTTCACCCAGGCGAAGCGTTTCATCTCCGGCGGGAGTCGCCTGTGGATCTCCGGTGTCAATTCTGTGAAGGCGTTCGAGTGAATTAACCGGCGACTCGCGTTCCGGAGTTTCTTCAACTGTCTATCCCTCGTTCTACAACCTGCCGGTCATGGTGCGAGCCGTTCCAGCTGTGCTCGCTCGGCTTCGGCCGACAAAGGGGCATGACCGCGGAGAAGGGAAAGTTCATGAAGAAGAGCGCTGCTGTAGTCGCGGGCGCCATCCTGGCCATGGGCATGGCCACGCCGGCGTTCGCCGACTCGGGTGCCGGCGCCGTCGCCGAGCACTCCCCGGGCGTCCTGTCGGGCAATGTCGTCCAGGTTCCCATCCACATCCCCGTCAACGTCTGCGGCAACACCGTGAACGTCATCGCCCTGCTGAACCCCGCGTTCGGCAACACCTGCGTCAACGACTGACGACGCAACGCACCAGCCGCTCGGCTTGTGTCATGGCCGGCCTTGGACACCTTCTCCCCGTTCCGAGGCCGGCTTTTCCCACTTCTTCAAGCAGGAAGACAACGAGATTGCGACAGACCCTGAGTAGGGGAATGGTCGCGGCCGCCGCCGCGACAAGCATTCTGTCCCTGTGCGGCAGTCCCGCCCTCGGCGACACGAGCGCGAACGGGTCCGCCAGTGGTTCGCCGGGCCTTCTGTCCGGCAATGACGTGGCCGCGCCGGTCGACGTCCCGGTCAACGTCTGCGGCAACTCCGTCGACGGCGCCGCCGGTCTCAACCCCGCCTTCGGCAACTCCTGTGACTCGGACGCGGACACGGAGAAGGCCCGGGCCTTCGAACCGCCGTACGGCGATTCCGGGTACGGGGACTGGTACGACCACGACGACCACCGCGACCGCGACTCCGGCACGTGGGCACACGGGCTGCCCGAGGACTCGTCGGACGACGAGGGCTACGGTGACTCGCCTGGTGGCGGGTACGAGGAGTGGCCCGGCGGTGGGCACGAGGGTTCGCCGGGTGGCGGGCATGAGGACTCGCCGGGTGGCGGGCACGAGGATTCGCCGGGTGGAGGGTACGGGGACACGCCTCCGACCAAGCCCCCGACGACTCCGCCGACCAAGCCCCCGACGACCCCGCCGACCACGAAGCCGCCGACGACTCCGCCGACGACGCCTCCCACCACGAGGCCGCCGACGCAGCCCCCGACGACGCCGCCCACGACGGCTCCCCCCACGAAGCCGCCGACGACGCCGCCGACCAAGCCGCCCACGATGCCGCCCTCGACGCATCCGGGCGGCGGGCACACGACGCCCCCCGGTGGGCCGCCGCCCACCATGCCCGAGACCGGGGCCGGGGAGGCCGTGCTGGCCGCGTCCGGTGCCAGTGCCGCGCTGATCGCGGGTGGGGCCGTCCTGTACCGACGAGGCCGAGCCGCGTCCCATCGGTGAGGTACGTGGCGGGTGCCGGACGTGAGCCCTGTCCGGCACCCGCTCCCTCGGTCGTGAGCACCGAGGTGCCCCGGCGCCCAGGCGGGGGCAGCCCGTACATCAGAGACTTCGCGCCTTCTCGTCGCCGGTCACCGGGGCGGACCCCTGGCGGACCACGCGGGCCTCTTCCGGCGGACCCGTGCGCTTGCTGATGCGGCGCAGGCGGTCCAGGACGCGGCGCGAGACATGTCCGGCCCACAGGGCCCACATCGCCCAGCCCGGCAGACGGTCGTCCCGCGCGTGCCAGGCTCCCTCCCGGCCCGCCCGCCGCGGACGCAGCGCGGTCAGCGGAGCGTAGTTCTCCACCACGAAGACCCGCCCGGACCGCGCGGCCCCCTCCGGCGGCGGACGGTGGGTCAGGTCCAGGTGCAGCGCCCGTACGACGTCCAGGTCCGCGGTGTCGGTGAAGAGCCGGAACTGGGCTCCCGGCCGCGGGTTGAAGTCCAGCAGGTGATAGCGGCCGGTGCCGGCGCAGCGGCGGAAGTCCAGGTCGAGGATGCCCCGGTAGCCGAGCTCGCCGACCAGGCGCTCCGCGAGGGCCCGCACCTGGGGGTTGGGGGTCCAGCGGCCCGCGGCCGTCAGGCCCGCGCCGCGCGGCCAGGACAGGTGTTTCACCCCGGAGCCGCCCGCTCGCAGGGCGCCCGCGCGGTCGGCGTACCCGTGAAAGAACCAGTCCAGCTCGGGGCCGGGCGGCAGATACGCCTGGAGGAGCAGCCGACTGCCCGCCTCGGCCGTGCGCGCGTACAACTCCCGTGCCTGCCCCGCCGAGCGGATCACCGTCGTGCTGCGCAGTCCGCTGTCCGGGGGCAGAAGCCAGGGGCGGCTCCACTTCGCCACCACCGGCAGGCCGAGGCGCCAGGCCTCGGCGGCGGCCTCGGCCGCGCTGTCCGGGACGACGGTCCGCGGGTGCGGCACCCGTGCCGCCAGGCACAGTCCGGCCAGCTCGGCCTTGTCGGCCACCCGCTCGGACAGGGCCCAGGGCTGCTGCGGCAGCAGATACGCGGGAGAGAGCTCCTCGCGCAGCCGGTTCACCGCGACCGCGCCCGCGTCGTCCATCGGGATCAGCACCGCGGGCCGCGCGATCCGGGCGGCCACCCGGCGCAGCGCCACCGCGATGTCGGCCGTGGCGGCGCCGGGCGGCGGCGGGGAGTGCAGCCGCGTGAGATACCGGGACGCGCGCACGGGGGAGGCGGCGCAGTCGGCGACCACGTGGACGTCCACGCCCGCCCGGCCCAGCGAGCGCACCGCGCCCAGCGTTCCGTGGTGAAAGGGATTCCGGTCGATCCGCAGCAGTACCGCGGGGACCCGAATGTCGAAGAGAGACACGGATTCAATTCCTTCGGTCGGGCGAGCGGGGCACTCGAAAGCCGTAACGCCGGTGGCGTAATTCCTGTTCATATGACTGAGTGTCAGTAATGGGAAATCCTGCGCATGTGGAGAAAGGAGCAGGCATGGCCCCACAGCAGCGACCGGTCCGGTCCCGTCGGCTGGCATGTGTCGCGGTGGTCGTCGCCGCGTCCGCCGCCCTGGCGTCCGGTCCTGGATTCGCCGCGGGTGCGGGGACGGCACGGGTCGCCTACCCGCCGGCTCCGGCACCCACGGCCACGGCCACGGCACAGGCGACACCGACACCGACACCGGCGGCTACGGCACCGGCGGCACCGGCGCCCGCGGCGGAGTCCCCCGCCTTCGGCGCCTACCTCGACTACAGCGAGCGGGGCGTCGAGCGGATCGCCGAGCTCAGCCGCTGGCTGAACGGCGCGAACCTGCGCGTCGGGCACACCTACCTGCCGGGCGACGTATGGAGCAACATCGAGGGCGCCCCCAACTTCCTGGACGCCTGGGCGAAGTGGCGGCGGGGCAAGGACGACCGGATGTTCGTCCTCAACGTCCCCATGCTGGAGCGCAACGAGGAAGGCGTCTCCGACGCCGAGGTCCGGCTGATGCTGCGGCGGGGCGCCGCCGGAGCCTTCGATCACCACTTCCGTCGCCTCGCCGAACGGCTGGTGGAGCTGAAGGTGCCGGACACGGTGATCGTGCTCGGGTGGGAGATGAACGGCATCACCTACACCCATCGCTGCGGCCCCGACCCGACGGCCTGGAAGAGGTACTGGAACAGGATCGTCACCACCATGCGTGCGGTGCCGGGGCAGAAGTTCCGCTTCGACTTCACCCCGACCCGGGGCCGGGACGCCGTTCCCTGGAAACAGTGCTATCCGGGCGACAGCACGGTCGACATCATCGGAATGGACGCCTACGACCAGCCGCGCGGAATGTCGTTCGACGAACAGGTGAAAGAGCCCTACGGACTCCAGGAGCACGTGGACTTCGCCAAAGCCCACGGAAAGCCGATCTCCTATCCCGAATGGGGACTCTTCCGTAACGGCGACAACGCCGAGTACATGCGGCGGATGCTCGCCTGGATGGCGGAGCACAAGCCGCTGTACCACACGGTGACCGACTACTGCCCGCACGGCGTGTGGCAGTGCGAGGACAACCCCGAGTCCTCCAAGGTCTACCGCGAGATGCTGTCCGGCCGGCCCGGCGTCCCGGAGCCCACGCCGAAGCCGACGCCGACGCCGGTCGAGCCCACCGTGCCGCCCGTCACCCCGCCGAACTGTTCGCCGCTGGATCTCGGCGACTGGGTGGAGTACTGGCTCGGCGGGAAGCTGTGCCTGCGCTTCGACTGGTTCTCGCGCAACCGCTGACCCCCCGGTGGCGGCAGGCCCGTCAGGACCTGCCGTCATCGTCGCGCTCCTTCCAGCGGTGCACGAGTTCCCTGCCCCGCCGCCGGGCGGTGACCGCGCCCAGCGCCGCCGCCAGCAGCGGGGCCGTCCGCTTCCGGGCCAGCAGCAGCCGCCGGTTCTCCACCGGTTCGGGCCGCCAGTGGTGCTTGTACGGCTCGTTTCCGCGCAGCAGGCTCAGCGTGCCCCGCGCGTGCTCGGTGCAGGCCTCGAGCAGCATCACCGCCACGTCCGCCTTGCGTTCCCGCAGACAGGGGTGGGCGCCGTACAGATAGCCGCCGGTCACGCGCCGCGACAGCAGGGTCAGATCGACGGCCACCACGTCGTCGTCGAGCCGGAACTCGGTGACCACCGCGTCCCCGGAGGCCACCATCGGGCCGACCGAGCGCACCAGGTGGTCGCGGAAGCGGGGGCGCAGGTGCTCGGACGTCACCTTCCGTCCCTGCCACTGGAGTTGATGCAGTTCCAGCAGCCGCCGCAGCGCCTTGTCGACCTCGTCGGGCTCCACCACGTGCCGCTGGATCCCGAGTGCGGTCAGCTTGCGCAGCTGGGCCCGCGCCCGCTGCTGGGCCTTCGCCGAGGGCAGCCGGGCGATCAGCTCGGGCATCGGGGCGGCGGGCAGTTCCAGGCAGAGGGAGTCGGGGACCTGGCGGCGCGGGCCCGGCCAGTGGGCGTAGATCTGTTCGGCCGCGCCGCCCGGGCGGACCTCGCGCAGCTCGATCAGCGCGGTACGGGCCGCCGTCGCCAGGCCCGTGGTGAGCGCGGCCACCGCCGGTTCGCCGTGCTCGTCGTCCAGCAGGACGTCCCCGTAGTCGGAGATCGCCCCGCCGAGCGGCACCAGCGCGGGCACCGGCCGGCGTACCCGCATCAGCGGGGCGGCGGCGACGAGTTCGCCCCCGTCGCGGACCAGCACCACACGCAGTCGGCCGGGGCCGCCGTACGACCGCCACCAGGAGTGCAGCCAGGGGTGGCTCTGGAAGGGGGTCGCGGTGGCGCAGCTGCCGTACAGCCGCGCCCAGTCGGGGGACAGGGCGGCGAAGGTGTCCTCGTCGGTGACGAGTTCCGTCGTGTAGGTCACAGCTGTCGGTGGACGTCGGCGGCGGGGGCGGGGCCCGGCACGGCCGCCCGGCCGCGGTCGTCGGCGCTCCGGCGGGGCCGCGCCAGCAGCGCCAGGCCGCCGAGCAGTCCGCCCGCGCTCGCGCCGACCAGTCCGGTCACCGCGGGGGACGCCGAGGAGGGCTCGGTGGGCGTGGTGGCGCGGGCGAACTGCTGGAGCTCGACGTGGGTGGACGCCTCGGCGTCGACCGCGTGCCGGGTCAGGGCGCGAGAGACGGCGTTGGCCATGTCGGCGGCGAGGTCGGCGCGCGAGGAGGTGGCGGTGACGGCGACCATCGGGGCGTCCGGGGAGGTCGCGGTCCGCACGCTCTCCCTCAGCGTCGACACCGGTACGCCCGCCCACACCTGGGCGTCCCCGAGCACGGCGAGCTGGGTGGCGACACGGCCGTAGGCCTGGGCGAAGCCGAGCGCGGAGGCCGGGTCGGACTTCTCGCCCGGGACCGCGACGACGTAGCTCGTGGCGGTGTAGGTCGGCGGCTTGACCAGGCCGTACGCACCGCCGATCAGTCCGCCGGCGAGGGCGCCGGCCGCGATCAGGGACCAGGGCGGCAGGGCCCTGGCACGGGTCAGGGGGGTGACGGGGCGGTGTCGTCCGGTGGGGTTCTCGGTCATGGGGCACTGGCTCCCTGGGGTGACGGGGACTTCGGGGAGGTGACGGCGGTGTACACGTCCAGCAGGCGGTCGGCGCTGCGGGTGATGCCGTAGTGCAGGGCGGCCTCGGGCGCGGTGCGCGGGCGCGGGCCCTCGGACCGGGTCGCGGCGATGGCGTGGGCGAACTCCTCGGGGCCGCCGCGGACCCGGCGCGTGGCCGGGGCGGTGTGCGCGGGGAGGTCCTCGATCGCGGGGCAGGAGGCGTAGAGCACGGGCAGGCCGCAGGCCAGCGCCTCCACGGCGGCGAGTCCGAAGGCCTCCTCGGGGGACGGGGAGGCGAAGACGTCCATCGCGGAGGTCAGGGAGGGCAGGTCGGGTCCGGGGGAGCCGTCGGGGACGTAGGGGCGTTCGCCGGTGAACAGGACCCGGTCGGCGACCCGGGCCTCGTGCGCGGCGCGGCGCAGCACGCTCTCCTCGGGGCCGCCGCCGACCAGCAGCAGCCAGGTGTCCTCGGGCAGGTGGGCGAGGGCGCGGACGAGGGTGTCGAACTGCTTGGCGGCGGTGAGGCGTCCGATGCCGCCGACGACGTAGGCGTCCTCGGGCAGGCCGAGGCGGCGGCGGGTGCGCAGCCGTTGCACCGGGTCGAAGCGGAAGCGGTCCAGGTCGATGCCGTTGGGGACGACCTCGATGCGCGGCGCGGGCACCCCCCAGCGCTTGAGCCGGTCGGCGACCGTCGGGGAGACGGCGACGGTCATCCGGCCGAGCCGCTCTCCCGCCAGATACAGCGCCCGCACCCCCTGGCTGAGCCGGCGCCCCTCCATCTGCGAGTCGCCGAGGGAGTGTTCGGTGGCGACGACCGCCTTCACCCCCGCCATCCGGGCGGCGAGGCGGCCGTAGAGGCAGGCGCGGTACAGGTGGGTGTGGACCAGGTCGTAGCCGCCGGTCCGGATCAGGCGCGTGAGGCGGGGGAGCGCGGCGAGGTCCCGGTTGCCGGCCATGCCGAGGTGGACGACCCGCACTCCGTCGGCGACCAGACCGTCGGCGACCGTGCCCGGGTTGGTGAGCGTGACGACGTCGCAGTCGACGGGCAGGTGGCGCAGCAGCAGCCGCAGTTGCTGCTCCGCGCCCCCGACGCCGAGGCCGGTGATGACGTGCAGTGCCTTCACCGCAGACCCGCCACGGGACGGCGGCGCAGCCCGTGCAGCCGGTGCTTGAGATACAGGCGTACGGCGGTGTCGTTCTGGCCGACATGGACGCGGGGGAGTGCGTGCAGCGCGCTGAGCGGGCCGGGGTCGATGGCGCAGGCGTAGGTGTAACCGGCCGCCCGGACGGCCTCCACCGCGCGGGCGTCGATCGTGCCGTACGGGTAGCAGAAGCCGGCGACCGGAGCACCGGTCAACTCCGAGAGCACCGCTCTGCTTTCGGCGGTCTCGGCGCGCAGGAGGTCGTCGTCGGCCTTCGTCAGGTCCACGTGGGTCAGCCCGTGCGAGCCGATCTCCACCCCGGCCTGTGCGGCGTGGCGGATGCCGTCGGCGGTGAGCAGCGGTTTGCGGGGGCCGAGCGGGTCCCAGGCGTTGTCCCCACCGAGCCTGCCGGGGAGGACGAAGAGGGTGGCGCCGCAGTCGTGGCGGCGCAGCACGGGCAGGGCGTGGTCGAGGAAGTCGGCGTACCCGTCATCGAAGGTGAGCCCGACCAGGCCGCGCCCCTCGCCCCGGGACCGGGCGGCGAGCAGCTCGGCCACGGACACGCCCCGCAGGCCCCTGCGGCGCAGCCTGCCGAGCTGCTCGTCGAGGCGCTGAGGGGTGACCGTGATCCGGTACGGGTCGTCCGAGCGGTCGCCCACGGAGTGGTACATCGCCACCCACGGGACCGGTCCTGGGCGGGGCCTGGGACGCGGGCCGGTGTCAACGGAAACGGACATGGCGGAGCCTTTGTGTGACGGTGGTGAGGGGGGAGAGGCCCTGGGCGCCGAGCGCCCAGCCGATCAGGAGGAACACGCCGGTCACGGTGGCCGCGCCCGCGGCCAGACCGGTCAGGGGGGTGTCGAAGCGGGCGGCGACCAGGGCACCGGCCACCGTGGCGATCACCGCGGCCCGTACCGGCCTGCTCAGTTCGCCCAGCACCCGCCGGGTGCCGACGGGGACCGCGCGCTTGCGCATCCCCGCGAGGAGCAGCGCGGCGGTGACGGTGATCCCGGCCGCGTTGGCGGCGGCGATGCCGTGCACGCCCCACGGCCCTACGGTCCACACGCCGATCCAGGAGGTGACGGCGATGCCGACGGACATCATCGCGAGCGGGAACCAGGTGGGGCGGCCCGCCGAGAAGTAGGAGCGGATCAGGGCGCCGACCAGGGTCTGGCCGAGCAGCCCGAGGGCGTACACGCGCATGACCCCGGCGGTGGCGGCGGTGTCCCGGTCGGTGAACGCGCCGCGCTGGAAGAGGAGTTCGGTGATGTGCGGGGCGCAGGCGATGACCGTGGAGGCGCCGAGCAGCACCACGCAGGCGGCCATGGCCAGATCGCGCTCGACGCGGGTACGGGCCCGCTCGATGTCGCCCTCGGCCACCGCCCGCGCGACCACCGGGAAGGTGACCGTGCACAGCATCAGCGAGAGTGTCATCGGGATCTGGGCCACCTTCTGCGCGTAGTTCAGATGCGAGATGGACCCGGCTGGCAGTCCGGAGGCGAGGAACCGCTCGATGAGGACCTGCGACTGACGGCACAGCGCGAACAGCAGCACGGTCGCCACCAGCGCGAGCGTCACGGCCTGCCCCTCGGCCGGCCCCGCCTCCTCGGCCGGCGACTCCTGGCGCCGCAACCGCCTGAGCACGAACGGCAGTTGTACGGCGACCATGAGGGCGCCGCCCACCGCCACCCCGACGGCCGCCGAGCGCACCCCCCAGTGGCCGCCGAGGACGAACATCGCCGTGATGATGCCGGTGTTGTACGCCACGTAGATCGCGGCCGGGGCCAGGAAGCGGCGGTGCGCCCGCAGGACGGCGCTGCAGTACCCGGCGAGCCCGAAGCTCAGTACGCAGGTCGCGGTCAGGCGGGTGCAGTCGATGGCGAGGGCCGGGTCGGGCAGTCCCGGCGCGAGGGCCTCGACCAGGTGGGGGGCGGTGACGACGACCAGGGCGGCGGCGCCGATCAGGGTGAGCGTCAGCTTCGGCAGGGTGGTGGCGACCAGGGCCCGTACCGGGTCGCCGGGGGCGCCCTGGGCGCGGCGGGCCAGCGCCAGGCTGAACGCCGGGACCAGGGCGAAGGCGAGGCCGTCCTCGATGAGGAGGGTCGAGGCGAACTCCGGCACGGTCCAGGCGACGAGGAAGGCGTCCGTCTCCGTACCGGCCCCGAACAGCCGGGCCAGCGCCTGGTCGCGGGCGAGCCCCAGCAGGGCACCGGCGATCGAGAGCACGGCCGTGATGAGGGTGGCGCGGGCCAGGAACTTCCGGGAGACGGGGGCGAGTCCGGTGCCGTCCTGGACCGGGCCCGGGTCACCGGAGCGGGCCGAGGGCAGCGACACCGAGCCGTCGGCGCCGGTCCGAGGGGGCGTCACCGTCATCGCTGCGCGGCCTCCCCGGCAGCCGCCGTCCGGCGGGCGGCCTCTGCCGTGGCCGCCGATCGCGGCTCGGCCTCCCCGGCGGTCGCCCACCAGGCCGTGAGGCCCAGACAGACCGCGGTCAGCACCGTCGAGGGGCCGCCGATGTCGGCGTACGCGAAGTCGACGAGCAGCCACACCAGCAGCCCGCAGGCGACCAGACCGCAGTCGAGCCCCGACGCCGTGCGCCACACCCTCCGCAGGGCGCACACCAGCAGCGCCAGCCAGCCGCCCGCCAGCGCCACCAGGCCGATCAGGCCCTGCTCGGCGAGGATCAGCAGGTACATGTTGTGCGGGGAGAGCAGCGGCTGCCTGACGAACGCGGCGCCCGCGCCGTCGGTGTCGCTGCCCGAGGACAGGGCCAGCGAGGCGTGCGCGTCCCGGTGCTCGGGGAAACCCTTCAACCCCACACCGGTCAGCGGCTGTTCGCGCCACATGCCGACCGCCGCCGCCCACATCGTGTACCGGTCGGTGACGGACTGGTCGGGGGCGTCGGTGACCTGGGTGATGCTGCTGATCCGCTCCTGGAGCATCGCCGTACCGACCCCGAACCCGCCCACCAGGATCACCCCGGCCGCGGCGAGCACGGCGCCCACCTTCAGCGCCCGGCGCAGCCCGGCCAGCGCCAGTTGCACGGCGCAGGTCACCGCGGTGGCGATCCAGGCGCCCCGGCTGAAGGACAGCGCGAGCGGCAGGAGCAGGGCGAGGGCGCAGCCGGCGGCGAGGGCGCGCTGCCGCAGCGGGGTGCGGCCGAGCGCGAGGCCCACCGCGCAGACCAGGCCGAAGGAGACGACGGTCGCCATCCCCATCACGTCCTGCGCCCCGAAGGTGCCCACGGCCCGGATCTGCTCGCCCTGGTAGGAGGCGCCGGTGCCGGTGGCGTACTGGTGCACGCCGACGGCCCCCTGCCATCCCGCGAGGGCGACGAACGCCCAGGCCAGCAGCCGGAAGTCGGCCCGGTCCCGGACCAGCAGCAGGACGGCCGCCGGGACCAGCACGAACACCTGGAGATAGCGGCCCATGCCGCTGAGCCCGGCCCCGGGGGACACGGCCCCCAGGGCGGCGACCGCGAGACCCACCACGGGCAGTCCGAGCACCACGGCCGCGGTACGGGACAAAGGGCGCCGCCTCTGCCGTAGGAGACGGACCGCGCAGTACAGCACCACCAGCGCGGAGAGCGCGTCCGCCGGGCCCGCGCCGCCCTCGCCGCCGGGGCCGGCCGGGAGGGCGAGCAGGGCCACGACGGCCACCACCGGGAGGGCCGGGGAGAGGGCGCGGGGCGGGGCGAGGGCGAGGCTCGTCACCGGTCAGCTCCCCGTCGGACGGACGAGGGACGCCGCCGTGCGCAGCAGGATGCAGATGTCCTGCCAGAGCGACCAGTTGTCGATGTAGGCGTTGTCGAACCGGGCCCGGTCCTCGATGGAGGTGTCGCCGCGCAGCCCGTGGACCTGGGCGAGCCCGGTGATGCCGGTCCGCATCCGGTGGCGGGCCGCGTAGCCCGGGTAGGTCTGGCTGAACTTCGCGACGAAGTACGGGCGTTCGGGCCGGGGCCCGACCAGGCTCATGTCGCCCCACAGCACGTTCCACAGCTGGAGCAGTTCGTCCAGCGAGGAGCGGCGCAGGAAGCGGCAGAACCACGACATGCGCACCTCGTCGGCCACGCTCCAGCGGGTCGCCGACTCGTGCTCGTCGACCGGGCGGTGGGTGCGGAACTTCAGCAGCGTGAAGGGGCGTCCGCCCTTGCCGATGCGCTCCTGCCGGAAGACCACCCCGGGTCCGTCCGTCACCCGCAGCACCACGGCGCACACCAGCAGCAGCGGGCTGACCAGCAGCAACAGCGTCCCGGACACGGTCACGTCCAGCACCCGCTTGCCCGCGCTGCCGCGTCGCCGGGTCGTCCCCATGTCCAGGCGCCGGCAGGCGAACCCGGCGAGCTGTTCGCGGGTGGCGTACGTCGGGGAGTCCGCGTCGACCTCCCACACCGTGCACCCGGACTCCGCGAGCGCCCGCAGCAGGGGGGCCCGCTCGGACCGTACCGAGGGGTGGACGGCGAGGACGTCCCGGACGCCGTTCTGGATCAGCGCCCGCTCGACCTCCTCGCCGGTGGTCAGCACGGGCAGGCCCTCGGTGCCGTCCGGGTCCCCGGCGACGATGCCCACCGGCCGCACCCCGCACCGCGGATGGCGCAGCACCCCGGCGGCCACGCGCTGCGCGGTCGCCGCCGGGCCGATCACCAGCGCGGCGCGGGGGCGGGCGAGCAGCATCTCGGCGCGCTGCTGGTGCACCAGACCGCGGCCCGCGCAGCTCGCCGCGGCGTGCACGAGGAAGCCGAGGGCGAGGGTGCGCGCGGAGAGCGCGTGGTGCGGGGCGTACGCGGCGACCGCGGTCGCGAGGGCCAGCCAGGCCACCGCGATCCGGGCGCAGACGGCGGGCAGTTCGTCCAGGACCCCGGTCACCGGCCGGGCCGGCTGCGGACGCAGCAGCAGCGCGGCCGCCACCAGCGCCGCGACCAGCAGCGGGCGGCGCTGGGCGCCGGTGAGGGCCAGGGTTCCCAGTACGGCCGCGACGGTGTCGGTGGCGAGCAGCGGTACGGGCGACGCGGGGCGCGGGCGGGGTCTGCGGGCCGGGAAGCGGAAACCGGCGGCCGAGCCGCGCGGCGGCATGACGGAGACGGGCGAGAAACCGGGCCCCCGTGGCTGCCCGGCGGGCGAGGGGACGGTGCTGTCGGCAGTCACGAGTGGATGGACTCCCTGTACTCGGTGGGCACCCGCTGGGCGAGCAGGTCGCGGTAGACCTCCGCGACCGCCCGGGCGGTGTGCCGCACGTCGTGTGTGGACAGGACGTGCCGGCGCCCTTGGTGGCCGAGGGACTCGCGCAGCAGCGGGTCGCGCAGCAGCCCGGTCATGGCCGCGGCCAGCCGGGCCGGATCGCGCGGGGGGACCAGGCAGTGGGGCGCGAGCGAGGGCGGCAGGCTCTCCCGGGCGCCGTCCACCTCGGTCACCACCACCGGCCGGCCGCACGCCATCGCCTCCAGCGGGGCGAGCGCCATGCCTTCCCAGCGCGAGGGCAGGACGACCAGGTCGGCGGCCTGGTACCAGGGGGCGGCATCGGCGACCGCCCCCGCGAACAGCACGGACTTCGGTGCCCGCGAGCGCAGTACGGCGGTGTCCGGACCGTCGCCGACCAGGACGAGACGGGCCCCGGGCACCCGCTCCGCCACCGCGGCCCAGGCCCGCAGCAGCAGATCCTGCCCCTTCTGCCGGCACAGCCGTCCGACGCACACCACCAGCGGCGCCCCGGGATCGACGTCCGGCAGCAGCCCGGCGCGTACGGTGTCGACGGCGGCGGGGTGGAAGCGCTCGGGGTCGATGCCGTTGGGGATCACCGTGTACCGGCCGCGGATCCCGGCCCGCACTCCGGTCACCCGCTCCGCCTCGCTCACGCACACCACCCGGGAGGCCCAACGCGCGCCCTTGCGCTCCCAGTTGAGCGCGACCGCCGCCACGGCCCCGCCGACCGCCTCGAAGGACCAGGCGTGCGGCTGGAACACCGTCGGGATCCGCCCGCGCAGGACGAGCCGCCCGGCCAGGCCCGCCTTGGCACTGTGGGCGTGCACCAGATCGGGCTGTACCTCCTCGATCAGCCGGGCGAGCAGGCGTACCTCTCGAACGAGTGTCGGGCCCGGCGTACGGGTCGCGGACCAGGCGCGTACGTCGGCGCCGAGCGCCCCCAGTTGCCGGGTGAGGGCGCTCTCGGGGCAGGCGACCGTGACGTCCAGACCGGCCGCGAGCTGGGCGCGGACCAGATCCGTCACGACGCGGGCGACCCCGCCGTCCACAGGCTGGGTCAGATGCAGGACCCGAGGCGGAGGGTCGGTGGCTGACAGGTGCATTGCGCGGTTTCCTCGCTCACGGGTGTCGCTCGGGACGGGCGGGATCGCGCCTCAGCTCTGGGCGTCGACGGCGACGAAGAGCGCGCGGCCCACACTGCGTCCGGCTGGGAAACGAGCCGGAAGCCCGGCTGGTCACCACCGGCTCGCCGCGCCTTGCCGAGTTCGAACACATCGGAGTCGTGGCCGAGGGGGTCGGCGTACCCGGGCGCACACCGCGCCGGAGCCGCCCCCGGTTCGCCGATCGTGGAGCTCAGGACGTCAGGGCGGGGGCCGGCCGAGCCGCCGAGGGGGACACTCGCGACGCCGGTCGCATCATCGTTCCGGCCGCGCTCCCCGTCGTACGCCGTGCGGCCCGCGCGCCCGCGCACGCCCTTCCCCGCGCGCGCCCCGATCTCCCGCGTGCCACCGGGCGGGTTGCCGCCCCGCCGCGCGGCGATGCAGGTGTGGCGCATGACCGGCCGTGCCCTTCGGGAAAGGTGCGATTTGCTGGCAATAGGGGTGCGTCGGGAGGTCCGCAACTCTAGTTGCTATGCCTACTAATCCGGCGAAAGCCGACAAGTGTGTCGGAACGGTGAAGCCGGGCCTGTCGCGGGATCACCCCATTGGCGGCACAACCCCGGTGCGCGTCACGCGTTGACACAGCGCCGGGCATCCCCGCCCGGGTGTTTGTGTCAACCCCAAGGAGCACCTCTCCATGTCGCGTATCGCGAAGGGCCTGGTCCTTACGTCTGTTGCCGCTGCGGCCGTTGCGGGCGGCGCCGGCATCGCCGCCGCCGACGCCGGCGCGGGCGGTGGCGCCGCCCACTCCCCGGGCGTGCTGTCGGGCAACGTCGTCCAGGTTCCGGTCCACGTCCCGGTCAACGTCTGCGGCAACACGGTCAACGTGATCGGTCTGCTGAACCCGGCGTTCGGCAACACCTGCGTCAACGACTGACGTCACCGCTAGACCCTCTGCCGGCCGCCCCGCCGTGGATCCGCCACGGTGGGGCGGCCGGTTCGCGTCGTCCGGTTCGCGTCGCCCTCCCCGTTGCCCCGAATGGGGCATTCCGGAGGCGGCCCGGCCGGTCGCCTTGACATGCCCCTCACCAGGCAGGACGCGGTCGGTGGGGCGTACGAACGGTGACCGAGAGCGTTCGAACGGTTGCAGAGAGCGGTGGGCGATTTCACGGTGGGCACAAGGTCCCACGCACCACCGAAAGGAACACCCATGCGTGCTCTGCCCGCACGGCGTATCGCGGTCTCCGCACTCTGCGCCACCCTCCTGATCGGGATCGCCGGTCCCACCGCCATGGCGGCCGACGACTCCGCCCGTGAGCGCACCCTTGCGGCCTCCCATGCGCCCGTCCCCGGCGCGGACGCGCTGCTCGCCCAGGTCAAGTCGCTCGGCAACCTCGGTACCGTGCTGACCCCGGTCACCGACCTGCTGAACGCCGCGCTCAAGGCCGACAACGGCCAACTGCCCGCCGCGGACGCGGACAAGCTCGGCCAGACGGTGAAGGACGCCCTCGCCAAGGTCACCGCCGCCGCCCCGGCCGTCCCGCCGGCCAACCTCCCCGCGACGCCCGCCACGCCCGCGACGCCCAACGCACCGGCCGCGCCCGCGCTGCCCTCCACCCCCGCGCTGCCCTCCACCCCCGCGCTGCCGGCGCTTCCCGCCCTGCCGGCGCTCGGCCAGAGCGACGACAAGGCGCCGAGCGCGGAACTCCCCGCCGACCTCGTCGGCGACGCCCTCGCCACCATCCAGAAGGCGGTCGACGCCCTGCTCAAGGCCGTCACCTCCGGCGACGTCGGCCAGGTCGTCCCGGCCGTCACCGGCGTACTGACCGGCCTGGTCAACGTGGTCGCCGCCACCCTGCTCGGCGGCGGACTGCCCGCCCCGGACCTGGCGGGCCTGCCGCAGCTGCCGAGCCTGCCGGTCTCGGCGCCCCAGCTGCCGGTCGGCGGTCTGCCGCTGCCCACCTCGTAACCACGACAGCCGTCAACCCGACGAGGGCTGGAACAGCCGTGGTGCCGGTCGCCATTGACCGGCATCACGGCTTTCTCGATTTCATATGAGGAAGACCGCCCGGGGTTTCCGCTCCGGTATCAGGTCGTTAGGCACGGCGGCAGAATTCCCTGTGGTGACCGTGAGTTGCCGAAGAGAGGAAGACGATGAAGTCCCTGAAGGCCGCCGCTGTCGTTGCCGGTTCCCTGGTCGTCGCCGGAGCCGCCGCGCCCGCGTTCGCGCACAACCCCGCCGACCTCACGCCGACCAGCCTCAACGGCGCGGTGAACACCCTCACCAGCGGTCGGCTGACGGCCGCCGACGCGCTGCCGTTGCAGCACCAGTCGGAGGCGCTCGACACCGAGAACAAGGACTCCGTGCTCAACACCGTGAAGGGCGCCACCACCGCGCTGAACCAGGGCGGCGGACTGCTCGGCGGACTTCCGCTGCAGAAGTGAATTCCCGCATTTCCGCGCCGCGAGGGCCGATTTCGTACGGAACGGAATCGGCCCTCGGCCTTTTCCGCCGGGGCTGTTGAGGCCGTCGGGGCTGTTCGAGAGGGCCGTAACTCGTTCGTGTGGACGAGCCGTTGGCCATCGCCCGGTCGGGTGAGAAGGGCCCCGGGGCCGTTCCGGCGCGTCGATAAGGTCGCGCGGTGACCTCAACCTCAAGCGAAAACCGCGCCTTCAGCGCCGCCGATCTCGGCACGCTCGTCGTGATGGCCTGGAGCGGCGAGGCCCCCGGCGGCGACATGCCCTATCTGCTCGCCTACACCCTCGGCGACGGCGCCGCGGGCCCGGAGGGCTCGACCAGGGCCGTAGAAGCGCTGCTGGAGAACAACGGACTGCCGGTCGGCGGCGACCTCGTCGACGGCAACGCCCGCCCCGGCATTCCGGTCAGCATGCTCGTCGAGTCCGGGCAGGCCGTCGTCAGCATGACCGGCTTCAACGCCACCTGCACCCCGCCGCCGGAGTGGCTGGAGGCGGTGGCCGAACGCGGCTTCGCCTACTTCGTGTTCACCTCCCGCCCCTGGCCCGAGGCCGAGCCCGGCAAGCCGATCGAGCCGGAGGCCCTGGCCGAGTTCGCCGGAGCCGACGAGACCCTGAACGCCGCCGCGCACGTCGTGCTGCCGGCCCGGAGCCTGCGCGGCTGATGGCCGCGACCGCGGGACGGTCCGCGCGGACCGTGGGCGCGGGGCGGGGTCTCGCCCTGCTGCTGGTGCTCACCGGCGCCGCCGGACTGCTGGCCTCCTGGGTCATCACCCTCGACAAGTTCAAACTGCTGGAGGACCCGGACTTCACCCCGGGCTGCAGTCTGAACCCGGTGGTGTCCTGCGGCAGCGTGATGGAGAGCGACCAGGCCGAGGCCTTCGGCTTCCCCAACCCGATGCTGGGCCTGGTCGCCTACGGCATCGTCCTCTGTGTCGGCGTCAGCCTCTGGGCCGGCGCCGCCTTCCCGCGCTGGTACTGGCTCACCTTCGAGGCGGGCTGTCTGTTCGGCGTCGGGTTCGTGTCGTGGCTGCAGTTCGAGTCGCTGTACCGGATCAACGCCCTGTGCCTGTGGTGCTGTCTGGCGTGGATCGCCACGATCATCCTTTTCTGGTACGTCACTTCGCTCGTCGTCCGCCGCGCACTCCTGCCCGCCCCAGCCTGGCTGGTGTCCTTCTTCGGCGAGTTCACCTGGGTGCTCGTCGTGCTGCACCTCGGCGTCGTCGGGATGCTGATCCTGACCCGCTGGTGGGACTTCTGGACGAGCTGATCGACGTACTACTGCGGCAGTCGGGGGAATCTTGCGCTGGTCGTGAGTGCGGAGTCGTTGTGCGGTACGGACGTCGATCCACCGAACCCCGGAAGGGACCGTAGCTGAGATGAAGTCGACCACCCGAGGAACCCTTGCCGCCGTCGTCACGGGCGTCGCGGCCGCGGTGGCGGCCGCCGCCCCCGCCGCCGCGGTCGGCACGGTCCCCGTCCCGGTGCCGCTGGACGGCCTCGAGAAGTCCCTCAACATCGAGCTGCCTAAGATCGGCGGCGAGGTGCCGGTGCCGATGCCGGGTGCCCCCGACGGCCCCCGGTACGTCGAGGGGCGGCTCATCCCCGAGCGGGTCGTCCCGCAGCTGCCGGTCACCGGCGGGCTGCCCGGCGTGGGCCTGCGCGCCCCGCTGCCGCACCTCCTCGGCGACGACTTCGACCACGTCGGTGTCCACGCCCCCGCCTCCGACCTGCGCACCCTGGCGCCGGGCCTGACCCTGGACGCCCCGCTCACCCCGCCGAACCCGGACAACTTCGGTCTGCCGGAGCCCAAGCTGCCGCAGGCGGGGCTGCTCGCACCGGTGCTGCAGACCGTGTCGGCGGCGGACCTGGTGATGGGGCCGGGGCTGTAGGTCCTGCTCCCGGTTTGTGGCTCCGGGGGCGCAGTTCCTCGGTTGTCGCCGAGCCTTCGTCAGGGCCCGGGGCGCGTGTCGCGTCGGCCGGGCCCTTCGGCTGTCCGGGGCACGGACGGTGACCGGGGCGCCCGTCGGGCGGTTACCGCTACGACAAACCAACCGGATGAGGAGCACACGATGGTGGTCGGCGTCGGTGGAGTGGCCGTGGGGGCGGAGCCCGGAGCCCAGGGCAAGGCGAGACCCGTGCGCGGCGGCAGACGGGACGTGCTGCGCGGGCTGGTCGCCGCGGCCGGCGCGCTGGCCCTGGCACCGGTGGTCGCCGCCTCCCGGCCGTCGGCCCAGGACCGGAGCGGGGACCGGGCGCAGGGCCGGGACAACCCCGGCGAGATCGCCTTCGACGAGACCTACCGCGGCCGCCACATCCGCGGCATCTACACCTCGGCCGGCCGCACCTTCGGTGCCGACGAGTGGCACGTCACCGTCGACGGCGTACGGCTGCATCTGATGCGCCGGGCGGACGGCACCTGGCTGAGCATGGTCGACCACTACGGCTCGTACGACACCCCGCTGGAGGCGGCCCGGGCGGCCGTCGACGAACTCGGGCCGGGGGAGCGGCTGCGCGACTGGAAGAGGATGACCGGGGAACACCATGGCGTACACGCGTAAGGACGTCAGCACGCTCACCCGCGCCGAGCGGCGGCGGCTGGTGAACGCACTGCTGGAACTCAAACGGCGGGGCGAGTACGACGAGTTCGTGCGCATGCACATCGACTACTACGTCTCCGACGGCGAGGGCGGACTGCGTACGGCCCACATGGCGCCCTCCTTCCTGCCCTGGCACCGGCAGTTCCTGCTGGACCTGGAGCGGGCGCTGCGCCGGGTGGACTCCTCGGTGACCGTGCCGTACTGGGACTGGACGAAGGACCGTACGGCGGGCGCCGCGCCCTGGACCGCCGACCTGCTCGGGGGCAGCGGGCGGCGCGCGGACCAGCAGGTGATGACCGGTCCCTTCGCCTACGTCCAGGGCAACTGGACGATCAGGGAGGGGGTGACGGACGGCCGGTTCCTCACCCGGGACCTCGGCCGGGCCCGTGATCCGATCGCGCTGCCGACGAAGGGCGATCTGGAGTGGGCGATGGCGGATCCGGTCTACGACGCGCGGCCGTGGAACTCGACCGTCCGCAAGGGCTTCCGCAACAAGCTGGAGGGGTGGGGCGAGGGGCGCGGTCCGGTGGCCTGGCGCAACCACAACCGGGTGCACCGCTGGGTGGGCGGTGACATGGTCGGCGGTGCCTCGGTCAACGACCCGGTGTTCTGGATGCACCACGCCTTCATCGACCTGTGCTGGACGCGCTGGCAGCGGCGGCACCGCACGCACCGCTATCTGCCGGCCACGCCGCCGGCGGTCGGGGACGAGCAGCGGGGGCGGATCGTCGCGCGGCACGAGAAGCTGCCGCCGTGGGACGTGACGCCGGATCAGTTGGAGGACGTGAGCCGGATCTACCGGTACGCGTGAGGGTTGCCGGGTTGCCGGGCTGCCGGTGCGGTCTTGTGCGTGGGTCGCCGGTGTCGTGAGGTGAGCCGGCAAGGGGAGAGCCCCGGCGCTCGAGGTGCCGGGGCTCTCTGCCGTACGGGGAGGTACGGGCGGGGCTTCAGTCGCCGTAGCCGCTGTTGCCGTGACCCTTGTCCTTGTCCTTGTCGGCGCCGTTGTTGACGCAGGTGTTGCCGAAGGCGGGGTTCAGCAGACCGATCACGTCGACGGTGTTCCCGCACAGGTTGACCGGGATGTTGACCGGAACCTGGATGAGGTTGCCCGACGCGACGCCGGGCGAGTGCTCGGCCTTGCCGTGGGCGCCCGCGTCCGCCAGGGCCATTCCGGCCCCGCCGATCACCATGGCACCGGTGCCGACGGCGACAGCGGCTGTCTTCGCGATGCGCGACATCACGTTCTCCTTCTGAATCGGTGAGCTCGGCGGCAGGGTGCGCCGCCGCACTCCCCGTTCAACGCCGGTGATCGCGGCTGGTCACGCCGAACGTGCCGGGATCACCCCCGGCGTTAACCCGTGCGGCGGTGTCAGGGCAGCCGCCGTACGGGCGAGCCCGCGAGGTAGGCCCTGATGTTCTCCACGGCCTGGCCGTAGTACGTGCGGTAGTTGGCCTCGGAGACATAGCCGAGGTGGGGGGTGGCCAGCAGGCGGGGAGCCGTGCGCATCGGATGGTCGGCGGGGAGCGGCTCGGTGTCGAAGACGTCCACGGCGGCTCCGGCGATCCGGCCCGCGTGCAGGGCGGCGAGCAGGGCGTCCTGGTCGACGATGGCCGCGCGGGAGGTGTTGACCAGATACGCCGTCGGCTTCAGGAGGGCGAGTTCGGGGGCGCCGAGCAGGCCGCGGGTGCGGTCGCCGAGGGCGAGGTGGACGGAGACGAAGTCGCTGTCGGCGAGAAGCTCTTCCTTGCTTCCGGCGAGTTCCACCCCGGCCTCGTCCGTGCGCTCCTTGGTGAGGTTCTGGCTCCAGGCGCTGACGCGCATGCCGAAGGCGAGGCCGACCTGGGCGACCCGGCCGCCGATCTTGCCGAGCCCGAGCAGGCCGAGCCGGCGGCCGTGCAGATCGGCGCCGACGGTGGACTGCCAGGGCCCGTTCGCGCGCAGGGAGTTGCTCTCGGCCACGACACCCCGGGCCAGGCCCAGCAGCAGTGCCCAGGTCAGCTCGACGGGCGGGGTCGAGGAGCTGGCCGTACCGCAGACGGTGACGCCGTGGGACTCGGCGGCGGCGTAGTCGATGACGCTGTTGCGCATGCCGGAGGCGATCAGCAGCCGCAGCCGGGGCAGCCGGGCGAACAGGGAGGCCGGGAAGGGGACGCGCTCGCGCAGGGTGACCACGATGTCGAACTCGGCGAGTGCGGCGGCCAGGGCGTCCTCGTCGGCGAAGTGAAAGCCGAAGGAGACCACTTCGACGTCCTCGGCGATCGGCGCCCAGTCCACGAGCCCGGTGGCGACCTGCTGAAAGTCATCGAGCACGGCACAGCGCAGCGGCACGGCGGGATCCTTCCGGCGGGGCGGGATCCCCGACTCTACGCCGGACCCGACCACACAGCCCCTGAACAGCAAAAACGCCCTCCCGAGGGAGGGCGGAGACTGGGCGCCCCCGGCAGGACTCGAACCTGCGGCCAAGCGCTTAGAAGGCGCCTGCTCTATCCACTGAGCTACGGGGGCCGGTGTGGTGGCCTCTGTCGTGGTGCCCGGGTGTGGGCTGATCCGTGACGTTGCCGGGACAAGGATAGGGCTCCCGCGTCCTCGTCCCTGTTGCTTCGCCTCCGTGGCTCGATGTGGAGGTTCAGTGAAGCGGTCCTGATAATCGCAGGCAGGTACGAATCGTGCACCGCTTTTGGCGTCTCGCGCCCCGGGTGTTGTGCACTCGTTATGCCTGGACTATGCCGGTGTCCCAGTCATCCCTTCCGTCCCTTGTGTTCCGTCGGCGCGCAGACATGCTCATATGCTTCAGAATTCCCCTAAAATTGGGCATTCTTCGCATGTGGTGACCTTGGACGTACGGCCTCAGTTGATCGACGCACTCTCCGCTCTGCGCGACCGTGTCGCAGCCGCACGCTTTCCGCTGCCCCTGGCGGGGGCGCCACGCGCGCGTGCCAACCGCGACGAACTGCTCGCCCAGCTCGACGACTACTTGGTGCCCCGGTTGAGAGAACCTGAAGCGCCCTTGCTGGCCGTCGTGGGAGGTTCCACGGGTGCCGGCAAGTCGACGCTGGTCAACTCCCTCGTGGGGCGCAGGGTCAGCGAGGCGGGGGTGTTGCGGCCCACGACACGGACGCCCGTGCTCGTCTGCCATCCGGAGGATCATCACTGGTTCAGCGGGATGCGCGTGCTGCCCGACCTCACGCGGGTGTGGGTGCCCCAGCAGGACGCCGGCGACGACCTCCTGCTGCCCGGCGAGGACCCCGCGCGCGTGCTGCGTGTCGAGACCGCCGAAACGCTCCCGCGCGGCCTCGCCCTCCTCGACGCGCCCGACATCGACTCCCTGGTCGCCGACAACCGCGTCCTCGCCGCCGAGCTGATCTGCGCGGCCGACATCTGGATCATGGTCACGACGGCCGCCCGCTACGCCGACGCCGTCCCCTGGCACCTGCTGCGCACCGCCAAGGAGTACGACGCCGCCCTCGTCACCGTCCTCGACCGCGTCCCCCACCAGGTCGTCTCCGAGGTCTCCCGGCAGTACGGCGCCCTGCTCACCAAGGCCGGGCTCGGCCATGTGCCCCGCTTCACCGTCCCCGAGCTGCCCGAGTCGGCCTGGGGCGGCGGACTGCTGCCCGCCACCGCCGTGGCCCCGCTGCGCACCTGGCTCGTCCACCAGGCCCAGGACCCGGCCGCCCGCCAGCACGTGATGGCCCGCACGGCCTACGGCGTCCTCGACTCCCTCAAGTCCCGGATGCCGGAGCTGGCGAGCGCCGCCGCAGCCCAGTACTCCGCCGCCCTCCGGCTCACCGCCGCCGTGGACTCGGCGTACGACAGCGAGTACGCGCGCGTGCGGGGCCGGCTGCAGTCCGGCGCCGTCCTCGCCGGTGATGCCCTCAAGCGCTGGCGCGCCTTCCCCCTCGACTGCTCCGCCAGTGAGCTCCTGGACGCCCTTGTGGGGAGCCTCGCGGCCCTGCTGCTGTGCGCGGTCACGGCCGCCGACGAGCGCGTCGACGAGGCCTGGCGCCGCGAACCGGCGGCCGCCACCCCCACGCTCCGGGACCGCGACCCCACCCTGGAGAGCGCCGAGCACCGCATCGGCCTGGCGGTACGGCGCTGGCGGCGCGAGCTGGAGGAGTACGCCGAGGACGAGGTGCGCGGCCTGGAGCGGGGCGCGGCGCCCGATCCCGAGGTGGTCGCCGCCCTGGTCGCCACGACCCTCCTGGGCGGCCGCAGGGCCCGCTCCGCGGGTGAGGGGCTCGCCGAGCGCATCGGAGCCCATGGCGCACTGCGGCTGCGCGACAAGGGCGGGCGGCTGCTCGCCGACCATCTCGACCGCGTCATGCACACCGAACGCGAGCGCCGGCTCGCCCCCCTCGACGCGCTCGACGTCCACCCGGAGCCGCAGGCCGAGCTGATCGCCGCGCTGTCCGTACTGCAGAAGGAGAGGTGACCGGTGACCGCCGTGACTGACCAGGACCACGACCCGGGGCACACGGAGCCCGCCAAGGACGGCGCCGAGGACGGTGCACCCGAGGGTGCGCCGGAGGAGAAGGCCGCCGAGGAGGTCGGAGCAGGCGAGACGGCCGAGGAGGTCGTGGAAGGAGAGACGGCCGAGGGCAGCGGCAGCGAGCCCGAGGACCCTGCGGACGCCGATGACGACGAGCACGCGCGCGTGGAGCCCGAGAGCGGTCCCGCGTGGGACGACGGGCTGATCGCGCGGCGGGTGAACGAGACGGCGGCCGGGGAACAGCCCGTCGCCGTGGTGGAGACGCGGGCCTCTGTCCCGCAGACGGCGGCGCCACTGGCGTACGACGGAGCCCTGCGGTCGCGTCTGGACGCGCTGCGGGAGCTGGTGGGGCTGTCCCGGACCCGGCTCGACAGCCGGACCCTCGCCGAGGCCGGGCGGGTGCTCGACGAGGCCGCCGCGCGGCGCAGGCTCTCCGGGCAGCACACCGTGGTCGCCATCGCGGGCGCCACGGGCAGCGGGAAGTCGCAGCTGTTCAACGCGCTCGCCGGGGTCACCATCTCCGAGACGGGCGTGCGCCGGCCGACCACCTCCTCGCCCATCGCGTGCAGTTGGAGCGACGGCGCGGCGAGCCTCATCGACCGGCTCGGCATCCCGCCGCGGCTGCGCCGGCGTCCCGCGCAGCACGCGGACGCCGACGGGCAGTTGCGCGGTCTGGTCCTCGTCGACCTGCCCGACCACGACTCGGCGGCCGTGCAGCATCGCGAGCAGGTGGACCGGGTGCTGGCGCTGGTCGACGCCGTGATCTGGGTCGTGGACCCGGAGAAGTACGCCGACGCCGTCCTCCACGAGCGCTATCTGCGGCCCATGGCGGGGCACGCCGAGGTCATGTTCGTGGTCCTCAACCAGACCGACCGGCTGCCCGGAGAGGCCGCCGACCAGGTCCTCGACGATCTGCGGCGGCTGCTCGACGACGACGGCATCGCGCTCGGCGAGTACGGCGAACCGGGCGCCACCGTCCTCGCGCTGTCCGCGCTCACCGGGGACGGCGTCGGCGAACTGCGCGAGGCGCTCGGCCAGTTCGTGGCGGAACGCGGGGCCGCCGCGCGCCGGATCTCCGCCGACGTGGACACCGCCGCGTGGCACCTGCGGCCCGTCTACGCCACCTCCCAGCGCACCGGGCTCAGCGAGGAGGCGCGGGACGAGTTCGCCGCCCGGCTCGCGGACGCCGTCGGCGCCACCGCGGCGGGCGAGGCCGCCGAGCGCGCCTGGCTGCGCAACGCCAACCGCGCCTGCGGCACGCCCTGGCTACGGCTGTGGCGCTGGTACCAGGACCGGCGCGAACCTCCCACCGGACGGCTCCCGCTGCGCGCCCAGGCGGACGAGGAGGCCACTGCCCGTCAGCGCGTCGAACAAGCGGTGCGTACGGTCGCGGAGCGGGCCTCCGCCGGGCTGCCGACGCCGTGGGCGCAGGCCGTGCGCGAGGCCGCCGTACGCGGCTCGCAGGGGCTGCCCGAGGCGCTGGACGAACTGGCCGCGCGGGCCGGACTGCCGCCCGGGCGGCCACCGCGGCCGGGCTGGTGGCCCGCGGCCGTGCTCGTGCAGGCGTCCATGACGCTCCTCCAGGTGATCGGCGGTCTGTGGCTGGTGGGCCAGATCGTCGGCGTCATGGCGCCGAACCTGGGCGTGCCGGTGCTGCTGATGGTGGCCGGGATCGTGGGCGGGCCCCTGGTGGAGTGGAGCTGCCGGATGGCGGCACGGGGGCCGGCCCGGCGGTACGGGCTCGAGGCGGAACGGCGATTGCGGGAGGCGGCCGCCGGGTGCGGGCGGGCGCGGGTGCTGGATCCGGTGGCGGCGGAGTTGCTGCGGTATCGGGAGGTGCGGGAGCAGTACGGGAGGGTCACCGGGGTGGGGGTGGGGTGAGGGAGCTCTTGATGGGGGTGGGGTGAGGCAGTTCTTGGTGGGGTGCGGCAGCTCCTGGTGGGGTGCGCCAACTCCTGGTGGGGTGCGGCAGCTCCTGGTGGGGTGCGCCAACTCCTGGTGGGGTGCGGCAGCTCCTGGTGGGGTGCGCCAACTCCTGGTGGGGTGCGGAGTGCCTCGTTCGGGTGGCGGGGTTTTCCACAGGCTGGGGGTTGATCCACAGCGCTCGGCGGGCTCGGCTCGGCGGAGGCAGTCTGGCCGCACGGCGATTCGCGAGGGACGCGGACGTCGGTGCGACAGACGCAGCCGTACGGGACGGGCCCGTCGGCGTATCCGCTCGGGCCCGGAGCCCGGGCGAGGGAGGGGTGGACGATGAACGAGACGATCATCTCGGTCGTGGGGAACGTGGCCACACAGCCGGTGTACCGCGAGGTCGCGACGGGACCGTCCGCGCGGTTCCGGCTGGCGGTGACCGCGCGCTATCTGGACCGCGAGAAGAACGAGTGGACGGACGGGCACACCAACTTCTTCACGGTGTGGGCCAATCGGCAGCTCGCCACGAACGCGGCGGCCTCGCTGACCGTCGGCGACCCGGTGCTGGTGCAGGGCAGGCTGAAGGTGCGCTCGGAGGTGCGCGAGCAGCAGACCTGGACCTCGGCCGACATCGAAGCGGTGGCGATCGGTCACGATCTTGCGCGGGGTACGTCCGTCTTCCGCCGCCCCGGCCGGCCGGAACCGGCGGTGAGCGGACCGCCGCCGCGTCCGGAGCCGGACTGGGAGACTCCGCAACCGGCGGACCAACCGGTGGCGGAACCGGCGGTGATGACGTGACGTCAGAGCGGTGGAGGGTGGTCTGACCGAACTGCGGCTTATCGGCGAGTGCGCACGGTGGATTTGTCGATAAGCCCTGTTCGCGGCAGGGTGCGGCGATAACGATTCCGAGTCGGATCGCTTGTCCCACGGGATCCCTGGGAAGCGTGGTGCGCCCGGTCCTTAGGATGCCGAACAAGGCTCTCGGGGCTTGTAGTTCTGCTGGTGGGACCGTACCCCCCACGTCAACGGGTCCTGCTCGAAGGGGAATTCTGTGCTTTGTTCTTTCTCCGCGCTGTCCGGGCGCGGGCGAGGGGCGGCCCGGCTCGCCGCCGCGACGCTGGTGTCCGGCCTGGTCACCGCCGGTGCGCTGGTGGCCGGTGCCGGCCCGGCCGCCGCCGCGGACGGTGCGACGCGGAACGAGGGCGGGGCGACCGCGACCATAGGCGGCCTGAAGACCTACGGCACCGCCGTCATACACGCCGAGACCGGTGACCAGGAGATCTCGGCGGGCCTGTTCGAGATGTCCGTGGACGGCGGCGGCACCTTGCAGACGTACTGCGTGGACCTGTTCAACCCCACGCAGAAGGACGCCAAGTACCACGAGACGCCGTGGAGCGGGACCTCGCTCGGCGCCAACGCGAACTCGGGCCGGATCCGCTGGATCCTGCAGAACTCCTACCCGCAGGTGAACGACCTGGCGGCGCTCGCCCGGAAGGCGGGGGTCCAGGGCGGTCTCAGCGAGCAGGACGCGGCGGCCGGCACCCAGGTGGCCGTCTGGCGCTACTCGGACGACGCCGACGTCGACGCCGTCGACCCGCAGGCCGAGAAGCTCGCCGACTACCTGGAGAAGAGCGCTCGGGACGTGGCCGAGCCCGAGGCGTCGCTGACCCTGGACCCGCCGGCGCTCGCCGGCCGACCCGGCGAGCGGCTCGGGCCGGTGACCGTGCACACGGGCGCGGACGGTGTGACGGTGCTGCCGCCCGCGGACGCGGCGATGAGCGGCGTGAAGATCGTGGACAAGACCGGCCGGCCCGTCACCGCGACCACCGACGGCGGCCAGATCTACTTCGACGTGCCCGAGGACGCGGCGGCCGGTATGGCGGAGCTGACCGTGCAGGCCACCACGACGGTGCCGGTGGGCCGGGCCCTCACCTCCGAGAGCCGCAGTCAGACGCAGATCCTGGCGGGCTCCAGCGAGTCCACGGTGTCCGCGACGGCGAGCGCGACCTGGGCGGAGCAGGGGGCGATACCGGCCCTCTCGGCGACGGAGAACTGCGTGAAGGGCGGCGTCGACCTCACCGCCGCCAACGAGGGCGACGAGAAGTTCTCCTTCGAGCTGCTGGGCGTCGAGTACGCGATCGCGCCGGGCGAGTCCCGCACGATGACGATCCCGCTCCAGGAGGACCAGGCCTACGACTTCACGATCGAAGGCCCCAACGGTTTCTCGCAGCGCTTCACGGGCGTCCTGGACTGCATGACCCAGGCGGCGGAACTGGCGGAATCGGCGGACAACACGACCACCCAGACCCTGACGGAACCCAGCCCGGCGACCGTCGGCGGCACCGCCGACGACACCAACCTCGCCGCGACGGGCAGCTCCAACGCGACCCCGGTGATCGCGGGCGTGGCGATAGGCCTGGTCCTGCTCGGAGGCGCGTCCCTGGTGATCGTCCGCCACCGCAGGCCGCCGAACCAGGACTGACCGCACCCCGGTCCTGCCGCTGACACGCCCTGTGGGCTAAGGGCCGTCGACTTCGGTGGCGGATGGTGTCCGCGGCGATGTCGTTCGGGTCGGGACGGCCCTCCCGGACGAAGCCGCACAGGGCTCGCAGTGCGTCTTCGCCCAGTTCCAGGGGGTGGAAGGGCAGGAGGTACGGCTCTTCCTCCTCGTCCGGCCAGGGGATGACGTCCGCCGGACGGTCGCCGGACCAGTAGGGGAGTTCGAAGGGGAGCGGGTCGCCGATGTTCTCGATGATTCCGCTGTTCGGGGACAGGCTCAGGGAGCGGACCAGGTGTCCGTCCTCCCAGACGGCGAACGCCAGCCAGTCGACGACGCTGTGCATGACGTGCAGGACGAGCCGTCGGCCGGCGCTCGCCGTCACGAGGTGGGCCGGTAGCTCGGAGGGGGCGTCGATCATCACCCTCTGATGGCCGATCACGTCCACGCCCGGCCAGCTGGCCGCGTACGCCGTTCCCTTCGGTGGGTAGACGCCGCCCCAGAGGTTGGAGCCCTCGCACTCCGCCATCTCCCAGCCCGGGTACAGCCGCCGCATCATGGCGGTCGTCCGGTCGAGGTCCGCCGCTCCCGCGTGGCGCAGCAGATCCGGCACCTCCCCGTCGGCGTACACCAGCAGTCCCGTCTTGGCTCCCACAGCCCCTCCCCAGCGCGTTGCCTGTGATGGTGGACGCACCGTAGTCGGCGGCACTGACAACGCCGCCCGGTCGACCCTGCGTCGTCGGCGGCAAAGTGCCAGGTCAGGGCCGCCGGAAGGAACGGGTTTCCTCCCAAGGGTGGCGGTACGGCAAGATGGGGTGTATCTGCCCACTGCCAGATTTCAAGCTGCCGGACGGTTTCTCTTGGCTGAGTTCATTTACACCATGCGCAAGGCGCGCAAGGCGCACGGCGACAAGGTGATCCTCGATGACGTCACCCTGAACTTCCTCCCCGGAGCGAAGATCGGCGTTGTCGGCCCGAACGGTGCCGGTAAGTCGACCGTGCTGAAGATCATGGCGGGGCTCGAACAGCCCTCCAACGGTGACGCCTTCCTGTCGCCGGGATACAGCGTCGGCATCCTCATGCAGGAGCCGAAGCTGAACGACGAGAAGACCGTCCTGGAGAACGTCCAGGAGGGTGTCGCCGAGATCAAGGGCAAGCTCGACCGGTTCAACGAGATCGCCGAGCTGATGGCGACCGACTACTCGGACGCGCTGCTCGACGAGATGGGCAAGCTCCAGGAGGAGCTCGACCACGCCAACGCCTGGGACCTCGACGCCCAGCTCGAGCAGGCCATGGACGCCCTGGGCTGCCCGCCCGGCGACTGGCCCGTCGTCAACCTCTCCGGTGGTGAGAAGCGTCGCGTGGCGCTCTGCAAGCTGCTGCTGGAGGCTCCTGACCTGCTGCTGCTCGACGAGCCCACCAACCACCTCGACGCCGAGTCCGTGAACTGGCTGGAGCAGCACCTCGCCAAGTACGCGGGCACCGTCGTGGCCATCACCCACGACCGGTACTTCCTCGACAACGTCGCCGAGTGGATCCTCGAGCTCGACCGCGGCCGCGCCTACCCGTACGAGGGCAACTACTCCACGTACCTCGAGACCAAGCAGACCCGTCTCAAGGTCGAGGGGCAGAAGGACGCCAAGCGGGCCAAGCGGCTCAAGGAAGAACTCGAGTGGGTTCGCTCCAACGCCAAGGGGCGGCAGGCCAAGTCCAAGGCGCGTCTGGCCCGCTACGAGGAGATGGCCGCCGAGGCCGAGAAGATGCGGAAGCTGGACTTCGAGGAGATCCAGATCCCGCCGGGCCCGCGGCTCGGCAGCATCGTCGTGGAGGTCAACAACCTCAGCAAGGCCTTCGGCGAGAAGGTCCTCATCGACGATCTCTCCTTCACGCTTCCGCGCAACGGCATCGTCGGTGTCATCGGCCCCAACGGCGCCGGCAAGACCACCCTCTTCAAGATGATCCAGGGCTTCGAGACCCCGGACTCCGGCTCCATCAAGGTCGGCGAGACGGTCAAGATCTCCTACGTCGACCAGAGCCGCGAGAACATCGACCCGAAGAAGACCCTGTGGGCGGTCGTCTCTGACGAGCTGGACTACATCAACGTGGGCCAGGTCGAGATGCCGTCGCGTGCGTACGTCTCCGCCTTCGGCTTCAAGGGCCCCGACCAGCAGAAGCCGGCCGGCGTCCTCTCCGGTGGTGAGCGCAACCGGCTCAACCTGGCGCTCACCCTCAAGCAGGGCGGCAACCTGCTGCTCCTCGACGAGCCCACCAACGACCTCGACGTGGAGACCCTGAGCTCCCTCGAGAACGCTCTGCTCGACTTCCCGGGCTGCGCCGTGGTCGTCTCCCACGACCGGTGGTTCCTGGACCGGGTCGCCACGCACATCCTCGCCTACGAGGGTGACTCCAAGTGGTTCTGGTTCGAGGGCAACTTCGAGTCGTACGAGAAGAACAAGATCGAGCGGCTCGGCCCGGACGCGGCGCGTCCGCACCGCGCCACCTACAAGAAGCTGACCCGGGGCTGATCGATCTTGCGGCACATCTACCGCTGCCCACTGCGCTGGGCGGACATGGACGCGTACGGCCACGTCAACAACGTGGTCTTCCTCCGCTACCTGGAGGAGGCCCGTATCGACTTCCTGTTCCGCCCGGACAAGGATTTCCAGCAGGGGTCCGTGGTGGCGCGCCATGAGATCGACTACAAGCGGCAGCTCGTGCACCGCCACCACCCGGTGGACATCGAGCTGTGGGTCACCCAGATAAGGGCCGCTTCCTTCACGCTGTCCTACGAGGTCAAGGACGGCGATGAGATCTACGTCCGGGCGTCGACGGTGATAGTGCCGTTCGACTTCGAGGCCCAGCGGCCCCGCCGGATCACCGAGGAGGAGCGCGAGTTCCTCAGCGAGTACACGGACGACGACGAGGAGGAGGCCGTCGCCGCATGACGGTGCTCCACCTCGCCGACGAGGGGGAGGCGGCGGATCTCGTCGCCTTCCTCTCCCGGCTGCTCCACTACGACCGTGGAGCCGCGGTACGCCTCCAGGCGGCCGGTACCGCGCTCGCCGTCTTCGGGCGGCCGCCGTCCTTCGAGGTCCTGGCGATCCGGACGGCACGGCTGGCCAAGCCGTACGAGAACGGCCTCGACGTCACTCTGGACCTGACCGTGTCCGCCGGTGAGCTCCTGGAGGCGGTGGACGAGCCGGCTGCCACGGCGGTCGTCCCCGGCGCCGTCACGGGTCCGCCCTGGGCGGGTGTGCTGCCGCCTCGGCGTGACTGGCGTCCCGAGCCGGGGCTGCCGGCGCCGGACGCGTTGAGGGCCATGGTCGGGGCGGCGGTGGCCGAATTCCGGGCGCGGACCGAGGAGTTGGGTCCTGAGCGGCGTACCAGGGCCGAGCTCGACCGGATCGGGCGGGACATCTGGTCTCGGGCCGTCGGGGATACGCATCTGCCGGTGCGGGCTGTGCATGCGGCGCAGTCGCTCGGGTTCTTGCGCGCTGGTGAGCAGGGCGGCTCCGACGAGGGGTCTCTCGGGCTGTTCTCGTCGGGTGCGTGGCTGCGACTGCGCACGCCGTACGGGTCGGTCGCTGTACGGCGGGCCGGGCTCGGGGCGCTGGATGTGAGCGTGTCCCGCTAGCTTCGGGGCGTACCCGGGGTGGGTTTGCGCTCGCCCGCGCTGGCGGGGTGCCTCCCCCGGAGGGGGACCCCCAGAGGGGGACCCCCAGCCCACCCGTGCCGCCCCAGCGGCACGACTGCCCGCAGCGACGGCACGAGCGCGTCTTCAGCCCGCCGTGTTCACCATCGATGCCGCCGCGTACGTCAGGTAGTTCCAGAGCGTGCGCTCGTGCTCTTCGGAGAGGTTGAGTTCGTCGACCGCGTCGCGCATGTGCTTCAGCCAGGCGTCGTGGGCCGCTCGGTCGACCGTGAAGGGGGCGTGGCGCATCCGCAGGCGGGGGTGGCCGCGGTTCTCGCTGTACGTGGTCGGGCCGCCCCAGTACTGGATCAGGAACAGGGTCAGACGCTCCTCCGCCGGGCCCAGGTCCTCCTCGGGGTACATCGGCTTGAGGATCGGGTCGCCGGCGACACCCTCGTAGAAACGGTGGACGAGGCGGCGGAAGGTCTCCTCCCCGCCGACCTGCTCGTAGAAGGTCTGCTCCTGAAGCGTGCCGCGCCGAATCTCATTCACCTCCCCATGGTCTCAGACGCCAGGACCGAGGACCGCAGACTTAGGACCCTTCCGGCACTCGCCCCGCGCCGCGTCCCGCAGGACAGTGGAGGCATGAGCGCTCACGCTCTCGACAAGGACCTCGACGCCCTCGCCGCCACGGCGCGGGCGGAACTCGTGCGGCGGATCGACCGGAGCGGGGCCTGGGCCGGAGATCCGGTGTGGCGGGAGGTGTTCGAGGCCGTCCCGCGCCATCTCTTCGTGCCGTACTACTACGTCGGCGTCGTCGGCGGCTACGAGCGCCGCTGGGGCGAGAGCCCCGATCCCGTCGCCCGGGCGGACTGGATGCGCGGCGCCTACGCCGACGTACCGCTCGCCACCCGGCTGCGCGACGGGGACCTGCTCTCCTCCAGCAGCCAGCCCTCGCTGATGGCGATGATGCTGACCGCCCTGGGGGTGGAGGACGGGGACCGGGTGCTGGAGATCGGCGCGGGCACCGGGTACAACGCCGCCCTGCTCGCCCGGCGGCTCGGCGACGACGACCTCGTCACCACCATCGATCTGGACCCGGAGATCACCGAGTCCGCGCGGCAGCACCTGGCCGTCGCCGGGCACCACCCCGTCGTCCTGACCGGCGACGGTGCCCGCGGCGCCCCGGAGCGGGCGCCCTTCGACCGCATCATCGCGACCTGCACGCTGCCGTCGATCCCGCGCGCCTGGCTCGCCCAGTGCCGTTCCGGCGCCCGGATCCTGGCCCCGATGGCCACCGGGCTCCTCGCCCTGACGGTCGAGGACGCCGAGCGCGCCGAGGGCCGGTTCCTGCACACGCCCGCCTACTTCGTCCCGCTGCGCGGCGGCGACCGGGCCGAGCCCGAACCGGCCCCCCTCGGCGGAGTGCCGCGCCGGGCAAGGGAGGACGAGCTGTTCCGCTTCCTGCTGGCGCTCAGCCGGGACAGCCTGGACCCGCAGGAGGCGTACGCGATGTGGGACCGCGAGGGCGCACCCGAGCGCGGGCGCTACGGCATCACCGTCAGCGGTGAACGCGAGTGGGCCTGGCTGGACGATCCGGAGGGGCCGTACGCCTGGCCCCTCCGGTGAAGGGCCTCAGCCCCGCCGGATGGTGATCGTCGTCCACGCGCCCACGTGGACGCGGTCGCCGTCCTGGAGCGGTACCGGGACGAACGGCTGGATCGGGTCCTCGGAGCCGTTCACCGTGGTGCCGTTCGTCGAGTTCTGGTCGACGACCGCCCAGGTGCCGTCCGGCTGCTGGACCAGCACCGCGTGCTGGTGCGAGACGCCCGGGTCCTCCGGCGGCACCGACAGGTCGATGTCGGGGGTGTCGCCGGTGGAGTGCCGGCGGCGGCCGATCGTGACCTGGTTGCCGGTGAGCGTGCGCTGCTGCTCCGGCGAGTACGCGGGCAGGTTCAGGCCCGCGGCCTCGGGGCCGGAGCGCTGCATCATCGCCATGAAGTACTCACGGTCCGGGCCGATCGTCGCCGTCCAGGTGGCCGGCTGCTGCGGGTACGCCGGGCCGGGCGGCGGCGCGGTGCCGACGCCGGGCTGCGGGTAGCCGTAGCCGCCGCCCTGGGGCGGGCCGCCGGGCGAGCCGGCGGACGGGGGCGAGATCACCCAGTCGTCCTCGCCGCCGCCGAAGGACGGGCCGCCGGGCTGCGGACGGTGCGTCTCCTGCGGGAAGCCGGGCGGGGCGGGCGGACCGGACGGGCCGCCGGGGGGCGGGGACTGGAACGCCTGCGGAGCTCCACCGGGGCCTCCGGGCCCGCCGTGGCCACCCGGGCCACCGGGACCGGCGGGCGGCGTGGGGCCGGGCGGGGGCGGGACCGGACGCGAGGGGTCGCCACCGAAGCCGGACGGACCACCAGGACCACCAGGGCCGCCAGGGCCGCCGGGACCGGGGCCTCCGGGGCCACTCTGGCCACCGAAGCCGGGACCACCAGGACCACCGGGCCCACCGAAGGGACCCGGACCACCCGGACCACCCGGGCCGCCCGGCCCCGCGGACGGATCCGTCCCGAACGGCGGGATCGGCTCGGCAGGCCGGTTCATCTGCGACGGCCGGGAGCTCTGGTAGTCGTACGCGTCACCCCCGCCGTAGGACGGCCCGGGCGGCTGCTGGAAGCGGGCGGCCGGGTTGGGGCCGGGGGCCGGCGGGCGCGGGGCGGCCGGGGTGTACGAGGTCGCCGTGTTGGTCAGGAAGTTCCACCGGCACTCCTCGCAGAAGGGCGCACCGCCCTCCCGGGGCGTACGGCACTGCGGGCACAGCTCCGGCTCGGGGTCCGGTACGGCGGACAGATGTCCCCGCAGGCCACCGGGACCACCGGGCGGCGGCGGGAAGCCGTAGCCACCGCCGGGCGGGGGCGGTGGCGGAGGGGGTGGAGGTACGGCACCCGCCATGCGGTGACCGCAGACCTCGCACCAGTCGTCGGAACCCGACTGGTGTCCGTTCGGGCAGGTCGGCATGTCGGCGCTTCCCCCTCTCCTTTCCGGCCGTTGTGGCCGGATTTCTCCAACCCCGAGGGGTCAGGCTCGCGTTATGGCTCGGGCACTTCTCAAGGCGCCGGTCGTGTCACTTCTTTACACGAACAGTCTTTGTGGACCGGGTCTCGAGAGTCATCTCGTCGGCCTCCGCGACCTTCGCCTTCAGTCGCACAGTACCTGCCGCGGCGTCGACCACGTCCACCACCTTCGCAAGGAGTTTCGCCGTATCGGCGTTTCCGGAGGCGCTGGCGAGCTGAACGGCCCGGCCGAGTTTGGCGGTTGCTCCGTCCATATCGCCCGCTTTGCGCAGATCGAGACCTTGCTGAATGGCTTGTGCCAGTTCGGCCTGCCCGGTGTAGTGGGCGACCTGGGGGTTGATCGACGTCGAGGCGACCATGTCGTCGGTCCACACGGCCCGTACCAGGCCTTGCGCGCCGAGGTTCTGGACGCTGCCGTCCGGCTGCGGGACGACCAGCGAGACCCGGGCGGCGAGCATCTCCCGGCCCAGGTCGGCGGCCGGGACCTCCACACATACGTGGTAGTCACGGGATTCGTCTCCCCAGGAGCCGGTGGGGTAGTCCCCGGAGCGCGGGCCCGACTCGGTCCGGCGGTCGGTCAACTCCTCGACCGTCGGCGCGACTTGCTTGACGAACTTGATGGTCGTGCCCACCGGCGTCCAGACCCGCAGGGCGACGTCGGCGACCTCCTTGCCCATCGCCGTCTCCATCATCCGCGTGAAGTCGGCGGCCAGGCCCGCCGGATCGGCGACGATGTCGGCGGTGCCGAGGAGCGCGGAGGAGATCGCTGTGACTTCTTTCACTTCCCAGTCGGTGCCCACACCACGTGCGTCACAGGTGAAACGGCCGGCACAGGCGTCCAGCGCGGCCCGCAGATCCTCTGGTGACTCGTGTTCATTGCGGCCGTCGGTGAGCAGGATGCCGTGGCGGATGGCGACGTCCGCGGAGGACAGCAGCCGGTCCGCGAGCCGCAGCCAGGTGCCGATGGCCGTACCGCCGCCCGCGCTGAGCGCCCGCAGCGCCCGCTTGGCCTGCTCGCGGGTGGTGGCGTCGGCGACCGCGAGCCGCCCGCCGCCCGGGTAGACCTCCTTGGCGACATGGGTGCCGCCGACCACCGCGAAGTGCACCCCGTCGCGCAGGGTGTCGATGGCCGCGGCCGTCGCGTCGCGCGCGTTGCGCATCTTGGTCGGCGGGTAGTCCATCGAGCCCGAGCAGTCGACCATGATCGCCACCGCCGCGGACGGGCCCTGGCCCGCGGTGAACAGGTGGGGCGCCGCGACCGCGCTGCCGATCGTGCCGCCGCCGGTCGCGGTGACCGTGACGATGGCGTTGACCTCGCGGCCGCCCTCGGGGAGGTACTCGTTCTGGTACACGTCCATCGAGAACTGCGGCACGTTCGACTTCGAGAAATTGGCCATGCCTTGTCTGACTCCCCCTGAAGCACCCCACCGGGGTGGGGTGACGGCTGATGACGGACCGGTCCCCTCCGGCCCGTCGAGGCTGTTCCCCGCTGCGTGGCCTCAGGCCGATCCTGCCCCCATCGGCGGGGCCGGGAACGGCAGCACGGCCACTGTTACGTTGTCGTGGCCCCCGCCGTCGAGCGCGTGTCCTACCAGCACCTGGGCGCTGTGCAGGGGCCGAACGGCCGCGTCGAGGGGCACCACGTCGGCCATCTCGTCGGCCGCCTCGGCGTAGTTCCACAGACCGTCGGTGCACACGACCACCACACCGGGCCGGTCCGGCTTGAAGGAAGCGGTGTGTGGCTCCAGCTCGTAAGCGTCCGCGCCGAGCCATCCGGTGATCGCGTGGGCGCGCTCGTCGGCGTAGGCCTCGGCCTCGTTCATCAGGCCCGCGGCGACCATCTGCGCGGCCCAGGAGTCGTCCTCGGTCAGCCGGGCCGGGGGCGTGCCGCGGTCCACCGGGACCCAGTAGGCGCGGCTGTCGCCGACCCACCCGACGACCAGCAGACCCGAGGTGATCACGGCGCCGACCAGGGTGCAGGCGGGCGCGTTCTGGTGCGGGGCGTGCTCGCGGGCGGTTGCGGGCTCGCCGGCCAGCGCGTTGACCGCGCGGGAGGCGGCCACGATCGCCTCGTGCATCGCCTGCTGCGGATGCGTGCCCTGCGGCAGGGCCGCCAGCAGCGCGTCGCTCGCCGCCCGGGACGCGGCCAGCGAGGCGTCGTCGGGGCGGGTCGCCGAGGAGACGCCGTCGCAGACGATTGCCAGCAGGGCGGGGGAGCCGTCGGCGAGGGCCGTGCACCCTACGGCGAAGGCGTCCTCGTTGCGGTGGTGGCGCAGTCCGCGGTCGCTGACGGCGGCGAGCGGGCCGCACTCCTGTTCCATGTGGTCGCGCTCGCGGGGCTGGGCGTGCCCGCAGTTCTCGCAGTAGCCGTCGTGGTCGACGCGGCCGGCCCGGCAGGCCACGCACGTCTTCACCGCCTCGGCGGGGGCGATCCGCGGGTCGGGCGCCTGGAGCGGGTACTCCTCGGGCTCCGGCGCGCGGTCGAACCGCACGCCCGAGTGACCGCGGCCGTCCGACTCCAGACCCTGCAGCTCGCCGGGCAGATGGACCGCCGGCGGGGTGTCCGAGCTGTCCGGCTCGGAGGCGTGCGGCCAGGCCACGTCGGCGGCGCCGGGCGGCGGGGGCGGCGTGGGCGGTTCGGTGCCGTTCACGGCGGTCGGCGTCTCGGCGAGCGCGGACAGGTCGTATCCGCACTTCTCGCAGAAACGGTCACCCGAGAGCAGCGGTTCCGCGCAGCTCGGGCACTTCGACAGAGCGGCCTGCTGGGGCATCTGCGACATCAACTACACCCACGTCCGGGGGCGGTAACGATTGGCACGTTCCACCAGGTCGATCCTCTCCTCGCCGCCTTGTGCGAGCCGGGCCAGCATGCGGTACGAACGCTCGAGGCCGAACCGCAGTCCCCGCTCGTCCAGACCGCTGCCGAGCAGCGTCCGTCCCCCGGCGGCGGTGGGAACGGAACCTTGGCCACCGGAGAGTATCCAGTCCAAGGCGGAGCCGAGCACCTCCGCGGCCAACTGCTCGCGGCGCGCCGGGTCCAGGCCGTACGCCTGCAGCGCCTCCACCTGTCCGGCCGCGGCGGTGAGGTCCTCCTGGAACGGTACGTCACCGGCGACCGCGGTGCGTTGCCGCAGCCGCGCCCTTACGGCGGCCACCCGCGCGGCCGTGTAGTGGATCGAGCTCTCCGGCACCGACTCCAGCGTGGTGACGGCGCTGCGCCGGTCGCCGGTGGCGAGCTGGACGCGGGCCAGGCCGAACGCGGCGCTCACATAGCTCGGATCGGTGGACCAGACCAGGCGGTAGTACTCGGCGGCGTTGTCGAGCTGGCCGAGCACCTCCGCGCACAGGCCGAGCGCCAGCTTGGGCGCGGGCTCGCCGGGGAAGGCGTCGTAGATGGCGTCGAAGGCGAGCGCGGCGCCCTCGTGGTCGCCGGTCACCAGCGCGGCCACGCCCCGGTACCAGACCACCCGCCAGTCGTCGGGCCGCTCCGTCTCCAGCTCCAGCAGGGTCCGGTGGGCCGTGCCCGCGTCGCCGTTCTCCAGCCAGGCCCGCACCTGCCGCAGCCGGGTCTCGGTGGACGGCGCCGGGGCCGCGGCGAGCGCGCCGGCGAGTTCGGCGGGCGCGGAGGCCAGCAGGCCCGCGAGGAAACCGGCGTTGGGGTCACCGGGGTCCACGTGCGGCACCGGCAGCGCGAGGGCCGCGGCGGCGGTGTCGACGGGCTTGACCAGGCCGGCGGAGAGGGCGGGGGCGGCCGTACTCCGGTCCCGCGCCCCGAGCCGGGAGACCTCCCCGTCCAGCTTCGGGAACAACTCCGTGTCCGTGACCCGCACTTCGGGCCCGAACAGCGTCGACAGCGCGGGCCTGGCCCGCCCCGTCTGGAGCGAGACGACCTCCCGCAGCACACCCGTCAGCTGCTCCGCCATCTCCTGCGCGGAGGCGAACCGGCGGGCCGGGTCCGGGTCCGTGGCGCGCACCAGGAGCCGGTAGAAGGACTCGTACTGCCGGAAGACCTCGATGTTGTCCGGGTCGGGCAGGGAGTCCACGAAGACGTTCGTGTAGCCCTGGAAGTCGAAGGTCAGCACCGCCAGGGTGCGGGCGACGGTGTACAGGTCGCTGGCCACCGACGGGCCGACGTCCGCGACCTCCGGCGCCTGGTAGCCGACCGTGCCGTAGATGGCCGACTCCTCGTCGTCCATGCGGCGCACGGCGCCCATGTCGATGAGCTTGAGCTGGCTCTCGGTCTGGATGGCGTTGTCGACCTTGAAGTCGCAGTACAGCAGGTTGCGGCTGTGCAGATGGCCGAGCGCCTCCAGGGCCTCGATGCCGTAGGCGCAGGCCTGCTCCACCGGCAGCGGGTCGCGCTTGCCCCCAGTCGTGCGGCGGCCGTTGGCGATCTCCTTCAGGGACTTGCCGCCGACGTACTCCATGACGATGTAGCCGTCCAGGGAGCCGGTGCGCTGGTCGAGGTGCTCGACGAAGTTGTAGATCCGCACGATGTTGGCGTGCTCGATCTCCGCCAGGAACCGCCGCTCGGAGATCGCCGCGGCCATCGCGTCCTGGTCGCCGGTGTCCAGCAGACCCTTGAGGACCACCCAGCGGTCGGAGACCGCGCGGTCCACGGCGAGGTAGACCCAGCCGAGCCCGCCGTGCGCCAGACAGCCCACGACCTCGTACTGGCCGTGCACGACGTCCCCGGACTTCAGCTTCGGGACGAAGGAGTACGGGTGCCCGCACTTGGTGCAGAAGCCCTCCGTACGGCCCGGCCGCTCACCGCGCGAGCGGCCCACCGGCGCCCCGCAGTCCGAGCGCGAGCAGAACCGCTTGCGCTCGGGCACCTCGGGGTTGTCCAGCACCATCGCGCGCGGGTCGGGCCGCGGCACGTCCGGCACGTCGACCAGGCCCACCCCGATCCGGCCCCGGCCGGAGGCGCTCGCCGCCGCGCCGGAGCTGCGCACCGACACCGAGCGGCCGGTGGAACGGCCCGACAGCGAGCGCGAGAGCCGCCCGGACACCGAGCGGCGCGACTTCGACGACTGCGACGACGTACGCGAACTGGCGCGGCTGCTGGAGCGGGAACTGGAACTGGCGGAACCGCGCTTGCCGCCGCCGGACACCCCGGTCGGGGCGGAGCCGACCGCGCCGGAGGCGGAGACGACCGGCGCCAGACCGCAGGTGTCGCAGTACAGCTCGCCGCCGCCCACGTCCTCGTAAGCGCCCTCGCAGCCGGGCCGCTGGCAGGTCCCCTGTGCCTGACTCATGACGTCTCCCCCCGACGGTCCTCAGGGCCGCCCTGCCCCGGCACGCGCGGGGCGCCCAGCTGTTCCGCGGCCGCCTGCTGATAGCGCAGGACGGCCTGTTCCGCGACCCGCAGGTCGCAGGGCGCGCTCCACAGCATGCGCCGGGCCGCGTCGTACCGCTCGATCAGGAACGGGTCCTCGGCCAGGCCGTGCCGGGCGACCTTCGCCTTGTACGCGTCCAGCCGGCCGCGCAGCTCCGCGCGGACCGCGAGCGGCTGGGTGACCGCGGTCAACGACTCCCGGGCGCGCAGCAGTTCGTCCTCCGCCTTCTGCTCCAGGGACTCCAGCAGCGGCGACAGCCGGTGCCACTGGGCGTGCCTGCGGTACTCCGCGGCCGTCGCGAGCTGTTCCTGGAGCACGGTCGGCGGGCCGCTGACGACCGGCACCTCGGTGGCGGCGATCTTCGCGAGGACCTCGCCGCGCGCGGTGCGGGCCTCGGCGAGCGTGCGGTCCGCGCGGGAGAGGACATCCCGCAGCTTCACCAGCCGCGCCTCCGCGTCCTGCCGGACGGTGAGCACGGCGTCGATCTCCCGGCGTACGTCCTCCAGGGCGCGCGCCTCACGGTCGTAGACCGTGGTGTCCGGCTTGCCGCCGCCGGGGGCCGAACTGCCCTGGGTGGGGCGCCAGTAGGCGAGCGGGTCGGAGACCACCTCGGAGCGCAGGTTCGTCAGCGTGCGCGTGATCCGCTCCAGGTCGTCGCCCGCCGGGTGCTCGCCCGGGCGGACGCCGACGGAGTGCGCGAGCTTGCGGGTGCGCTGGAGCTCCGCGGCCAGTAAATCGATCCGGGCGGGCAGCGCCGACCAGACCGCGTCGGCGGCGACCACCATGTCCAGCGAGGACGCGTACAGCTCGTTCATCCGGTCCACCAGCGTCACCAGCGAGTACCGCTCGCTGAGCTTGCCCGAACCGCCTTGCAGGGTAGGCGCGTTGGCGGTCGCGGTGGTGGAGCCGGCGACCGTGACCGACTCGCCGCGCAGCAGCTCCGTCAGCTCCACCAGATCCTCGCGGCTGGACCAGCGGCGCCGGGAACGGATCTCACGGGCGCTGCGCAGGGCGGCCGTATAGGCGTCGAAGTAGGCCCACAACAGGGTGATCGAGGCCTCGGCGGCCGTCCAGCGCTCCTTGGTGACGCCGGTCAGCTCGGCCCCTTCGAGGAGTCTGCGGCCCGCGTGGTCCTGGAGGGCGAGCAGCGAGGTCTCGATCGCCTCGTGCTCCGCGCCGAGCCGCGCCAGCGCACGGTCCACCTCGTCCCGGTCCATCACCGGCCCGGGGGGTCCCGTGACGCCCATCGATCACCTCTCGCTGCTGTGTTGTGTGGCTGGGGGAGTTGTTGCTCGGTTCTGCGGTTCAGCTCGTGCGGAGGTACTGCGGTGCGGGCGGCTCCGAGTCCTTCGACTCCGCCCCCAGTGTCGCCGAGAGCCACTTGTCGTACGACGCCTGCCAGCCGCCGGAGGTGTCCTTGCGGTAGTCCACCAGGATCCGGTTGACCCGGCGTACCAGATCGTCGGCGTCCTTCTTCATCGCCACGCCGTAGTACTCGGTGGTGAACGCGGCACCCTTCAGCTCGACCGTCGGGTCCTGCGCGGCCTGGCTCGCGGCGAGGGCGCCGTCGGTCACCACCGCGTCCACCTCGCCCAGTTGGAGCCGGACCAGGCAGTCCAGCTGGTTGGGCACGGTGTGGGAGATGTCGGCGGAGGGGGGCAGATCGCCCTCCTTCCGGCCCTGCTCCAGGGTGGAGTACGCCGTCGAACCCTCAGCGGTGCAGATCGTGCGGTCGGCGAGGGTGTCGTCGTAGCCCGTCACAGGGGAGGACTTGGGGGCCAGGACCTGCTGGCCGGTCTTGAAGTAGGGGGCGGAGAAGGCGACGTCGGCGAGCCGGTCGCAGTTGATCGTCATGGTGCGCACCACCATGTCGACCCGGCCCTCCTGGATCGCCGGAATGCGCTGGTTGGTGGGGATCGCCTTGAACTGCACCGCGTCCGGGTCGCCGAGGATGTCCTCCGCGATGCGGTGCACCAGGTCGATGTCGAAGCCCTCCAGCTCGGCGGTGCCGGTGCTGTTGGGGTTGCGGTAGCCCCAGCGGTAGCTGTTCTGGTCGACACCGACGATCAGCTTGCGCTTCTCGCCCTGCCGGTTCTTGATCTCCTCGATGGTGGGGCCGTCCGCGCCGGACGGGGAGAGCGTCTGCTTCTCCGGGTCCACGCACTCCTCCTCCGCGCGCGCGGGCCCCGCCTTCCCGACGCCCTGACCGCCGACGCCGGTGCTGCCGTCCCCGGCGGCCTGTGTGAGCGGCAGCAGCAGCGCGAGCAGCACCGCCAGGGCGCACACCGCCGCCATCGCTCCCACTCCGCCCCAGCCCTTCAGACTGGCCCGCAGACGTCGCGCATGCATGGTCACGCCCCCTCTCACCGGTACTCCGACAGCCTGCGGCCGATGCCGAGGACGGCGCCCACGGCGCCCAGGACGGCGAGCACGGCGGCGCCCGTGGTCAGGCCCGTCATCGCGTCCCGGCCGTCGCCGGCCGCCGACTTGAACTCGGTCGTCTCGTGCTTCAGCGCGACGGCGAGGTTGGCGTCGACGCTGTCGAAGCACTCGCCGGTGGTGCCCTTGGAGCCGATCACCTTGTCCAGCGCCTGCTGGTACTCGCCGTTCTCGTCCTCCGCGCGGGCGGCCGAGTGGCGCTTCTTCCACTCCGTCATGTTCCCCACGGCCGCGGTGACCGGCTGCTCGCCCGCCCGGTCGTCGGCGAGGTCCTCGGCGAGGGCGAGGCCCTTGCCGAGGGTGTCCATGTCCCGCTGGAAGTCGTAGTCGTAGGCGTCGTACGTCTCCTCGCCGACCTTCTTGGTCTCGGCGCCGCGGGAGACCAGGGTCAGGTTCTCGTTGCCGCGGGCCTTCAGGGAGGCGATCCGGGCGTCGTGCAGGACGTTCAGCGAGCGGACGCCGTGGTCGTAGGAGTCGTTCAGGCCGGCGCGGGCCACCGCGTGGCCGACGACCAGCCAGAGCAGGACCACCGTGGCGGCGGCCGTGGCGGCGACCAGGCCGTGGTTCAGGACGCGGTTGGTGCGGCGGTAGTTGCGGTGCTGGGCCCAGGCGAGGGCGGCGAGCGCGAGGACGCCGAGGGCTATCGCGGCCCAGGGGTACGGGGTGGCGTCCGCGTAGTCGTCGCGCAGCCGCTGGTTCTCCTTCTTGTAGAGATCCTCGGCGGCCGGGAGCATCTCCGTCTGCATCTTCTCGTTGGCGTAGCGCAGGTAGGCGCCGCCGACGGGGAAGCCCTGGCGGTTGTAGGTGCGGGCCTGTTCGACGAGGCCCTTGTACTCCGGGAGCAGGCGGTTGAGCTTGGCGATGGCCTGGGCGGAGGGGGAGTCGGGGTCGGAGTTGGCCGCGGCCGTGACGAGCTTCTCGGCGGCCGTGCGGATGCCCTTCTCGTACCGGACGCGGTTGACGCCGGTCTCCTGGCGGCCGGCCAGGAAGCCGCTGGAGGCGGCGGTGTTGGCGTCGGCGAGCGAGCGGTAGATGTCGGCGGCGTCGGAGCTGAGCGGCTGGCTGCTGTGCAGGACGTCGTCGGCGGCGGCCGCGCGGTCGGTGACCTGCCAGGCGGTGACGGCGCCGAAGGCCACGACGAGGAGGGCGAGGACCGCGCCGATGATACGGAGCCGCCCGGGCTCGGTGGTGGCGGCGGCCCGCAGCCGGTCGAGGCCCTCGGCGAAGGCGGTGCGGCGCGTGTCCGGCGGTACGGCCCCGACGCCGCGGGCCTGCTGCGGCGGCACCGACGGCATGGTGGGCACGCCGGGCTCCGGTGGTGGTGGCGCGGTGCGTGTCTCCGGCTGTGTCACTTCGACCTCCCCCATGGTCATCCGTCGCCCGCAAGTATCACTGGCGGGACCGACATTCGTCACGGTGGGTCCGCCGGCAGCCTCGCAGTATCCCGGATCACCCCCTGCCCATGAATACGCCCCACGAATCGGTTCGGTTCCGGCGGGGGCGGTCCGGAGTACGGAGGGGGGAGCCTGGCACCTCCGGCGCGAGGCCTTTGCGCCGGTGGGTGGGGTCTTGGGGCGCGGTGGTTTGAGGTCTTGGTGGTGGTGGGTGGGGGGTGCGCGGCCGGTGGATGGGGTTTTGGCACCCGGTGGTCTGAGGCCTTGGTGTCGGTGGGTGATGGCCGCGCGGCCGGTGGGTGGGGTCTTGGGGCGCGGTGGCTGAAGCCTCGGCGTTGGTGGGTATGGGCCTGCCGGCGGTTGGCGGAGGCCTCGGCGTCGGTGGGTAAGGGCCTTGCCGACGGTTGGCGGAGGCCTCGGTGCCTGCGGGCGGGGTCTTGTCGCCGGGGTGCGGAGTGCTCACCGGTCGAAGTGGTCCCGCGCTCTCCTCTCCGGATCCGCTCCCGCCCCCACCCGGTCCAGGCCCAGCAGCACTGCCCCCAGGACCGGTGGGGCCGTCACCACGCTCGGTATTGCCTTCGGGGCTCTGGCCGCCAGCAACTCTTGTATACGGCGGTCCAGTAGGGGATGCCGAGCCGCCAGGACGCTGCCGCCCAGGACGACCGGGGTCTCCTCTTCCAGGAGGTCCAGCCGGGTCAGGGCCACCGTGGCCATCGTCACCACCTCGTCCGCGAGGCGGTCGATCAGGGAACAGGCCACCCGGTCGCCCGTCACGGCCGTGGCGAACAGGACCGGGGTCAGCTCGTGGCGGCGGCTCTGCGGGATGTGCTCCAGGTGCAGGGCCTCGATCAGCGCCGGCATGTCCGGCAGGCCGAAGTGGGCCGGCAGCGTGCGGGCCAGCTCCGTCCACCCGCCCCGGCCGTCCTCCGCCCGCGCCGCGTGCCACAGCGCCTCCTCCGCCAGGCCCCAACCGCCGCCCCAGTCACCGGAGATGCGGCCCAGCGCCGGGAAGCGGGCCGTGCGGCCGTCGGGGCGCATGCCGACGCAGTTGATGCCCGCCCCGCAGACGACGGCCACTCCGCGCGGCTCGGCCACCCCCGCCCGCAGGATCGCGAACGTGTCGTTGCGGACCTCGACCGTCGCACCCCACCCGCGCGCCTCCAGCGCGGCCGTCAACTGCTCCTCCTCCACCGGGAGATCCGCGTTCGCGAGGCACGCCGACACATGCGTCACCGCGTCGACGCCCGCCTCCGCGAAGGCCCGCCGTACCGCCTCCTCGACCTTGTCCACCGCGACCGTCACCCCGACCGCCGGGGGCCGGAACCCGCCCGCGCGTGCCGTGCCGATGACCTCGCCGTCGGCCGTGACCACCGCCACGTCGGTCTTGCTGTTCCCCGCGTCGACGGCGAGAACACTGCCCGTCATGCCCACGCCAGGTGCTCCCGGTTGTGTGCGATCAGCCGGTCGGTGAGCGTCTCGGCGTACGCGTACTGGCCGATCAGGGGGTGCGCCAGCAGCGCCCGGAACACCCGGTCCCGCCCGCCCCGCAGCGCCGCCTCCAGCGCCAGCTCCTCGTACGCCGTCACGTTCGCCATCAGTCCCGCGTACAGCGGATCCACGTCCGCCACCGGCAGCGGCGCCGCCCCTTGGGTGCTCACCGCCGCCTGCACCTCCACCACCGCGTCGTCCGGGAGGAAAGGCAGCGTGCCGTGGTTGTAGGTGTTCACCACCTGGTAAGGGCTGCCGGCCCCGCCCAGCAGCGCCGCCGCCAGGTCCACCGCCGCCTCCGAGTAGAACGCCCCGCCCCGGCGGGAGAGCAGCTCCGGCTTCTCGTCGAGCGTCGGGTCCGCGTACAGCTTCAGCAACTCCTTCTCCATCTCGGCCACTTCGGCCGCCCGGGAGGGCTTCTCGCGCAGCTCCCGGACCACCTCGTCGTGCGCGTAGAAGTAGCGCAGGTAGTACGACGGGACCACGCCCAGCCGGTCCAGCAGCGGGCGCGGCAGCCGCAGATCGTCCGCGATTCCCGCGCCGTGCTCGGCCAGCAGTTTCGGCAGGACGTTCTCGCCCTCGGGGCCGCCCAGCCGTACCCCCGTCTCCCAGGTGAGGTGGTTCAGGCCCACGTGGTCCAGGTGGACGTCCGTGGGGGCCACGCCCAGCAGGTTCGCGAACCGCCGCTGGAAGCCGATCGCCACGTTGCACAGCCCCACCGCGCGGTGCCCCGCCTGGAGCAGGGCCCGCGTCACGATCCCCACGGGGTTGGTGAAGTCGATGATCCACGCGCGCGGGTTGGCCCGCCGGACCCGTTCCGCGATGTCCAGCACCACCGGCACCGTCCTGAGCGCCTTCGCCAGGCCGCCGGCGCCGGTCGTCTCCTGGCCCACGCAGCCGCACTCCAGCGGCCAGGTCTCGTCGTCGTCGCGGGCCGCCTGGCCGCCGATGCGGAGCTGGAGCAGCACCGCGTCCGCGTCCTCCACCGCCTGGTCCAGGTCGCTCGTCGTCACCACCCGGCCCGGGTGGCCCTGCCGGGCGAAGATCCGGCGGGCCAGACCGCCGACCAGCTCCAGACGCTCCGCCGCCGGGTCCACCAGGACCAGTTCCTCCACCGGCAGGGTGTCCCGCAACCGGGCGAAGCCGTCGACGAGTTCGGGCGTGTAGGTCGATCCGCCGCCGACCACGGTCAGTTTCATCAGAGTCAGCCCTTCACTCCGGTCAGCGTGACGCCCTCGACGAACGCCTTCTGCGCGAAGAAGAACACGAGGATCACGGGGGCCATGACCAGTACGGTCGCGGCCATGGTCAGGTTCCAGTCGGTGTGGTGCGCGCCCTTGAAGGACTCCAGGCCGTAACTGAGCGTCCAGGCGCCGGGGTTCTCGGAGGCGTAGATCTGCGGGCCGAAGTAGTCGTTCCAGGCGTAGAAGAACTGGAACAGCGCCACGGCCGCGATGCCCGGCTTCGCCATCGGTACGACGACCCTCAGCAGCGTCCTGAACTCGCCGCAGCCGTCCACGCGGGCCGCGTCCAGGTACTCGTTCGGGATCGTCAGCAGGAACTGGCGCAGCAGGAAGATGGAGAACGCGTCCCCGAACGCCATCGGGATGATCAGCGGCCACAGGGTGCCCGACAGGTCCAGCTGCTTCGCCCAGAACAGGTACATCGGGATGATCACGACCTGTGGTGGCAGCATCATCATCGCGATGACCAGCATCAGCGACAGATTCCGGCCCCGGAAGCGGAACTTGGCGAGGGCGTACGCCACCGGGAGCGACGACACGACCGTCAGCAGGGTGCCCAGACCGGCGTACAGGAGCGTGTTGCGCCACCAGGTGAGGAAGCCGGGGGTGTCCAGGACCCGGCGGTAGTTGTCCCACTGCCAGGTGTCGGGGACGAGGTCGCGGGTGAGCGCCTGCTGGTCGCTCATCAGGGAGGTGAGGACCACGAAGACGAAGGGGAGGGTGAAGAAGAGCGCCGCCGCGACGCCCAGGGCGTGCACCGCGATCCACTCCAGCAGCGAGCGGCGCCGGGCCGTGCGTTCCTCCTCGCCAGGAGGGCTCAACCGCACCGGCTTTTCTAGTACTTGAGTCATCAGTCACCTGCTTCGAGCAGCCCACCGCGGCGGCGCATCAGCAGTGCCGTGAACGCCATGGCGAGGGCGAAGAGGACCAGCGCGACCACACACGCGGCGCCGTAGTCGAAGCGCTGGAAGCCGAGGTTGTAGACGAGCTGGGGGAGCGTCAGCGTCGACTTGTCGGGGTAGCCCGGCTCGAAGGACTGCCCCGACCCGCCGATGACACCGGAGGCGACCTTCCCGGCCACCAGCGGCTGGGTGTAGTACTGCATCGTCTGGATCACGCCCGTGACCACCGCGAACAGCACGATCGGCGAGATGTTCGGCAGGGTCACGTACCGGAACCGCTGCCACGCCGACGTGCCGTCCAGCTCGGCGGCCTCGTACTGCTCCTTCGGTACGTCGAGCAGCGCGGCCATGAAGATGACCATCAGGTCGCCCACCCCCCACAGGGCGAGCGCGGTGAGCGCCGGCTTGGACCAGGCGGGGTCCGTGAACCAGCCGGGTGTGGGCAGGCCCAGGCCGTCCAGGACCGAGTTCACCGGTCCTGTGCCGGGGTTGAGCAGGAAGACGAAGGCCAGGGTGGCGGCGACGGGCGGGGCGAGGTACGGCAGGTAGAAGAGGGTCCGGAAGACGCCCGCGCCCGTCTTGATCTTCGTGATGAGCAGGCCGACCCCGAGTCCGAAGACCACCCGGCAGGTCACCATGACCAGCACCAGCCACAGGGTGTTCCCCAGCGCGGGCCAGAACATGGGGTAGTCGGAGAAGAGGTAACTCCAGTTGTCCAGGCCCCGGAACTCCGGGGTGTTGAAGCCGTCGTACTTCATCAGCGAGAAGTACGCGGTCGAGATCAGCGGGTAGACGAAGAAGACCGAGAAGCCGATCAGCCAGGGGGAGAGGAAGGCCAGCGTCCGCAGGGCGGATCTGCGGCGCCGTACGGCGAGCGTGGACATGGGCGGCTACTTCGCCTGCTCGATGTCGCGGTCGATCTGCTCGGCGGTCTTCGCCAGGCCACCCTTGAGGTCCTTGGCCTTGCCGGACTCGTACTGGTAGCTGAAGTCCTGGAGGGTCAGCTGGTAGGCGTCGCCGTTGACGGCGTTCGGGCTGGTCGTGGACTCGGGGTGCTGGGCGATGTCCAGGAAGGTCTTGAAGGCCGGGTCCGTCTTCAGGTCGGGGGACTTCAGGGCCTCGAAGGTGGACGGCACGTTGTGGATGGCGTTGGAGAAGGCGACGACGGCCTCGGTGTCGGTCGTCATGTACTTCAGCAGCTCCCAGGCGGCGTTCTGCTTCTTGCTCTGGGGCGCGATGCCGATGATCGTGCCGGACAAGTAGCCCTTGCCGTACTCGTCGGCCTCGTCGTCGGCGACCGGCAGCGGCGCGGTGCCGATCTCGAAGTCCAGCCCCGCCGCCTCGGCCATGCCCAGCCGCCACTCGCCGTCGAGCTGCATGGCCACCTGGCCGGTGTGGAAGGGGTGTTTGGCGCCCCACTCGTCGCCGAAGGTGTTGCGGTACTTCTCCAGCTTCGCGAACCCGCCGAGGTCGTCCACGAGCTTCTTCTGGTACGTGAACATCTCCGCGAAGGCCGGGTCCTTGGCGACGTTCGACTTGCCGTCGGCGTCGAAGTAGGCGTGGTCCCACTGGGACATGTAGTGCGAGACGACCGTCTCGTAGCCGTGGTAGGTCGGCATGAACCCGAGCTGCTCGTAGGAGTCGCCCTTGGTCTTCGTCAGCTTCTTCGCCACCTCGGCGAACTCCGACCAAGTCTTCGGCGGGGCCTTGACGCCGGCCGCCGCGAAGGCGTCCTTGTTGTAGTAGAGCCCGTAGGCGTCGCCGAGCAGGGGGAGGGCGCAGCGCTTGCCCTCGAACTGGGTGTAGTCGAGCATCGGCTTCGGGATCATCGCGTCCAGGTCGAGCCCGGACTTGTCGATGAACGGCTTCAGGTCGAGGAAGGCTCCGGAGGAGCAGAACTTGCCGACGTTCGAGGTGGTGAAGGACGACACCACGTCGGGCCCGTTCGAACCGCCCGCGCGCAGGGCCTGGTTGAGCTTGTCGTCGTTGATGTTGCCGACGACCTTCACCTTGATGTTCGGGTGCGCCTTCTCGAACCGGTCGACGTTCTCCTGGACGGCCTTCACCTCGGCGGGCGCGCTCCAGCCGTGCCAGAAGGTGATCGTGGTCTCGGCGTTCGGGTCGTCGTTCGCCCCGGATTCCGTGGATCCGGTGCAGGCGGTGGCGAGGAGGGCGAGGGACGCGGTCAGGACGCAAGCCGCATTTCGGGTGGATATGGGCATGGCGAGGTCTCCCTGGAGGGAAGGGTGGTGGTGGGACGGTTGCTGATGCTCAGCGCGAGGTGTCGAAGACCTCGTCGCGGGTCGTGGCCAGCGCGCTCTCCAGCGCGCCGCGCAGCACGGGCTCTTCGGTCACATCGCCCAGCACCAGCTGGGGCCGGGAGGCGGCGAGTTCCGCCAGTTCGGCCTGGACCAGGGCCAGCAGCCGCTCGCCCCCGGAGGCGAGGGCGCTGCCGCTGAGGACGACGAGTCCGGGGTCGAGCACGGAGACGAGCGAGGCGAGACCGGTGGCCACACCGGTCGCGTAGGTGGCCAGGAGCTGCCGTTCGGGTCCGGCGCCGCTGTCCGCGGCCCGCGCCAGCAGGGTGGCGGCGACCTCGGTGTACGGCCCCTCGGGGAGGTCGCCGATGCCCAGCTCCCGGGCCAGCCGCGGGATGACCTGGGCGCCGGCCAGCTCCTGGTAGCCGCCGCTGTTGGTGCGGGTCACCTGGCGCACGAGGGGCGCGCCCGGCACCGGCAGGAAGCCGACCTCGCCGGCGCCGCCGGTGAAGCCGCGGTGCAGCCGGCCACCGAGGACCAGGGCGGCGCCGAGTCCGGCCTCGTTCCACAGCAGCACGAAGTCGTCGTGGCCGCGGGCCGCGCCGAGCCGCTGTTCGGCGACGGCCACGAGATTGACGTCGTTCTCGTACTCCACCGGCATCGGCAGCGCGGCGGCCAGGTCGTCGAGGAGGCTCGGGGCGTGCCAGCCGGGCAGATGGGCGGCGTAGCGCAGCCGGCCGGTGCCCGGGTCGAAGGCGCCGGGGGTGCCGATGACCAGGCGGCGGATGTCGTCCCGGGTGAGCCCGGCCGCCTTCATGGCGCCGTCGAGCGCCTCGGTGACCAGCTGGACCACGGGCCGGGCGGGCCGTCGTCCCGGGGTGGGGAGTTCGAAGCGGCCCACGGTGCGGCCGGTGATGTCGGCCACGGCGGCCAGGACGCGCTCGGGGGTGACGTCGAGTCCGGCGGCGTACCCGGCGGCCGGGTTGACCTCGTAGAGCTGGGCGCTCGGGCCCGGGCGGCCCTCGGTGGTGCCGGTGGGCAGGACCAGTCCCGCGGCCTCCAGGCGGGCCAGCAGCTGGGAGGCGGTCGGCTTGGACAGGCCGGTGAGCTTGCCGATCCGGGTGCGGGACAGGGGCCCGTGCGCCAGCAGCAGATCCAGGGCGGCGCGGTCGTTCATGGCGCGCAGGACGCGCGGGGTGCCCGGCGTACCGGCGGTTCCTGCCATGGGATCTGCACCTGCCTTTCGGGGGGAAAGCCTCTCACGCCGCCCAGGGCCCGGGGAGGTGACGTCAGCGCGGCTGGGAGCTCGATCGCGGGCTCTGTTAGGAAACTTTCCTATCGACTGACGAGGAAGGTAGGCCCACGGGCCGGGGCCGTCAAGCCCCAGCGGTGAAACGGCCGACTACGACGAAGCCCCGCCGGTGTGGTCCGGCGGGGCCTGGGTCCGTCGCGTCCGAGTTACTTCGTCACGCTCGGCGGAGTGAGCGGCGTCGCGGCCTGGGCCTGCGGGGAGGAGGTGTTGGCGTAGGCCGAGGGGGCGGCCATGGCCGCGGTCGGGTCGGCCAGGGCCACGTCCTCCACGGCCAGCGGCGGCCGGCCGACGATCTGGATGTCCGCCGCGTCGAAGGCCCGCTTGATCCGCCAGCGCAGCTCGCGCTCCACGGTCAGCGCCTTGCCCGGCATGGTCTTCGCCGAGACCCGCACCACCATGGAGTCCAGCAGGACGCTGTCCAGACCGAGGGTCTCGATCGGGCCCCACAGCAGCTCGTTCCAGGGCTCTTCCTTGCTCATCCGCTCGCCGACCTCGGCGATCACGGCCTTCACCTTGTCCAGGTCCTCGGACGGCCGGACGGTCACGTCGACCCCGGCCGTCGACCAGCCCTGGGAGAGGTTGCCGATGCGCTTGACCTCGCCGTTGCGGACGTACCAGATCTCGCCGTTGTCGCCGCGCAGCTTCGTCACGCGCAGGCCGACCTCGATGACCTCGCCGGAGGCGACGCCCGCGTCGATCGAGTCGCCGACGCCGTACTGGTCCTCCAGGATCATGAAGACACCGGAGAGGAAGTCCGTGACGAGGTTGCGGGCGCCGAAACCGATCGCGACACCCGCCACACCGGCCGAGGCCAGCAGCGGGGCGAGGTTGATCTCGAAGGTGCCGAGGATCATCAGACCCGCGGTGCCCAGGATCAGGAAGCTGGCCACCGAGCGCAGCACCGAGCCGATCGCCTGCGAGCGCTGGCGCCGCCGCTCCACATTGACCAGCAGCCCGCCGATCGCGGTGCCGTCGACCGCCTGGGCCGTGCGGTTCATCCGGTCTATGAGCTTGGTGATCGCCCGCCGCACCGCCACCCGCAGCACCGCCGCGATCACCAGGATCAGCAGGACCCGCAGACCGATGGCGAGCCAGGTCGACCAGTTCTCCTCGACCCAGCTGGCCGCGTTGGTGGCGCTCTCCTGGGCGTCCTGGAGCGATGGCACCACCGGGGTCGTCGGCGAGGGCGACGGCGACGGGGTGGAACCGGCGGCCAGTAGGACGGCGGACAAGGACACGGCGGGTACCTCCAGGTGCGGCTTCTGCCTCCCGGTACGGCGGTCAGGATCGGTACGTCAGCAAGGTCACGGAAGGGTCACCAAGGGGGCAGACCCACCACACTAACGGTGCATCGTGTGTGGATCGTTGCAATGTTCGGGGGAGAGACCGTACTCACCTGGGGATGAAGAAAGGTGTGGTCGAAAACACTCTCAGCCCGTTACCTGGACATGGTGGCGCTTTCACCAGGCCTGAGGGGAGACTGACTACAGATCGTCCCGGCGCGAGCCACGCGCCGCCGACGCCCAAGGAGGCATCCGTGCCGCATGTCCTGGTCCTCAACGCGTCGTACGAGCCACTCGGCGTCGTACCGCTCCGCCGCGCGCTCGTCCTCGTGCTCGAAAACAAGGCCGTATGCCTCGAGGAATCCGGCGCCTTCATGCACAGCGCAACCGTCACAGTCCCCGCACCAAGCGTGGTCCGGCTCAAGCGATTCGTCCGGGTTCCCTATCGGGGGCCCGTTCCTCTTACCCGCAGGGCGCTCTTCGCCCGCGACGGGGGCCGGTGCATGTACTGCGGTGGCGTCGCAACCAGCGTCGACCACGTCATCCCGCGCAGCCGCGGGGGCAAGCACGTCTGGGACAACGTGGTGGCGTCCTGCCGCCGCTGCAACCACGTGAAGGCCGACCGTCACCTGTTCGAGATCGGCTGGCGGCTGCGGCACAAACCGGCTCCGCCGACCGGTCTGGCCTGGCGCATCATCGGGACCGGGCATAGGGATCCGCGCTGGCTGCCGTACTTGCAGCCGTACGGCGCGGATGACGCGTTGGCCCGGATCGACGGCATTTCCGCCTGAGGATCCGGGCCTTTTGTGTCTTGTCCGCGGGTGTGTGGGGGCTGGTCGCGGGTGTGTGGGGGCTGGTCGCGCAGTTCCCCGCGCCCCTAGGTGACTCGACGCGCCCCCTTGATCACGTACAGGGTGCCTCCGAGCAGGAAGAGCGCGGCGGCCGTGTTCCAGGCCGCCCCGCCCGCTTCCGGCTCCAGAAGCCATGCCCAGGGTGGGAGTGAGCCGCCTCTCGTCCCCGCTGTCCCCAGGTACATCGCGCTCACGTACCCGAACACCGGGAGCCAGCTCAGTCTCGCGCCCAGTGCCACCGCCGCCGCTGCGGTCAGGCCGGTGCAGCCGAGGGTGTTCCTGATCATGGCGGGCGGGCCGAAGGTCTGGGCGCTGGTGAGGACGGCCAGGGGGAGCAGGGCCGTGGCCAGGGCCGTCAGGGTCAGGAGGTGGAGCGCGCGGCGGCGCCACCAGGGGCGTACCGCTGTGCGGTCCAGTTCGTCGGAGGGGGAGTGGAGGCTCGTGCCGATCGCCGCCGAGGCCAGCAGGGGGGCCAGGGCCACCAGCGGGACCTGGCGGTCGGGGTCCAGGTAGGAGTCCAGGGCGTGGGCCGAGACGACCGCGAGGACGGTGGTCGCGGCGAGGGCCGCGAGCGTCTGGGGGAGGGCGCGGGAGCGGGCGTAGAGGAGGAGGCCGGTCGTCGTCACAGCGTCGGCACCCCCTTCGGGTCGCAGACGTCCGCGGTCGCGAAGTACTCCGACAGCCAGGCCCTGCGCTCCTCGTCGTCCATCGCCAGCAGGCGGGCGCGGGCCTGCCGCTTCGCCTTGACATCGGCGTCCAGCTCGTCGAAGTGCGCCTCCAGTGGGTTCGGCGCCAGGTAGTGCTCCACGGCATCGTCCACACGGCTCAGCTCAGGGTCAGTGGCGTCGCAGTCGGCGCGGCCGATCACCGCCATGCCGGCCTCCCAGGCGAACTGCTCCGGATCGGCCAGCTTTCCGCGTACGACCGCCCAGCCGAGCGGGGTGATCGACGGCAGCCAGACTTCGTTCTCGCGTGGTCCGCTTCGGGTGTCGTTGAAGCGGACCGGCACGTTCTCCACCCCCTCCAGGCGGCCCGTCAGTCCGGACAGGGCGTCGGTGATCTGCGGCAGGAGCTTCTCGTAGCGGGCGTTGACGCAGATCTGCGGGGTGGTGGAGGTGTCGCAGACCTGGCGGCGGGCGACCGGGGTGGTGTGGCTCAGGCCGTCGTCGCCGGTCTGCACGAGCAGTACGGCGGCGGCCGTCGCGGCGGTCAGCGGCAGCAGCGCCGTGACGCGGCGGCGGGCGGTGTGGGCGAGGACCGCGGCCGTGGCGAGGCCGCCGGTCCAGGCCACCGTCACCGGGGGCTGCCACCACACCGGCGCCTCGTGGTCGGCCGTGTCCAGCAGCGGGGACAGGGCGGCGAGCGTGCCCCGGCTGTCGTAGGACAGAGTGCCGAGGACGACGTACGCGGCGATCGCCAGCAGCGGGGCCGTCAGGCGCCAGGGCAGGACGCGGCCCGCGACCTGGCCGGCGAGCGCGGCGCTGCCGAGGACGAGGGTGTCCGCGAGCGGGACGAGGAGGTACGGGCTGTCCCCGGTGGCGCAGTACGCGGTGGCCAGCATCGCTGGCGCGGCGGCGGCCAGGTGTCCCGCGGCCACCCACAGGGCGAGCGGCAGGGCCGAGGCGAGGAAACGGGGCAGCGGGCCGCGTACGGAGGTCTCCATCAGTTCGCCGGTACGGCTCCGGCGCTCCCGTCCGCCCTGCCAGCAGCCCGCCGCCAGCGCCAGCGGGATGCCGAGCAGCACCGCGGCCGCGTGGGTGCGGTCCCGGGTCTCCGCCCAGCCGCCCTGCCAGGTCTCCGCCGGTACGGCCAGCGCGACCAGCAGCGTGACCAGGACCGAGCCGCCCGCCCAGGGGGCGAAGCCGCGGCGGACCTCGGGGCGCAGGGGGTGCCCGGTGACGCGGGGTCGCTCCGCGAGGAGGGTCATCGGACCGTCACCTCCCGGACGGCTCCGGAGGAGCGGTGGGCGCGCAGGGCCGCCGTGTAGCCGCGCTCGATGGGGTTGTCGCCGACGCCGTCCGCTGTCGTGCCGAGCTCGGTGAGGGACTCGGGGGTGCCGCGGAAGGCGAGGCGGCCGGCGGCGATCAGGGTGACCTCCGTGCAGGCAGCGGCCACGTCCTCCACCAGGTGCGTGGAGACCAGGACGGTGGCCGAGGCGCCCAGTTCGCGCAGCAGCTCGCGGAACTCCACCCGCTGCTCCGGGTCGAGGCCGGCCGTCGGCTCGTCCAGGAGCAGCACGCTCGGGTCGTTGACGATCGCCTGGGCGATGCCGACGCGGCGGACCATGCCGCCGGACAGCGTCTTGATCTTCGCGTCGATCCGGTCGGTGAGCCCGACCCGGGCGACGGCCCGCTCCACGGCGGCCGGGGTTTCGGCGGCGGGCATCTCCTTCAGCCAGGCCATGTAGGCGACGAACTCGCGCACGGTGAAGCCCGGGTAGTAGCCGAACTCCTGCGGCAGGTAGCCGAGCCGACGGCGGACGGCGGCCCGGCCGCGGGGGTCGCGGACGTCCTCGCCGAGGATGCCGACGTGGCCCTCGGTGGGGGCGGCGACGGTGGCGAGGACCCGGATCAGCGAGGTCTTGCCCGCGCCGTTGGGGCCGAGCAGACCGTGCACGCCGCGTCCGAAGTCGAGGTCCAGTGAGTCGAGGGCGAGCGTCTTGCGGTGCCGGACACGCAGACCGGCCACCTGGATCGTGGTCAAGGGGGCTCCTTGAGAGGGACGTCGAGAAGAGAACGTCGAGAAGGGGACGTCGAGAAGAGGGAGAAGGGGGTACGTCCTGCTTCGGCCGAGAGGGGTTCAGTGCCGCTCGAGGCGGTCGTACGCGGTGCGGCGGGCCGCCAGCAGGGCCGCGCACACGGCCGCCGCCGCGGCCCAGCCGCCTTGCGCGGGGGCGCCGCCGACGTAGGCGGTGAGCTGGTCCGTGAGACGGGCGGACAGCGCGTCGTCGGGGACGGCGAGCGCGGGCGCGAGTACGGCGCACAGCCAGCCGCCGCCGGTCAGGGCCGTCGCCGCGCGCAGCCCGAGCCAGCCGCCGAGGGCCAGCGAGGCCAGCGTCAGCGCGAGCCCGGGCAGCAGCCAGGCGGCGGCGCCCGGGGCGCCGTAGGACGGCAGGACCAGGCCGGCGAGGGTCAGCAGCGGCAGGCTCACCGTCAACACGACCGCGGTGCGGGTCAGTACCAGTCGCAGCCCCGCGGACGGCGTGGCGGCGGCCAGTTCGTGCAGCGGGTCGGCGTGGGCACCGTAGGACAGGGCGACCCCGGCGACCGGCACGACGGGCGCTACGGCGAGCAGCAGCGGCCGCGCCCCGGCGAAGTCGGCCCCGTACGCGAGCAGCACGGCACCGACCGCCATCAGCAGCAGGGCGGGCAGCCAGGCTCCCCGCACGGCGGGACCGGCGGCCCAGAGGAGGCGGGCGGTGCGGAGGCGGGCGTGCGGAGCCGGGACTCCGGCCGGGGATGTGATCCGCCTGCGCGGGGCGGCCCACCGGGGGAGGGCGGTGCGGAGGCGTGCCGTCGGCGCCGGGGACTCGGTCAGCAACCTGTGCGGGGCGGCACTCGGCGCCGCCTCGGCATGCCGGTGGGGGGCGGCGTCCAGTACCGCCTCGCGTACCTGCGCCAGTACCGGGCCCGCCGCTGTCGCGGCCACCGTGCTGGAGACCCGGGCCGCGCAGGACGCGCAGGACTCCAGGTGCTTCTCCAGGGACCAGGCGTCCGGGTCGGGCAGGGTGCCGTCGGTGTAGCGCGTGACGAGGGCGTCCGGCGCGTGCCAGTCGGTCATGCCGGGCCTCCCAGCGGGGACAGGGTCAACTGGGCCAGCGCCGCGCGCAGTTCGGCGCGGGCGCGCATCGCGCGGGACTTGACGGTGCCTTCGGGGATGCCGAGGAGCCGGGCCGTCTCACGGGTGGTGAGCCCGTCGACGACCGTGGCGCGCAGCACCTCGCGCAGCTCCGGGGAGATGCGGTCGAGGGCGGTGCCGACATCGCCGTACTCCAGACCCGCCAGCACCCGCTCCTCGGCGGAGGGTGCGGCCGGCGCGGACGCGGTGGGGCCCTCGTCGATCGGTGTCGTCTCCAGGCGCCCGGCGCGCTCCTGCGCCCGCCGTGCGTCGATCAGCCGGCGTGCGGCGATCGTCCACAGCCAGCCGCCGGCCTCCTCGCCGCGATGTGCCTCGGCCGAGCGCCACACGGTGACGAAGGTGTCCTGCAGCACCTCGCGCACCACCTCGGGGTCCGCGCAGCGCCGGGTCAGCCGGACGTGCAGCCAGCCCGCGTGCCGGTCGTACAGCGCGGCCATCGCCGCCGGGTCACCGGCCGCGACGGCCCGCAGCAGCACCGCGTCCGCCGGCTCCCCGTCGTCCTTCTCCCGCTGGCCCCCCATGGGGCGGAACAGTCTCACACCCCGTCTATCGACGGCCTGAGCGGCGCCGGTTCACGGCCGGTCGACGAGGGCTCGAGCGTCCCTGGCGCCGAGGTGGGGCGCCGGTGGCCGCGAGGGCGGGATTGCCCCAGTCTGTAGGTGTCGCGGCGGAGCAGAATGTGACGAGAGGCACGTTGTCCGGCTGTGCACGTCTGCCGTCGCGCCCGCTGGGTAGGGCTGCGATAACCCGCAAGGGCCTGGCCGGCGGCGCCCCGCAGGACAGGCCGTAGGTCGCCGTACTCGACAAGGAGGCCCCAGTGGCCGCATCGGCACACCTTCTGCTCACCGCCCTGTCCAAACCCGAGGCGCTCACCGGGCCCGAACCGCACGTGTGCGTCTTCAGCGCGGAGAGCGCCTGCGCCGAAACCCCGCTGACCAGCGAACCTCCCCTGCCCGCCGCCGAGCCGCTGACCAGCGAGCCGCCGCTGCACGAGGCCGCGCCGCTGACCAGCGAGGCGCCGATGTACGCGGCCGAGCCGCTCACCAGCGAGCCCCCGTTCGCCCCCGCCGAACCGCTCGCCGGTGAGGTCCTCCCCTTCGCCCCGGACCCCGCGAGGTCGTAGATGGCAGAGCAGCGGTCGGCCGAACCTTCCCCGGAGCCCGAGTCACGGTCCGAGTCATCGTCCGAGTCGCGGTCCGAGTCCGCGTCCGAGCCCGGGGCCGAGGGCACCCCGTCCCAGGACCTGTCGCGGCTCGCCGAACTGCACGGCGTCGCCCCTTCCTACCGACCCTCCCCGGACCGCACCGTCCACGCCTCGGCCACCGCGCTCACCCTGGCCCTCGCCGCGCTCGACGTCGACGCGCACACCCCCGAGGCCGTACGACGTGCCCTCGCCGCACGCGAACACGAGCTGCGGCAGCGGCTGTTGCCGCCGACCGTGGTGTGCTGGCACGGTTCCGCGCCGCCCGCCGCACTCACCGGCCTGCCGCCCGGCACCCGGCTGCGGGTGGAGACCGAGCAGGGCGAGACCCGTGCCGCCGCCGACCGCCTCCCGCCCGGCGTCCACCGGCTGACCGCCACCGCGCCCGACGGCCGCACCGGCACCGCCCACCTCGTGGTCGCCCCGGCCCGGCTGCCCGTCGCCGCAGGCCGCTCGCACGGACTGCTCGTCCAGCTCTACTCCCTGCTCTCCCGGCGCTCCTGGGGCATGGGCGACCTCGGTGACCTCGCCGAACTGGCCGGCTGGGCGGGCCGGACGCTCGGCTCCGGGTTCGTCCAGGTCAACCCGCTGCACGCCGCCGTACCCGGAGCGCCCACCGACCCCTCCCCCTACCGCCCCTCCTCCCGCCGCTTCCCCGACCCGGTGCACCTGCGCGTCGAGGACATCCCGGAGTACGCCCGGATCGAGGACCGGGAGCGACTGCGGGCGCTGCTGGAACGCGCCGAGCGGCTGCGCGAGTCCGTGCTGGAGAAGGGCGCGCTGATCGACCGCGACGCGGTGTGGGAGCTGAAGCGGGAGGCGCTGGAACTCGTCCGCGAGGTGCCGCTCGGCCCCGGCCGGCGCGCCGCCTACGCCGACTTCCTCGCCGAGGAGGGCCAGGCCCTGGAGGACCACGCCACCTGGTGCGCGCTCGCCGAGGTGCACGGCTCCGACTGGCGCCGCTGGCCCGCCGCGCTGCGCGACCCCCGGTCGCCGGAAACCGCCCGGGCGCGCGGCGAGTTGATGGACCGCGTCGACTTCCACTCGCGGCTCGTGTGGCTCACCGACGCGCAGCTCACCGCCGCGCAGCGCACCGCCCGCGACGCCGGGATGGCCGTCGGGATCGTGCACGACCTCGCGGTCGGCGTGCATCCCGAGGGCGCCGACTCCTGGGCGCAGCAGGAGTACTTCGCCGCCGGGATGTCGGTCGGCGCGCCCCCGGACGCCTTCAACGCGCGGGGCCAGGACTGGGGCCTGCCGCCCTGGCGCCCGGACCGCCTCGCCGAGTCCGGCTACGCGCCGTACCGCCGGCTGCTCAGGGCCCTCTTCCGGTACGCCGGGGCGCTGCGCATCGACCATGTCATGGGCCTGTTCCGGCTCTGGTGGGTCCCGCAGGGCCATCCGCCCACGGAGGGCGCCTACGTCCGCTACGACGCCGAGGCCATGCTCGCCGTCCTGGTGCTGGAGGCATCCCGCGCCGGGGCGTCGGTGATCGGCGAGGACCTGGGCACGGTGGAGCCGGGCGTTCGGGAGGCGCTGCGGGCGCGCGGGGTGCTCGGCACCTCGGTCCTGTGGTTCGAGCGGGACTGGGAGGGCGACGGGCGTCCGCTGCCGCCGGAGACCTGGCGCTCCGACTGTCTGGCCACCGCCACGACCCACGATCTGCCCTCCACGGCCGCGCGGCTCACCGGTGATCATGTCGAACTGCGGCACAGCCTGGGCCTGTTGACCCGTTCCCTGGCGGAGGAACGCGCGGAGGCCGCCGCCGACACCGGCGAGTGGCTGGCCGTGCTGTCCCGGCTCGGTCTGCTGCACGGCACGGGCGGTGGGCACGGTACGTCGCAGGAGGAGGCCGAGATCCAGGCCGTCCACCGCTTCCTGCTGCGCACCCCGGCGCGCATGGTCGGCGTCTGGCTCCCCGACGCGGTGGGCGACCGCCGCCCCCAGAACCTCCCCGGGACCTGGGACCAGTACCCGAACTGGCGCCTGCCGATAGCGGACGCGGACGGCAGGCCGGTGACGCTGGAGGACCTGGCTGCGTCACCGAGGCTGCGCGCGCTGATGGAGGTGCTCGGACGCCCGCGGGCGTAAGTGCGGCGGAGGGCCCTCGCCTCGTATGCACCCCCCGGGCGAGCGCCCTCCAGGGCCATTCGATACTTTTGGCACCGTGGACAAGAAGAACGCCCTGCGCGCCGGCGCCCTGGCTGCCGGTACGACGCTGATGATGCTGCTCATGTCGTCCCCCGCGCTCGCGCTGACCCGCGACGACGGTGACGACCCCGGCTCTGGTCTGAGCGTCATCGAGACGCTGGGTCTGTTCGTCGTGGCCCCGATCGCCCTGTTCGCGGTCATCGCGGGCCTCGTCATGGTCCTGGACCGCTCCCAGGAGACCCACCGCGTCAGGACCAAGCCGAAGGCGAAGGCCCCGGCGAAGGCCTGACCTCTCCCGAACTCTTCGAGGGCGCCGCCCCCACGGCCCGTACGCGCAGACCGCCGTACGGAGCCGGGGGCGGCGCCTTCCGCGTCTCCGGGGCCTCCTCGGACCCCCCTTCCTCCGGCGTCTCGTCGAGCTCCGGCTCCGGCTCCGGCTCTGCCTCTTCCTCGGCAGCGGAGGTCTCGGCAGCGGAGGTCTCGGTGCCGGAGGTCTCCACCCCTCTCACGGGTTCGGAGCCGTCAGGTACCGCTGAACCGTCGGTGCCAGCCATGCCACCACCTCCTCGGCGGTGAGCGCCACGGCCGGGGGCAGCCGCAGCACATAGCGGGTGAGGGCGAGCCCGAGCAGCTGCGTCGCGATCAGCGCGGCCCGCGCCGGGCTCTGCTCGGGGTCCGGGCAGACCTGCCGGGACAGCGGCAGCAGCTGCTCCCGGAAGATGTCCTGCATCCGCTCGGCCCCGGCCTGATTGGTGACGCCGACCCGGAGCAGGGCCGTGAGCACCTCGTTCTCCTCCCACAGATGCAGGAAGTGCAGCACCATCGCCTCGCCGTTCTCCTGGCGGGGCAGTCTGTTCAGGTCCGGCAGTTTCAGGTCGACTGAGACGGCCGCCGCGAACAGCCCCTCCTTGTTGCCGTAGTAGCGCATCACCATCGACGGATCGATGGCGGCGTCCTTGGCGATGGCCCTGATGGTGGCCCGTTCATAGCCGTCAGCTGCGAATCGTTCGCGGGCCGCGGCGAGGATCGCGTTGCGGGTGGCCTCCGACCGGCGCCGACCGCCGCCCCCGGATTCGGTCACCGTACTGCGTTCATTTCCAGTCATGCCAACAAGCGTAGGCCAACACGCGTAGGCCAACAAGTGTTGACTTCGAATGAGGCCCGCCGTATCGTCGTCAACGAGCGTTGGCAAACAAGCGTTGGCAAGTCGTCGGAGGCGTCGGCTCTAGGAGGCCACCATGAACACCCCCCACTCCGTGATCGTCGTCGGCTGCGGCCCCACCGGCCTTCTGCTGGCCGGTGACCTCGCCGCCGCCGGTGTCCCCGTCACCCTCGTCGAGAAGCGCCCGCACAAGATCAGCAACCTGTCCCGGGCGATCGTGGTCCACGCCCGCACCCTCGAACTCCTCGACGCCCGCGCGCTCTCCGAGGAGGTCGAATCCCTCGGCCGCCGGCTGGACCGGATGAACCTGTTCACCCGGCTCACCGTCGAGTTCGACAGCCTCCCCTCCCGCTTCAACCACATCCTTCTTCTCCCGCAGTACGAGATGGAGCGGATCCTGGAGCGGCGCGCGTTCGAGGCCGGGGTCCGGTTCCGGTACGAGACCGAGGTGACCGGGCTCCGCCAGGACGAGGACGGCGTCACCGTCGAGACGCGGGGGCACGACGGGACGAGCGAGGAGCTGCGGGCGTCGTACGTCGTCGGCACCGACGGAATGCGCAGCACCGTGCGCGGCGCGATCGGCCTGCCCTTCCCGGGCCGTTCCGTGATCCGCTCCGTCCTCCTCGCCGACGTGAAGCTCGCCGAGGAGCCCAAGGAACTGCTCTCCGTGCACTCCAACGGGGACGCCTTCGTCTTCTTCGCCTCCTTCGGCGACGGCTACTACCGCGTCGTCGCCTGGAACCGCAGCCGCGACATCCCCGAGAGCGAGCCGCTGCACCTGGAGGAGATCAGGGAGACCGTCCGGCTCGCCGCGGGCCGTGACTTCGGGATGCACGACGCCCGGTGGCTGTCCCGCTTCCACAGCGACGAACGCCAGGCGCCCTCCTACCGCGTGGGCCGGGTCTTCCTCGCCGGCGACGCCGCGCACGTGCACACCCCGGCCGGCGGCCAGGGCATGAACATCGGCATGCAGGACGCGGCCAACCTGAGCTGGAAGCTCGCCGCGGTGGTCCAGGGCCGTGCGCAGGACGCGCTGCTCGACACCTACCAGGCCGAGCGCCACCCCGTCGGCACGGAGGCCATGCGCAGCAGCGGTGCCATCGTCCGCCTCGCCATGGCCAAGCACTCCTGGACGCTGGGCCTGCGGGCGGTGGTCGCGACCACCCTCAACGCGCTCAGCCCCGTCCGCCGCAAGCTGGCCCTCCAGATCACCGGCATCGGCGTGAAGTACGACGCGCCCTCGGGCGCCCACGCTCTCACCGGCTCCCGGATCGGCGACGTCGAACTGGAGGGCGGCCGCCTCTACGAGGCCCTGCGCGGCGGCCGGTTCGTGCTGATCACCCCGCAGGAGTGCGCGGACAAGACGGGCCTGGAGGACGTCCTGACGGTGGAGCGCCGGTCGGGCCGCGGGCGCGACAGCCGTACGACGGTGCTGGTGCGGCCCGACGGATACGTGGCCTGGGCGGCGGACGGCGCCGACCCGGCGGAGACCGAGGCGGCGGTCGAGGCGCACGTGGGGGAGCGGATCGCCCTGGCGCGCTGAGGCGCCGGGGGCCGGCGCGTCTCCCCTGCGGGGACTCGCGCGCCGAGGGCCGGCGCGTCAACTCTGCGGGGTCTCGCGGGTCCCCGCCAGCAACTCCCTCAACAGGTCGGCCAGGTGGCCGGCCTGTTCGGCGTCGAGGGCGGACAGGGCCTCCGTCTGGACGGCGAGCCCGAGGCCGACCGCCTCGTCGACGAGCCGCAGCCCCTCCTCGGTGAGGGTGACCTGGAGTCCGCGCCGGTCGTGCGGGTCGGGGGACCTGCGCAGCAGCCCCGCCCGCTCCAGCTTGTCGAGGCGGCCGGTCATCCCCCCGGTGGTGAGCATCAGCGTCGCCGAGAGCTGGCGCGGCGAGAGGGTGTAGGGCGCGCCGGAGCGGCGCAGCGTGGCGAGGACGTCGAACTCGCCCCGGGCGAGGCCGATACGGCCGTACGCCTTCTCCATGCGATCGCCCATCGCGCGCGAGAGGCGGAAGATCCGCCCGAAGACCTCCATCGCCGCGGTGTCGAGGTCGGGCCGTTCGGCGGCCCACTGGTCGATGATCGCGTCGACGGCGTCTCTGGGCTGTTCGGGGCGTGCGTCCATGGGCCGAGTATCGGGGCCGGGAGGGTCGGCCGCAAGAAAGTAGCTTGCTGGAAAGCGGCTTCCGGAAAAGTAGCTTGCAGGAAAGTAGCTTAGGGGTAAGCTACTTGCTGTCGACCTATTGAAGGGTGCGTCCCATGGCCACCAGCCGCCCCGCGCTCATCGCCCTCACCGCCCTGGCACCCGTCTCCTGGGGCACCACGTACTTCGTCACCACCGAGTTCCTGCCGCCCGACCGCCCTCTGTTCACCGGTCTGATGCGCGCCCTGCCCGCGGGACTGCTGCTCCTGGCGCTCGCCCGGGTCCTGCCGCGCGGTGCCTGGTGGTGGCGGGCGGCGGTGCTGGGCGCGCTCAACATCGGCGCCTTCTTCCCGCTGCTGTTCCTGGCCGCCTACCGGCTGCCCGGCGGTCTCGCGGCCGTCGTCGGTTCCGTCGGCCCGCTCTTCGTGGTCGGCCTCTCGGCGCTGCTGCTCGGGCAGCGGCCGACGCCGCGGGCACTGCTCACCGGGGCGTTCGCGGCCCTCGGGGTCAGCCTGGTCGTCCTGGAGCGGGTCGGCGCGCTGGACGTACCGGGCCTTCTGGCAGCCCTCGCCTCCACCGCGTCCATGTCCACCGGCACCGTGCTCGCCAAGCGGTGGGGCCGGCCCGAGGGTGCCGGGCCGACCGCGCTGGCCGGCTGGCAGCTCACCATCGGCGGCCTGCTCATCGCCCCGGTCGCCTTCCTGGTCGAGGGCGCGCCGCCCGTGCTGGACGCCCGTGCGCTCGGCGGCTACCTCTACCTCGCCGTGGCCGGTACGGCGGTGGCGTACTGGCTCTGGTTCCGCGGGATCGGCCGCCTCACCGCCACCCAGGTCACCTTCCTCGTCCCGCTCTCCCCGCTCACCGCGGCGGTGGTCGGCTGGGCCGCGCTGGGCGAGTCGCTGACGCCGGTGCAGCTGGCGGGGATGGTGCTGGCACTGGGGGCGACGGTGGCGGGGCAGTTGGTGCCGGGCAATGGTGGCCGGACCGTCCGATCGTTCAGTTTCACTACAAAGAACGCTCGAAAAGATTCGATGGACGTGACAGGTTCCGCGCTGCGACGGTAGACCGGACCGCGATCACCGAAGCGAAAGGGCCTTTGTGGCTGACCTGGCCGAGCACACCCTCTCCTCCCGTACGACCTCCCGCGCGGCGATGCCGAGGACGGCGGCCCCCGTCCTCGGCATCGCCCTCGCCGCCCTCGCCACGCTCGTCTGGTCCGGCAGTTTCGTTATTTCGCGGGCGCTGCACGACAGCGTGCCGCCGGTCCAGCACGCCTTCTGGCGCTGGGTCGTGGCGCTCGTGGCCGTCGCGCCCTTCGGGGCCCGGCAGGCCTGGCGGCAGCGGAAGGCGGTCCGCCGGCATCTCGGGTTCGTGCTGCTCGCCTCGCTCCTCGGGGTCACCACCTACAACACCTTCGTCAACCAGGCCGGGTTGACCACCCCCGCCGCCAACATGGGCATGATCATGGCCGCTTCGCCGGTGCTGATGGCGGTGTTCGAGCGGATGGGCGGGGTACGGCTGGGCGCGCGGCGGATCTGCGGTCTGCTGGTCGCGTGCGCCGGGGTGCTGCTGCTCGTCCGGGGCGGGGGCCGGTTCGCTGCGGGCGACCTGTGGATGATCGCCGCGGCCTGCTGCTTCGCCGGGTACAGCGCGCTGCTGCGGCGCAAGCCGGCGGAACTGGGCGGTGCGGCCTTCCTGTTCACGACGTTCCTCGTCGGCGCGGTGCTGCTGCTGCCGGCGCAGGGGGTGAGCCTCGCGGTGCAGGGCGGTTTCGAGCCCACGGCGGGCACGCTGCTGCCGCTGCTCTACGTCGGTGTCGTCTCCTCCGCGGTGGCGTTCTTCGCCTGGAACCGGGCGATCTCACTGATCGGCGCGGGCCGCGCGGGGGTCGTCTACTACCTCCAGCCGGTGTGTGTGGCGCTGTTGTCGTGGGCGCTGCTCGGGGAGACGGTCGGGTGGGCGCAGGTGCTGTCGATGGCGCTGATCCTGGGCGGGGTGGTGCTGGGGGCGGGGGCGCGGCGGTGACGTAGGTTGCCGCCATGGTCGAGTGGGACGTCCGGAAGCTGCGGATTCTGCGGGAGTTGCGGGAACGGGGGACGGTGACCGCCGCCGCCGAGGCCCTGCGGATGACTCCGTCGGCCGTGTCGCAGCAGCTGACGAACCTGGCGAAGCAGCTCGGGGTGCCGCTTCTGGAGGCGCACGGGCGGGGGGTGCGGCTGACGGACGCGGCGCGGTTGGTGCTGCGGCACGCCGAGGCGGTGTTCGAGCAACTGGAGCGGGCGGACGCGGAGTTGAGCGCCTATCTGCACGGGGAGGCCGGGGAGGTGCGGCTCGGAGCCTTCGCCACGGCGGTGCCGGCGCTGGTGGTTCCGGCGGTTCGGGCGCTGCGGGCGGCGCATCCCGGAGTGCGGGTCCAGGTCCGGGAGGCCGAGGCGGGGGAGGCGTACGAGCTGCTGGGGGCCGGGGAGGTCGACCTGGCGCTGTCCCTGGCGGCGCAGGCGCCGAGTGCGGTGGATCCCCGGTTCGCCCGGGTGACGCTGCTGGCGGATCCGCTGGACGTGGCCTTGCCGCGGGGGCATCGGCTGGCGGGGGCGGGGGAGGTGCGGCTGGCCGACCTCGCCGAGGAGTCGTGGATCTTCGGGGCGAGCGGGCCGTGGTCGGACATCACCCGCGGGGCGTGCGAGGCGGCGGGGTTCACTCCCCACCAGGGCCATGCGGCGACCGGCTGGACGGCGATCCTGGCGATGGTGGAGGCGGCAATGGGGGTGGCGCTGGTGCCGCGGATGGCGGCGGTGCCCCGGGGCGGCGTGGTGATGCGGGAGCTGGACGCGGACCGGCCCGTACGGCATGTGGTTGCGGCGATCCGCAAGGGCGCGGACGCCTCACCGGCGGTGGGGCGGGTGCTGGAGGCGCTGCGGGGGGTCGCGGAGGGGCTCGGCTAGGAGTCGGGGTCCCGGCGGACGGCCGGACTGCGGACGGGGCACCGGCGGTGGGGTGGGTGCTGGGGGCGTTGCGGGGGTTGCGGAGGGGCTTGGCTAGGAGTCGGGGGTCCGGCGGACGGCCGGATTGTGGACGGGGCACCGGCGGTGGGGTGGGTGCTGGGGGCGTTGCGGGGGTCGCGGAGGGGCTTGGCTAGGAGTTGGGGGCCGGGCGGACGGCCGGACTGGGGACGGCTCACCGGCGGTGGGGTGGGTGCTGGGGGCGTTGCGGGGGTCGCGGAGGGGCTTGGCTAGGAGTTGGGGGCCGGGCGGACGGCCGGACTGCGGACGGGGCACCGGCGGTGGGGCGGGTGCGGGGGGCGCGGAGGGGGGCGGGCAGGGCGCCGGAGGGGCGCCTGGTACGTGACCGGGCGCCCCTCTCTTGGTCGTACGGGCTGCTACTCGGCCGCCGCCGCGTCCGCCGCCTGGGCCTTCAGGGCCCGGTCCACTCCTGCCCGGGATTCCGAGATCAGGCGGCGCAGGGCCGCGTTCGGCTCGGCGGACGAGAGCCAGGCGTCCGTCTTGGCCAGGGTGTCCGCGGAGACCTGGACCGTCGGGTAGAGGCCCACCGCGATCTGCTGGGCGATCTCGTGGGAGCGGGTGTCCCAGATGCCCTTGACCACCTCGAAGTACCGGTCCGTGTACGGCGCCAGGAGCTCGCGCTGGTCCGTCTGGACGAAGCCTCCGATCACCGCCTCCTGGACCGCGTTCGGCAGCTTGTCGGACTCGATGACCGAGGCCCAGGCCTCCGCCTTAGCCTCCGGGGTCGGCCGGGCCGCACGAGCCGTCGCCGCGTGCCGCTCGCCCGCCGCCGTCTTGTCCCGCTCGTACTCGCTCGCGATCTCCGCCTCGTCGAAGCGCCCCACCGCCGCGAGCCGCTGAACGAACGCCCAGCGCAGCTCGGTGTCGACGACCAGGCCCTCGATCGACTGCGAACCCTCCAGCAGGGCGTCCAGCAGGTCCAGCTGCTCCGGCGTCCGGGCCGTCGCCGCGAAGGCGCGCGCCCACGCCAGCTGGTGGTCCCCGCCCGCCGGCGCCGAGCGCAGGTGCGCCAGCGTCGCGTCCGTCCAGCGGTTCAGCAGCGCCTCACGGCCCGCCGGGTCGGCGTACAGCTCGATCGCCAGCTTGACCTGGCGGTGCAGCGACTGCACCACACCGATGTCGGACTCCTTGCCGATGCCCGACAGGACCAGGGACACGTAGTCGCGGGTCGCGAGCTCCGCGTCGCGCGTCATGTCCCACGCCGACGCCCAGCACAGCGCCCGGGGCAGGGACGCCTCGAAGTCGCCCAGGTGCTCCGTCACGAAGGCCAGCGACTGCTCGTCGAGACGGACCTTGGCGTACGACAGATCGTCGTCGTTCAGCAGCACCACCGCCGGACGACGCTTGCCCGCCAGCTGCGGTACGGCCGTCAGCTCGCCGTCCACGTCCAGCTCGACGCGCTCGGCACGCACCAGCTTGCCGCTCGCCTCGTCGAGTTCGTACAGGCCGACCGCGATCCGGTGCGGACGCAGCGTCGGCTCACCCTGCGCGCCGGCGGGCAGCGCCGGGGCCTCCTGGCGGATCGCGAAGGAGGTGATGACACCGTTCACGTCCGTCTCGATCTCGGGGCGCAGGATGTTGATGCCGGCCGTCTCCAGCCACAGCTTCGACCAGGTCTTCAGATCCCGCCCGGACGTCTTCTCCAGGGCGCCGAGCAGGTCCGACAGACGCGTGTTGCCGTACGCGTGCGCCTTGAAGTACGCCTGCACGCCCCGGAAGAACTCGTCCATGCCGACGTACGCGACGAGCTGCTTCAGGACCGAGGCGCCCTTGGCGTACGTGATGCCGTCGAAGTTGACCAGGACGTCGTCCAGGTCCCGGATCTCCGCCATGATCGGGTGCGTCGAGGGGAGCTGGTCCTGGCGGTACGCCCACGTCTTCATGGAGTTGGCGAACGTCGTCCACGCGTGCGGCCAGCGCGACCCGGGCGCGTAGGCCTGGCAGGCGATGGAGGTGTAGGTGGCGAACGACTCGTTCAGCCACAGGTCGTTCCACCACTCCATGGTGACCAGGTCGCCGAACCACATGTGGGCCAGCTCGTGCAGGATCGTCTCGGCGCGCACCTCGTACGCCGCGTCCGTCACCTTGGACCGGAAGACGTACTGGTCGCGAATGGTCACCGCGCCCGCGTTCTCCATCGCGCCCGCGTTGAACTCCGGCACGAAGAGCTGGTCGTACTTCTGGAACGGGTAGTCGTAGTCGAACTTCTCCTGGAACCACTCGAAGCCCTGCCGGGTGACCTCGAAGATCGCGTCCGAGTCGAGGTACTCGGCGAGCGAGGGGCGGCAGTAGATGCCGAGCGGGACGGACTGGCCGTCCTTCTCGTACACGCTGTGCACGGAGTGGTAAGGACCGACGATCAGCGCGGTGATGTAGCTGGAGATCCGCGGGGTCGGCTCGAAGGCCCAGACGTCGTCCGTGGGCTCGGGCGTCGGGGAGTTCGAGATGACCGTCCAGCCGCTCGGCGCCTTCACCGTGAACTGGAAGGTGGCCTTGAGGTCCGGCTGCTCGAAGGAGGCGAAGACCCGGCGGGCGTCGGGCACCTCGAACTGGGTGTAGAGGTAGGCCTGGTTGTCGACCGGGTCGACGAACCGGTGCAGGCCCTCGCCGGTGTTGGTGTACGCGCAGTCCGCGGTCACCCGCAGGACGTTACGGCCCTGAAGCAGCCCCGGGAGCGCGATCCGGGAGTCCTTGAAGACCTCGTCCGGGTCGAGCGCGTCGCCGTTGAGCGTCACCTCGTGCACGGCCGGGGCCACCAGGTCGATGAAGGACTCGGCGCCGCCCTCCGCGACGTCGAAACGCACCGTGGTCACGGACCGGTAGGTGCCGCCCTCCTGCGCGCCGGAGAGGTCGAGATCGATCTCGTACGAGTCAACGGTGAGCAGCTTCGCCCGCTGCTGCGCCTCTTCGCGAGTCAGGTTTGTGCCAGGCACGCGGTCATCTCCTCGTTATGTGTGGGTTCGGTCATCCTTCCACGAACTGCCGAAAGGGCGGCCACCCCGGTGGGGTGGCCGCCCTTTCGACTGTGACCGGCGTCAGGCCTTCAGCTCGGCCGCCACCAGCTCCGCGATCTGGACCGCGTTCAGCGCGGCGCCCTTGCGGAGGTTGTCGTTGGAGATGAACAGGGCCAGGCCGTTCTCGACGGTCTCGTCGGTGCGGATGCGACCGACGAACGAGGCGTCCTTGCCGGCCGCCTGGAGCGGCGTCGGGATCTCGGAGAGCACCACGCCCGGCGCCCCGGCGAGCAGCTCCGTCGCCCGCTCCGGGCTGATCGGGCGGGCGAAACGGGCGTTGACCTGGAGGGAGTGGCCGGAGAAGACCGGGACCCGGACACAGGTGCCGGAGACCTTCAGCTCCGGGATCTCCAGGATCTTGCGGGACTCGTTGCGGAGCTTCTGCTCCTCGTCGGTCTCGTTCAGGCCGTCCTCGACGAGGTTGCCGGCGAAGGGCAGCACGTTGAAGGCGATGGGGCGCTTGTAGACCTGGGGCTCGGGGAAGTCGACGGCCTCGCCGTCGTGGGTCAGCTTCTCCGCGTCCGCGACGACCTTCTGGACCTGGCCGTGCAGCTCCGCCACGCCCGCTACGCCCGAGCCGGAGACCGCCTGGTAGGTGGTGGCGACCAGCGCCTCCAGGCCCGCCTCGGCGTGCAGCGCCTTCAGCACCGGCATCGCGGCCATCGTGGTGCAGTTCGGGTTGGCGATGATGCCCTTGGGGCGGTCGGCGATGGCGTGCGGGTTGACCTCCGACACCACCAGCGGGACCTCGGGGTCCTTGCGCCAGGCCGAAGAGTTGTCGATCACCACCGCGCCCTGCGAGGCGACCTTCTCGGCCAGCGCCTTCGAGGTCGCGCCGCCCGCGGAGAACAGCACGATGTCCAGGCCGGTGTAGTCGGCCGTGGCCGCGTCCTCCACCGTGACGCCGTCGAGGACCGTCCCCGCCGAGCGGGCCGAGGCGAACAGGCGCAGCTCCGTGACCGGGAAGTCGCGTTCCGTGAGGATCCTGCGCATGACCGTGCCGACCTGACCGGTGGCTCCGACGATTCCGACCCTCACGGTGACTCCTTCGCTGTGGCGATTGCGTGGCCTGGACGTTTCCATGATGCGTCCCATCCAGGCCGTTGTGTCCAATCGTTTGCCCGAGTGATGGGACGCCACTCCTGTCAGGGGCGCAGTTCGATCACCCATCCGCCCAGTGCCCGGACCTGCAGAAATGCGCTCTCGATCCGGTACGGGCCGGAAGAACCCGTGATTTTCCGCTTGGGGAACAGGTTTTCGTCCAGTTCGTAGACATGGAGGATGCCGCTCGTCCCGGCGACCATCATCTCCACCTCGGGCCCGGTGTGACATACGACTCCGTAGCCCTCGCCCTGGTTCCGCGCACCGAGGGCGGTCGCCAGGCTGAGCGGCTGCGGCTCCAGTCGCCACTTCGCGCCGTCGGTGGCGGACACGACCACGAAGCAGGAACCGCCCGGGTCGACGAAGACGGGACCGAGCGCCGGACGGCGGCGGCCGTGGACGTCGGCGATGATCACCGTCCTGCCGAACGGATGGTTCTGGGCGTGCGCGGTCAGCTTCTCGTCGTTCCCCTTCGAGGTCAGCCGGACGTTCATCAGCGTGGGCGGCCCCGGGTAGCGCAGGACCGTGCTGCCCTTGCCCTCGACCGGGCCGGTGAGCAGCGGCGCCTCGTCCTCGGGGACGATCCGCAGCGACCACTTGCCGGAGTGCTTGACCCGGATCGTCCGCTCGGCCTGCCCCTGGGAGAAGACCAGGGCCGTGCCGCGGGTGCCGTGGTTCCAGGTGGTGAGCCACTCGTCCTCGTCGCCGTACTCGTCGACGAGCTTCACCCCGATGTCGAAGCTGCGCTCGGCGCCGGGGAAGTCGTACCGGAGCAGCGAGGGCCGCCCGGGCCGCGGGTTGACCAGCGTGACCGTCTTCTCGCCCCGGCCTTCGTGGACGTTCTTCCCACCCGCTCCGGGCGGCGCCTCGTCGGGCAGAGGACTGATGCCGAGTCCCCAGTCGCCGTCGCTTCGCTCCACGGTGAACAGGAGCGGGCCTGCCGGGATCCGTACGGTCTTCTTGACCCGTCCCATGCCGTCGTGCAACCGCTCGGCGCTGTCGAGATCGCGGGTGTCACCCTGGTGGCGCTTGAGCCGCAGCCAGGCGTCGCCGCGCTCTCCCCAGATCTTCAGCTCGGCCGCGGGGCCGGTGTAGGCGAGGACCTCGTCGCCGTGGCCCTTGACCCTCTTCGAGCCGAGCGGGAGCGCCGCCGACAGGGGCAGCACGGTGATGGTCCAGTCGCCGAAGCAGTCGACCTCCAACGGCATCGGTCCGCCTTCCGGTGGCGGCAGGGCCAGGGCGCGGCCTTTGAAGTCGTCCTCGATGGAGTGGAGGATGTCGTCGCCGCCGGGGGTTTTGACAGAGCAGGTGGCGCCCTTGACCTTGGCCTCGACGATCACCGGTCCCGAGTTCGGCGGGAACGCCACATCGACGGTGATGCTCTTCTCGTAGCTGCCGGTGTGGACATAGGGGGTGAACTCGAAGGGGCGGGCGTGGTCCGGCTCCGTCGGCACCACCAGCGTCGTCGTCGACGACGTCTTCGCCACTCCGGTGTTCAGCACCGGAGCCGGAGCCGGAGCGGGAACCACCGGAGCCACGGGTGCCGCGACCGGCTGCTCCTCCGCCACCATGATCCCGAAGTCCGTCGCCAGGCCCGCGAGGCCCGAGTCGTAGCCCTGGCCCACCGCCCGGAACTTCCACTCGCCGTTGCGCCGGTAGAACTCCCCGAGAACGAACGCCGTCTCGTCGGCGGCGTCCGTCACCTCGTAGTGCACGACGATCGTGCCGTCGGCCGCCACCGTCTGTGCCGCGAGCCCCGGTACCGCCCCGAAGACGCCGTCGTCGCAGGAGGCGGCGATCAGCACCCGCTGCACCGCCGGTTCCACCCGGGGCAGCTCCAGCTCCAGCCATTCCGCGAGCTGTTCGCCGCTGTCCCCGGTGCCGAGGTGGCGTACCGCGCCCGAGGGATGCGCGGGCTGGTTGTGGAAGACGAGGTCCGCGTCGCCGCGCACCTTGCCCGCCGCGTCCAGCAGCAGCGCCGAGACCTCCACCGCGGCCGGCGTCCCGGGCACCTTCCTGCGGCACACGGCGACCCGCAGCAGACCTGCGGGGACAGGGGTGTTGGCCCCCTTGGTGATGATCGTCATGGGGCACATGGTGACAGTGGAGATGATGTGAAGAAAAGATTCCGCAGTTCGGATCGAACGTTTCCCTCCCGACCGGCGTCATAGGGGAAACGCGGCGAGGGGAGGGTGGCTGTGCTGCGCAGATTGGCCCGTCGTGGCCAGGGGGACGGTGCGCCGGAGGCGCCGGACGATCCCCTGGACGCGGCTCAGGAACGTCGGGTGCGGGCCGTGCTCGCGCTCGGCGGGGTGCCGCAGGCGGACCTGCCGGACGGGGTGCAGCAGGTCCGTCTGCGGCTGTTGGAGCGGGCGGCGAGCGGACGCGAGGCGCCCCGGGACGTCTCCGCGTGGGCGGCGGTGGTCGCCTCCAACTACGCCATGGACTGGCACCGGGCCAAGCGCCGCCAGGAGCGGCTCGGCGAACGCCTCGCGTCCCTGCGCCAGTCGGCGCACCCCTCCGGCGAGGACACCAGCGTGCTCTCCCTCGCCGTCGCCCAGGGCCTGGACGAACTGCCCGACGCCCAGCGCCAGGTGGTCGTCCTGCGCTTCTTCGCAGACCTGCCCGTGCGCGACATCGCCGAGCAGCTCGCGATCCCCGAGGGCACGGTCAAGAGCAGGCTGCACACGGCGGTACGGGCTCTGCGCGCCCGCCTGCACGAGGACGAGGTGGTGTGACATGACCGCCGAACACAGCGGCATCGACGCCTTGATGGCCGCGATCACCGACGAACCCCTGCCCGAGGAGGCCGACGCCGCCCTCCTGGCCGAACACCGCAGGGCCACCGCCGACCTCGCCGTGCTGCGGGAGCAACTGGAGATCATCGGCAGCGCGTTGGCCGAGCCGGGAGAACCCGCGCCGGCACCCCGACCGGCCCCCGCCCTCCGTCCGGTACGACCGGTCCGGCGCCGGATGTTCCGCCTCGCCGTCGGCTCGCTCGCCGTGGCCGCCGCCGCGAGCGTGGTCGCGGGGCTCGGCTGGCTGGTGATGGAGTCCGGACCGGGCGGCGCGAACAGCAGCGCCGACTCGGCCGCGAGCGGCGCCAAGGAGGCGCAGCAGGACAGCGGAGGCGTCCTGTTCGGCAGCCCCCGCTATCTGTCCTGCGCGTACCTGGTCGCCGAGGGCACGGTCACCGCCGCCGAACCGGTCGGCGAGCCCACCGCCGACCCGGCTCTGGTCCAGGTGAGCGTGCGCGTCAGCCGCTTCTACAAGCCGGAGAAGTCGACGGAGAAGGACCTCACCTACGTCATCGACGAGAACTCCGCGCCCCGGCTGCGCGAGGGCGACGAGGTCCTCTTCGGCGTCCCCGACAAGGGCGCCCCGCCCGACATGTGGATCGTGGGGGAGCAGGAGATCGCCATGGAACGGGAGTGGGTCACCCGGTCGCTGCCCGAGTCCCGTTCCCTGAACTGCGGATGAGCGCATGCGAAAGGGCGGGCGCCCGCGACCGGACGCCCGCCCCCTTCACAGCCGTGGAACGGACTACGGAGTGACCTTCTCGATCTTCACGCTGCCCGCGCCCGCGACCGTGCCGCGTGCGTTCAGCAGCTGGACCTGGCCGAAGAACTCACGGCCCTCCGGCGCGGCCGCCGCGGCGGTGACCTTCGCCGCGACCGTGGCCGAGTCGCCCGTGCCGAGCTTCACCGGCGCCGTCTCGTCGACGGTGACCGAGCCGAGCGCGGCGGAGAAGAACACGTCCAGGTAGTCGTAGGCGGTGGAGCCGGACGGCACCGAGTAGCCCACGACCTCGATCGTGTAGGTGCCGGCGGCGGGCTTGGCGATCGAGACCGCCTCCTCCGAGTCACCGTCGGCGGCCTGCGCGACCTGGTTGCCGTCCTTGTCGTAGACCGTCAGGTCCAGGTCGGCGGCGTTGTCCGAGACATTGCCGATGGCGACGTCCAGGGACGTGGCGCCCTCGGGCACCTCGACCGTGCTGGTGTGCGTCTCGTGGTCGGCGATGGTCGGCCGGGCCGACTTGGACGAGCCGAGCGGACCGCCCGCCAGCTTGCCGTCCAGGGCGGCGAACTTGTTCGTCACCTTCCAGGAGGCCTCGACCGGGGTGCCCACCTTGGCTTCGGGCACGGTCACGGTCTCCGGGTCGAAGGCCGCGCCGAGGACGGTGACGTCCAGCTTGAAGGGGTTGTCGAGCAGCGGCGACGTACGGCGCGACTCGACCTCGATCTCCCAGACGCCGGGCTGCGGGTCGGCGTACGAACGCACGTCCGGGCGGCAGCCGTTGCCGTCGAGGTAGTTGTTGTAGCAGTTCGGCGTCGACGTCGTGTCGGACGGAACGCCGTAGGGGTGGATGGCGATGAAGCGGGTCTGGCTCTTGTCCTTGAGCCCGCCGATCGCGACCTCCAGCGACTTGGCGCCCTCGGGCACGGTCACGAAGTAGTGCTTGGTGCTGTTGCGCTGGACCGTGCCGGACGCCGAGTAGGTGTACTGCAGCGGCGCGGCGACCACGACGGTCGACATGACCAGCTTGTCGATGCCCTCGGTGCGCGGGTCGTCGACCTCGAGGATCGCGCTCTTCAGGCCGGCGGACTTCGGGTTGGCCTGCACCTTGACGGTGACCGGCTGGTTCAGCGGCAGGTTCACCTCGTCGGAGCCGACGATCCGGAAGGTGCCACCGGCGTTGTTCTCGAAGTGCAGCTCGTGCCGGATCGCGCGGTCGGCGCCGGAGGTACGGGTCAGGGTGATCTCGTACGTCTTCTTCTGGCCGGCCTTCAGACCGCCCTCGCGGTCGTACAGACCGGAACCGAAGCCGGGCGTCTTCAGGAACTGGTCGAGCGCGGTGTCGACCGGCGCCTTCACCGTGTAGGTGTGCGCGGTGGCGTCGTCCTTGATCGACTCCCAGGCGTCGGGGATGTTGATCAGGCCCGCGCCTTCTTCGTACGCCTGGACCCCGCTGATGTGGTCGGCGGTCGAGGTGAGCGCGGTGCGCAGGGTCGCCGGGGTCAGCTCGATGCCCGCGCGCTTGGCGGCGCTCAGCAGCAGCGCGGAGGCACCGGCGGCCTGCGGCGAGGCCATCGAGGTGCCCTGGAGCATGCCGTAGCCGGCCGGGAGCGAGTAGCCCGCCTCGGCGACCGGGGCGCCCGGCAGCCAGGTCTGGATGGTGTTGACCGCGGCACCCGGCGCCACGAGCGTCGGGGTGAAGCCGCCGTCCTCACGCGGGCCGCGGGAGGAGAACGGCATCATCGCGTACCGCTTCTCCACCTTGGAGCCGTAGTTGGCGGCCCAGGTCTCCCGGGAGACGGAGGCGCCGACCGAGATGACCTTGTCGGCCAGGGACGGGTCGCCGATGGTGTTGGCGCCGGGGCCGGAGTTGCCCGCGGAGATCACCAGCTGGACGCCGTAGGTGTCGATCAGGCGGGTGTAGAGCTCGGCGCGCGCGTTGTTGCCGTCGTTGAGCGCCGGCAGACCGCCGATGGACATGTTGACGATGTCGACGCCCCGGTTGACGACGAGGTCGATCATGCCCTCGGTCAGCGCGACGTTGGTGCAGCCGCCGGTCCAGGTGCAGGCGCGCGAGGAGACGACCTTCGCGCCGGGCGCGGCGCCGTTCATCTCGCCGCCGAACAGGCCGTTGGCGGCGGTGATGCCGGCCACGTGCGTGCCGTGCTCGGACTCGATGACGCCGATGTTGACGAAGTCGCGCTTCTGCCCGACCCAGTCACCGCCGTAGGGGTCCATCGGGACGTCCTTGCGGATCTCCACGACGAACGGCTGACGCTCGGCGACGTCGGTGCCGGGGTTGTCGGTGCCGAACCAGCCGATCTGGAAGCCGTCCTTGTACGGCTTCATCGGGGTGTCGTCACCGAAGTCGAAGTTGTTGTTCAGGTCGACCCGGACCGTGCCGGCCGCGGCGTCGTACAGCACGCCCCAGACGTCGGTGGTGTCGCCGTCCCGGTTCGCGTCGCCCTTGGCGTCGCCGCCCGTGGTCGCGGACTCGCGGAACAGGTTGACCTGGTACGACCCGGCGGGTGCCGTCCAGGTGCGGCCGCTGAAGGTGAAGCTGGGTCCGGAGACGTTGGTCGTCATCGCGCGCCAGGTGGCGTCGCCGTCGACGATCGGGTCGGTCGCGGTGACCCAGTCGACGATCTTGCGCTCACCGGTGGTGGTCTTCTGCAGCGCCGGGTGGGACAGGTCCACGCCCGAGTCCAGGACACCGATGGTGACTCCGCGGCCGTCCGCCTTCGGGTGGTCGTCGACGAAGTCGACGGCGCCCGTCTCGAAGGAGGGGTTGTACGGGTTCTCGGCCGGGGTGTTCTTGCCGGGGGCCGGATAGGCGGCCGCGGTCGACGCCGACTTCCTGGTGTCGACGGCCGGGTCGTCCAGCGGGATCTCCTCGCGCAGGTCGATGCCGTGCACGGAGGAGAGCTTGGCGGCGGAGGCGATGGCCGCGTCCGCCTTGCCGGTCGGGACGGTGGCCCGGACGTAGCCGAGCTTGTCGTAGGTACGGCCCACGGAGCCGCCCTTGACCGCGTCCAGCTCCTGGGCGACCTGTTCGGTCTGCCCGGGGGCGGTGGCGATCATCATCGTGACGTTCTTGTCGCCGGCCGCCTTGGCGTCGGCGAGCAGGTCCGCGTCGCCGGAACCGAGCTTGTCGTGCGCGGACTTGACGGCCGGGTCGGCCGCGGCGGGGGCGTCCTCGGCGAAGGCCAGGGGTATCGGCCCGGCGGCGGACAGCGCGGCCACGAGTCCGGCGGCCACCGCTATGCGGGCCGCGCGTCTCGCACCCGATATGGGTTCACGCTGGGGGGTGAGGGTCATCGGCATCCCTTGTAGGTAAAGGAACGAGCGTGGAACGACCGCTCAGCCTTACGCAAGGGACAGATGTTTGGGGAGAGTTGGCCCGAACGAAATTGAGGGATGGGGAAAACCCGCTATCCCTTTCCGGCTGATCTCCGGCAAAGCGCGCAAGTCGCCCGGCCGGCGTCAGTCCTCCTTGGTCCGGGCGTAATGCCGGGACGCCTTCGCGCGGTTGCCGCAGGTCGCCATGGAGTGCCAGCGGCGGGTGCCGTTGCGCGAGGTGTCCAGGAAGTACAGGACGCAGGCCTCGTGGGCGCAGGCGCGGATCCGGTCCGGGACGGTGGCGAGCAGCCGGAGGTAGTCGCGGGCGGCGAGCCAGGCCGGACCCCAGGCGGGGGAGCGGAACTCGGGCAGCTCGCCGGGTCCTTCCGCGGTGAGCGTGGCCCGGATCCGGCCGTGCGCGAGGACGGCGTCGACGAGGGGCGCCGCGTCCCGCGGTGATCCGTCGACGGCGGCCTTGATCGCGTCGCGGGCCTGGAGGAGGTGGCGCAGGGTCGTGGCGTCGGCGGGGTGATCGCCGGCCAGCCCGTTCGCCGCGAGCCAGACCGCCAGTCCGTCGGTGTCCGTCAGCAGGTCCCGCGCGGCTCCGTCCTGCATCCAGCGCGTGTTCAGCAGGTCCAGCGCCAGCGGCTCGCCGAGGTGCGGGCGGGGGTCGGACATGTGGGGCTCCCTCTTCCGTACTAACCGGTCAAGGGTACGTGACCGGTTGACACCTCTGATTTCTAACCCCTAAGCTCACTTTCAAAGGTTAGAACAGTGCGTGCGAAACCACTTCTGATGGGGGTAGTCATGACCTTGAGCACCGGCCACGTCGGCCTGAACGTCACCGACCTGAACCGCTCGCTCGCCTTCTACCGCGACGTCCTCGACTTCGACCTGCTGGTCGAGGGCAAGGAGGACGGCCGGCGGTTCGCGCTCATGGGTGTGGGCGGCACGCTCACCCTCGCGCTGTGGCAGCAGGCGGACGGGGCCTACGACAAGGCCCGGCCCGGCCTGCACCACCTCGCCTTCCAGGCGGACTCCGTCGAGCGGATCCGCGCCTACGAGGCCGCGCTGCGCGAGTACGGCGTGGAGTTCGCCCATGAAGGGGTCGTGGCGCACGCCGAGGGCGCCGACTCCGGCGGCATCTTCTTCTTCGACCCGGACGGCCTCCGCCTGGAGATCTCCGTGCCGAGCGGCGTCAAGGGTGCTCCGGCGCCCCACGAGTCGGCCCCCACCTGCGGGTTCTTCTAGTCATGGGCGTCTATCACGAGGGCTCGCTCGCCGTGCAGGACCGGCTCGGCGTGCGGGATCTCGCCGCGCATGTCGGCCGGTCCATCGGGGAGGGCATCAAGCCGGTGGCCGCCGCCTTCCTGGAGCTCCAGCCGCTGCTGGTGATCGGCGCCGCCGACCCGGCGTCGGGGAGGGTGTGGGCTGCGCCGCTGGCGGGGGAGCCCGGATTCGTCCGGGCGACCGGGCCGCGGCAGATCTCCGTCACGGGTGAGGCCAGGGTCTCTCCCGCCTCGGCGCTCACCGAGGGCACCCCGGTCGGCACCATCGCCCTCGATCCGCGCACCCGGCGCCGGATGCGGCTGAACGGCAGGCTGCGGCCCACCGCCCGAGGGTTCGCGATCGAGGCGGACCGGGTCTTCGCCAACTGCCCGAAGTACCTGCAACGGAGGGAGTCGTACGAGATCCTGCCCGACCGGGTGCCCGGCGAGAGCCGCGCGAGCGGCGAACTGACCCAGCGGCAGGCGGAGTTCATCGCCGCCGCCGACACCTTCTTCCTGGCCAGCGTCCATGAGGGCGGAGCCGACGCCAGCCATCGGGGCGGCAACCCCGGCTTCGTGCACGTCGATTCACCGCGCGAGCTGAGCTGGCGCGACTATCCGGGCAACTCCATGTTCCTCAGCCTCGGCAACCTCGCCGCCGACCCGAGGGCGGGCCTGCTCTTCCTGGACTGGACGTCCGGGACGGCGCTGCGGCTGACGGGACAGGCGCGTACGGAGTTCACCGAGGACGGCGAACGACGAGTCCGTTTCATGCTGTTTGAGGTGATGGAGACTCGGGGTGCCGTGCCCCTGCGCTGGTCGGCTCCGGAGTACTCGCCCGCGAACCCGGAGCGCCCCTGAACACATCCCGAACGCCCCCCGGATACCCGCGAAGATGAACACGGAGTAGCCGCGCCCCGGCCGCCCGAGGAGCGGTCGGGGGCGCGCAGGGTAGGCCAAGATCCACGTACGGTGATCGGCGCTGCGCGTTGCCGCCTCGTTCACGCGCAGGTCATCCCCAGTGCCAACGATCCAGAGCGAGCGGGTCGTTCGCGACAGCGACGCCCGCGACCACTGCCGACGCGTCACGCACTCGGGGAGACCGCGCCATGTCGCGCATACGCTCTGTCGCCAGCTCCGCGCTGGGCGTCCACCGCCGTTCCGTCCTCGCCGCCGCCGGTGCGGTGTCCCTCTCCGCCGGCGTCGGCTACGCCCTGCGGCCCACCGACAGCCAGGCCGCCACCACCGCCGAGCCGAGGGCCGTCGCCTCCCAGGAGGCGCCGGTCGCCTCCTCCAGCCGGGCGCCCTCGTTCCCGCTGCGCCCCTACACCCGGGGCACCACGATCGCGGGCGTCGCCACCCCGCGGGGCACCTCCGGCTACCGCCGGCTCGTGAGCGGACCCGGCTGGAGGCGCGTGGTCCGCAGCGAGCTGGCCGCCGCCAAGTCCGGCCGCGAGAATCGCCGTACCGCGCTCGCCGCGTTCGTCCAGCTCACGGACCTGCACATCCTGGACGTCCAGCACCCGATGCGCCTGGAGTTCCTGCGCTCGCACGACGTGCACGCCTGGCGGCCCCAGGAGGCGCTGACCGTGCAGGGTGCCGTCTCCCTCGTGGAACGGGTGAACGCGCTGCGGGGCGCTCCCGTCACCGGCGCCCCGCTGCACTTCGCCATGACCACCGGCGACAACACCGACAACAACGCCCGCACCGAGCTGGACTGGTTCCTCACCGTCATGAGCGGCGGCCGGATCACCCCCAACTCCGGTGATCCGCGCCAGTACGAGGGTGTCCAGAACAGCGGGCTGAAGCAGTTCTGGCAGCCCGACTCGGCGATCCGTGACGCCGACAAGCAGCTCGGCTTCCCGCAGCTCGACGGCTTCCTCGCCGCCGCCCTGCGGGAGGTGAACAGCCCCGGCCTGAACATGCCCTGGTACTCGACCGTCGGCAACCACGACTCCCTGCCGCTCGGCACCTACGCCTCGCACCGCGACCCCTACCTCACCGACTTCGCGGTCGGCGGCAAGAAGCTGATGACCCTGGCCGCGGCCGAGGCCAAGAAGCTCCAGGACGCGCTGAAGCAGGCCAAGGACCCCCGGGGCGTGCAGTACCGCGAGCTGCTCAAGGCCCACACCCGCGACCTGCGGTCGGTCACCTCGGACGAGCGGCGGGCCCCGTACACCCCCACCGAGTACCTCAAGGCCCACCTGGACGCGGCCTACCTCGGCATGGGCCCGGTCGGCCACGGCTACTCCACCGCCAACCTCGACGCCGGCACCCAGTACTACAGCTTCCGCATCGCCGACGACGTCATCGGCATCAGTCTGGACACCACCGACGCGGGCGGCCACCACGAGGGCTCCATCGGCACGGCCCAGCTGAAGTGGCTGGACCGGACCCTGAAGGACAACCAGGACTCGTACGCGATCGTCTTCAGCCACCACACCAGCGACACGATGGACAACACCAACCGCGACCCGGACCGGCCGACCGAGCGGCGCCACAACGGCCAGGAGGTGCTCGCCCTCCTCGGCGGCCACCGCAACGTGCTCGCCTGGGTCAACGGCCACATCCACCGCAACGCGATCACCCCGCGCGACGGCTTCTGGGAGATCTCCACCGCCTCGCACGTGGACTACCCCCAACTCGCCCGGGTCATCGAGCTGGTGGACAACAAGGACGGCACGATCTCCCTGTTCACCACCTGTGTGGAGTCCGCGGCGCCGCACCGCACGGACTTCTCCGACCTCTCCCAGACCGGCCTGGCCGCCCTCTACCGCGAGATCTCCTGCAACGCCCCCGGCGCCCGCACCGACCTGGCGGGCGGCCGCGCGGACCGGAACACGGAGCTGGTGCTGAAGAAGGGCTGACGGGCGAGAGGGCTCGGTGGCCGAGAAGGGCTGAAAGTCGCTCAACCGGCCCACACCCGCTCAACCCTTCCCAACGATCACGGGTCTGCCTTCCCGACCGGCCCGACGCAACCGGCGCGTCGGGAGAACGAAGGGGGAAGACATGACCACACGCGTACGCACGACGCTGGTGGCGGCGACGGCGGTGGCGCTCTCGGCGGCCCTGGTGGGTCCCGCGGTGGCGGCGGACACGAAGACCGGCCACTCCGCCACCCGCGACGCGATGGAGGCAGCGGTCGAGGCGGGCGTGCCCGGCGTGACCGCCACCGCCCGCGACCACGGCCGCACCTGGTCGGCGACGGAGGGCGTCGGCGACCTGCGGACGGGCGAGTCCCGCTCGGCACAGGACCGTTACCGCGTCGGCAGCATCACCAAGACCTTCGTCGCCACGGTGCTGCTCCAACTGGAGGCGGAGGGCCGGCTGTCGCTGGACGACAAGGTCGACCGGTGGCTGCCGGGCCTGGTGACGGGCAACGGCCACGACGGCGCCAGGATCACGCTCCGGCAGCTCCTCAACCACACGAGCGGCATCTACAACTACACGGCCGACGAGGACTTCGGCCGGACGTACTTCCTCAAGGACGGCTTCTTCGAGCACCGCTACGACAGGAAGCAGCCCGAGGACCTGGTCGCCCTGGCCATGACCCACAAGCCCACCTTCGAACCGGGCACGTCCTGGTCCTACTCCAACACCAACTACGTCCTCGCGGGCATGGTGATCGAGAAGGTCACGGGACACGCGTACGGCGACGAGGTGCGCGCCCGCATCCTCGACCCGCTCGGCATGCGCGCCACCTCGGTCCCCGGCACCCGGGTCGGCCTCCCGCAGCCGAGCAGCCGCGCATACTCCAAGCTCGCCGAGACGGCCACGGGCAAGACCTACGACGTCACGAGGCTCAGCCCCACCCTGGCCTACGCGGCGGGCGAGATGATCTCCAACTCGGCCGACCTGAACCGCTTCTACACCGCCCTGCTGAAGGGCAGGCTGCTCCCCGCCGAGCAGCTGAAGGAGATGAAGACCACCATCAAGGCCGAGGACATCCCGAACGCCGGCTACGGCCTCGGCCTGATCTCCCGTGAGCTGTCCTGCGGCACCACGGTCTGGGGCCACGGCGGCGGCATCCACGGCTCGGTCTCGGAGGCGGTCACCACGGCGGACGGCCGCCACTCCCTGTCCTTCAACTTCAACGGCGACTGGACGGGCGACACGGACGCGATCCTGGAGGCGGAGTTCTGCGGCGAGTAGCCGCGCCACGAGGGTGGTTCCCGCGCGGGTGCGGACCTGTGCGGGAACCGGTCCGCGCGCCCGCCCCGCTGGCTATCCTGCTGCTCACGTGAAGCGCGACTCCCGGGGGAGCACGTGGTGGCGAGTTCACCGACGGCAGGGCACCGCGACGCGGTGGTGGTCCTGCCGGGAATCATGGGCAGCGAACTGGTCGAGAGCGCGACGGGCCGGGTGCTGTGGGGCGTCTCGGATCCGCGGTGGTACGTCAGTGCCTGGACGACCGGCGACGCACTCACCGGGCTTCGGGTCACCGACCACGAGCGCGCGGGCCGCACCGGCCGGATCCAGGCCACCCGCATGCTGCGCTTCCCCGCCTTCGCGCCGGTGCTGCGCGGCTTCGAGCCGTACGACAAACTGCTCAGGGGAGTCCGCGACCACGCAGCCCACCCGGACGCCGTCCTGGAGTTCGCCTACGACTGGCGGCTGCCCGTCGCCCATGCGGCCGCCGAACTCGCCAAGGCCGCCGACGACCACCTCCGGGCCTGGCGTGCCCATCCGAGGGGCAGCCGGGACGCCCGGCTCACCCTGATCGCCCACTCCATGGGCGGACTGGTCGCGCACTGGTTCGTGACCGAACTCGGCGGTACGAGCGAACTGCGCACCCTCATCACGCTGGGCACCCCCTTCCACGGCTCGGTCAAGGCCGCCGGACTGCTGGCCACGGGCGGGCGTACCCCGCTGCCGCTGCCCCGCCGCCGCCTGCGCGCCCTGGCCGGCACACTCCCCGGCCTCCACGAACTGCTGCCGGGCTACCGCTGCGTGGAGGAGAGGGCCGGAGTGTTCCGCCGGTTCACGGCGTCGGATGCCGCGGCCCTGGGCGGCGACCGGGAGTTGGCGCGCCTTGCCCTGGAACGTCAGGAACGACTGCGCGCCGCTCCCGCGCTCCCGCAGCTGCGCGCCGTGGTGGGCGTCGGCCAGCGCACCCCGCAGAGCCTGCGGCTGGTGGACGGCACCGCCGTGGTGCGCGAATACGTCCCGGACGGCGACACCCAGGACGACCGGCGCGGCGACGGCACGGTCTACCGGGACGCGGCCGCCCTCGCGGGCACCTCACCCCACTACCTGCCGCAGAGCCACGGAGCAGTGGCCCGTAGCGAGGAGGCCATCGCGTACACCGGCTCGGTCCTCACGGAACGCCCCCTCGGCCCGCCCCTCGGCGCGAGCGCACTGGGGCTGCACATACCGGACTTGGTCACGGCCGGCCGCCCGTGCCCCGTCGAGGTCGACCTGGTGGACAGCCCGACGGCGGTGGTGTGCCAGGTCTTCGACGTCGCCGGGAACCTGGAGATCGCGCGCCCGTTCCTGACCCCGCGTGACGGCCGCCTGCACGCGGACGTCCTCCTGCCCGGACCGGGTCTGTACCGGGTGGAGGCGAAGTCGGGCGGATCATCGGCGGTGAGACAGCTCGTGTTGGTGGTTCCGCCCGATGAGTGAGTTCAGCTTCGTGCCCGTGCCCATCGGGACGTACAAGCAGCACACCTTCCCGGCACTGGATGCCGACGACCAGGCGGCCCGCGTCGCGGAACTGGTCGAGGAGCTGGGCGGACGCGAGGAACACTGGGGGCCCGGACCGCGCGACCACTCGGCGGTCGGCAGCCGCCTCATGGACTGGTCCCGGCCGGCCGCCCCGCGCAGCTCGATGCTCTACTGGGCCGGTCACGGCCAGGCCCTCGGCCCCAAGGCATGGCTGGCCGTCGAGGACTCTCCCGATCCGATGACCGTGCGGTCGTTCAACCCGGCCTCCTTCGCCGAGTACGTGATCGAGGAGTGGCGGCACCGCTTGCTGGACGAGGACGCCTGGGCTCTCGTCGTCATCGAGGCCTGCGGCGCGAAGCGCTTCGTGGAGATCCTGCTCTCCCGGCTCTACGACGAGGGCGGCATGGACCGACTGGCGGTCATCGGGGTCGGCGGCTACGGCTCCGGTTACCTGGGCACGTTCCAACAGGTCCTGTCCGACGCGCTGGCGGGCTACAGCGACAACGACGAGGCCATCCACCTGCGCGACCTGGTGGGCCGGATCCAGAACCGGCTCGGTGACCAGGGCATGGTCGCCGACCTGGGTCTCTACCAGGCCCCACCGCTCCCGCGCCGCCGCCTGACCGGCCCTGTCACCGCACCCCTCGACGTGTACGCGGAACTCCGCGACTTCGTCGCCACCCTCACCCCCGACGAGCGCGGCCATTTCCTCCCCAAGGCTCAAGGCGCCGAACAGGGCGAACTGGCCTGGTACTTCATGGGCCGCCGGGAGGAGGGCGCCCGAATCGCCGAATGGCTGCGATCGGCGCGCACGGGCCTGCTGGTCGTCACCGGCGAGGCGGGCTCGGGCAAGTCCGCGCTGCTCGGGAACGTGGTCGTACAGGCCAACCCGGAGCTGAGCGCACTGCTCGCGCGGGCGGGCATGACGGACGGCACGGATCCGCGGCGCCTTCCGCCACCCCACGTCTTCGACGCGGTCCTGCATCTGACCGGGGCGACGACGGCGGACGTCGCGCGCCGGCTCGCGGGAGACGAGTCGGTGGAGGACGCGGACCAGTTGGTGCGATGGCTGAGGGAGCGCGGGGAGCCCTTCACGGTCCTGGTCGACGCCTTGGACGAGGCGCAGGACCCCTTGGCCGTCGCCCGAGGAACCCTGGCCCGTATCGCGGAGCTGGACGGAGTCCGCGTGGTGGTGGGTACCCGCAGCTCCACGAAGGAGGGCCCGGACTCACCGGCGGGGGAGGACACGGACATCCTGGACGCCCTGGGCGGTCCGGCGGAACTGGTCATGGTGGGCCGGGACGGCGAGGCGGCCGACGAGTACGTCCGGCGCCGCCTGCTGGCCGCGTTCCCGTCGATCGACGAGGCCGAACTGGAGGCGGTACGGCGGGAGATCGCGGCCCGCGAACGGCACTTCCTGTACGCCCGGCTGGCGGTCCACGAGCTGATGGCGCGCCCCGAACTCATCGAGGCAGCTCATCGGGAGCAGCGGGCCGAGCTGCTGGCGCACGACTATCGCGCGCTGTTCGGGGCTGCCGTCACCCGGCTCGGCGACCGTGATCCGGCCTTCGTGCCGCTGCTCGAGGCGCTGGCTCTGGGACAAGGACGCGGGCTCCCGCGTACGGACGGGGTGTGGCAGATCGCGGCGCGGGCGTTGCTGGCGGAGAGGGCGGACGGCACGGCCGTGGATGAACGGGCCGTCGACGCGTTGCTGGTGGACGCGGCGCCGTACATCATGCTCGACGCGGAGTACGGGCAGAGCGTGTACCGGCTCGCGCACCGGACGTTCCAGGAGCACTATGCCGCCGCCAACGCCGACGAGCTGGGCCGACGGCACCACTTGGTCGCCGAGGGACTGGCCGAAGCCGCCGAGCCGCCGCTGCCCTCTCCGCCCAATCCGTACGTGGTCCATCACTTGGCCGGGCATGTCGCCGCCGCGGACGGCTGGCAGTGGCTGGTCTCCCGACCGAGCCTGCTGGACCACCTCGCCCCGGGGGCGGTCGCCGCCGAGGCGGCACGACCACGTCCGGGGAGGGCGCCGCTGCCGGACGCGGTCTCGGCGATCCGAGCGGCGCACCTCCGGCTCTCGGCGGCCGCTCCGAGCGAGCGCGGCGCCCTGCGCGCGGTGGCCGAAGCACAGTTCCGCGGGACATTGCCGGATCCGGCGGGGTGGTGGTCACGGGATGCGGCGTGGGCGCCGCTCTGGGCCGATTTCCGTTCGCTGCGCAGTCCTACGACCAGTGTGTTCGCACTGGAATGCGAGAAACTGAGGGCACTCGCGGCGCTGCGCTGGGGTGATGGCCGTACGGTGGTGGCCCTCGCGGAGGAGGCCGCTCCTACGCGCATTCACTTCTGGGACCCCGTCCTGATGTCCATGGTCGGCGCGCCCTTGACCTGCTCCGAGGTGATGGCCACGGCGCTGGCGGCGGTGCCCTTCGATCAGGAGCGTGACCACCTCGCCGTCGGTGGTTTCGGGGGCGTGGAGATCTGGGATCCGCGAGAGCGGAAGCAGACCGACGCTTTTCGCAACAAGCGCCTGACCGTCGTCGGACACCTCGCGGGAATGCGGAACGGCCGCGGGCGCGTCCTGCTCGCCTACGCCGGCGGAGCCGGATCGAACGAGATAGTCGTGAGGGACCTCAGGACCCGTCGTGAGGTGACGACCGACGCCGGCAACGCCATCGGGGCATTGGCCGGCCTCCAGGGGAGCAACGGCGCCCCACGACTCGTGGTTGCCGGCCTGTCTCACCTGTCCCCTCTCTCCTTCGGTCTCCGTAGGTCCCGGGTTCCGGTCCGGATCCTGGTCGCCCCAGGAGAAGCCATGGGGATGTCGGCGATCCCCGCGACGCGGGATCACGTCATGCTCGCACCGTTGTCCCTTGGGCGAAGACCACTCAGTCTGTGGGACACGACGAGCGGTTCCCTGACCGAAGTGCCGGTCATGGTGGATCTCGCCTACGACGGTGCCTTCACCCATGTCGAAGGTCCCGACGGCGCACTGCTCGTCGTCTCGATCACGGGCGAGGACGAGAAGGTCACCGTGTTCGAGACGCCCCGGCCGGCAGCACCGGAGGGTTCCGATTCCTCCTCGCTCCGTCACTCCGTGAGCGCTCAGAGTGTGCGAGTGCCGGGCTGCGGCGACGCGTTCGCCGTCTGCTCCGCCGGAGAGTTCAGCTTCCGTGACGCGGCGACGGGCGATCTCCTCGACGAGCCGGAGACCGTTCGGTCCAGGGTCACGGGCCCGCACGGAGGACCGCTGTTGATCAGATCTCAGAGGTGGCAGATCTGGACGCGGAAGGACGGACGGATCACGCTGCCCGAGCCGACTCCCTTCTTCCTCGGCAGTGTGCCGTTCCTCGGTTCGGACGGCCGTCTCCTGGTCACGCACGCGGAGAGACGGAGTGACGACTGGGGAATCGTGTGCTTCGAGGTGCCGCGTGCCGGGGCGGGCTGGAAGCAGGGCTGGCGGATCGACGGTACGAGCTTTCGCATGAGCCCCAGCAGCATCAGGGTTCTTCCGAAGCGGGGCGGTGGAGCCCTCCTGCTGGCCTACACGGAGAAGAATCCCGTCGTGTTCGACCGCGACGAACCCGGGCGGGCCTGGGAACTCTCCGACGTCACGAGCCGCTTCTGCAAGGGAGCCGCACTGGTCCACCTGCCTGGACCGGTACTCGCCGTGTGCGACTACCGCAGGGTGGTCCTGTGGGATGTGGCGGACCGGACCCGGATGGCCGTGATGCAGGACGGCAACGCCACCATCGCGGACATGGCCGCCGTCCATGTGTCCGGCACCGATCCTGGCAGGGTGCTGCTGGCCGTGGCATACACGGACGGCTCGCTGAGGCTGTGGGATCCCTTGCGGACGGACCGGCCGCTCGCCGTCCTCGCTCTCGACATGGCTGCCGCTGCCATCGCCTCGGCCGGCAGCAAGGTCTGTCTGGTCAATGACGAGGGCGCACTCTGCGTCGATGTCGGCGGCATCGCGGGAGCGGAGCTCAGCCACCCGCCCACACCCCGTGCGCCGCGCGCACCCTCCCCGCGTCGGGCGGTACGGCCGGGCGGGGGACGCAGGAAGTGGTGGTGGCGTCTTCTCCGCATGAGGAGGGGCCGCCCGGGATGACCCCGGTGGCCCCTCCTCTCCCCTCCTGATGCCTCCCCGATCCCCCTCCTACCGGGGCAGCACCACCACATACGCGGCGGGATCACGGTCCGCCGAGGCCATCAGGGCCGTGCGGATCACCGCCGCCTGCTGGTCCAGGGAGTCCCGGAGCTTCTTGGGCGTGATGTGGACGACCGTGATGCCGAGGCGCTCCAGGTGCTCGCGCTTGCGGGCGTACTCCGCCCACTGGGCGTCCTCGTCCTGCCGATGCCCCTGGCGCGGGGCCCTCGTGTCCAGTTCCACCGCCACCGCGTGCTCCGGCCAGTACGCGTCCAGCCCGCCGAGGTGCGGGCCGCCCGGAAGGCGGAGGTCGATGTTCCAGACGGGGTCGGGGAGGCCGTACTCGCGGACCATCCGGTAGAGGCGGTCCTCCGCGATCGCGCGGCCCTCCGCCAGCAGCGACTCCACCGCGTCCACCACGTGCGGCCCCAGCAGCTTGGCCTGCGTCAACTCCCGTACCACCGCAGCGGGTTCGCAGTGGCCGCCGCGCACCGCCTCGGTGAGCAGCCGGCGTACGGCGCCCGCGTCGGAGAGTTCGGCCACCGCGTCGGCCAGGGCGCGCGGGACCGGGGCCACCGGCAGGCCGGTGACCTCCTGGGGCGTCGGCAGGGACGGCGTGCGGACGATCCGGGCGCAGCCCGTCGAGCGCAGCCGGCGCAGCCGGGGGACCAGGACGTCGATCGAGTCCAGGGCGGTCAGCGGGGGAGTCGCCGCGAACCCGTGCAGGGTCAGCGCCGCCAGGCCCGTGATCATCGCCTCCGCGTACACCGGACGGTGCGGTTCCTCCCCGCCAGGCTGCGCCGGGACCCCGGTGGTCCGCTCCCGCGCCGCGTACAGCAGTACCGCGTGCAGCCGCTCCTCGCTGGTCGGGGGGCCGGGGTGCAGCAGGTAGACGCCCGGGAGGATCTGCTGCCAGGGCCCGCCTGCCCGGCACTGCTCGTTCGTCTCGGCGGCCGCGACGCCGTGCGCCCGGAGCTGCGCGGCGGTGAGCACGCGGCGCCGGACGTCGGTGAGCTGGTGGAGGGGGCGGGGGGAGAGCGGGGTGTTGTGGTTCATGACCCGGGGATTCCCTCGTCCGATCCGCCTCTTAACCCCTGTTACACGCCCGTCGACAAAACCGGACAAGCTCGTCCTAAAGGACGGGTGTTCGGTTGCCGAGTAGGCACGGAAAACCCCTGGTCCGTTCGGGTTGGACCAGGGGTTACGGCTGCTATTGCCTGAATTCCGTAACGGTCACCGATGGATCAAGCGGTGGCCAAAGGTCGGGCGAGCGAGGGACCCGGCGATCACTCGGCCCCCGCCGCCGCGTCGCACGCCTGACCCCGCAGCGCCCGCGCCAGATCGTCCCGCGCCTCCAGCACCAGCCGGCGCAGCGCCGGGGCCGCCTGCTCGTGCGCGGCCAGCCACGCGTCCGTCGCGTCCAGGGTCTCCGGCGACTCGTGGAAGGAGGGGAACAGCCCCGACACCACGACCATGCCGATCTGGATGGACCGCTCGGCCCACACCCGCTCGATCGCCGCGAAGTACTTCTGCGTGTACGGCGCCGTCAGCTCCCGCTGCGAGGGCCGGGCGAAGCCCGCGATCGTGGCCTCCACCAGCGCGTTGGACAGCTCGTCGGACTCCACCACCTGCGCCCACGCCTGCGCCTTGACCGAGGCCTGCGGACGAGCGGCGAGGCAGCGCACCTGGTGACGCCTGCCGGACGCGGTGTCGTCGCGGGCGAGTTCGGCGGCCAGCTCCTTGTCGCCGACCACGTCATGGGCGGCGAGGGCGTCCAGGAACGCCCAGCGCAGCTCCTGGTCGACGTCCAGGCCCGGCAGGGTCACCGTGCCGTCGAGCAGCGCGCTCAGCATCTCGAAGGAGGGAGCCGCGCTGGCCACCCGCGCGAAGAACCGCGCCCACGCCAGCTGGTGCTCGCTGCCCGGCTCGGCGGTGCTCAGCTGGAGCGCCGCGCCCTGGTCGAGCAGCCGGCCGGCCGCCGCGCGCCGCTCGGGGGCCGTGTAGTGCACCGCCGCCGACTCCGCCCAGGCGTGCAGCATCTGGAGCACACCGATGTCGGACTCCTGGCCCGCGAACCTCAGCACCAGGTCGATGAACTCCCGGGCCGGCAGCAGCGCGTCCCGGGTCATGTTCCACAGCGCCGACCAGCACAGCGCCCGCGCCAACGGGTCGGCGATGTCGCCGAGGCCCCGCCGCAGCGCCGCCAGCGAGGTCTCGTCGAAGCGGGTCTTGCAGTACGTCAGGTCGTCGTCGTTGACCAGCACCAGCTCCGGCGCCTCGGCCCCGGCCAGCTCCGTCACGACCGTACGCGGACCGTCGACGTCCACCTCCACCCGCGCGTACCGCTCCAGCACACCGCCGGTACGGCGGTACAGGCCCACCGCGACCCGGTGCGGCCGCAGCTCGGGGTGGGACTCGGGCGCCTCCTGCACCACCGCGAGCTCCGCGACCCTGCCCTCGGGGTCCAGCAGCACCTGCGGGGTGAGGGAGTTGACCCCGGCCGTCTGGAGCCAGGACCGCGACCAGGCGGCCATGTCCCGTCCGCTGGTCTCGGCGAGCACCGAGAGCAGGTCGCCGAGCCGGGTGTTGCCGTAGGCGTGCCGCTTGAAGTAGCGGCGGGCGCCCTCCAGGAACGCGTCCTGGCCGACGTACGCCACGAGCTGCTTCAGCACGGAGGCGCCCTTGGCGTAGGTGATCCCGTCGAAGTTGAGCTTGGCGTCCTGCAGATCGCGGATGTCCGCTGTGACGGGGTGCGTCGAGGGCAGCTGGTCGGCGCGGTACGCCCAGGCCTTGCGGCGGTTGGCGAAGGTGATCCAGCCGTCGGTGAAGCGGGTCGCGCCCACGGTGGCGAAGGAGCCCATGAAGTCGGCGAAGGACTCCTTCAGCCACAGGTCGTCCCACCACTCCATGGTGACCAGGTCGCCGAACCACATGTGCGCCATCTCGTGCAGGATGACGTTGGCCCGGCTCTCGTAGGACGCCTGCGTCACCTTGCCGCGGAAGATGTACTCCTCGCGGAAGGTCACCAGGCCCGGGTTCTCCATCGCGCCGAGGTTGTACTCGGGCACGAAGGCCTGGTCGTACTTCCCGAACGGGTACGGGTAGTCGAAGTGGTCGTGGAAGAAGTCCAGACCCTGCTTGGTGACGAGGAAGACGTCGTCGGCGTCGAAGTGCGGCGCGAGCCCCTTGCGGCACATGGCGCCGAGCGGGATCTCCAGCGTCGTACCGTCCTCGAAGGTACGGGTGTAGGAGTCCGTCACGTAGTGGTACGGGCCCGCCACCACACACGTGATGTACGTCGAGATCGGCTTCGTCTCGGCGAAGCGCCACACGCCGTCCGTCCGCGAGCCGGTGCCGTTGCTCCACACCGTCCACCCCTCGGGCGCCCGCACCTCGAAGCGGAAGGGGGCCTTGAGGTCCGGCTGCTCGAAGTTGGCGAAGACCCGGCGGGAGTCGGCCGGCTCGTACTGGGTGTACAGGTACACCTCGCCGTCCTCGGGGTCGACGAAGCGGTGCAGGCCCTCGCCGGTACGGGAGTAGGCGCACTGGGCGTCGACGATCAGCTCGTTGTCGGCGGCCAGGTCCTCCAGGGCGATCCGGGAGCCGTCGAAGACCTCGCTGGGGTCGAGGTCGCGGCCGTTGAGCGAGACCGCGGTCACGGCGGGGGCGATCAGGTCGGCGAAGGACGAGGCTCCGGGCTCGGCGCAGCGGAAGCGGATCGTGGTGACCGAGCGGAAGGTGCGCGGCCCGCTCTCCGGCTCTCCGCCGAGCGCGGAGCGCAGGTCGAGGGACACGTCGTACCCGTCGACGGACAGCAGCGCGGCCCGCTCCCGGGCCTCGTCGCGGGACAGATTCTCACCGGGCACGGGTGTCTCTCCTCACAGAGTGTTCAGTATGCGGACGGGGCTGATCCTGCCATGCGGGGCGGGGAATGGCGGAGGCGGTCACCGGTGTTGCCGTGGTCAAAGACCGCTTCCCTAGGAGAGCCATGTCCGAGTCCGTCGAGTCCGCGAAGACCCCCGTCGACTTCTGGTTCGATCCGCTGTGCCCCTGGGCGTGGATGACCTCGCGCTGGGTGCTGGAAGTCGAGAAGGTCCGCGACATCGAGGTCCGCTGGCACATCATGAGCCTGGCCGTGCTGAACGAGCCGAAGATCGACGAACTGCCCGAGGAGTACCGGGAGCTGCTGGAGACCAAGGCCTGGCAGCCGATACGGGTCGTCACCGCGGCCTGGCAGAAGCACGGCTCCGACGTCCTCGGCCCGCTGTACACCGCGCTCGGCACCCGTATCCACAACGAGGGCCAGGGCCCGACCCGCGAGGCCGTCGAGGGCGCCCTCGCGGACGTCGGCCTGCCCGCCGACCTGATCGAGTACTTCGACCAGAAGGACTTCGAGTTCGACGCCGAGCTGCGCGCCTCCCACAAGGAGGGCATCGACAAGGTCGGCCAGGACGTCGGCACCCCGGTCATCGCGGTCCCCGGCGACGACGGCGAGCAGATCGCCTTCTTCGGCCCGGTCGTCACCCCCGCCCCGAAGGGCGAGGAGGCCGCCCGCCTCTGGGACGGCACCCTCGCCGTGGCCTCGGTCCCCGGCTTCTACGAGATCAAGCGCACCCGCACCAAGGGCCCGGACTTCAGCAACCTGTAGGGCTCACCCCGGCTCCGTGGCGGCCCCCTCCTCGCGGAACTCCTCGGGGAGGCGGCCGTGACCGGCCTTGTTGAACTGGGGGTAGTACGTCAGGCACCCCGCGGCGGTGCAGCGCCAGAGGTTGCCCAGAAACAGCCGCGGCCCCTCCCGCTTCCGCAGCGCCGCCTTCTCCCGGTCGTCGAGCAACCGGAAGGCCTCCATGGAGCCGCAGGTCGGGCAGTCCAGTGTGCGGGTCCTGCGTTCGGGCATCCAAGTCCCTTTCTCTCCAAGGCAGTTGCTCTTCGGACGGCGTAGGGCGGCCAGCAGCCACACGGTGAACTCGGCGGTCACGGCCGCGGCTCACGCAGAACCGGTTCGGTCCTCGTCATCACCACCCCTCACCGGGCCGACCTTGTACGGCACCTCGTGCTCGTCCAGGTCCCGCAGCGCCTCCGCCGACGAGCATCGCCCGCTTCACCGACACGATGTGCTGGTGGTGGTAGGCGTACCCGCGGTGCACGGCCGACGTGTCGAACACCCCCCGACGGCTGCGCGGTCACCCCCCCCCCGCGGAACTTCCGTACGACGCCTTGCCGTTCCAGCTCGCCGAGGTCCCGGTGGATGGTCAGCAGGCTCACCCCGAACCGCTCGGCGAGCTCCGCGGCGGTCGCCGAACCGTCGGCCAGGACCTGCTCCGCCATGGCGGTCCGACGGGCCGCGGGCCCCTGCTGCGGGTGGGTCATGGCACGATCCTTCGTCCTCGGGTGGGATCGCGGGGCAGGTCTGGTCGACGCGGCGAGTCGACTCGTCAACAGAGGGTGGAGCGGCGGAGGTTGGCCGTCAATCCCTCGCACACGCGAAAACATCGGTGCAGAGTGGGAAGTTCACGTCGAGTGATGGTGCCCGGGAGGTGGCATGGCGGCCTGGCTCGGGATCGACCTCGGTACGCAGAGCGTGCGCGCCCTCCTGGTCGAGGCGGACGGCACCGTCCTGGGCTCGGGCTCCGCCCCGCTCGGCGGCCGACGGGACGGTGTGCGCCACGAGCAGGATCCCGGGCAGTGGTGGGACGGGGTGTGCGCGGCGGCCGGGGCCGCACTCCAGGGCCGGTCGCGGGTGCGGGTCGGCGGGCTCGCGGTGTGCGGGACGTCCGGGACCGTGCTGCTGACGGACGGGGCGGGGCGGCCGATGAGTCCCGCGCTGATGTACGACGACGGCCGCGCGACCGAGGAGGCGGCACGGGCGCGGGCGCTGGGGCTCGCGGTGCAGGACACCTGGGCGCTGCCGAAGGCGCTGTGGCTGCTCGGGGCGTACGGCCCCGGCCGGATCACCCACCAGCCGGACCTGGTCGTCTCGCTGCTCACCGGCGAGCTGCCCCCGGCGGACTCCAGCCACGCGCTGAAGACCGGTTACGACCTCGAACGGGACTCCTGGCCCGTGCCGTTCCCCCTCGACCTGCCCGAGCGGGCGCTGCCCGACGTCGTCCGCCCCGGCACCCGGCTCGGCGAGGTCTCCGCCACGGCGGCCGAGGCCACCGGCATCCCCGCCGGCACCCCGGTCGTCGCCGGGATGACCGACGGCTGCGCGGCCCAGATCGCCTCCGGCGCCCTGCGCCCCGGCTCCTGGAACTCGGTGCTCGGTACGACCCTGGTCCTCAAGGGCGCGTCCCTCACCCCGGTCCGCGACCCGTCGGGCGTGGTCTACAACCACCGGGCGCCCGACGGCACCTGGCTGCCGGGCGGCGCCTCCAGTGCGGGCGCGGGAGTCCTCACGGCCGCCTTCCCGGCCGCGGATCCGGCGGCGATGGACGCGCGGGCGGCGGCGCACGAACCCTCCGGCGCGATCAGCTACCCGCTGGTGTCACCGGGGGAACGCTTCCCCTTCCTCGCCCCGGAGGCCACGGCCCTCCTCCTCGGCGAGCCCGAGAACGACGCCGACCTGTGGGCGGCGCTGCTCCAGGGCGTGGGGTTCGTGGAGCGCCTGTGCCTGGACTACGTCCACCACTTGGGCGCCCCTGTGGACGGGCCCCTCACCCTCACCGGCGGCGCCGCCCGCAGCCGGTACTGGAACCAGCTCCGCACCGACATCCTGGGCCGCCCGTCCCGGGTCCCCCGGCAGACGGAACCGGCTCTGGGGATGGCGGCACTGGCGGCGTACGGGACGGGCGGTGTGCCGGGGGCCTTGGCGGACGTGGCGGAGGCCATGGTGACCATCGGCACGAGGCTGTCCCCGGACCCGGCGAACACGGCCCGCTTCGAAGAGCCGTACGCCAGGCTGCTGACCGAACTGGAAACGAGGGGCTGGCTGCCGGAAGAGGTGGCGGGACATGCCCGCGAGCGTCTTCGATACTGACGTCCCATGACCACCACCCTCCTCCTCGCCCGCCACGGACAGACCGTCTGGCACGCCGAGAACCGCTACGCCGGAATCAGCGACGTCGAGCTCACCGACACCGGCCGCGCACAGGCGGAGGCCCTCGGCCACTGGGCCGCCGCCCACCCCGTGGACGCGATCTGGACCTCCCCCCTCTCCCGGGCCGTCGCCACCGCGGCACCCGCCTGCCGAGCCCTCGCCCTCACCCCGCACCAGGACCCCGGCCTGCGCGAATGCGACTTCGGGGTGGTGGAGGGCCGTACCCTCGCCGACTTCGAGGCGGAGAACCCCACCGCGGCACAGGCCTTCCGCGAGGACCCGGTGGCACACCCCTTCCCCGGCGCCGAAGACCCGCGCGCCGCCGCGGAGCGGGGCACGGCGGCCCTCCGCCGCATCGCCACCGTGCACCCCGGCTCCCGGGTCCTGGTCGTCGCCCACAACACCCTCCTCCGCCTGGTCCTGTGCACGCTGCTCCGGATCCCGGCACAGGAGTACCGCAGGGTCTTCCCCCGCCTGGGCAACACGGCGATCACCGAAGTCCTCATGAGCAGCGCAGGCGAGGCCGCGCTGCTCTCCCTCAACGTCCCCTGCGAGTAGCCCCCGGGGAACGGGAAGCCCCCGCGAGTCACGTCCTCGCGGGGGCTTCCGTCATTCCGCCTGCCTGCGTGAAGGGTGAGAAGACGATCACGAGGCAGGACGTATCAAGGGGCGAGCAGCAGTACGTCCGGGCGGGACTTGGCGGCCGCGTAACGCCGGGCCACGTCCTGCCAGTTGACGACCTGCCACATGGCCTCGATGAAGTCGACCTTCTGGTTCTTGTACTGGAGGTAGAAGGCGTGCTCCCAGGCGTCGAAGACGAGGATCGGCGTGGCGCCCTGGCCGACGTTGCCCTGGTGGTCGTAGACCTGCTCCACGATCAGCCGCCCGCTGAGCGGCTCGTGGGCGAGGACGCCCCAGCCCGAACCCTGCGTGGTGGCGGCGGCCTTGGACAGCTGCGCCTTGAACCCGGCGAACGACCCGAAGGACTCCGCGATGGCGTCCGCGAGCTCCCCGACCCCATCGGCGGCCAGCGGCTCGCCACCCCCCTCACCGGTCATGTTGTGCCAGTAGATGCTGTGCAGGATGTGCCCGGACAGATGAAAGGCCAGATTCTTCTCCAGCCCGTTGACCGCCCCCCACTGCTCCTTGTCCCGCGCCTCGGCGAGCTGCTCCAGAGTGTCGTTGGCCCCCTTCACATACGCCGCGTGGTGCTTGTCGTGATGCAGCTCGATGATCTCGGGGCTGATCACGGGGGCGAGCGCGGAGTAGTCGTACGGCAGTTCAGGAAGCGTGTAGACGGGCATGGCGATCCCCTCGGAGTGGCTTATTGCAACTAGCTCGCAATAACAACCTAACAGCATCAAGCGCGGAAACGGGGGAGGCCTCTACTATCGGAAGTCGTACGCAGGGGGTGTCATGGGACCGGAGCTGGCCGAACTCGCCCGGACGGCGGGCACGACGATGGTGGCGCTGATGGCCACCCAGACCTGGGAGTCGGCACGCGAGGGCGTGGTCGCCCTCTGGCGCCGCTTCCAGCCCGCCCGGGCCGAGGCCGTCGGCGGTGAACTGGAGGCCACGCGGGAGGATCTGCTCCTGGCCCGCGAGTCGGGTGACACCGAGACCGAGGCCGAACTGGCCGCCGAGTGGCAGGCGCGGGTCCGCCGCCTGCTGCTCGCCCAGCCCGAAGTCGCGGACGAACTGCGCCGCATCCTTGCCGAGTTGTACCCGGAGCAGAGCCGGCAGCCCTCCGTCGACGTCCGGCTGCGGGCCGAGGTCTCCGGCAGCGGCCGCGTCTACCAGGCCGGCCGCGACCAGCACATCACGGAGCGATGAACGAACTCGGCGCCCGCGCCTCGGGCCAGGGCCGGATCTTCCAGACCACCGGCGACCAGTACATCCAGGAGCACCACCACCACTACGGCCCGGGCGCAGCCCCGACGCACCGTCCCCCCGACTCCGTGCGCATGCCACTGGTAGGCCGCCCGCCCGGCGTCCTCCGCGATCGTGACCAACTGCGGGCGCTGCTCACCGAGGCCCTCGCCGGACCCGGCGGCGACGCCCACGTCGTGCACGGCATGGGTGGCTGCGGCAAGACGGCGCTGGCGTACTGGCTGTTCACCGAGGCCGTACGAAGCCATGGCCGGATCGGGTTGTGGGTCAACGCCTCCGAGCGGATGTCCCTGCGGGCTGGAATGCTGGCGGTCGCGGGCGACCGGGGCGCCTCGGCGGGCGAGCTGGCGGCCGCGGCGGCGGGCCGGCGGGCGGCGGCGGACCTGACCTGGCACTACCTCGACCACTCGGTGGACCCCTGGCTGCTGGTCCTGGACAACGCCGACGACCCGAGCGTCCTGGAGGACGGCGCCTGGCTGCGCACCAGCCCGCGCGGCACGGTCCTGATCACCACCCGGCACGCCACGGCCCCGCTGTGGCACGGCCCAGGCGTCCTGCGCCACGCCCTCGGTGTGCTCCCCCTCGACGACGCGGCCCAGGTCCTGTGCGACCTGGCCCCGGACACGGGGGACTTGGCGGCCGCGCGTAAGGTCGCGCAGCGCCTGGGCCGCCTCCCGCTGGCGTTGACGCTGGCCGGTTCCCACCTCGCCCACCAGTTGCTGGAGTCGTGGTCCATGGACGAGTACGACCGAAAGCTCGCGGAGGAGTCGACGGCGATCGTGGACCGGGGCGCGACGGGCGGTGGCCAGTCCCGCCATCTGGTCGGCCGCACCTGGCAGTTGTCCCTGGACGCCCTGACCGCCCAGGGCCTGCCGGAAGCCTCGACACTGCTCCGACTCCTGTCGTACTGGGCGGCGGACCCGGTTCCGCTGGATGTCCTGGCACCGGTGGCCCGGGGAACGGTGGCCGTCGAAGGGCTTGAACCGGAGCGAGTGGAACCGGGGTTGCGCGGACTGCTCGACCATTCGCTGGCCGAGTTGGTCGTGGGGGCGGACGGGGTGCGCTGCGTGCGGGCGCACGGCGTGCTGCTGGACAGCGTCGCGGCCGGGTTGCCCGAGGGGCAGCGCGCGGTCCTGGCGGAAACGGCGGCCGGGCTGCTGACGGCGGCGCTGCCGGACCGGGGTGGCGCCTCGCCCAGGACGCGGAACTTCCTCGGCCTGCTCGCGCCGCACGCATCGGCCCTGCTCGGTGCCGCGCCCTCGGAGGCGACCGCCGAGCTGGCGGCACGGGTCGCCCGGCAGGTGCTGGACGCGGGAGACTTCGCGGGCGCGCTCGGGCTGGCACCGGGCATCGCCGAGCGAGTCGAGGCGCTGCTCGGCGTACAGCACCGTGTGGCCCTGGACGCGCGGGACGTGGAGGCCAGGGCGCTGTTCCGGATGGGCAGCTACGCCGAGTCCGAAGCGCTGCACCGGCGGGTCCTCGGTCGCCGCGAGCTCGTTCTCGGCCCCGACCATCCGGACACCCTGCGCAGTTGTGTCGGTCTGCACCAGCCGCTGGACCTGCTGGACCGGGACGAGGAGGCCGAACGGCTGCTGCGCCGGGCGTTGGAGGGCCAGCGGCGGGTGCTGGGAGAGCAGTCGCCGGAAACGCTCTTCACCTGGGTTTATCTCGTCGAGGTGCTGCCGCAGCTCGGCAAGGAGCGGGAGTTCGAAGCCGAGGCCCGCGCCCTCACGGAGAGGTGCGAGCGGGCCCTGTCGCCGGACCACCTCACGACGGTGGGCGCCTACCACTCGTACGCCGTCGGGCTGCTCGACTTCGGGCGCTACGAGGAGGCGGAGCCGCTCGCCCGCCGGGTACTGGCGGACCGGACCCGCCTCCAGGGCCCCGATCACCCGGTGGCGGTCTCCGCCCTCTCCCTGAACGCGAGCATCGCCCATCACCTGGGCCGGCGCGAGGAAGCCCTGGCGACCCAGGAACTGGTGGCCGAACGACGGGAACGGGCACTCGGCCCCGAGCACCCGTTCGTCGCCTACGACCGCAACCGGCTCACCGCATGGCAGGCCGAAGCCGGCGCCTGATCAGCCCTTCGCCGCGCGCGCCCGCTGCCACCCGTACCCCACGGCCGCCAGGAACAGCGTCATTCCGCCGGTCGAGTAGAGCTGGACGCGGGTGTCCGGTTCGCGGGCCATGAGGACGAAGATCGCGACCATGCCGGCCAGGGCGACCCAGGTCAGGACCGGGAAGGCCCACATGCGGACCGTCAGCTTCTCGGGGGACTCGCGCTCCAGGCGGGCGCGGAGCCGCAGCTGGGAGACCGCGATGAAGATCCAGACGACGAGGATCACCGCGCCGATCATGTTCAGCAGCCAGGGGAACACGTCGTCCGGGCGCCAGTAGCTCAGCAGCACGCACGCGAAGCCGAACACCGAGGAGGCCAGGACCGCGATCCGCGGGACGCCGGACGTCACCCGGCCCAGCGCCTTGGGGCCCTGACCGCGCTGGACCAGGGAGTAGGCGATGCGCGAGGAGCCGTAGATGTTGGCGTTCATGGCCGACAGCAGGGCCACCAGCACGACCACGTTCATCAGCTGACCCGCGCCGGGGATGCCCAGTTCGTCGAGGGCCGCGACGTACGGGCCCTTCTCCACGACCGCGGCCGAGTCCCACGGGACCAGGGTCACGATGACGGCCATCGAGCCGATGTAGAACAGGGCGATACGCCACATCGCCGTACGGACCGCGCTCGCCACGCCCTTGACCGGGTTCTCCGACTCGGCCGCCGCGATGGTCACCGTCTCCATGCCGCCGTACGCGAAGACCGAGGCGAGCAGGCCGATGATCAGGCCCTCGCCGCCGTTGGGGAGGAAGTCGGTCAGGTTCGAGGTGCCGGGGGAGTCCGTGCCCGGCAGGACGCCGAAGATGGCGAGGCCGCCGAGGACCAGGAACAGGCTGATCGCGCCGACCTTCAGGGCCGCGAACCAGAACTCGAACTCACCGAAGTTCTTCACCGCGGCCAGGTTCGCGCCGCAGAACACCACCATGAACAGCGCCACCCACGCCCACTCCGGCGTGCCCGGCAGCCAGCCGGTGACGATCTTCGCGGCGCCGATGCCCTCCAGTCCGACCGCCGTGCAGAGCAGGACCCAGAAGGACCAGCCCGCGGTGAAACCGGCCCAGGGTCCGATCGCCCGCTCGGCGTGCGCGGAGAAGGAGCCGGAGGACGGGTACGCGGCCGACATCTCGCCGAGCATCCGCATCACCAGCATCACGAGGAGGCCGGAGACGGCGTAGGCGACGACGATCGAGGGGCCCGCGGCGGCGATACCGGCGCCGGAGCCCACGAACAGACCGGCGCCGATGACACCGCCGAGGGCGATCATCGACAGATGGCGCTGTTTCAGGCCGTGGGAGAGGGAGGCGCCGTCCTGCTGCGGCGGCGTCTCGACTGTGGTGCTGGGCATGGGAGCGGCTCGTCCAATGCGTGAGATGGGCAAAAAACCCGTCAGTCTGTGGGGCGTGTCCGCTCAGGCGAAGGGGTCGCCCACTATGCGGACAGGTACGGCACAGAGCGTACGGGACCCCTCACCGCTCCCGGATTGGGGGAAACCTACAGATCGCCCACCGCCCCCTTCGTGACCTGCGCGTCCTCACCTCAGTGACCAGCGTCACGCCGTACCGCTTGTAACTGCCACTCTTTGTACGGAGCCCACCAAGCCCACGTTCCGGCCTTTGTCGACCACTGACGGTGATCGGCTCAAGGCCTCTGGGATAGCGTCGCCGTGTCCCGAACTGCCCTCACCTCGCGGAGTCCCCATGAGCACCGCCGCTGTCGCCGCCCCCGCCCGCACCGGACAGGTCCTCGCCGACCTGCTCCCCGCCTCCCGAGTCCGCGACCTCGCGCTCGTGGTCGGCGGCGCCGCGCTCACCGGGCTCGCCGCGCAGATCGCCGTGCCGGTGCCCGGCTCCCCGGTCCCGGTGACCGGCCAGACTTTCGCCGCGCTGCTCGTCGGCACCTCCCTCGGCGCGAGCCGGGGTGTCGCCGCGCTGGCCCTGTACGCGCTGGCCGGCCTCGCGGGCGTCCCGTGGTTCGCGCAGGGCGGCCACGGCTTCAGCGTCTCCTTCGGCTACATCCTCGGCATGCTGCTGGCCTCCGCCGCCGTCGGCGCCCTGGCCCGCCGCGGCGCCGACCGCTCGGTGCTGCGCATGGCCGGCACGATGCTCATCGGCGAGGCGATCATCTACGCCGTCGGCGTCCCGTACCTGGCCTTCGCCGCCGACATGTCGCTCTCCGCCGCCGTCGCGGCGGGCCTCACCCCGTTCCTCATCGGCGACGCCCTGAAGGCGGCCCTGGCGATGGGCCTGCTGCCCACGGCCTGGAAGCTGCTCAAGAAGTAGCCGCCCCAGCAGCACCCCTCCGGAAGAGGTTCGCCGGGTCGAGATCGGCCTTCAGCCCGGCGAGCCTCTTCCGCGTCTCCGGGTCGTGCAGCCCCTCGGTCCGGTCCCCGGCCCCGCAGGCGACCCGCACCGAGCGAGTTCGTCGTCGTAGCCGGGCTCGCCGGGGTGCAGGGGGAGAAGGTCTCACGTGGCGGTCACGGGCGCAGCCTGGCCGGATGACCTGACAGGTGCCGTCAGGTCATCCGGCCATCTGTCGGGGGTTCAGTTCTCCTGACGCACCGGCCGCGGCCGCCGGAACTGGGTCCACCAGAGTCCGGCCGTGCCCGCCGCGATCAGTGCCGCCCCTGCCGCGCCCAGCGGCAGGACGTCCCGCTCGACACCGGTCTTCGGCAGCTCGTCACCGCCGGGCGCCACCGGTTGGTTGTCGGTGCCCAGCAACAGCGGGGTGGCCGGGGCGTTCGGCGACGGGTTCGTCGTACCGAACGGCACCGGGCCCTGCTGCCAGTACGTCTTGTCCCCGGACGCGGACTGGACGGGCAGGCAGATCTTGCCCGTCTTGCTCAGGTCGTACGTCGCTTCGACGTCGTACGATTTCGAGTCGCCGGCGGCCAGATTGTCCACGGCGCAGGCGAATCCGCTGTTCGAACCCTCCGGCAGATCGCTTTCGGCGATCGGTGAACAGCCCTGCACATTCTTGACCGTCAGGCCGTCGAATCCGACGACCAGAAGCCTGATCTCTCCGCTCTCCTCGGTTCCTTCGTTTTTCACCGTGGCGGTAATCGCCGTCTCCTGGGACTTGTTGTCGACGGAGATCTTCTCGGGCAGCGTCGTGGTCAGTTCCACGCCCGCCGGTGCCTCGTCAACGGCCTTTCCCCCCTTGCCACTCTGGGGTCCCTGGTCGTCCGCGGCGGCGGTGAACGGAAGGATCACCACGACCGAGAAAGATGCTGCAACCAGCGATCCCGTGATGGTCGTCATACGACGAGAACTCATGTTCGTCCCCCTTGGCTGCGCCTGAATTCGCAGTACTTGAAGAGGTACCACAAGATTTCTCCGCACTATGCTGGTGTGGCGCGAAGTGTGACCATCGTGTTTCAAACGGACAGGCTCAGTGGGGAATTGAGGGGGTGCAGCGGATTGCCGGGGAATACGGGAAACACGAGGAGCGGTGGAGTTCCAGGGCTCCTGGTGACCGGACGCTATCGATTGGTCGAGAGCATCGGTCAGGGGGGAATGGGACGGGTGTGGCGAGCCGCCGACGAGATACTCGACCGACCGGTCGCGATCAAGGAAATGCGGATCGACGGACTCGACCCGGAGGACACCCGCACCCGCCGCGAACGCACCCTGCGCGAGGCCCGCGCCACCGCCCGCATCGACCATCCCAACGTGGTGCGCGTGTACGACGTGGTGGACGAGGGCGAACGGCTCTGGATCGTCATGGAACTGGTCGCCGGGCGCTCCCTGGAACGCCTCCTCGTGGAGGAGGGGCCCCTCGGCCCGGCCGAGACGGCACGCATCGGACTCGGCCTCGTCGCGGCACTGCGCCAGGTGCACGAACGCGGCGTGCTGCACCGGGACATCAAGCCCGGCAACGTCCTGGTGGAGACGGGAGCCCGGCGCGTGGTCCTCACCGACTTCGGCATCGCGGCGATCCAGGACGCCAAGGCGCTCACGATGGTGGGCATGCTGGTCGGCTCCCCGGACTACATGGCCCCGGAGCGGATCTCCGGGCGCCCCCAGGGCCCGCCCTCCGACATCTGGTCCCTGGGCGCCACGCTCTGCGCTGCCCTCGGCGGCCGTTCCCCGTTCACCCGGGACACCACGCTGGCCACCCTGCACGCGGTCCTGTACGAGGAGCCGGAACTCCCCTCGGTGGCGGGCCCGTTGGGTCAGATCCTGGCGGCGCTGCTGGAGAAGGAGCCGGAGGTCCGTCCGGGCCTCACGGACCTGGAGATCGCCCTCCAGCCGATCGCGTTCCCGCCGCCCACGCCGACGGTCACGGTGGGCGGTACGGCGGAGCAGGCGCCCGAGCGGACGCCGGAGGAGCCCGCCGAGCCGGATCCGGAGCCCGAGCCCGAACCCGTACCGGAGGAGCCGGCCGAGCCCTTCGACAGCCCGCCCCCCGAACAGCAGCGGCCCACCCATGACTTCGGCCTGCGCCGCCCGGTCACCCCGGCTTCCGGTGCCGGCGTCTCCCTCGTCCGCGAGGAGCCGAAGCCCGCGGCCGTGCTCCACGCGGAGGCGGAGACCAAGCCGGCGACCGTGCCCCACCCGGAGGCCGAGACCAAGCCTGCGGCCGTGCTGCACGCGGAGGCGGAGACGGAACGGCGACAGGCGCCCGCCCCCGATCCGCACCCGACGCCCCCGGGCGAACTGCCCGGTCCGGCGGTCCCCGCCCGCCCCGCGTCGCGCCGACGCCCCGGGATCCTCGCCGCGGTGGGACTGGTCACGGTCGGAGCCGTGGTGGCTGTCGCCCTGGTCCTCAACTCGGGCTCGCCGGACGACGACAAGGCGGCCGGGTCCTCCCCGTCCGCGGGCTCCTCGTCCACCGCCTCCTCCTCGGTGTCCCCCTCCTCGACGGTGGAGGGCACCTCGCGTCCGCAGTCCCTGCCGCCGGGGGCGCGTACGGAGGCCGGCGGCTTCGCGTGGGTGACCCCCGAGGGCTGGCGGCGGGACGTGAAGACCGGCGCGGAGGTGCACTACACCTCTCCCGACGGCAAGCAGGAGCTCGTCGCCAAGTCCTCCCTCGCCCGCGGCGACCTGATGGAGACGTGGGAGACCTCGGAGCAGAACGCCCACCAGGGCCAGGCGTACAACAAGATCCGCCTCGAGGAGACGACCTTCCGCGACTATCCGGCGGTGGTCTGGGAGTACACCTTCACGCTCAAGGGCGTCCCCTGGCACGCGCGGTTGCTGGGCTTCAACGTGGAGGGGAAGTCGTACCAGATCAACACCTGGTACCAGCCGGACATCGAGGAGCAGGCGCTGGGGACGTACGACCAGGTGAAGGACAGCTTCACGATCCTGTGAGCACGGGAAAGGGGGCCCCGAGGGGCCCCCTTCCGTGTACTGCCTACCGCTTGCCGCGGACGGATCAGCCGACGTTGACCTCGTCGGCGTCGATCTCGGACCGGACCGTCGTGGTGGTGGCCGCCCGGGAGCCGCCGACCTTGTTCTTGATGAAGGCGATGGCGAGGACGACCGCCGCGACCAGCAGCGACAGCAGGACCGTCTTGCGGCCGTCGTGCTCGGTGTCGGTGAGCATGTAGCCGAGCACGAAGACGATCAGCGCGGCCGCCGCCCAGGTGAGGTACGGGTACAGCCACATCCGCACGACCAGCTTCTCCGGCGCCTCGCGCTCGATGATCTTCCGCATGCGCAGCTGCGAGAAGCAGATGACGAGCCACACGAACAGGGCGACCGCACCGCTGGAGTTCACCAGGAAGAGGAAGACGGAGTCCGGGAACTTGTAGTTGAAGAAGACGGCGACGAAGCCGAACACGACCGAGGCGATGATCGCGATGAGCGGCACACCGCGGCCGGTGGTCCTGGCGAAGGCCTTGGGCGCGTCCCCGCGCTGACCGAGCGAGAACGCCATCCGGGAGGCCGTGTACAGGCCGGAGTTGAGGCAGGACAGCACCGAGGTCAGCACGATGAAGTTCATGATCTGACCGGCGTGCGCGATACCGAGCGAGTCGAGGGCGGCGACGTAGGAACCGTCCTCGGCGATCGACTTGGAGTCCCAGGGCAGCAGGGTCACGACCACGAAGATCGAGCCGAGGTAGAAGACACCGATACGCCAGATGATGCTGTTGGTCGACTTGGTGACCGCCCGCTGCGGGTCCTCGGACTCACCGGCGGCCAGGGTGGCGATCTCGCTGCCCATGAAGGAGAAGACGACGAGCAGCACACCGGTGAGGATGGCGCCGGGCCCGTTGGGCAGGAAGCCGCCGTGCTCGGTGAGGTTGGCCAGGCCGGCCTGGTCGGAGTCGACACCGGGGAGCACCCCGAACACGGCCAGCCCGCCGACCACGATGAACGCGCCGATGGCGACGACCTTGATACCGGCGAACCAGAACTCGAACTCGCCGTAGGAGCCCACGGAGACCAGGTTGGTGGCGGTCAGCACGACCATCACGATGAGCGCCCAGCCCCACTGCGGGACCGCCGGGATCCAGCCCTCCAGGATCACCGCACCGGCGGTCGCCTCGACCGCGAGCACGACGACCCAGAAGAACCAGTAGAGCCAGCCGATGGAGAACCCGGCCCAGGGACCGAGCGCGCGGTCGGCGTGCGCGGAGAACGAACCCGACGTCGGGTTGGCGGCGGACATCTCACCGAGCATCCGCATCACCAGCACCACGAGCGTGCCGACGAGGGCGTACGACAGCAGGATGCCGGGGCCGGCGGTGGCGATGCCGGAGCTGGACCCGACGAAGAGTCCGGCGCCGATGACACCGCCGATGGCGATCATCGACAGGTGGCGGTTCTTGAGCCCGGCCTGGAGACCGTTGCCGGGATCGCCGGTGGCTCCAGGGTCCTTTTCAGCCTTCGACAGGGTCGGCTGCGAGGTCATAGGGGGGATTCCTTCGTGCCGGGTGAGGGGTTTCCCGTACGAGCGGAGTACGGGGTGGCTAACAAGTTGGTCCAGTGAATCGGAGGCAAAGAAAGAATTGAACCTTTGAATCCGGATCGTTACTTGAGGTTTCCCTGAGGTTCTGTAGTGTGGCTCACAATTCTCGGGCCGGCGTCGGGACCAACCCCCGCCGCGCCTGCCCGCTTCCCGCCGTGTCACACTCATCCCCATGCGCGTGTATCTCGGCTCGGACCATGCGGGCTACGAACTCAAGAACCACCTTGTCGAGTGGCTCAAGGCGGCCGGCCATGACCCCGTGGACTGCGGCCCCCACATCTATGACGCCCAGGACGACTACCCGCCCTTCTGCCTCCGCGCCGCCGAGCGCACCGCCGCCGACGCCGACGCCCTCGGCATCGTGATCGGCGGCTCCGGCAACGGCGAGCAGATCGCGGCGAACAAGGTCAAGGGCGTCCGCGCGGCCCTCGCCTGGAGCGAGGAGACCGCGGCACTGGGCCGTCAGCACAACAACGCGAACGTCGTCGCCGTGGGCGCCCGCATGCACACCCAGGAAGAGGCCACGAAGTTCGTGGAGACCTTCCTCGGCACCCCGTTCTCGGGCGACGAGCGCCACATCCGCCGCATCGACATGCTGGCCGACTACGAAACGACGGGCGACCTCCCCCCGATCCCCGCACACCACCCGCAGCAGTAGCACCAGGACCCACGAGCCCCGTCGACCCCGCCTCACAGAGCGGCACCAGGCCCCGCAGGGGGCGGTGCTTCTCGGCGTCGGTGCGGCTTTCAGCCGGTCCGGGGTCCGAGGACGAGACACCCGTCCCGAGCCCCCACCCACCCGCAGGGGGCGGTGCTTCTCGTCGCCGGTCCGGCCAGTTCAGCCCGTCCGGCGTTTGAGGACGAGGCCCCTTCAGGGCCGATGGGGGTCCAGGGGGCGGAGCCCCCTGGGTGCGGGGTCGAAGGGGCGGCAGCCCCTGGAGGATGGGACGGGTAGGGGCGGCGGGGGCGAGCACCATCGACGCGCCACCCCACCGCCCCGAACCACCACCGACCCAGAAGGAGCACCGTGCCGGAAGGGCACACGATTCACCGGCTGGCCAAGGACTACGCCGCCGCCTTCACCGGCACAGCCCCCCACGTCACCAGCCCCCAGGGCAAGTTCGCCGACGCCGCCGCCCTCCTCACCGGCACCCCCCTCACCACCACCGAAGCCCACGGCAAGCACCTCTTCCTGGGCTTCACGGAGTCCTGGGTCCACATCCACCTCGGCCTCTTCGGCAAGGTCGGCTTCGGCCCCACCCCCGCACCCCCACCCACCGACACGGTCCGCCTCCGCCTCGCGAACACCACGTCGTACGTGGACCTCCGCGGCCCCACCACCTGCTCCCTGATCACCCCCGCCGAGAAGCAGGCGATACACGACCGCCTCGGCCCGGACCCCCTGCGCGACGACGCCGACCCGAACACGGCGTACCGACGGATCTCCCGCAGCCGCACCACGATCGCCGCCCTGCTCATGGACCAGAAGATCCTCGCGGGCGTCGGCAACGTCTACCGCGCCGAGGTCCTCTTCCGGCACGGCATCGACCCCTACCGCGCGGGCAGGGACATCACCCCCACCGAGTGGGACGCGATCTGGACGGACCTCGTGGAGCTGATGCACGAGGGCGTCCGCCACAACCGCATCGATACCGTCCGCCCGGAACACACCCCCGAGGCCATGGGCCGCCCGCCCCGCGTGGACGACCACGGCGGCGAGGTCTACGTCTACCGCAGGGCCAACCTCCCCTGCCACATCTGCGGCGGCGAGATCCGCACCGCCGATCTCGCCGCCCGCAACCTCTTCTGGTGCCCGAACTGCCAGAAACAAAAAAAGAACTGACAGTGGCTCAGAACCCGTGCGCCAGCCACGGCGCCACCACCGACCCGAACCCCACCGAGGCCTCGGCCAGCGCCCCCTGTCGCAACTCCCGCACGCGCCCCGCGGCCGCCAGCCCCGCGAGGCTCACCCCGCCGAGATACGCCGACCCCAACTCCCGTACGGACAGGGCCAGATCCGCCGCGTCCCGGGTCGGCTCGCAGGACGCCCCCTTCGCGTCCCCCGACAGCCGCCAACGCCCGCTGTTCCAGGGGCAGAAGGAGTCCTCGACCTCCAGCACCACATCCACCGGCGCCTGATACGTCCGCGCCTGAAGCGCCGCCCCGACGTCGACGAGCCGCACGTACATCCCGTCCCGGAGCCGCGGCCGGCACCGCCGGATGTCCGACACCTGGTACTGCCAGGCCTCGTCCACCGGCCGCCCGTACACCCGCAGTGTCGTCGTCAGGTCGATGTCGAACAGGAACCGCCACAGCGCGGCCTGCGCGGCGGCGTCCACCCCGGCCAGCTCCCGCAACTGCACTGTGCCGTTGTGCCCGGAGACCTCCCACTCCGGCTTGACGGCGAAGCGCGCGTACCCGACGGTCTCACCGTCCCGCTCGGCCAGCACGCACTGCAGCGGCGAGGCCCCGTCCCGCCCGTCCTCCGGATCGAGCACCCCGACCCGTTCCCACCCGGGCCGCACCCGGGCCTGCGTTCCGGGGCGTACCGGTACCAATGCCGCGTACACGGCCTCGCACGCGTCGATCACCTCGGCGGCCGCGGGCTCCGCGTACCGCAGCCGTACGGCGTCCGTACCGTCCGGCACCGTCAGCCGCACCCGGGTCGTGTCGATCTCGGCGGCCAACTGGAGGGTTCCCACGCCGTACCCGAACCGCCCGTAGATGGCGGGCTCGGACGCCGTCAGCACCGCCAGCGGCTCACCCCAGGACCGCACGTCGTCCAACTGCTTGCGCATCATCGACGTAAGGACCCCACGCCGCCGGTGCGTGGCGGCGACCCCGACCATCGTCACGCCCGCCGCGGGCACCGAGGCCCCGCCCGGCACGGTGACCGCGAAGGGGAACGCCCCCGCGGAGCCCACGCACAGCTCACCGTCCCAGGCCGCGAGGAAACGGTCGAACTGGGTCAGGCTCCGGTACAGTTCACGCTCCTCGGCGGGCTCCGGCACCCCGCCGAAGGCACGCAGCAGGACGTCGTAGAAGGTGTCCCACTGCTCGGGCAGCAGCTCGCTCAGCTCGATGGCGCCGGTCGCGGATCCGGTCGTGACGTGTGTCCCCATGCGCCATGCCTACCAGGGCAATGCGGGACGAGCCAGGGAATTTCCGCTGGGTGGCCGCACGATGGCTTCTCGTGAAGTTCACTGTGAAGTTGAGCCTCGGACGGGGGACAAGTGGGACCTCCCGTGCCAAGCGGCTGGTCCGATGGATAGGGTCCCGAACTAATGGCAGCAGGACGAGAGCGGCGCGCGGCCGCCGACACGTTCACGGCCCGGTTGCGGATGCAGTGGCACCGGGTCCGCGTCGGCCTGCGCAGAAGCGCCGTGGACTACTTCCGCGGCGACGGCTCGGACTGGATCGCGCTGGCCGGACTCCTGCTCACCGTCCCGCTGATCGCGGCCGTCACCCTGGCCAACCCGGTCTGGGCCTCACCGGCCGCGCTGGTCCTGCCGATCGTCGCCGGCGGACTGCTGCTGCGCCCGGCCAGCCTGCTCGGCCTGTACGCGGCCGCCGCCACCGCCCTCATCGTGGAGTCGGTGCAGCTCGGCCCGTACACCGAGGGCGCCGCGCGGGTCACCCCGGGCGTGGTCCTGGTGGTCGCCGCCTGCGGTTTCGTCGGGCTGCTCATCGCGCAGTTCCGCAGCCGGGTCGGCGTGCCCTGGCGGCGCGGCGGCACCATGCTCTTCGACCTGCGCGAACGGATCCGGGTGCAGAGCAAGCTGCCGCAGCTGCCGAACGGCTGGCACCGGGAGATGGCGTTGCGCCCGGCGGGCGGCCAGTCGTTCTCCGGTGACTTCGTTGTCGCGGCCCGGACGAACGGCGGCCGCACCCTGGAGGTCGTCCTGACGGACGTCTCCGGCAAGGGCATGGACGCGGGCTCGCGGGCGCTGCTGCTCTCGGGGGCCTTCGGCGGTCTGCTGGGCAGCCTGCCCCCGCACGCCTTCCTGCCGG
>NZ_JBWKCI010000007.1:456027-579683 GCF_056436565.1 Streptomyces sp. NPDC043726
TACCTGCTCCGCCAGGACTGGGACGAGGGCTTCGCGACCTCGATCCATCTCGTCCTGGACCTGGACTCCGGCGACTACGAGCTCTACTCCGCGGGGCACCCGCCGGGCCTTCAGCTCAGCGCCGGCAGCGGCCGCTGGGAGGAGAAGGCGGCGGAGGGCCCGCTGCTGGGTGTGTACGACGGTGCCCAGTTCGACCCCGTGAAGGGCTCGCTGCGTCCGGGGGACGTGTTGATGCTGTTCACGGACGGTCTGGTGGAGACCTCGGACCGTGACATCGTCGAGGGCATCGACCGCCTCACCGGCGAGGCCGACCGCTATGTCTCGGGCGGTTTCCACGGCGCCGCCTGGCATCTGATCGAGGCGGTCGCGAAGGACGTCAACGACGACCGCGCGCTGCTGCTCATCTGCCGCGAGGGTCCCACGGTGACGGCGCAGGCGGGCGTGCACGCATGAACCTCTCCGTCATCGAGTCCACGGCCCGAGCCGCCCACGAGGGCCAGACCGACAAGGCGGGCCGCCCCTACGCCGAGCACCTGGCGGCGGTCGCCGCCGGAGTCCGCGCCCGCGGCGGCGACGAGGACCAGATCGCGGCGGCCTGGCTGCACGACGCGATCGAGGACGACGCCCTCTCCGAGCACTGGCTGCACGAGGCCGCGCTGAGCGACCGTACGAAGGCCATCGTCCTGGCCCTCACCAAGCGGCCGGGGGAGCCGCCGGAGGCGTACGCGGCGAGGATCCTCGCCACACCGGGCGCCCTGCTGGTGAAGGAGTCGGACCTGGCGCACAACGCGGATCCGGCGAGGCTGGCGGTGCTGGACGAGCCGACGCGCGGACGCCTGACCGAGAAGTACACGAGGATGCGCGCACTTCTCGGCCTGGACTCCGGCTGAACTAGACCCCGGCCTTCTGCCGTTCCCGTGCCAGCTCGGCCGCGTCCCGCCTGAAGGCCCACTTCATCTCGGGCTCCATCACGCACCGGAACACCCGCCGCACCGGCGCGGTGCACAGCAGGGTCACCCCCACCGCCGCGAGCACGGTGACGAAGACCTCCCCGAGCGGCCGATGCAGCCACCCCGGCTCGAACCAGCCGAGATAGTCCCCGGCCTTCACCACGAACCCGTGCAGCAGGTAGCCGTAGAGCGTGCCCGCGCCCAGCGCGGTGAACCACATCTGCCGCCGCGGCACCCACGCGAAGAAGCACGCCGTGAGCACCAGCGAGCAGCCGAACAGGGCGAGCAGCATGACGGGCCCGGTCCACCACGGCGCCCCCAGCTCCTGCGCGGAGTCGCGGTGGTAGAACCAGCCGGTGTTCATCCGCGGTACGGACCACCAGCCGACGGCCAGCGCCGCCGCGAACACCGGCACGGACAGCATCCGCACCGAGCGCCGGCGCGCCCAGTGGAAGTGCTCGGCCTTCATGCTGAGGCCCAGTACGAAGAACGGCAGGAACTGCAGCACCCGCTGGAGGTCGAGGTCGTCGCCGATCTCCGGGGTGACGGAGGCCAGCATCGCGATACCGAGCGCGACGGGCAGCGGCCACCGGATCAGCTTCCAGATCGGCGTGGTCAGCCGCCAGACGAACAGCGCGACCAGGAACCAGGTGAGGTACCAGGGATCGAGCAGGCTGATCTCCATGCCCGGGTCGTGGTCGATCACGCGCTTGAACAGGGGATAGGCGGTCTCGAAGACGATGTACGGCACCGCGACGCCGGTGATCAGCCGGCGCAGCCGGTCGGGGCGCATGTCGAAGCTGCGGGAGAAGTAGCCCGAGATGATGATGAACGCCGGCATGTGGAAGGCGTACACGACGGTGTACAGCCCCTCCAGGATCCGGCTGTCGCCCTTCAGCGGCTCCCAGGAGTGGCCGATGGCCACCAGCACGATCGCCAGGAACTTGGCGTTGTCGAAGAAGGCGTCGCGCTGCTTGCCGGCGGGGGTGTTCGGTCTCTGCTGTTTCTGCGGCGAGCGCGGACTCGGCACGGTGAGGGACGAGGCAGCGTGGAACATCTGAGGCACCCTAGCGGCGGCTGTGCGTATTCGTAAAACGAGCGACGTCATTAGCGCTTATACGAGATGAACGAGCCACTACGACACTCGACTTACGTCCGGCTTGTCCCGAAGAATCCCTACTAAATGGGGCATAGGGTCAGGTTTGGCGGGTAGGAGAGGGCACCCTGTGATGACAATTCGAAATGCCCGCGAACGAGTTGTGTGGACGTGGAAACGATCACGTCGAATTCCCCGTACGGGGGTGGGTTCGAATTACCGTGCGGGGCGCGCTGGATGGTCGCCCGCGCGGACCGGTACCGCCTGCACCGGACCGAGTTGTGGCCACTGATGCCCCACCCGCCGCATACGGCGGGCCCGTTGGTGGCACGATGGTTCTGGCGGGGGTGTGCGGGGATGGCGCCCCTGGGCCGGGAGAGCGGACCGACCGAGGGTGTGATCAGTTGTGGCCATTTCGCTGTCAGTGGTGCTGCTGTTGGCGATCATCATGGTGGTGTTGATCCGTGGCGGCTCCCTCAAGGCCGGCCCCGCCGTCGTCGCCGTGCTCTTCGGCTTCTTCCTCGCCTCGACCGGCATGGCCGACGACATCCAGCGGTTCCTGGACTCGATAGCCGAGACGATCAACTCGATCCAGTTCTAGGCCTGCGTCCGCAAACCGGTTGCCGCGCACCGCGGGCGCCCGCGCATACTGCGCCATGAGCAGATTCGCGCAGGTCGTGGTGCTGGCCTTGTACGCAGGCGAGGTCATGGAGCCGCTCACGCGGGATGACGACACGCGCACCTGGCGTGGCCGGTTCGTCCCGATCGAGAGTCAGTGGGGCCGCTCTTTCGGGGTCGGCTGGGCGACGGAGTTCGAGCGCATGGGGTCGCGCACCGGCCTGCTGCGACACCTGGAGTCCCTGCCCTGGCCATACCCCGAGAGCGTCCAGGTCCTGATCCACGACCAGGATGACGACTGCTTCGGCCTCTGGATGATCCACGACGGCAGGCTGGTCGAGGTGCCGCTGCCGCGCACGGAGCGCTTCCACCAGCCGGCCCCGCCCACGGAGGAGTTCGCGCCCGACCCCGGAGAGCTGCTCCGCACGGATCTGGGCCGCCCCCTGCCGGACCGGACCCCTGTCGAGCACCAGGACCCCCGACCGTCCTGGTGACGGCCCCCGGAAACGATCAGGGCCAGGCGGAGGAATCTTCCTCTGACCTGGCCCTGAGCCATACAGAGCGGGCGACGGGAATCGAACCCGCGTAGCTAGTTTGGAAGACTAGGGCTCTACCATTGAGCTACGCCCGCACAGGACGCGCCGCAGGTCAGGTGACCGCGGCACTGGAGGCATCGTAGCGGGTCGGCGCCCCTCGGCGCACACCCCATAAATGCGGCAACCCCACTGCCTGCGGCCATGTACCCTACGTGTCGCACCAGACGGGGTGTGGCGCAGCTTGGTAGCGCGTCCGCTTTGGGAGCGGAAGGCCGTGGGTTCAAATCCCGCCACCCCGACCACCTGCTCGATCGTCGGCGGTCGTCCCCAGTGATCGCCTTTGGGTCGTTCAGCGCCTGCGGTTACTATGCAAGCTGCGCGCCCGTGTGTCTCTCACTCCCTGAAGTCCTCCGGGCGGCGAATTTGCCGGACCAGTCTGGCTCCGGCAGAAACCAAGAAGTCAGCCACAAGGAGACCGAACCGTGAAGAGCGCCGTGGAGACCCTGAACCCGACCCGGGTTCGGCTCACTGTCGAGGTGCCCTTCGAGGAGCTCAAGGACAGCCTCGACGCGGCGTACAAGAAGATCAACCAGCAGGTCACGGTGAAGGGCTTCCGCAAGGGCAAGATCCCCGCCCGGGTCATCGACCAGCGGTTCGGCCGTGGCGCCGTGCTGGAGGAGGCCGTCAACGACGCGCTTCCGAAGTTCTACACGGAGGCGGTCAACGAGGCCGAGCTCAACGTCCTGGGCCAGCCCGAGGTCGACATCACGGAGCTGAAGGACGGCGAGACGCTGAACTTCACCGCCGAGGTCGACGTCCGCCCGACCATCGAGATCCCGGACTACTCCGGCATCGAGGTCGAGGTCGACGCCGTCGAGGTCACCGACGAGGACATCGACAAGTCGGTCGAGCAGCTCCGCGAGCGCTTCGCGTCCACCTCCCCGGTGGAGCGCGCCGCCGAGGACGGCGACGTCGTCACCATCGACCTGGAGGCCAAGGTCGACGGCGAGGTCCTGGAGGACGGCGTCGCCGCCGGCGTCTCCTACACCATCGGCTCCGGTGAGCTGCTGGACGGCATCGACGACGCCGTGAAGGGCCTGGAGGCCGGGGCCGAGGCCACCTTCACCTCCGAGCTCAAGGGCGGCTCCGCGGCCGGCAAGGAGGCCGAGGTCACCGTCAAGGTCACCCAGGTCGCCGCCCGCGAACTCCCCGAGCTGGACGACGAGTTCGCGCAGCTTGCCTCCGAGTTCGACACCCTCGACGAGCTGAAGGCCGACAGCCGCAAGCGCCTCGAGAACATGAAGCAGTACGACCAGGCCACGCAGGCCCAGGAGCGCGTCCTGGAGAAGCTGCTCGAGCTGGTCGAGGTCCCGGTCCCCGAGAAGCTGCTCGAGGACGAGATCAACACCCGTAAGCACAACCTCGAGCACCACCAGCTCGGCCAGATGGGCCTCGACCTCGGGAAGTACCTGGAGATCCAGGGCAAGACCGAGGAAGAGTTCGACGCCGAGACCAAGGAAGCCGCGGTCAAGGGCATCAAGACGCAGTTCGTCCTCGACGAGCTCGTCAAGCAGGAGAAGCTCAACGTCAACCAGGAGGAGCTCACCGAGCACCTCATGCGGCGCGCGGCCTCCTCCGGCATGTCTCCCGACCAGTTCGCCCAGGCGGTCGTCGAGGGCGGCCAGGTTCCGCTCCTGGTCGGCGAGGTCGCCCGCGGCAAGGCCCTGGCCGTCGTGGTCGAGAAGGCCACGGTCAAGGACACCAACGGCGAGATCATCGACCTGGACGACGAGGACGAGGTCGAGGCCGCCACGGACGTCGCCGCCGAGGCCACCGAGGCCGACGCCACCGAGGCCGAGGCCGAGGAGAAGACCGAGGGCTGAGCGACGCCCTCGGCACCGGTAACGCCGTAGGAAGGGCCCTGGGGACACACTCCCCGGGGCCCTTTCCCGGTTTGCGGCCCCGCACTCGCCCGCACACCGGAAGTGACCACCGCGCTACGCCCCCGGCGAACACTCCCCACTCCGGGATTCCCCGAAGGGACCAGCGCGTTAGGGTCCATGAATAGGGAAACGTGAGACGGCCCGGCGCCGTCGTAAGACGAGCAGGTGGATACGTGACGAATCTGATGCCTTCAGCCGCCGGCGAGCCTTCCATCGGTGGTGGCCTCGGCGACCAGGTCTACAACCGGCTGCTCAACGAGCGGATCATCTTCCTCGGCCAGCCGGTCGACGACGACATCGCGAACAAGATCACCGCGCAGCTGCTGCTCCTTGCCGCGGACCCGGACAAGGACATCTACCTCTACATCAACAGCCCGGGCGGTTCGATCACGGCCGGTATGGCGATCTACGACACCATGCAGTTCATCAAGAACGACGTGGTGACCATCGCCATGGGCCTCGCCGCCTCGATGGGCCAGTTCCTGCTCAGCGCGGGCACGCCCGGCAAGCGCTTCGCGCTGCCGAACGCCGAGATCCTGATCCACCAGCCGTCCGCCGGCCTGGCGGGCTCGGCCTCGGACATCAAGATCCACGCCGAGCGGCTGCTGCACACCAAGAAGCGCATGGCCGAGCTCACGGCCCAGCACACCGGCCAGACCATTGAGCAGATCACCCGCGACTCGGACCGCGACCGTTGGTTCGACGCCATCGAGGCCAAGGAGTACGGCCTCATCGACGACGTCATTCCCACGGCCGCCGGTATGCCGGGCGGCGGCGGCACCGGGGCCTGAGCCCCGTCGCGGGGCCGGCGACAGCCCCGCTCAGCCCTTCAGCCGACCGCCTCAGCCCCTAGGAGACAGACAGTGAACGACTTCCCCGGCAGCGGCCTGTACGACCGCGCGCGCGCCGAGTACACGGGCCCGGCCGCCGAGTCCCGGTACGTCATCCCCCGCTTCGTCGAGCGCACCTCGCAGGGCATCCGCGAGTACGACCCGTACGCGAAGCTCTTCGAGGAGCGCGTGATCTTCCTCGGCGTGCAGATCGACGACGCCTCCGCCAACGACGTCATGGCGCAGCTGCTGTGCCTGGAGTCGATGGACCCCGACCGGGACATCTCGGTCTACATCAACAGCCCCGGCGGCTCCTTCACGGCGCTGACGGCCATCTACGACACGATGCAGTTCGTGAAGCCGGACATCCAGACGGTCTGCATGGGCCAGGCGGCCTCCGCCGCCGCCGTCCTGCTGGCCGCCGGTACGCCCGGCAAGCGCATGGCGCTGCCGAACGCCCGCGTCCTGATCCACCAGCCGTACAGCGAGACGGGCCGCGGTCAGGTGTCCGACCTGGAGATCGCCGCGAACGAGATCCTGCGGATGCGCTCGCAGCTGGAGGAGATGCTGGCCAAGCACTCCACCACGCCGATCGAGAAGATCCGCGAGGACATCGAGCGCGACAAGATCCTCACGGCCGAGGACGCCCTGTCGTACGGCCTGATCGACCAGATCATCTCCACCCGGAAGATGAACAACGCGGCCGTGCGCTGACGCGGAGGCTGTATCGTCGGCCGCTCCTTGGCACGGTGCACGACAAAGTGAACCGTGCCAAGGGGGGCCCGAACGAGGGCCCCGGCAAGGTACCGTCGGACATAAGGCAGCACCAGGAGCCGCTGGATTCGAAAGCGTCCAGTCGTCTCCCAGGCGAAGGGGAAGCACACCGTGGCACGCATCGGTGACGGCGGCGATCTGCTCAAGTGCTCGTTCTGCGGCAAGAGCCAGAAGCAGGTCAAGAAGCTCATCGCAGGGCCCGGTGTGTACATCTGCGACGAGTGCATCGACCTCTGCAACGAGATCATCGAGGAAGAGCTCGCGGAGACCAGCGAGGTGCGCTGGGAGGAGCTCCCGAAGCCTCGCGAGATCTACGAGTTCCTCGAGGGCTACGTGGTCGGCCAGGAGGCGGCCAAGAAGGCCCTCTCCGTCGCGGTGTACAACCACTACAAGCGGGTCCAGGCCGGTGAGAACGGCGGCGGTCAAAGCCGCGAGGACGCCATCGAGTTGGCGAAGTCGAACATCCTCCTGCTGGGCCCCACGGGCTCCGGGAAGACCCTGCTGGCCCAGACCCTGGCCCGGATGCTCAACGTCCCGTTCGCGATCGCCGACGCGACGGCGCTGACGGAGGCCGGCTATGTGGGCGAGGACGTCGAGAACATCCTGCTCAAGCTGATCCAGGCGGCGGACTACGACGTCAAGAAGGCCGAGACCGGGATCATCTACATCGATGAGATCGACAAGGTCGCCAGGAAGAGTGAAAACCCCTCCATCACCCGGGACGTGTCGGGCGAGGGCGTGCAGCAGGCGCTGCTGAAGATCCTGGAGGGCACGACCGCCTCGGTCCCGCCCCAGGGCGGCCGCAAGCACCCCCACCAGGAGTTCATCCAGATCGACACGACGAACGTGCTGTTCATCGTGGGCGGTGCCTTCGCGGGCCTGGAGAAGATCATCGAGTCCCGGGCCGGCGCCAAGGGCATCGGCTTCGGCGCGACGATCCGCTCCAAGCGGGAGCTGGAGGCGAAGGACCAGTTCGAGGACGTCATGCCCGAGGACCTGGTCAAGTTCGGCATGATCCCCGAGTTCATCGGCCGCCTCCCCGTCATCACCTCGGTCCACAACCTCGACCGCGAGGCCCTGCTCCAGATCCTGGTGGAGCCGCGTAACGCCCTGGTGAAGCAATACCAGCGGCTGTTCGAACTCGACGGTGTGGAACTGGACTTCGAGCGCGAGGCCCTGGAGGCCATCGCCGACCAGGCCATCCTCCGCCAGACCGGCGCCCGCGGCCTGCGCGCCATCATGGAGGAAGTCCTCATGTCGGTGATGTACGAGGTCCCCTCCCGCAAGGACGTAGCCCGAGTGGTCATCACGGCAGACGTCGTCCACTCCAACGTGAACCCGACCCTCATCCCGCGCGACGCCCGAGGGCGGGGCCCGGGGGAGCAGAAGACGGCGTAACAGCGCCAGCCGCACGAGAAGGGGCCCCGGTCGACCGACCGGGGCCCCTTTCGGCGTTGCTTCCGACGACGAGCGTCAGATCTTGACGCGGACTTCCTTGCGGAGGTCGGAGGTGATCTTGGCTACCTCCGTCGGGTCGGCGTCCTTGCCGGCCGCGATGTCGGCGAACTCCAGCGGCAGGACGAATCCGATCGTGCTGTAGTCGCCCCAGATGCAGTACGTCATGTTCATCTCGGTCGGCTCACCCGAACCCGCGGTGGCGTCCTCGTTCTTCATCACGGCCTGCTGGCACTTCAGGACGGTGCCGTCGAAGCCCTCGGGGGTGTACGCCTTCGGCTCGCCCTCGATGGTGACGCCGTCCTTCTCCGCGTCCTTCTTCATGTAGGCGAAGAGCCCGTCGACCGCCTTCTCGGGGTCCTCGATCTCGCCGTAGACACCGCCGAACGACAGCAGCTTGCCCGCCAGCGGGTTGTCCTCGTCCGCACCCGCCTCGTAGTCCCCGTTGACGTCCTTGGGGTTCTTGACGCCCCAGTCCTCGGCGTTCTCCAGGTCTTCCTTGGTCATCGCGCCGCCCGAGCCGTCGCTCTCGGACTTCTTGTACTCGGTGAGGACCGTGGCCGGCGCGGTGAGCTTGTGCGGGCCGTCGTCGCCGGCGTCCGTGCCGCTGCCGCCACCCCCGCCGATGACGAAGTACGCGCCCACCGCGATAGCCGCGACGACCGCGACCGCGCCGAGGATCAGGCCCGTCTTCTTCTTGCCGCCGCCGCCGCCCGGGGCCGGGGGGTGCGGGACGGAGCCGTAGGGGGGCTGCTGGCCGTAGCCCTGCTGGGGCGGCGGGGCCTGCTGCGGGTAGCCGTAACCCGGCTGGGGAGCCTGCGGCTGCTGGGGGTAGCCGTAGCCGGGCTGCGGAGCCTGCGGCTGCTGGCCGTACGGACCCGGCTGGCCGTACGGTCCGGGCTGCTGGGGCTGCCCGCCGTACGGGCCCGGCTGGTTGTAGCTCATTACTGGGTTCCCCTCCAGATGCTTATGTGTTCCTGACATCCTGGCGCAGACATGGCGACCGGAAGGCATCGGGGTCCCCACCGTTACAGAACAAAGGCGTTTCGGGACACGCCCGAGACACCCCTAAACTGAGCCCGTGACCGAGAACGCTCAGCAGCAGCCACCAGCGCCCGACACCGAACTGCCGACCCAGTACGCGCCGGCCGATGTAGAGGGGCCGCTGTACGAGCGCTGGGTAGAGCGCGGTTACTTCGAGGCCGACGCGAAGAGTGACAAGCCGGCCTACACGGTCGTCATCCCTCCGCCCAACGTCACCGGGTCCCTGCACCTCGGGCACGCCTTCGAGCACACCCTCATCGACGCCCTGACCCGCCGTAAGCGCATGCAGGGTCACGAGACGCTCTGGCAGCCCGGCATGGACCACGCCGGCATCGCCACCCAGAACGTCGTCGAGCGCGAGCTCGCGAAGGAGGGCAAGTCCCGTCACGACCTCGGCCGGGAGGCCTTCGTCGAGCGCGTCTGGCAGTGGAAGGGCGAGTCCGGCGGGCAGATCTCCGGGCAGATGCGCCGCCTCGGTGACGGCGTCGCCTGGTCGCGTGAGCGCTTCACCATGGACGAGGGGCTCTCGCAGGCCGTCCAGACCATCTTCAAGCGGCTCTACGACGACGAACTCATCTACCGCGCCGAGCGCATCATCAACTGGTGCCCGCGCTGTCTGACCGCCATCTCCGACATCGAGGTCGAGTACCAGGACGACGACGGCGAGCTGGTCTCCATCCGGTACGGCGAGGGTGACGACTCCATCGTCGTCGCCACCACCCGCGCCGAGACCATGCTCGGCGACACCGCCGTCGCCGTTCACCCCGAGGACGAGCGGTACAAGCACCTCGTCGGCCGCGAGATCGAACTGCCGCTCACCGGCCGCCGTATCCCCGTCGTCGCCGACGAGCACGTCGACCCCGAGTTCGGCACCGGTGCCGTCAAGGTCACCCCGGCGCACGACCCGAACGACTTCGAGATCGGCCAGCGGCACAACCTGCCCGCCGTCGCCGTGATGGACGAGCACGCCGTCATCACCGCCCACGGCCCCTTCCAGGGCCTGGACCGGCTCGAGGCGCGGTCGGCGATCGTCGCCGCCCTGCGCGCCGACGGCCGGATCGTCGCCGAGAAGCGGCCGTACGTCCACAGCGTCGGCCACTGCTCGCGCTGCAAGACCACCATCGAGCCCCGTCTGTCCATGCAGTGGTGGGTCAAGGTCGGCCCGCTGGCGAAGGCCGCCGGTGACGCGGTCCGCGAGGGCAAGGTCAAGATCCATCCGCAGGAGATGGAGAAGCGGTACTTCGACTGGGTCGACAACCTCCACGACTGGTGCATCTCGCGGCAGTTGTGGTGGGGTCACCGGATCCCGGTCTGGTACGGCCCGAACGGCGAGGTCGTCTGCGTCGGACCGGACGACGAGGCCCCCACCGGCGAGGGCTGGCACCAGGACACCGACGTCCTGGACACCTGGTTCTCCTCCGGCCTGTGGCCCTTCTCGACCCTCGGCTGGCCCGAACAGACCGAGTCGCTCGCGAAGTTCTACCCGAACTCCGTCCTGGTCACCGGCTACGACATCCTCTTCTTCTGGGTCGCCCGGATGATGATGTTCGGCCTGTACGCGATGGACGGCACCCCGCCGTTCCACACCATCGCCCTGCACGGCATGGTCCGCGACCAGTTCGGCAAGAAGATGTCGAAGTCCTTCGGCAACGCGGTCAACCCGCTGGACTGGATGGACAAGTACGGCTCCGACGCGCTCCGGTTCACCCTCGCGCGCGGCGCCAACCCCGGCGTCGACGTCCCGATCGGCGAGGACTGGGTCCAGGGCTCCCGCAACTTCGCCAACAAGATCTGGAACGCCACGCGCTTCGCGCTGATGAACGGCGCGACGGTCGACGGCGAACTGCCCGACGCCTCGCGCATGTCGGCGACGGACCGCTGGATCCTGTCCCGCCTCAACTCCGTCGTCGCCGAAGTCGACGCGCTGTACGAGGACTTCCAGTTCGCGAAGCTCTCCGACGCGCTGTTCCACTTCGCCTGGGACGAGGTCTTCGACTGGTACGTCGAGCTGTCCAAGACCACCTTCCAGGCGGGCGGCGAGCCGGCCGAGGTCAGCAAGCGGGTCCTCGGCGAGGTCCTCGACGTCACCCTGAAGCTGCTGCACCCCGTGGTCCCGTTCGTCACGGAGACCCTGTGGACCACCCTCACCGGTGGCGAGTCCGTCGTCATCGCCGAGTGGCCGACGGACAGCGGCTTCCGGGACGCGGCGGCCGAGCGCGAGATCGAGTCGCTCCAGTCCGTCATCACCGAGGTCCGCCGCTTCCGCGCCGACCAGGGCCTCCAGCCGGGGCAGCGGGTTCCGGCCCGGCTGTCCCTGGACGGCACGGCGCTCGCGCCGCACGAGGCCGCCATCCGCCAGCTGCTGCGCCTGCAGCCGGAGGGCGAGGACTTCACGGCGACGGCGACCCTGCCGGTCGCGGGCGCGGAGGTCGCGCTCGACCTCTCGGGCACGATCGACGTCGCGGCGGAGCGCAAGCGCCTTGCGAAGGACCTGGCGGCGGCCGAGAAGGAGAAGGCCCAGGCCACGGCCAAGCTCGGCAACGAGGCGTTCCTGGCGAAGGCCCCGGACAACGTGGTGGACAAGATCCGCGGCCGCCTGGCCAAGGCGGACGAGGACATCGCCCGGATCCAGGCCCAGCTGGACCGGCTGCCTTCTGTCTGACAGTTACGACGATGGCTCCCGGTGCTGTGGAAGCGCCGGGAGCCTCGGCAGGCCCAGGGGCTCGGGGAACCGCGCGACCAGCCACGCACGCGCCCGCACCCGCCGGACGAGACCAGCCACCCTCCCCCCTGGGCCCCGCCTTAGACTGACCCCGTGAGTGAAAGCGACCCGTTCGACGAGATCATCGCGGAAGAGACCGACCGCGACCCCGATCTCGCGGTCATCGAGGCCGGCAGCCGTACCCTCCGAACCCAGGGCGGCGCGCCGCAGGCAGACGTGCCCGGACGACCCGAGGACCCCGAGGTCGACAAGGCCCTGCGCGAGGTGGAGGCGGACCTCGCCACGCGGTGGGGCGAGACCAAGCTGGAGCCCTCGGTCAGCCGGATCGCCGCCCTGATGGACGTGCTGGGCGAGCCGCAGCGCTCGTACCCCTCGATCCACATCACCGGGACGAACGGCAAGACCTCCACCGCCCGCATGATCGAGGCGCTGCTCGGCGCCTTCGAACTGCGCACGGGCCGCTACACCTCGCCGCACGTGCAGTCCATCACCGAGCGCATCAGCCTCGACGGCGCTCCCATCGACGCTGAGCGGTTCATCGAGACGTACAACGACATCAAGCCGTACGTCGAGATGGTCGACGCGGCGCAGGAGTACCGGCTGTCCTTCTTCGAGGTGCTGACCGGCATGGCGTACGCGGCCTTCGCGGACGCCCCCGTCGACGTGGCCGTCGTCGAGGTCGGCATGGGCGGCTCGTGGGACGCGACGAACGTCATCGACGGTGACGTCGCCGTGGTCACCCCCATCGACCTGGACCACACCGACCGGCTCGGTGAGACGCCCGCCGAGATCGCCGTGGAGAAGTCCGGCATCGTCAAGCAGGACGCGACCGTCATCCTGGCCCAGCAGCCGGTGGACGCGGCGCAGGTGCTGCTGAAGAAGGCCGTCGAGGTCGACGCCACCGTCGCCCGTGAGGGCCTGGAGTTCGGGGTCGTCGCCCGGCAGGTCGCCGTCGGCGGACAACTGGTCACCCTGCGCGGACTCGGCGGCGAGTACCCCGAGGTCTACCTCCCGCTGCACGGCGCCCACCAGGCGCACAACGCCGCCGTGGCGCTCGCCGCGGTGGAGGCGTTCTTCGGCGTCGGCGCGATGCGCGCCGAGCCGCTCGACATCGACACCGTCCGCAAGGCCTTCGCGGCGGTCTCCTCGCCGGGCCGGATGGAGGTCGTACGCCGGTCGCCGACGATCGTGCTGGACGCCGCGCACAACCCGGCGGGCGCGCGGGTGACCGCCGAGGCGATCGGTGAGGCCTTCGACTTCAGCCGGCTGATCGGCGTGGTCGGGGCCAGCGGTGACAAGAACGTGCGCGGGCTGCTGGAGGCCTTCGAGCCGATCTTCGCCGAGGTCGTGATCACCCAGAACTCCAGCCACCGCGCGATGAACGCCGACGAACTGGCCGCCGTCGCCGTGGAAGTGTTCGGCGACGATCGGGTGCAGGTCGAGCCGCGGCTGCCGGACGCCCTGGAGGCCGCGATCACGCTGGCCGAGGAGGAGGGCGAGTTCACCGGTGGCGGGGTGCTCGTGACCGGTTCCGTCATCACGGTCGGCGAGGCACGACTGCTGCTCGGGAAGGGCTGAGGTTTTCGCATGCGTACGCTCTGTGCGTCGACGCTGATCGGCGAGTTCTTCGTGATCGGCTTCGCCGGTCTGGTCGCCATGAAGGATCCGGATCTGTCCATGTCGACCGTGTGGACGGTCAGCGGCATCGCCATGTTCCTGTGCCTGGTGCTGTGCGGCCTGGTCACCCGGCCGGGCGGCATCGCGATGGGCTGGGCGCTCCAGGCCGTGCTGATCGCCTCCGGCTTCGTCGTCCCGACGATGTTCGTCCTGGGCGCGGCCTTCGCGGCCCTGTGGTGGGCCTCGGTCCACTACGGCCGGCAGATCGACGAGTCCAAGGCGAGATTCGCGGCGCAGGCCGAGGCCTCCACCCCCGACGCGGCCTGACCCTCTACACCTGACGCTGCGTAACGCAGTCCCGGACACGCCGGGTAACCTTCGTCTTCCCGCACACCTTGATGTCTTAGGAGCCCGTCGTGACCCAGCGCACCCTCGTCCTCCTCAAGCCCGACGCCGTCCGTCGTGGCCTGACCGGCGAGATCATCAGCCGCATCGAGCGCAAGGCGGGCTGGCGGATCACCGCGCTGGAGCTGCGCACCCTGGACCAGGAGACCCTGGAGCAGCACTACGGCGAGCACAAGGGCAAGCCGTTCTACGAGCCGCTGGTGGAGTTCATGTCCTCCGGCCCGGTCGTGGCCCTGATCGTCGAGGGCGAGCGGGTCATCGAGGGTGTGCGCGCGCTGGCCGGCCCGACCGACCCGATCGCCGCCGCGCCCGGCTCCATCCGCGGCGACTACGGCGTGATCGTCCGCGAGAACCTCATCCACGCCTCGGACTCCGAGGAGTCCGCTGAACGCGAGGTGAAGATCTTCTTCCCCGGCCGCGCCTGAGCCGTAACGCCTGAAGCAGCAGACCGGAGAGCCCGGGGGCAAAGCCTCCGGACTTTCTGGCATATGCGGGGCGTTCGGGGGAACGAGAGTCCCCAAACGCTCGTCTCCAGGAGCGAACCCGCACATCATCTGCTGACAATGGCGAAGGACCCTCACGCCGTGTTCGCGAAGGCGCGTCTACGATGGAAGCCTTCACGTCACAGCACCCACCTCGCCGACCTGAAAAGCCCTCAAAAGCCAGCGGGAAGGCCAGACGAATCTCGATGGGGAACTCAATGTCGTTCATCGGCCGTGACATGGCTGTCGACCTCGGGACCGCCAACACGCTGGTGTACGTCAGGGGTCGCGGGATCGTACTCAACGAGCCGTCCGTCGTCGCCATCAACACCAACACCGGTGGCATCCTCGCGGTCGGCGCCGAAGCGAAGAAGATGATCGGGCGCACGCCCGGCAACATCGTTGCCGTGCGTCCGCTGAAGGACGGCGTGATCGCCGACTTCGAGATCACCGAGCGGATGCTCCGCTACTTCATCCTGAAGATCCACAAGCGGCGGTATCTGGCTCGCCCGCGGGTCGTCGTCTGTGTGCCCTCGGGCATCACCGGCGTCGAGCGCCGCGCCGTCATCGAGGCGTCGTCCCAGGCCGGCGCCCGTCAGGTGCACATCATCGAGGAGCCCATGGCCGCGGCCATCGGCTCCGGCCTGCCGGTCCACGAGGCCACGGGCAACATGGTGGTCGACATCGGCGGCGGCACCACGGAGGTCGCGGTCATCTCCCTCGGCGGCATCGTCACCGCCCAGTCCATCCGGGTCGCGGGCGACGAACTGGACAACGCGATCATCCAGCACATCAAGAAGGAGTACTCGCTCCTGCTGGGTGAGCGCACGGCCGAGCAGATCAAGATCACGATCGGTTCGGCGTACGACCTCGACTCCGACGAGCACACCGAAATCCGCGGCCGGGACCTCGTCTCCGGGCTGCCCAAGACCGTCGTCATCTCCGCCGCCGAAGTGCGCAAGGCGATCGAGGAACCCGTCAACGCCATCGTGGACGCGGTCAAGACGACCCTCGACAAGTGTCCGCCGGAGCTCTCCGGCGACATCATGGACCGGGGCATCGTCCTGACCGGCGGCGGCGCGTTGCTGCGCGGCCTCGACGAACGGCTGCGCCGGGAGACCGGCATGCCGATCCACATCGCGGAGGACCCGCTGGACAGCGTGGCGCTCGGCTCCGGCAAGTGCGTCGAGGAGTTCGAGGCGCTCCAGCAGGTCCTGGACGCCCAGCCGCGCAGATGACGTAACTCTTCGATTCCGCCGTACGAGACGATCTCCTCTCGTACGGCGGATCGTTGATATAGAGGCATAAGCTCCCACAAAGCAGCCCCTCGGGTTTCCCTGGGGCTCGAAGAATTCCTATGAGGAAGGGCACGGCCGCCGCACGTGAGGGACACACGAGAGAGCCGGCTGCTCCTGGTGCTGCTGATCGCCATCGCGTTCGCACTGATCACGGTGGACATCCGCGGCGGGGAGGACTCCCCGGTCGACGGTGCCCGGCAGGCCGCGGCGACGGTCTTCGGCCCGATCGAGAACGGCGTCTCGGCCGCGGTCGATCCGGTCGGCAACGCGGTCTCCGCGATCCGTGACTCCGGCGAACGCCACGACCGGATCGCCGAACTGGAGAAGGAGAACGCCGCCCTCAAGGCCAAGCTCGGCAGCGACGACCGCAACCGCAGCAGACTCAAGCAGCTCGACAAGATGCTCAAGATCGCGGGCGAGGGCCAGTACGGCATCAAGGGCGCTGAGGTCATCGCGATAGGAGCGGCCCAGGGCTTCTCCTGGACCATCACCATCGACGCCGGCGCCAACGACGGCCTCAAGCGCGACATGACGGTCCTCAACGGCGACGGTCTGGTCGGGCGGGTGACCACGGTCGGCCCGAACACCGCGACCGTACTGCTCGCCAGCGACCCCGACTTCACCGTCGGCACCCGCATGGAGGGCAACGACGAACTCGGCTTCGCCTCCGGACAGGGCGACGGACCGCTGCGCGTCGAACTCCTCAACGGCAAGGCGCAGATCAAGCGGGGCGACCGTCTCGTCACCTTCGGCTCGCAGGCGGACAAGCCCTTCGTGCCCGGCGTCCCGGTCGGTGTCGTGAGCCGCGTCGACCCCTCCGGCGGCGACCTCACCCGCACCCTCTACGTCACGCCGTACGTCAGCTTCACCAAGCTCGACATCGTCGGTGTCGTCGTCGAGGCCCCGAAGAAGGACCCGCGCGACACGGTGCTTCCCGCCAAGCCCAAGCCGACCCCCACGCCCACCGTGACGGTGACCGTCACCCCGTCCGGCCAGGCGCCGGTCGATGGTCAGTACCCGCAAGAAGAGCAGTAGGAGCTGAAGCCACATGCGCGTCAACCGGATCCTGCTCTCCTCCTCGTTGGTCGTCGTCGCCCTGGTGCTCCAGGTCAGCGTCCTCGCCCGGCTCCATCTCCCCGGCGCCGTCCCCGACCTGCTCCTGCTGACGGTCCTCGCGCTCGCCATGGTCTACGGCCATGTCGGCGGCGCCCTCATCGGCTTCGGCGCGGGTCTGCTCGCCGACCTCGCCCCGCCCGCCGACCACGCCGCCGGCCGCTACGCCCTGGTGCTGTGCGTCATCGGCTACCTCGCGGGCCTGATCAAGCCGGAGAACGGCCAGCTCAAGTCGGCCACCGGACCCATGGTCGTGGTGGTCGCGGCGGCCATCGGCTCCACCCTGCTCTACGCCGGTGTCGGCGCCCTCGTCGGCGACACCGCCGCCCGCCATGTCGGCCTCACCAGCCTGCTGTTCACGGCCGCGCTCTACGACCTGCTGCTCGCGCCGTTCGTCGTGCCGGGCCTGATGGCGCTGGCCAGACGCGCGGAGAACGATCCGCTCGCCGAGACCAGTTCCTCGGCGAAGACGGACATCTCCACCGGCTGGCTCTCCGGCGGCACCGGACTGCGCATCGGCAGCCAGCGCGGCGGGCTCGGGGGCCTGAAGGTGAAGGCGGCCCGGGTGCGCACCGCCCGCGCCGGGCGCATCAAGGGAGTCAAGCGGCTGTGAAGGCGCCTCAGTTCACCCGAACGGGTTCACGAACGCGGAACGCCGATTCACAGGTCGGCCGTTCATCATTCGTACGCGCACACACGCCCGCGCACTGAGAGGGGGAGGGCATGACCAACATTCCCGAGACGGGACGGACCCCACGGGTCCAGATCCGGCTCGTCGTCATCCAGATTCTCGTCCTCTCCCTCCTCGGCACCCTCGGCGGCAGGCTCTGGTACCTCCAGATCCGCGAGGGCGAGGCCTACGCCAAGGAGGCCTCCGGCAACCACGTCCAGCAGGTCGTCGACCCGGCCGTGCGCGGCTCGATCCTGGACGCCCGCGGAGTGGCCCTCGCCGACAACGAGACACGTCTGGTCGTCTCCGCCTCCCGCACCGACCTGCTGAAGATGAAGGACGACGGCAAGGCCGTCCTCACCAAGCTCGCCGGCGTCCTCGGCATGAAGCCCAAGGACGTGATGGAGAAGGTCCGGCTCTGTGACGCCGAGACCCCCCAGCCCTGCTGGAACGGCTCGCCGTACCAGCCGATCCCCATCACCGACGAGGCCACCGCCAAGCAGGCCCTGCAGATCCGCGAGCGCGCCGAGGACTTCCCCGGCATCACCGCCGAACCGCAGGCCGTCCGGCGGTACGCGGGCCCCGGCGGCTCCAACACCGCCCAGGTTCTCGGCTATCTCTCCCCGGTCACCGACGAGGAGATCACCAAGGCCCAGGACACCGACTCGCCGTATCTGCGCTCCGACCAGGTCGGCCGCTCCGGCCTCGAGCGCCAGTACGACAAGGAGCTGCGCGGCAAGGCCGGCGTCACCCGCTACGAGGTCGACAACCTCGGCCGGGTCATCGGCGAGGCCGAGGCGGACGCCGCCCAGCCCGGCTCCAACCTCGTCACGAGCATCGACGCCCGCGTCCAGCGCGTCGCGGAGTACGAGCTGAACGAGGCGATGAAGGACGCCCGCGACGTCTGGGACCGCAACACGGGCGAGAAGTACAAGGCCGACGCGGGCGCGGTCGTGGTGATGGAGGCCAAGACCGGCCGGATCGTCGCCATGGCCTCCAACCCGACCTACGACCCGAACGCCTGGGTGGGCGGCATCTCCGCCAAGGACTACAAGAGGCTCACCGGCAAGTCCTCCAACTACCCGCTGCTGAACCGCGCCATACAGGGTCAGGCGGCCCCCGGCTCGATCTTCAAGGTGGTCTCCACGGCCGCCGCGGTCCAGGCGGGCTACGACTTCGACGGACGCTACAACTGCTCCAGCTCCTACTCCGTCGGCGGCCAGGTCTTCAAGAACTTCGAGTCCCAGAACCACGGCGCCATCGACCTCGGCCGGGCCCTGGAGGTCTCCTGCGACACCGTCTACTACTCGCTGGCGCACAACGAGTGGAAGAAGGACGGCGGCATCAACCCCAAGAAGGGCCAGCCGAAGGACTACTTCTACAAGGCCGCCCACCAGTTCGGCCTCGGCGCCGAGACTGGCATCGACCTGCCCAACGAGGTGGCCGGCCGGGTGCCGGACCGCGAGTGGAAGCAGTCCTACTGGGAGGCCAACAAGGACGCCTGGTGCAAGACCGGCAAGAAGGACGGCGACTACGTCGAGAAGATCTCCTACGAGAACTGTCTCGAGGGCAACAAGATGCGCGCCGGTGACGAGATCAACTACTCCATCGGCCAGGGCGACACCCTGGTGACCCCGATCCAGATGGCCACCATCTACGCGGCCATCTCCAACGGCGGCACCCTGTACGACCCGACGGTCGGCAAGGCCGTCGTCAGCGCCGATGGCAAGCAGGTCTCCGAGATCAAACCCAAGGCGCACGGCAAGCTGCCGGTCAGCAAGCAGACCCTGGCCCAGATGGACGACGCCCTGGAGGGCGTCGCCACCCGCGGTACGGCCGCCTGGCGGTTCGGCGGCTGGCCGCAGGACGAGATCCCGATGCACGCCAAAACCGGTACCGCCGAGGTCTACGGCAAGCAGACGACGTCCTGGTTCGCCACGTACACCGAGGACTACGCGATCGTGATGACGATCTCCCAGGGTGGTACGGGCTCCGGCGCCTCCGGTCCCGCGGTCCGCAACATCTACGACGCGCTGTACGGCGTCTCGGACGACGGCGCCATCAACAAGAAGAACGCCCTGCTGCCGACCCCGCAGAAGAACCTGCCGAAGATCCAGGCGGACGGTTCGATCCTCGCCCCGAAGGTCGCCAAGGACCCGGCGAAGGAGCAGCGGGCCAGCCAGGAGGGCGTGCCCGAGGAGGACGGCCTGCAGCAGGCCGCGACGGTGGGCACACCGACGACGGAGAACCGTGAGACACGCCGCCGCCGACCGGGCCGCGGGCGGCGCCCGAGGAGGCTGACGTGACCGGCGCCAACAGCTTCCAGATCTCCGGGTACGGGCCCGAGCGGGCCGGCTGGACCCGCCTGTTCGCCCGCGACTCGCTCGCCCGCCGGCTGGACTGGCCGATACTGCTGTCCGCCCTCGCGCTGTCGCTGATCGGCTCGCTCCTGGTCTTCTCGGCGACCCGGAACCGCACCGAGATCAACCAGGGCGATCAGTACTACTTCCTGATCCGGCACATCCTGAACACCGGCATCGGCTTCGCGCTGATGATCGGCACGGTCTGGCTCGGCCACCGCACCCTGCGCACGGCGGTGCCGATCCTGTACGGCGTCTCGGTCTTCCTGATCCTGCTGGTGCTCACCCCGCTGGGCTCCACCATCAACGGCGCCCACTCCTGGATCAAGCTGCCCGGCGGATTCTCGCTCCAGCCCTCGGAGTTCGTGAAGGTCACGATCATCCTCGGCATGGCGATGCTGCTGGCGGCCAGAGTGGACGCGGGCGACAAGCCCTACCCCGACCATCGCACCGTGCTCCAGGCGCTGGGCCTGGCCACCGTGCCGATGCTGATCGTGATGCTCATGCCCGACCTCGGCTCGGTCATGGTGATGGTGGTCATCGTGCTCGGCGTGCTGCTGGCCTCCGGCGCCTCCAACCGCTGGGTGTTCGGACTGCTGTCGGCCGGGGCGCTCGGTGCGGTCGCCGTGTGGCAGCTGCACATCCTGGACGACTACCAGATCGCCCGCTTCGCCGCGTTCGCCAACCCCAGCCTCGACCCCGCCGGCGTCGGCTACAACACCAACCAGGCCAGGATCGCCATCGGTTCCGGCGGGCTGACGGGCTCCGGACTCTTCAACGGCTCCCAGACCACCGGCCAGTTCGTGCCGGAACAGCAGACCGACTTCGTCTTCACGGTGGCGGGGGAGGAGCTGGGCTTCGTCGGCGGCGGGCTCATCATCGTCCTGCTCGGCATCATGCTCTGGCGGGCCTGCCGGATCGCCCGGGAGACGACCGAGCTGTACGGCACCATCGTCGCGGCCGGGATCGTGGCCTGGTTCGCCTTCCAGTCCTTCGAGAACATCGGGATGACCCTCGGCATCATGCCGGTCACCGGTCTGCCGCTGCCGTTCGTGTCGTACGGCGGATCGTCGATGTTCGCAGTGTGGGTGGCGGTTGGTCTGCTGCAGTCGATCCGGGTGCAACGCCCGATGTCCGCATAGCCGCCGGTCACCCCCTGTTTCCGGCGGGTTCGCATCCAGTAGGCCCTGTTGTGCCGCCATGACTCCGATTAGATTCGGGTCATGGCGGACACGAAGCGTGAAATCGAGCGGAAGTACGAGTCCGACGACAGCGGGCTGCCCGACCTCACCGGCGTCGCCGGGGTCGCGGCCGTCATCGACAAGGGCGTCGCCGAACTGGACGCCACCTACTACGACACCGAGGACCAACGCCTGGCCGCGTCCTCGATCACCCTGCGCCGCCGCACCGGCGGATCCGACGCGGGCTGGCACCTGAAGTTCCCCGTGGCTCCCGGAGTCCGGGACGAGATCCACGCACCCCTGTCCGACACCGTGCCCTCCGACCTCACCGCCCTGATCCGCTCCCGCGTCCGCAACGCTGAACTGCGCCCCCTGGTCCGGCTGCGCTCCGACCGCGACGTGCGCCACCTCGTGGACGCCGACGGGCAGTTGCTCGCGGAGGTGTCCGTGGACGCCGTACGCGCCGAGCGGATCGGCACCGGGGCCGGCGCCCAGTGGACCGAGATCGAGGTGGAACTCGCCGACGGCGGCGACCCCGCCTTCCTCGACACGATGGACAAGCGGCTGCGCAAGGCGGGCGTACGCCCTTCCGCGGCCGCCTCGAAGCTGGCCAGGGCGCTTGCCGAGACGGCCCCGAAGAAGAAGCGGAGCAAGGAGGCCGCAGGGGAGCCCGGCACAGGGGGCGATCATGTCCTGGCCTACGTCCGCGAACAGCGGGACGCGATCGTCGGGCTCGACCCCGCCGTGCGCCAGGACGTCGAGGACTCCGTGCACAGCATGCGCGTCGCCACCCGGCGCCTGCGCAGCACCTTCAAGTCCTTCCGCAAGGTCCTGGACCGCGCGGTCACCGACCCGATCGGCGACGAGCTGAAGTGGCTGGCCGGTGAGCTGGGCGTGGACCGGGACCGGGAGGTGCTGAACGAACGTCTGCTGGCGGCGCTGGACGAGGTGCCCCACACGCTGGTCTACGGTCCGGTCGCCGAGCGGGTGCGCCGCTGGGCGGGCGAGCGGCCGGGCGGGGCGAGCAGCCGGCTGATCGGGGTCCTCGACTCCGGGCGCTACCTGGCCCTGCTCGACGCGCTGGACGGCGTGCTCACCGATCCACCGCTGCTGAAGGCGGCCGGGAAGAACCCCGACAAGGTGCTCGCCAAGGCCGTGCGGAAGGACTTCGGCAAGGTGTCCGCGCTCGTCGAGGAGGCGCTGGAGCTGGACCCCGGCACCGACCGGGACGTCGCCATCCACGAGGCCCGCAAGAAGACCAAGCGCACCCGCTACGCGGCGGAGGCCGCCACGCCCGCCCTGGGCAAGTCGGCCAAGGGCCTGACCAAGACCATGAAGGCCCTGCAGAACCTGCTCGGGGAGCACCAGGACAGCGTCATGGCCCGCCAGACCCTCTCCGAGCTGTCCGCCGTGGCGCACGCGGCGGGAGAGAACGCCTTCACCTACGGGCTGCTCTACGGGCGCGAGGAGCACCGGGCGGTGACCGTGGAGGCCGAGCTGCCCGGTTTCTGGGCCGAGAACAAGGACGCGACGGACGCCCTGTGAGCCTTCGGACGTGCGGGGGGTGTCCGCGGTCGCGTTAGGCTAGATGGTCACCCCTGTCCGTTCAGTCCAGCTCATGAAGGTACGCGAGATGCCTGCCGAAGTCGCTGCGTCGGTGTTCCCGCAGCTCGAAGCCCTGCTCCCGCACGTGCAGAAGCCGATCCAGTACGTGGGCGGAGAGCTCAACTCCACGGTCAAGCCGTGGGAGAGCTGCGACGTCCGCTGGGCGCTCATGTACCCCGACGCCTACGAGGTCGGGCTGCCCAACCAGGGCGTCATGATCCTCTACGAGGTCCTGAACGAACAGGAGGGCGTCCTCGCCGAGCGCACCTACAGCGTGTGGCCGGACCTGGAGGCCCTGATGCGGGAGCACAAGGTCCCGCAGTTCACGGTGGACAGCCATCGGCCCGTGCGCGAGTTCGACGTGCTGGGCCTGAGCTTCTCCACCGAGCTCGGCTACACCAACATGCTCACCGCCCTGGACCTCGCGGGCATCCCGCTGGAGTCCAAGGACCGCGGCATCGACGACCCGATCGTCCTGGCCGGCGGCCACGCGGCCTTCAACCCCGAGCCGATCGCGGACTTCATCGACGCGGCGATCATCGGCGACGGCGAGCAGGCCGTCCTCGACATGACGAAGATCATCCGCCAGTGGAAGGCCGAGGGCCGCCCCGGCGGCCGCGAGGAGGTCCTCTTCCGGCTGGCGAAGACGGGCGGGGTGTACATCCCGGCCTTCTACGACGTCGAGTACCTCCCGGACGGCCGGATCGCCCGCGTCGTACCGAACAAGTCGGGTGTCCCGTGGCGTGTGTCGAAGCACACGGTGATGGACCTCGACGAGTGGCCCTACCCCAAGCAGCCCCTCGTCCCCCTGGCCGAGACGGTCCACGAGCGCATGTCGGTGGAGATCTTCCGCGGCTGCACCCGGGGCTGCCGCTTCTGCCAGGCCGGCATGATCACCCGCCCGGTGCGCGAGCGCTCGATCACCGGCATCGGCGAGATGGTCGACAAGGGCCTGAAGGCGACGGGCTTCGAGGAGGTCGGCCTGCTGTCGCTGTCCTCGGCCGACCACAGCGAGATCGGTGAGGTCGCGAAGGGCCTGGCGGACCGGTACGAGGAGGACAAGATCGGCCTGTCCCTCCCCTCCACCCGCGTCGACGCCTTCAACATCGACCTGGCCAACGAGCTGACCAGGAACGGCCGCCGCTCCGGCCTCACCTTCGCCCCCGAGGGCGGCTCGGAGCGCATCCGCAAGGTCATCAACAAGATGGTCTCGGAGGACGACCTGATCCGGACCGTCGCCACGGCCTACGGCAACGGCTGGCGGCAGGTGAAGCTGTACTTCATGTGCGGCCTGCCGACCGAGACCGACGACGACGTCCTGCAGATCGCGGACATGGCGACGAAGGTCATCGCCAAGGGCCGCGAGGTCTCCCGCTCCAACGACATCCGCTGCACGGTCTCGATCGGCGGCTTCGTCCCCAAGCCCCACACGCCGTTCCAGTGGGCCCCGCAGCTGAGCGCGGAGGAGACGGACGCGCGCCTGGAGAAGCTCCGGGACAAGATCCGCGGCGACAAGAAGTACGGCCGCTCGATCGGCTTCCGCTACCACGACGGCAAGCCCGGCATCGTCGAGGGCCTGCTGTCGCGCGGTGACCGCCGCATCGGCGCCGTCATCCGCGCGGTGTACGACGACGGCGGCCGCTTCGACGGCTGGCGCGAGCACTTCTCCTACGACCGCTGGATGGCCTGCGCGGACAAGGCGCTGGCCCCCTTCGGCGTCGACGTCGACTGGTACACCACCCGCGAGCGCACCTACGAGGAAGTCCTCCCCTGGGACCACCTCGACTCCGGTCTCGACAAGGACTGGCTCTGGGAGGACTGGCAGGACGCCCTCGACGAGACGGAGGTCGAGGACTGCCGTTGGACGCCTTGCTTCGATTGCGGGGTGTGCCCCCAGATGGACACCCACATCCAAATCGGCCCGACCGGTAAGAAGCTGCTGCCTCTTGCGGTCAAGAACGCGGCACCGACGCCTGGCGGGCACTCTCACTGAGGTGGGCGGGCCACTCGATCGGGTGATGGAGGCGTTGGCAGGGGCAAGCGAGCACGAGATCCTCGCTGCGTTGGTGGCCGTCGGGGCTGCGGACCGTCGAAAGCTGGTTCAGTCGGACGGACCTCGTACGCCCTTGCCGCAGCCCGGCGTCCCCTCGGACATCCACTCTGAGGTGGAGTGGGGCTGATTCTTTGCGGCGCCTGGGCCCCTTGAAGGCCTATAGGAGCCCTCTTCGATTCGGAGAGGGCTCCTGGTGTTTCTGGTGGGCTCTCACGTCCGGCAGGACGCGGTCTTCTTCTCCAGCTCACACGCTGGTGACCTGCGTGGACAGGCGATTCCAGTTGCCATTGGCAAGTTGATATCCCGGACGGCGATTGCTGGATAAAGTCGGTTTGTTACACCTGGTTGCGGGGGCGATCAGGGTTCGGTCGGCGCTGCCGACGTCCTGGGGAGGGCCTGAGCGCATGAGTCGTCGCTCTGCTGGTTTCATCGGTACTTGGGCTGAAATGCAACGTCAGCATCAGCGTCAGATCGAGTCTGAAGAAAGGCGGCGCCGGGAAGAGGCTCGGCAAGCGCGGATCTACCAGACACGTGTCGCTCAGGGGTACCGGGAGCATCGGCAGGCGGAGGCCCGACAACGGACGGCAGAGTTGGATGCGCAGGTAGCGACCTTGCAGGGCCTCCTGCTCACCGGTTGTCAGGCGTCGGCGTTCCGAGCGTCGTCGTTGACGCGTGCGGAAGAGGTGCCGCCGTTTGACCCTGGACAGCTCGCCTTTCCTGTTCGTATGCCGGATCCGAACCAGTACCAGGCTCAGGGTGGCTGGACGGCGAACCGGCGGGCCCAGGCGCAGGCTGAGGCACGGTCCCGCTTCGAGCGCGACTGGCATGCGGCACAGGCCGCAGAAGCACAGCGGCAGCAGCGGTTAGCCGCGGCGCAGCGGGACCATGACCAAAGGGCGGAAGCGCAACGTGCTGAGGTGAGGCGGCACAACACCGGCATCACCGAGGCGGTCGCCGGCGTCAGGCGCGGTGAACCCGAAGCTGTGGTCGAGTACTTCTCAGCTGCTCTCTACTCGTCGACGGCCTGGCCCGAAGGATTCCCTCGTCAGGTAACGGCGGCTTTCGACTCGGCAGCACGCCAGTTGGTTCTTGATTGGGAACTGCCGGGGTACGACGTTGTTCCGGCTGCGAAGTCGGTGAGGTACGTCCAGTCCGAAGACCAGGACAGGGAGGCGGCCCGTCCGGCGACGCAGCGGCGGGCGCTGTACCGCGAGGTACTGGCACAGAGCGTGCTACTGGTCCTGCACCAGCTCTTCATGGCGGACGAGTACGGCATCCTCGACTCGGTGGCGCTGAACGGCTTCGTAGACGCACCCGATCCCGCGACCGGCAGACAGGCCCACATCTTCCTGGCCACGGTGATGGCGCAGCGAGCAGCCTTCACGGATCTCCACCTGGAACAGGTGGACCCGACCAGCTGCCTCACGGACGCGCTACGAGGGCAGCTGGCGACCCGCCCCGATCAGCTCACCTCCGTACGGCCCACTCGTCAGCCTCAGGACGTCGGCAACCAGATCATCACCCACGGCAGCAGCCACGATGAGCCGGACCTGTACGAGATGGACCCGATCGCCTTTGAGTCCCTTGTCGCAGACCTCTTCCGCGCCATGGGGATGCAGGCTGTCACGACGCAGCGTTCCAACGATGGCGGAGTGGATGTCGACGCGCTGGATCCCACTCCCATCCGAGGCGGCAAGATCGTCGTGCAGGTGAAGCGCTATCGCAACACCGTGCCGCCCACCGCCGTACGCGACCTCTACGGCACGGTCCAGGACGCGGGCGCCAACAAGGGCGTTCTGGTGACGACGTCGGGCTTCGGCCCCGGCTCGCACACCTTCGCCCGCGGCAAGCCGCTGGAGCTGATCTCGGGCGGTGAACTTGTCGACCTGCTGCATCGGCATGGGCTGCGCGGACGCTTGGGGGAGCGCGGGCAGCCGACCCCAGCACAGCCGCAGCCGTCCGGGTCCGCGACTCCGCCCGATGACTACAACGTGCTGGGCATGACGTGGTCCGGCAGCGTCGCGTTGGACGTCTGCGCTCTCGTCTGCCACGGCAACCGAGTGCTGAGTGAGGACCACTTCGTCTTCTTCAACAACCCAGAAACTCCGGACGGTTCGGTGCGCACGGTGCCGGCCGTGGCACCCGACAAGGCAGCGGTTCGTGTCTCCTTCGATGCGCTACCCCAAGCTGCGGATCGATTCGTGTTGGTGGCCGCCATCGACCCGGAGGTGAACCCGGACACCGATCTTTCCGGGTTCACCGATGCCTGCATCCGGCTGCTGGACTCATCGATGGCCGAACTCGGCCGCTTGGAGGTCTCCGACGGACGCTCCGGCGAGACGGCGCTGGTACTCGGTTCCTTCAGACACCGGCCCAGCGGGGACTGGGACTTTGTGCTCGGCGGTAAGGGCTACTCGGGAGGACTGGAGCAACTCGTCCAGGACTACGGCATCGAAGTGGAGTAGCGCTTCTGCGTCCAGGTGTGGGTTCGGACGCGCCCCCAGATGGACACCCACATCCAGATCGGCCCGACCGGTAAGAAGCTGCTGCCACTTGCGGTCAAGGACGCGGCGCCGGCGCCTGGCGGGCACTCTCACTGACGCCTTTGTTCCTCGGAGAGCGGCACACGACGGCTGTCGCCTGAGTGGCTGCTCTCCGTTCGCGGCGTGGCTTACAGCTTCCTAGCGTGGCGGTATCCGCTACGGAGGAGGCGACATGTCACGGAGTGAGCCGCCTGAGAGCGGGCCACGGTGGGGAAGTGCGGGCGCCGGCTCTACCCCTTCCGGGCAGTGGGCACCTCCGCCCGGGCCGCGGAAGAAGCAGCGGGGCCGTGGCTGCCTATGGGGGTGTATCGGCGCCTTGGCCGTGGTGATCGTCGTCCTCGTTGTCGTGCTGGTGGTCGCGCTGGGCGATGACGATGAGAGCACCACTCCTGCGCCCACAAGGACCCCCACCACGAGGACGGCGCAGGAGCAGACGCAGGCACCCCAGGGTGAACGCGCCGACCTCACCAGCTTCGAGCTGGACGACCGCTCGGAAGCCGGTATCACGAATATCTGGCTGACCTGGACGATCAAGAACAGCAGCAGCGAGAAGTCCAACTACTCATGGGAATGGGAAGCGGTCGACTCCGGCGGGACGCGCGTGGCGAACGGTTCGCAGTTGGAGACCGATGTGCAGCCCGGCCAGACAGCCCGCGGTGAGTTCCCCACGACGCTCAAGACTGTTGAGGGCATCAAGCTCAACATCACCAGCTTCAACCGCACCCTCAGCTACTGAGCGGCTGGAAGGGGTGGAGGGCGTCCTCGCCCGGGTGGACTATGCCGTAGCTGCTCTCGGGGACCTCGTTCCAGGAGCCGGGGAGGTTGCCGAGGGGTTCGGAGACGACGAGGCGGGTTTCGTCGCCCACCTCGCGGAGGAACGCGGTGTCCGGGTGGAGGGCGCGGAGGGATTCCACCCGGGTGCTGTAGTAGAGGGACCGTGAGGCGCCCTCGCTGGAGTAGCGGAAGGCCCACAGGCGCTCGCCGTCGGCCACCGCGACCGTCATCTGCAGCGGGTGCCGCACGCCGTGCCGGCGTCCCGTCTCCTCGACCATGCCGGCCATCCGCGCCACGGCACCCGGCGGATCCTCGGTGAGGCCGTACGTGAGCGCCAGGAAGAACATCAGCTCGGAGTCGGTGGAACCCTCGATCTCGGCGTAGAGGGCGGGGTCGACGGCCACCGCGAGGTCGCGTTTCAGCTGGTGGAACTCGTTGATCGCGCCGTTGTGCATCCACATCCACCGGCCCCTTCGGAACGGGTGGCAGTTGGTCTGCTGTACGGCCGTCCCCGTCGTCGCCCTGATGTGGGCGAAGAACAGACCCGCCCGGATGTGGTGGGCGACCTCCTGGAGGTTCCGGTTGTTCCAGGCCGGGCCCACGTCCCGCAGCACCGCCGGGGTGGTGAGGTCCTGTGTGTACCAGCCGATGCCGAAGCCGTCACCGTTGGTGGTCTCCACACCCATGCGGGAGTGCAGGCTCTGGTCGATCAGATTGTGTTCAGGCTCGAACAGGACGTGGCTGAGCAGGACAGGCGTGCCCGAGTAGGCGATCCAGCGGCACATCTGCGCACCCACCTTCCTCTGGGGGAGGACGGCGACATTTCTACGACAAGTATCCGCTGGCCCGGAGGGTGCGGCACGCCCGGCTTCGGTCACGTGTCCGCTGGTTCGGCCCGCCGCTGTGACGGCCCTGAGACAGACGTGATGGCATCGCAACCCCCGCGGCGCACCCGGAAGGCCACGTGCCGCGTCTTGTCCGGTATGGAATCGCACAAGCCACTGCCCGAGCCCCGGCAACCGGAAGGATGCCTGGTCACCGCCGTCCGCATCCCCGTACGGATCATCGTGCTGGTACTGGTCGTGCCGGTGCGCATGGTGTGGGACGCCCTGGTCGTCGCGTGGCGGTTCCTGAACGACACCGTGTTCCGGCCGGTCGGGCGGGCGCTGCTGTGGGTGGGGCGGGCGCTGTTCGTCTGGCCCTTCGTCGGACTGTGGCGGTATCTGCTGGTGCCGCTCGCGCGTGGCCTGGCCTGGCTCGGGAACGTGCTGGTCGTCGTACCGCTGGGATGGCTGTACCGGTATGTGCTCACCCCCGTCGGGCATGCCCTCGCCTGGGTGGGCCGGGGAATCGCGGCCGGGTTCGGATGGCTGTACGCGCGCGTGCTGACGCCCGTCGGACATGCCGTCCTGTGGGTGCTCAAGGGGATCGGCGTCGGGCTCGCGGCGCTGGGGGTCGGGGTGTACGCCGTCGTCGCCTGGCTCGTGCGGTACCTGGTCGTCGTTCCCGCGGTGTGGCTGTACCAGTGGGTGCTCACGCCCGTCGGGCACGCCTTCCTGTGGGTCGTGCGGGCGATCGGCGTCGCGCTGTACTGGATCACCCGGGTGCTGTTCGTGCTGCCCGCGCTCGCCGTGTGGCGGTACCTCCTGGTGCCCGTCGGGCGGGTCCTCGCCGTCGTGGGGCGGGAGATCTGGGACGCGCTCGGGCACGCCTGGCGGGTCGCCGGGCGGATCTCGCTCGCCGTCGGACGGTTCCTCGGGACCCTCTTCCGGTGGATCTTCGTGGAGCCCGTGCGATGGGTGTACCGGACCGTCCTGACTCCGGTCGGACATGTCGTACGGGATGCCGTGCTGCGGCCCGTCGCCGAGGCCGCGCGGAGCGTGGGACGGGCCACCCGGCAGGCGCTCGCCGCGGCCCGGGAGTCCGCCCGGCAGGCCCGCGCGGACTTCCGGCGCATGGTGTTCGGTGAGCCCCGGAAGCGGGAGGCGGTGGCCCGGCGGGAACCGCGGGGCGCCGAGGCACGTACTCTTGGTAGCAGTAAGACCGCTCTCACGAAGGACTAGGACACTGGGCAAGCGACAGCCCGAAGGCCCGCCGCCCGCACCCGCGGTGCAGCGCATCCGACTGCGCTACACCAAGCGCGGCCGCCTGAGGTTCACCAGCCACCGAGACTTCCAGCGCGCTTTCGAGCGTGCGCTGCGCCGTGCCGAGGTGCCGATGGCGTACTCGGCGGGGTTCACGCCGCATCCGAAGGTGTCGTACGCCAATGCCGCACCCACCGGCACGGGCAGTGAGGCGGAGTACCTGGAGATCGCGCTCACCGCGGCGCGGGATCCGGAGCAGCTCAGGACGCTGCTCGACGAGTCGCTGCCCGCCGGGCTCGATGTCGTCGACGCGGTCGAGGCCCGCACCTCCGGGCTCGCCGACCGGCTGACGGCCTCCGTGTGGGAGCTGCGGCTCGACGGGGTGGATCCGGCCGAGGCCCAGCGGGCCGTGGCCGCGTTCAACGCCGCCGAGTCCGTCGAGGTCCAGCGCATGACCAAGAACGGCGTCCGCACCTTCGACGCCCGCCCCGCGGTCGTGGATCTTGAGACGCACAGTTCGACGGCTGATAGGCCGACCGACCAGCCCTGTGCGATACTGCGGCTGGTTGTTCGGCACGTGACGCCTGCCGTACGACCCGACGACGTCCTGTCCGGTCTCCGCGCCGTGGCCGACCTGGCGCCGCCGGTCCCCGCAGCGGTGACCAGGCTGGCGCAGGGGCTGTTCGATGAAGAGACCGGCACGGTGACCGACCCGCTCGCGCCCGACCGCGAGGCGGCGGAGGCCCAGGTGGCCGGATCCGCTGCCGCCGCGAAGGCGTCGGCGTAAGGAAGGTCCCGCGAAGGGACGGACGTCGAAGCGCCGCCCTCGTACTCGGGAGCCACCTGGGTCGGGCAGCGCACCGACCAGAAGACTTTCGCCAGGCCGTGCGCATTCGGCGTACGGAACCGGCGAGACAGGACACAGAGAGCTCCCGTGCGGCGCCCGCGCCCCGGACGGCGGCAGTCGCGTACGACGCGAGCCGCGGACGTCACCGGCACACCGCCGGACCAGGCGCGGCGCCCGGGAGCCTGACGGGAGAAACGCCCGCATGCTCGAGCCGATCGAACCCACTGAGGGTTCCGAACCGAATACACCCAGCGACACCCTGCCGCCGCGTCGTCGGCGCCGTGCCGCATCCCGTCCGGCGGGTCCGCCGGTCGCGCCCGCCGCCTCCGCCGAGACCGAGGTCGCGCCGGCCATACCGGGCGCCGCGGACGAGAAGGCCGAGGTCGACGAGACCGTGGCCGCCGTGACTCCGGAGGCCGAGGAGACCGTCGAGGTCAGCGCGGTCGAAGAGACCGCTGAGGCCGAGGAGACGGCAGAGGCCGAAGAGACGGAAGGGGCGGGCGAAGAGGCCGCCCCGGTCGCCGTGGCCGACGACGGTCCCGCCCTCGGCCGTACGCGTCGCCGTGTGGTCCGCCGGGCGTCCGCGCCCGCCGGTGCGCCCGCCGCGGCCGAGGCCGCCGAGACCATCGTGCCCGCGAGCAGCTCCGCCGAGGAGAACGCGCCCGCCACCGAGGGCGTCGAGGCAGGCTCGCCCGCCGTCGCCGTGGAGGACGCCGCGCCGCGCCGCCCCCGCCGACGCGCCACCCGCAAGGTGACCGCGCCCGCCGGTGCCCCCGGGGCGGCGGAGGTCGTCACCCCGGAGCCGGTGCCGGCGCCGCTCGCCGCCCAGGTCGAGCAGCCCGACGAGGCCGCCGCTCCGGTCGAGGCCCCCGAGCCGGCCGAGGACGCGGCGCCGAAGGGACGTACGCGTCGCCGTGCGACCCGCAAGGTGACCGCGCCCGCCGCCGCCCCCGAGGCCGCCGCCCCCGAAGCCGTGGTCGCTCCCGAGCCCGTGGAGACGGCGCAGGCCCCCGTCGGAGCCGCTGCCGAAGAGACCCCCGCCGAAGGCACCCCCGCCGAAGACACCCCGGCCGCGTCCGAGGACGTCGCCCCCCGTCGTACCCGTCGGCGTGCCACGCGTCGCGTGACCGCGCCCTCCGGGGCGCCCGAGAACGTGGAGGCGACCGTGACCCCTGCCGATGAGGGCAAGCCGACCGAGACCGAGGCCCCCGCCGCCGAGGCCGGGCAGCCCGCCGAGGACGCAGCCCCCCGGCGCCGGCGCCGTGTCGTCCGCAAGGCCGCCACCGGCTTCTCCGCGCCCGCGCGCCCCACCGCCGAGGAAGAGGCCGAGGAGGACGCCGACACCCCGCGTCGTCCGGCGCGGCCCGCCGTCGCCGTCTTCCAGCCGCCGGTCTTCACCGAGCCGCAGTTCCAGACTCCGGAGCGCGCCGCCGCCGAGGCCGCCGCCGTGGCGTCGGACGAGCCGGCCGAGGCCGAGGAGACCGAGGAGTTCCCGGAGGAGCAGGCGGGTGGTCGCCGTCGCCGCCGGCGCCGGGGTGCCGTCGCCGCGGAGGAGCCCGAGGCCCGTACCGCCGAGACCGAGGTCGAGGACGAGCCGGAGGAGGCCGAGGAGTCGGCCGAAGACGCCGGCGAGGGCGACGAGACCGAGGAGACCGGGGCGCGCCGTCGCCGCCGTCGCGGTGGCCGTCGCCGTCGCCGCGGTGAGTCCGCCGAGTCCGACGCCGAGGGCGGCGAGTCCGCCGACGAGTCCGACGAGGCCGCCGCCGCGCAGGCCGCGCAGGACGCCGAGGACACCGCCGAGCAGGAGGAAGAGGACGCCGAGGAGGCCGACCAGGGCGAGGAGCCCGGCGGTTCGAGCTCCAGCAGCCGCCGCCGGCGCCGCCGTCGCCGTAGGGCCGGAGACTCCGCGGGCGAGGGCGAGGCGTCCGCCGACGACCCGGAGCGCACCGTCGTGAAGGTGCGCGAGCCGCGGGCGAAGGCCGGGCCGTCCGACGAGGTGCAGTCCATCAAGGGCTCGACCCGGCTGGAGGCCAAGAAGCAGCGCCGCCGGGAAGGCCGTGAGCAGGGCCGACGCCGCGTCCCGATCATCACCGAGGCCGAGTTCCTGGCCCGCCGTGAGGCCGTCGAGCGCGTGATGGTCGTCCGGCAGCACGGCGACCGTACGCAGATCGGCGTCCTCGAGGACAACGTGCTCGTGGAGCACTACGTCAACAAGGAGCAGTCGACCTCGTACGTCGGCAACGTCTACCTGGGCAAGGTGCAGAACGTCCTGCCGTCGATGGAGGCCGCCTTCATCGACATCGGCAAGGGGCGCAACGCCGTCCTGTACGCCGGTGAGGTCAACTTCGAGGCGCTCGGCATGGCCAACGGGCCGCGCCGCATCGAGTCCGCCCTCAAGTCCGGCCAGTCCGTGCTCGTCCAGGTGACGAAGGACCCGATCGGACACAAGGGCGCACGCCTGACCAGCCAGGTCTCGCTCCCGGGCCGCTACCTCGTGTACGTCCCCGAGGGCTCCATGACCGGCATCAGCCGCAAGCTGCCCGACACCGAGCGGGCGCGGCTGAAGACCATCCTCAAGAAGATCGTCCCCGAGGACGCGGGCGTCATCGTGCGCACCGCCGCCGAGGGCGCGAGCGAGGACGAGCTGCGCCGGGACGTCGAGCGGCTGCAGGCGCAGTGGGAGGACATCCAGAAGAAGGCCAAGAGCGGCAACGCCCCGACGCTGCTCTACGGCGAGCCGGACATGACCGTCCGGGTCGTCCGGGACATCTTCAACGAGGACTTCTCCAAGGTCATCGTCAGCGGTGACGACGCCTGGTCGACGATCCACGGGTACGTCTCCCACGTCGCCCCGGACCTCGCCGAGCGGCTGCAGAGGTGGACCTCCGAGGTCGACGTCTTCGCCACGTACCGGATCGACGAGCAGCTCGCCAAGGCGCTGGACCGCAAGGTCTGGCTGCCCAGCGGCGGTTCGCTGGTGATCGACCGGACCGAGGCGATGGTCGTCGTCGACGTCAACACCGGCAAGTTCACCGGGCAGGGCGGCAACCTCGAGGAGACGGTCACCAGGAACAACCTGGAGGCGGCCGAGGAGATCGTGCGTCAGCTGCGGCTGCGCGACCTCGGCGGCATCATCGTCATCGACTTCATCGACATGGTGCTGGAGTCCAACCGGGACCTGGTGCTGCGGCGCCTGCTGGAGTGCCTGGGCCGGGACCGTACGAAGCACCAGGTCGCCGAGGTCACCTCGCTGGGTCTGGTGCAGATGACCCGCAAGCGGGTCGGCCAGGGTCTGCTGGAGTCGTTCTCCGAGACCTGCGTCCACTGCAACGGCCGCGGTGTCATCGTCCACATGGAGCAGCCGACGGCTGTCGGGGGCGGCGGCAAGCGCAAGAAGCGCGGGCGTGGCGGTGAGCACGAGCACGAGGCCGCGGCGAGCGCCGTGGAGACCGTCGAGCCGGTCGAGCCGGTCGAGCTTGTCGAGCCGTTCGGATCGGAGACCGCCGCCGAGGTCGCGGCCGAGGTCGCCGAGCCGGTCGCGCTGCCCGCGCCGGAGTTCGCGCCGGACGAGGAGCTGTACAGCAGCGTCGCCGAGGCGGAGGCCTCGGTCTCCCGCGGCGGTCGTTCCCGGCGCCGGGCGAGCCGTCGCGCGTCTGCCCCGGCCGGGGCGCCGAAGACGGAGGCTGTGAAGTCCCAGGCGGTGCAGGCCGAGGTGCCGACCGCTCAGGACGTCACCGTCGCCGAGGAGGTCGAGCGTCCGGTGCAGCCGGAGTCGGCCGCCGAGGCGAAGGCCGCGCCCGCCGCCGTGGAGGACGCGGTCGTGCAGACCCCGGCCGCCGCGACCGAGGAGGCCGCGCCGAAGGGCCGTACGCGTCGGCGCGCCACCCGTAAGGCCACCGCGCCCGCCGGTTCGCCGGAGGGGGCCGAGGCCGCCGTGGTGACCGTCAGCAGCGAGGAGGCGCCGGCGCCCGCGCCGGTCGCCGAGGCGCCCGCGGAGCCGGTCGCCGAGCCCGCCGCCCCGGCCCGTCCGCGGCGCCGTGCCGTGCGCAAGGCCACCGCGCCCACCGCGTCCGAGGAGGCGGCCGTCGTGGTCGTCCCGGCGGTCGCGGAGGAGGCCCCGGCCGACGGGACCGCCGTAACGGAAGAGGCGGCCGAGGAGGAGGCCGCTCCGGCCAAGAAGGCGGCCGCGCGCAAGACGGCGAAGAAGGCGACGGCGAAGAAGGCCGCCACCAAGAAGACCGCGGCCAAGAAGACGGCCGCCAAGAAGACGACGGCCAAGAAGGCGGCCAAGACCGCCACGGCCGCCAAGAAGTCGACGTCGAAGAAGACCGCGGCGGCGGCGCAGCAGACGCTGCCCTCCGTCTCGGCCTCCACCGACGAGGGCTGAGCGGTACCCGGGGTGTGCGGCCGAGTGATCAGCCGCACACCCGCGGGGCCCGGCCCGGTTTGACCCGTTCGGCCGCCGCCCCGTAACCTTGACCGTCGGCATGTCCACTGACGTGCCACATCCCCGTAAACCTCTTCCTCCCGGGCATGCGTGGCCGGGAGAGGCCGTTCGCCCTGTGCGGGCGGCTGGACTGCGGGGGTGCCGTTCCCGAGCGAGAGAGTGAGATCCGCGTGTACGCCATCGTGCGCAGCGGTGGTCGCCAGCACAAGGTTGCTGTCGGCGACATCGTTGAGGTTGACAAGATTTCCACTGCCAAGGTTGGCGACACGGTCGAGCTCTCGACCCTGCTCGTTGTCGACGGCGACTCCGTGACCAGCGACCCGTGGGTGCTGGCCGGTATCAAGGTTCAGGCCGAGGTCGTGGACCACCACAAGGGCGTCAAGATCGACATCCTTCGCTACAAGAACAAGACCGGCTACCGCCGTCGTCAGGGCCACCGCCAGCAGTACACGGCGATCAAGGTCACTGAGATCCCCGCGGCTGCGAAGTAAGGGACTGAGGAGAGATGGCACACAAGAAGGGCGCATCGTCCACCCGTAACGGTCGTGACTCCAACGCTCAGCGCCTCGGCGTGAAGCGTTACGGCGGTCAGGTCGTCAGCGCGGGTGAGATCCTGGTCCGCCAGCGCGGCACCCACTTCCACCCCGGCTCGGGCGTCGGCCGTGGCGGCGACGACACGCTGTTCGCGCTGAACGCCGGTGCGGTGCAGTTCGGCACCCACCGTGGCCGCAAGGTCGTGAACATCGTTCCGGTCGCCTGATCGGAAGCTTTTCGCGAGGCGGACCTCACTTCCCGGTCGGGAAGGCGGGTCCGCCTTTCGCGTGTTGACATAGGTAAACCCGTACTTTCTGGAGGCACACACCATGACCACCTTCGTGGACCGCGTCGAGCTGCATGTCGCCGCGGGTAACGGAGGTCACGGCTGTGCCTCCGTCCACCGTGAGAAGTTCAAGCCGCTCGGCGGCCCCGACGGCGGCAACGGCGGGCGCGGCGGCGATGTGATCCTCACCGTCGACCAGTCCGTGACCACGCTGCTGGACTACCACCACTCCCCGCACCGCAAGGCGACCAACGGCAAGCCCGGCGAGGGCGGCAACCGGTCGGGCAAGGACGGGCAGGACCTGATCCTTCCGGTGCCGGACGGCACCGTCGTGCTGGACAAGGCGGGCAACGTCCTCGCCGACCTGGTCGGCCACGGCACCTCGTACGTCGCCGCGCAGGGCGGCCGGGGCGGTCTGGGCAACGCGGCCCTCGCCTCCGCCCGCCGCAAGGCGCCCGGCTTCGCGCTGCTCGGTGTGCCGGGGGACCTCCAGGACATCGTGCTGGAGCTGAAGACCGTCGCCGACGTGGCGCTGGTGGGCTACCCGAGCGCCGGCAAGTCCTCGCTGATCTCCGTGCTCAGCGCCGCCAAGCCGAAGATCGCCGACTACCCCTTCACCACGCTGGTGCCGAACCTCGGTGTCGTCACCGCCGGTTCGACCGTGTACACCATCGCCGACGTGCCGGGTCTGATCCCGGGCGCCAGCCAGGGCAAGGGCCTCGGCCTGGAGTTCCTGCGGCATGTGGAGCGGTGCAGCGTGCTGGTGCACGTCCTGGACACGGCGACGCTGGAGTCCGAGCGCGACCCCGTCTCCGACCTGGACATCATCGAGGCGGAGCTGAGGGAGTACGGCGGCCTCGACAACCGGCCGCGGATCGTCGTCCTGAACAAGATCGACGTACCGGACGGCAAGGACCTCGCCGAGATGGTGCGGCCGGACCTGGAGGAGCGGGGCTACCGCGTCTTCGAGGTGTCCGCGGTCGCGCATCTCGGGCTGAAGGAGCTGTCCTTCGCGCTGGCCGACCTGGTCGGCAGGGCGCGGGCCGCGAAGCCGAAGGAGGAGGCGACGCGGATCGTCATCCGGCCCAAGGCCGTGGACGACGCGGGCTTCACCGTCGTACGCGAGGACGACGGCCTGTTCCGGGTGCGCGGCGAGAAGCCGGAGCGCTGGGTGCGGCAGACCGACTTCAACAACGACGAGGCCGTCGGCTATCTCGCCGACCGGCTCAACCGCCTCGGTGTCGAGGAGGAGTTGATGAAGGCGGGCGCCCGCTCGGGCGACGGTGTCGCCATCGGACCCGAGGAGAACGCGGTCGTCTTCGACTGGGAGCCGACCGTCATGGCCGGTGCGGAGATGCTCGGCCGGCGCGGTGAGGACCACCGGTTCGAGGCACCGCGACCCGCGGCCCAGCGTCGCCGGGACAAGCAGGCCGAACGGGACGAGCACGAGCGGGAGTTCGACGACTTCGATCCCTTCGAGGGCTGACGGTCCCTGGATCGATTTGAGGGCTGACGGCCTTCGATCGCTTCGAGGGCTGACGGCCTTCAATCGCTTCGAGGGCTGACGGTTCCTTCGAAGGGCTGACGGCGGCTCCTGCGATCCCCGCGAGGGTTAACTCCGGGGAAAGCTGGGGCGTACGGCAGGGCAACCAAGCGTCGGGGTGGTGAGTCGTACTGGGCGCGTGGCTGAGGATCTTGGTCCTCGGCCACGCTCAACCGCCCAGCCGATTCCCGGAGTCGACGTGCCCAAGCCCGTTTCGCGCAGCATGCGGCGGACCGTTGTGGTCGCCATCGCCCTACTGGCGGGAGGCGTGACCGCGCTGCCGGTCGCCCATGCCCGGCCCGCTGCCGCCACCACCCCGGTGAGCGTGCGGCAGGACTTCAACGGGGACGGGTACGAGGACCTGGCGGTCGCCGCTCCGTACGCGACGGTGAGCGGTAAGGCCGGGGCCGGGTACGTCGCCGTGCTCTACGGGTCCGCCGGCGGACTCAACCCCTCGGTCCGGAAGGTGTACTCGCAGGCGACGGCCGGCGTCCCCGGTGTCCCCGAGGGCGGCGACCGGTTCGGGCACAGCCTTACCGCCGCCGACCTGGACGGGGACGGATACACCGACCTGGTGGTCGAGGCGGCCAGGGAGTTCTGGCAGCGGGACGGCATCGGCCGTGAGGGCAACCGGACGGTGCTGTGGGGCGGTCGCTCCGGCCTCGGCTCCGGAACCGTCCTGCCCGCGGTCGGCGACGGCCGGTACCAGGGCGGTGTGACCGTCACCGGTGACTTCGACGGCGACGGCCGACAGGACCTGGCGCAGAAGAGCCGCGCGGAGTTCGGCCCCTTCACGCGTGACGGGCGCCCGGCCTCGGTCCAGGACGACGCGGAACTCGTGGGCGAGGGCCTGACGATGGCCGAGGTGTCGGCCGGTGACGTGGACGGCGACGGCATCACCGATCTGGTCACGCGCTCCGTCGGCGGACTGGACGAACACGATCGGTACATCTTCCGCCTGCACTATGTGCGCGGCGGCGGCGACGGGCTGGCGGCGCCGGTCACCCTGAAGGACGCGCAGGGCCGGTTCGTCGATCCGCTGGACTCCACCCTGGAACTCGGCGACCTCAACGGCGACGGCCGCGCCGACCTCGTCCTCGGCCGCAACTCGCTCACGGTCTTCGACGGCACCGCGGACGGTCCGGGCACCACCACCGCGCCCCGGGTCATCGACCAGGACACGCCCGGAGTCCCCGGCACCCAGGAGACGGAGGACAGCCTCGGTCGTGCCCTCGCGATCGGGGACGTCAATCGGGACGGCTACGGGGACGTTCTCGCCGGCCTCCCGGGCGAGAACCTCGCCTCGATGGGCTTCCTGGGCAATTCCGCGGGCTCCGTCGTCGTCGTGCTCGGCGGGCCGGACGGGCTCACCGGTGCCGGCGCCAGGGGTTTCCACCAGAACAGCGCGGACGTCCCCGGCACGGCGGAGAAGGGCGACCGCTTCGGCGGCATCGTCCACCTCGTCGACGGCAACGGCGACGGCCGCGCGGAGCCCGTCGTGGCGGCGTACCCGGAGAACGACCACGCAGGCGCCGTCTGGGTGCTCCGCTCCACCTCCACCGGGGTCACGGCCAAGGGTTCCTTCAGCTTCGGCGCGAGTGCCCTGGGCACGGTCGCGCGGGAGGGCTGGCTGGGATCCGCGTTCCCGACGAACTGACCTCTTCCTCCCACCGCCCCTTCCTCCCACTCGGCCGTACAGGAGAACTGAGATGAGCAAGCAGCGCAGAACCTGGCGCACCGGCCTCGCCGTGGCCCTGGCCGCCACCGGGGCCGTGGCCCTGCCGACCGCCTCTGCCGGACCCGCCTTCGCAGGGCCCGCCGCAGCCGGATCCGCCTCCGCCGCGCAGAGCGTGCGGCAGGACTTCAACGGCGACGGGTACGAGGACCTGGCCGTCAGCGCCGCGAGCGCAACGGTGCAGGGGCGGGCCGGGGCCGGCTATGTCGCCGTGGTGTACGGCTCCGCGAGCGGGCTGAAGACCTCGACCCGGCAGGTCTATTCGCAGGCCTCGCCCGGTGTCCCCGGCGCCTCCGAGAAGTACGACCACTTCGGGTCCGGCCTCGACTCCGCGGACCTGGACGGGGACGGGTACACCGATCTGCTGGTGACGGCCCTCGGTGAGCGCTGGACGGCCGGCGGCGAGGAACGCCGGGCCAGGGTGACCGTGCTGTGGGGCGGCTCGGGCGGCTTCGCCTCCGGGACGGCCCTGTCGGCCGTGGGCATCAAGTCGTACCAGGACAGCGACCTCGCCTCCGGTGACTTCAACGGTGACGGGCACCAGGATCTGATCCGCAGGGACCGGGTGGAGTTCGGTCCCTTCGGGCGGGACGGCAGCCCCACGTCCGTCCAGGACCCCGGGCTCGTCGGCGCGAGCGAGACGGCGCACGAGGTGGTGGCCGGTGACGTGGACGGCGACGGCATCACCGACGTCGTCACGCGCGTCATCGACTCCCACCTGGACGACAGGGACCCGCGGTACGTCCTGCGCTACCTCCGGGGCGGCGCCGACGGCCTGGCGGCGCCCACCGAGCTCAAGGACGCCCACGGTGTCCCCGTGGACGCCCAGGGCTTCGACCTGGCGCTCGGCGACCTCAACGGCGACGGCCGGGCCGACCTCGTCAACGGCGACTACACGGTCGAGATCTCCTTCGGCACCGAGAACGGCCCGGACACCACCGCGACCCGGGTGATCGACCAGGACACCCCTGGCGTGCCCGGCTCACAGGAGCCGGGGGACACCTTCGGCAACGAGCTGACCGTCGGAGACGTGGACGGCGACGGCTACGGCGACATCCTGGTGGGCAACCCCTTCGAGGCGATCGACACGGTGAGCGAGGTGGGCTCCATCGCCGTCGTCCCCGGCGGAGCGGACGGGCCGACGGGTGCCCGCACCCGGGTCCTGAGCCAGCAGACCGCCGGTGTGCCGGGTGCCCCGGAGGCGGGGGACCGGTTCGGCTGGGGCTTCGACCTGGTGGACGGCAACGGTGACGGCCGGGCGGAACCGGTCGTGGGGGCCTACGGCGAGAACGGCTGGGACGGCGCCGTGTGGGTGTTCCGCACGCGGCTGTTGGCCGGCGTCACGAACCAGGGGTCCTTCCTCTTCGGCGCGGGCACCCTCGGCACGGTCGCCGACAACGGGCGGCTCGGGGAGCACTTCCCCAACTGACCGCCGGCGCCTGAGAGGTCCCCGGGACCCGTTGCGGCAAGGACACGTTCGCCGTGTTGTTCCCGTGCCGCAACGGGGCCCCCGTTGTCTGCCTGGTTGTCATGCACGCGATCCCTGAGATTCAGCGCGCGGACCCGCCGGGAGCGTGAGCTTCCAGTTGTCCAAAGGGCCCGCGACGCAAGGGAGTTCGCCGATGACCGAAGCGAGGACCGAGGCCGAGGCCGAAGCGAGGACCGAGGCCGAGGCCGAAGTGAGGGCCACCGCGGGATCGCCCGACCGGCGCCGCTTCCTGACGGCCGGCGCCGCCGTGCTCGGTGCCGCCGCCTCCGCCCAGCTGTGGCTGCCCGCCACCGCCCGCGCCGCCGAAACCTCCCTGCCCGAGGGCGTGTTCAGCCTCGGCGTGGCCTCCGGCGACCCGCTGCCGGACGGCATCGTGCTGTGGACCCGGCTCGCCCCGGACCCGCTGAACGGCGGCGGCATGCCGGACGCGGTCGTGCCGGTGCAGTGGGAGCTCGCGGAGGACGAGCGGTTCCGCAAGGTCGCGCGCCGCGGCACCGCCCAGGCCCGGCCCGAGTACGGGCACAGCGTCCACGTGGACGTACGAGGGCTGCGCCCCGGTCGCCGCTACTGGTACCGCTTCCGCGCCGGCGGCCGTATCTCGCCCGTGGGCCGCACCCGTACCGCGCCCCACCCCTTCAGCTCCGGCGGCGATGTGCGCTTCGCCCTGGCCTCCTGCCAGAACTGGCAGCACGGGTACTTCACGCCGTACGCCGACATGCTGGACCAGGACCCCGACGTCGTGCTGTTCGTCGGGGACTACATGTACGAGTCGGTGCCCTCGGCGACCGCGCTGCGCAAGCACGAGGGGGCGGGGGAGCCGTACACCCTGGAGCAGTACCGCAACCGGTACGCCCAGTACCGCTCGGACCCGGACCTCGCGGCGATGCACGCGGGCGCCGCCTTCGTGGTGACCTTCGACGACCACGAGGTGGACAACGACTTCGCGGGCGAGATCCCGCAGGACCCGGCCAAGCAGCCGCACGACGCCTTCGTGGCCCGGCTCACCGCGGCCTACCAGGCGTACTACGAGCACATGCCGGTGCGCGCCACGGCCGTGCCGAACGGACCGCACATCCGGATGTACCGCCGCCTGGAGTTCGGCCGGCTCGCCCGGCTCAACGTGCTCGACACCCGCCAGTACCGCAGCGACCAGGCGACCACCCAGGCCGGGGCCATGGACCCCTCGCTCACCATGCTCGGCGCCGCGCAGAAGCAGTGGCTGCTGGACGGGCTGAAGGACTCGCCCGCCCGCTGGAACCTGATCGCCTCGCAGATCATGATGGCCGAGACCGATCTGCTGGTCGGCGAGGGCAAGCAGTGGTTCTACGACGCCTGGGACGGCTACCAGGCCGAGCGCAACCAGTTCCTCCAGGAGTTCCGCGGCGTCCGCAACCCGGTCGTGCTCACCGGTGACCGGCACCTGACGATGATCAGCGATCTCAAGGAGGACTTCGCGGACCCGGAGTCCGCCGTCGTGGGCGCCGAGTTCGTCGGCACGTCGATCTCCTCCAACGGCGACCAGGACCAGGAGGCGTTCCGCCGGGAGTGGGACCCGCGCCGGGCGGACAACCCGCACTGGAAGCTGCTGGACGCCCACCGCGGCTACCACCTCTTCGACATCCGCCGCGACGGCATCGACGCGCAGGTCAGGGTGGTGGACACGGTGCGGCAGCCGACGGCGGTGCCGAGCACGCTGGCCAAGCTGCGGGTAGAGCCGGGACGGCCGGGCGTCGAGCTCGCGTAGTGGCGCTCATCACTGTCCCATCCCGCTCTTAGCCAACCCTCAGGTACAGGTCTTACCGTCCTCTGACCATGGAGACGGACTGTACGAGAGATGAAGTCCCGGCCAACAGCGCGCTCACCCCGCTGCCGGCCGGGACACGGCTGCTGCACATCGGACCGCACAAGACCGGGACCACCTCGATCCAGGGCGCCCTGTTCGCGGCCAAGGACGTGATGGCCGGGCACGGCGTCGACTTCCCGGGCACCAGCAGGCACCCCATGTCGGCCGCCCTCGCGGTCTGCGCCCGCCCGGGGATGCTGGGCAACAGCAAGCCCACCGACCGGCACTGGGAGACGCTGGTCGACCAGGTCGCCGCCACCGGCCGGCGCACCTCGGTGATCAGCAGCGAGTTCTTCGCCGACGCCCCCGACGACGAGACCATCGCGCGGATCGTCGAGGACCTGGGCGGCGACCGGGTGCACGTCCTGGTCACCCTGCGTCCGCTGGCGAAGATCATGCCCTCGCAGTGGCAGCAGTACGTGCAGAACGGCCTGCGCATGGGCTACGAGAGCTGGCTCGAGCACATGCTCAGGAAGCCGCCGTACGAGAAGCCCAACCCCAGTTTCTGGCGCCGGCACCGGCATGACCGGCTGGTCGAGCGGTGGGTGCGGGTGGTCGGCGCCGAGCGGGTGACCGTCGTGGTGGTCGACGACCGGGACCGCGGTGGCCTGATGCGCACCTTCGAGGCGCTGCTCGGACTCCCGGAGAATCTGCTCCAGGAGGTTCCGGACACCGCGAACCGGTCACTCACCCTCGCCGAGACCGAAATGCTGCGGAATCTTAATGTGGAATTCCGCGGGAATGAGCTGCCCGAGGAACTTTATTCGCAGCTCATCCGATATGGCGCCATCATGCATATGAAGAATGCGTGCGCGCCGGGCCCCGACGACGTGAAGATCAGCACCCCGCGATGGGCCGCCGAGGCCGCCGCCGGGATCGGCGCCGAGATGGCGCAGCGGATCGCCGCGATGGGAGTGCGGGTGCTGGGCGACCCGGCCCTGCTGTCCACCGTACCGAAGTCCGTGGACCCGGCCGGGGCCAGGCCGCGCATCGATCCCGAGGTCGCCGCGCAGGCGCTGTACGGCGCCCTCGCCGCGGCCGCCGCGGCGCCGATCCGGAACACCGTGCCCGTGCAGGCGCGGACGGTTCACCAGACGTCGTCCAAGGAACTCGTGAAGGTGCTCGGCCACCGCTGCCTGAAGAAGCTGCGCCGCCGCTGACCTGTGCGGTTACTCACAGCAATTCCACGGGAACCATGGACCCTTTCCGGACCGTCACCAGGAGTGCAAGGTGAATGACAGGTTGCGCGCACATATGCGGCGGAGGACGCTCACCTTGCACTGCGGTAACCGGAAGTGGGACCATTTCCAAGTTCCCAGTCGCCACAAGGTAGGTCACCTGTGTCCCAGCACATAGCCAAGCCCCGTACCACCGCAGTGATCCTGGCCGGTGGTACCGGTCAGCGTGTGGGTCTCTCGATCCCCAAGCAGCTGCTGAAGATCGCCGGCAAGGCAGTCATCGAGCACACCCTGACCACCTTCGAGAAGGCCGACTCGATCGACGACGTCATCGTGCTGATGGCGCCGGGCTACGTCCCCGACATCGAGAAGATCGTGGCCAAGGCGGGGTTCACCAAGGTCAAGAAGATCATCGAGGGTGGGTCCACCCGCAACGAGACCACCGAGCGCGCGATCTCCGCCCTCGGTGAGGGCCTGGCCGAGGGTGAGGACCTGAACGTCCTCTTCCACGACGCCGTGCGCCCGCTGCTGTCACGCCGTGTGATCGACGACTGTGTCGTCGCCCTGGAGCGCTACCAGGCCGTCGACGTCGCGATCCCGTCCGCGGACACCATCATCGTGACCCGCACCCACGGTGAGGACGGCGAGTTCATCACCGAGATCCCGGACCGCTCCCGGCTGCGCCGCGGCCAGACGCCGCAGGCCTTCAAGCTGTCCACGATCAAGCGGGCCTACGAGGTCGCGGCCGGCGACCCGAACTTCCAGGCCACCGACGACTGCTCGGTCGTACTGAAGTACCTGCCGGACGTGCCGATCCACGTCGTCGCGGGTGACGAGTACAACATGAAGGTCACCCAGCCCGTCGACGTCTTCATCGCCGACAAGCTGTTCCAGCTGGCCTCCACCGCCGCCCCCGAGCAGGTCTCGGAGGAGGCCTACCGCGAGCTGCTGACCGGCAAGACCGTCGTCGTCTTCGGCGGCTCCTACGGCATCGGCAAGGACATCGCCGAGCTGGCCGAGTCCTACGGCTCCAAGGTCTACGCCCTGGGCCGCTCCACCACCGGCACCCACGTGGAGAACCCGGAGGAGGTCGACGACGCGCTGTCCAAGGCCTACGCCGAGACGGGCCGCATCGACTACGTCGTCAACACCGCCGGCGTGCTGCGCATCGGCAAGCTGGCCGAGACCGACAACGCCACCATCGAGGAGGCGCTGAAGGTCAACTACCTCGCGCCGGTGCAGATCGCCCGCTCCTCGTACAAGTACCTCGCGGAGACCAACGGCCAGCTGCTGCTGTACACCTCCAGCAGCTACACCCGCGGCCGTGCCGAGTACAGCCTGTACTCCTCCACCAAGGCCGCCATGGTCAACCTCACCCAGGCGCTCTCCGACGAGTGGGCCGGCGACGGCATCCGGGTCAACTGCATCAACCCCGAGCGCACCGCCACGCCCATGCGCACCAAGGCCTTCGGCCAGGAGCCCTCGGGCAGCCTGCTCTCCTCCGAGGCGGTCGCACGCACCTCGCTCGACGTGCTGCTGTCCGAGCTGACCGGCCATGTCATCGACGTCCGCCAGCAGGACCCGACGGCCGCCGCGGGCCAGGCCTCCGGCTTCGAGCAGGCGCTGGCCAGTGTGCTGGACCGCCAGGACGGCGTGGCATAATCAACTGACAATAGCCTTACGGAATTCAGGCCTCTGCGTTTCTTCATTCACGAAGAATTCACAGGGGCCTGAGTCCTTCGGCCTCTCGTGCAGCGAGACCTTCCTCAAGACCGGCAACCCCTCCCAGAGCAGGTTTATCCGTGATCTCCACCGCTATACGCGTCGCCCGGGTGGGCAGCGCGGCCGAGCTGGCCGCGGCGGTCCTCGTGATGCTGGGCTTCCCCTGCCTCATGGTGGCCGCGCTCGTCCCGAGCGTTCCCGCCTTCGCGGCCGCGGCGGCCGTGACGTACCTGGCTGACCACTATCTGCACCGCAAGGGCAGCTACCTGGTCAACCGCCTGAGCAAGGTGCGCGCAGGACTGTCGATCCGCTTCCTGATCCGACAGCTGCTGCTGGTCCTGCTGCTGGCCCGGCTGGACCTCTCGGACAACCTGGTCTTCTACGCCGCGGTCGCCGGCTTCATCGCCTTCTACGGCCTCCAGGCCCCGCACGGCGCCCTGGTCACGCTGATCCGCAACCGCCGCCGGATGCCGGTCGCCACCCGCAACATCGACCTCGCCTCGCGGATCCGCATCCCCGACGCGCCGCCGCAGGTACTGCTGCACCGCTCCGCCGAGAAGATGCTCCACCTGGATCTGTTCGCCGTCATCGGCGTGCTGGTCTCGGCCTTCCTCGACGAGCCCCTGGCCGGGTTCATCGGCATCGCCGTCACCCTGTTCCTCGGCTGCCTCTACGTCCTCGCGCTGGTGCCGTACGTCCGCGGCGCCAAGATCCCGCCGAACGCGGACACCGTGCTGGCCGCCATGGACGACTGGCTGGCCGAGTACCGCCCGGAGACCGTGCTGTACTTCTCCGGCTCCAAGGACTCCGCGTACCAGGTCAACATGTGGCTGGAGACGATGGAGCAGCTGGACTCCAGGCCGCTGATCATCCTGCGCGAACGGGTCATCCTGAACAACCTGGCGCCGACCACGGTCCCCGTCATCTGCGTGCCCGGAGGGGTGCACCTGATGAACCTGGACCTGACGACGGTGCGGGTCGCGCTGTACGCGGCCAACGTCGGCAAGAACATCCACCTGCTGCGCGTCCCCACCATGAAGCACGTCTTCATCGGCCACGGTGACAGCGACAAGCTGGCCAGCGTCAACCCGTTCAGCAAGGTGTACGACGAGGTGTGGACCGCGGGCCGCGCGGGCCGCGACCGGTACGCCATAGCCGACGTCGGCGTCCGCGACGACGACATCGTCGAGGTCGGCCGTCCGCAGCTGGCGCCGATCCAGACCTGGCAGGGCGTCCCCGAGGGCCGGATGCCGACCGTGCTGTACGCGCCCACCTGGGAGGGCTGGGACGGCAACCCGGGCAACACCTCGATCGTGCTGGCCGGCGAGAACATCGTGAAGCGCCTGGTCACGGCCGATCCCCCGGTCCGCGTGCTGTACAAGCCGCACCCGTTCACCGGCACCGTCAGCGCCGAGGCCAAGGCCGCCCACCTGCGGATCACCGCTCTGGTGGAGAAGGCCGGCGCCGAGCGGGTCGCCGACCGGCGGTTCGCCGTCGACCCCGCCGCGCAGACGGCCGCCAAGGCCGAGCTGACCCGGATCGAGGCCCGCCTCGCCGAGCTGGCCGGCAACGGCAAGGACCGCGGTGACGAGGCCGAGGCCACCCGCGACGGCCTGGTCGACGTGGCCCGGCACGAGGAGGTCGCCCGGCTGCGCGCCGAGTGGAACGACGCCTACTGGCGTTCCTTCGGCGCCCACGAGCACCGCGTCATCACCGGTGCCGAGCCGCGTCTGTACGACTGCTTCAACGTCTCCGACGCGATGGTCTCCGACATCTCCAGCGTGGTCTCCGACTTCATCGCGAGCGGCAAGCCGTACGCGGTGACGGACTCCGGCGAGCTGGGCGAGGAGGAGTTCAAGCGGCAGAACACCGCGGTGCGCGCGGCGGTGATCCTCACCAACAGCGCGGCCGAGCTGGGCGGGCTGCTGGACGCCGTCCGCGACCCCGCCGCCGACCCGCTGGCCGAGGACCGCGGCGAGCTGAAACAGTACCTGCTGGGCCCGGACGAGCCGACCTCCATCGACCAGTTCAACACCGCGGTGTCGAACCTCTCCCTGAAGGCGGAGACCCGCAACCTCGGCCAGGAGGCGCGGATCGCGTCGACCGAGGCGGCGGAGTCGCCGGAGCTGGCCGGCTGACGCCCTCGATTCCTTCTGATTCGGCCCCCTGGGAGTCCAACTCCCCGGGGGTCGAACGCTTTTCACACCGGGAACGTACTGTGACGTGAGTCACTAAACGATAGCCGGGGGGCAACCGCCGCCCTCATCGAACCGTCTTCTAGGTAGCGAAAAGGAGATACGGGAGAAAACCTTCCGTTTACTAGGGGGAAACGTGACCGTGACGCAGCCTGATGTGAGCGTCGTCATCGGGGCGTACGAAGCGATGCCGTACCTGGTCGAGTGCCTGGCGTCCGTCGAGGCGCAGACCATCGACCCGGGGCGCGTCGAGGTCATCGCGGTGGACGACGGCTCGTCCGACGGTACGGGCGAGTACCTGGAGGAGTTCGCGGCCCGCGCCCCCATGCCGGTGACGGTGATCCGGCAGGAGAACTCCGGCGGGCCCAGCGGCCCGCGCAACGTGGGCCTCGGCAAGGCCGCCGGGCGGTACGTCTTCTTCCTCGACGCCGACGACCGGCTCGGCCCCGAGGCCCTGGAGCGGATGGTCGCGATGGCCGACCGCAACGGCACGGACGTGGTCCTCGGCCGGGTCGAGGGCGTCAACCGCAATCCGCCGCAGTCGATGTGGGGCCGGACGCTGGAGCGCACCGATGTGTACTCCTCCAACATCAAGTTCACGCTGAGCGCGCAGAAGCTGTTCCGGCGCGAGCTGCTGACCCGGCACGCGATGCGCTTCGACGAGTCCCTGTGGACCGGCGAGGACGCGCTGTTCACGATGGAGGCTTATCTGCGGGCCGACGGCGTCTCGGTGGTCGCCGACTACACCTGCTACTACCTGGTCGGCCGCGAGGACGGCAAGCACGTGACGAAGAGCGGGAGTTACACCCTGCGCTTCGACTCCGCGCGCGCCCTGATGAACCTGATCTCGGAGATGGTCCCGCCGGGCCCCAAGCGCGATGTGCTCATGGTCCGCCCCTTCGTCGTCACGCTGCTGCCGCAGTTCGGCCCGAAGTTCCTCAAGGACAGCGAGAAGATCCGGCGGCACAAGCTCGAACTGGCGGCCCCGCTGCTGGCCGCGCACTGGAACGAGGGCGTGTCCCAGCGGCTGAAGGTCGAGGAGCGGCTGCGGCTGCATCTGGTGGCCGGCCGGCAGGCCGAACGCCTGCTGGAGGTCCTGAGGTTCACCAAGGCCAAGAAGCAGCCGACGGCCCTCCTGGAGAAGAAGGGCCGCCGGGTCTACCTGGCGTATCCGTACTTCCGGGACGCCGAGGCCGGGATCCCGGACTCCGTGTACCTCGCCGAGCCCCGGGAGGCCCGGGGCGTCCCCGGCTACCGCGAGGGCGGCACCGACTACTTCATGCGCCGGGTGCTGCGGAAGGCGCGACGGACGCTGCGGCGGACGGTCCGGCGCCCCGCACCGGCGACTCGCTGAGGCGCTGCTCCGGGACCAGCCGGGCCCGGCGCTCCTCGGCGGCCGAACCGAGCTTCCGTACGGCCGCGTTGAAGCGCTCCTGAGCGGTCGGTTCGTCCGGGCCCAGCAGATGCCGCTTCAACTCGGCGCGCTCCCGTACCAGTTCGTCCTTCTCGGGATCCCGCACCGACTCCAGCAGCGCGGGCACCCCGGCCGCGTCCGGCGCCAGCACGGTCGCCGCCCGCACGGTCGGGAAGGTCTTGCGGTAGACGTCCTCCGCGAGGCCGCTGGTGTTCGCCACGGCGTACGGCTTCCCGCTCGCCAGGAAGTCGCTGACCACGCTGGAGACATCGCTGATCAGCAGGTCGCAGCGGTTGAAGCAGGAGAACAGCGTGGGCCGGGGGCCCAGCACGACCTGGTGCTCCCATTCCGGCAGCGCGCCCCAGTAGGCCTCCTCCCAGGCGGCCGTGGCCGCGGCCACCGCCTCGGCCCGCCCCGGCTCGGGCGTCGACTGCGCCAGCATCCGCTCGACCTGGTCGGCGCCGCCGCGGAACGCGGTCACGGTGAGCCGGTCCAACTCCGCCGTACGCCGGTCGAGTTCCCCGTCGTCCGTGGGCCGCGGCCCCGAACGCTCCCGGTTCGCGGCCCGGATCAGCTCCCGGATCCGCAGATCGGCCGCCCCGGCCCGCGGATCGACCGAGCCGGTCAGCGGATGCGGCTTGTACAGCAGCCGGACGCCCGGATCCGCCAGCAGCGCCCGTACGACGTTCTCGCCGGCCTCGATCACCGAGGTGTTCCCGGGGTTGCCGTCCCAGCCCTCCCAGGTGGGCGCGTACAGGACGGACGTGAACCGTCCGGTCGGCGGGCCCGAGTACGGCCGTACGGCGTCCAGTTGGGGGCGGCCGATCTCCACCACGTCCTTGTCCTCGACGCCCACCTCGGCCTGCGCGTACCGCTCGCGCGCCGCGGGTCCGGCCACCCACACCTCGTCGTAGGCCTTCGCGTACGGGTTGCAGGAGGACAGCTTGTCGCTCTCCCCGTGGTTGACGAAGGTGTGCTTCAGCGTCGGGATGCGCAGCACCTGGGAGGTCTTGCCGGAGTTCGAGGGGTGGATGAGGACCTGGAGCGTGGACTGCTCCAGCCGCATCAGTGTGGAGACCTTCGGCAGACAGATGACGGGTACGTCGGTCGCGGCGAGCTTCTGGACCATGAACCGCTCGCGCAGCACGATCACCGGCCGCCCGTCCAGCTTCGCCAGCGGTTCCAGCCACATGTTCGCCTGGTACGCCGAGGAGGTGCCGCCGGAGAAGTACAGGCCGACGGTGGGGCGGTACTCCGCGAGCCACCGGTCGAGCCACTCCAGGGCCTGCCGCTCGCCGACCGGGCGGCGGCCCGGCAGCAGCCGGAGCAGCAGGTCGGACAGGCCCAGCACGGCGAGGCCAAGGGAGAGGGCGATGCCGAGGGCCGCGGCGCGCGGGTCGGCGACGGCCGCCGTGGTGAGCAGGCCGGCCGTCGCGGGCAGGCCGTGGACCAGCAGGCGCGGGCCGGGGCGGCGCAGCAGCAGGGGCGGGGCGGGGGACAGGCGCAGGGCGGAGGCGTCGATGTTCCGGGTCACCACCGGCAGGGTGCGGGTGCGGCGGACCAGGACCGAGACCGCCTGGATCAGGCAGTGCAGCGCGTAGAAGGCGAGCAGACCGGCCACGAGCGGGGCGTACGACGACTCCCGGTCCTGTCCGCCGAGCCGGAGCAGGGCGACCACCAGCAGCAGGTCCCGCACCACATGGCGCACGGTGATGTCCATCTGCGACTTGGCGAAGACCGACAGCATGCCGCGCTGCCAGCGGTACAGGACGCCCTCGGCGGCGAGCGAGATGGCCGTCGCGGCGATCAGCAGCGGGATGTGCGGGCGCAGGGCTGCCACGGCCTGGGCACAGAAGGCGGCGGCCAGGGCCGCGGCCGGGAGCACCTTGACCGGGATCCGGATGCGGGGGAGGGGTAGGGGCACTGCGGTCACTCCAAGGTCGGCGCAGGGGTGCGTCCGGGTTAACGCGCGCCTGCCTCCGGACGACACGCGGGTGTCGTCCGGAGACCTTGGAGTGACGGTGTGTTACTGACGTCCGTCGCCTGTCACTGACGGCCGGACCGGGGTCCTTCTACCGGGGGCCGGACCAGGGTGCTTTTACTGGCGGCCGGACTGGAGCGCCTTGCGCAGCGGGCGGACCACGCGGCGGGCCCGGCGGTAGACGGACGACGGCACGGGAGCGGCGGGGGACGCCGTCGCCTTGCTGCCGCTCTGCGCCAGTTCCCGCTTGAGCTTGGCGTTGTCCTCGGTCAGCTTGCTGATCCGGTTCTGCAGCCAGCCGAAGCGGGTGGCCATGGCGACCGGGTCGGCGTCGTTCCACGGGCCGATGCCGGCCGGGAAGGACAACGAGCGCATCCGCTTCTCGAACGCGGCGCCGCCGTCACCGTGCGTGAAGGTGTTCCGCAGGCCGTTGCGGTCCAGGAACGACGTGAACCGCTCGAACCGCTCGGAGTGGCCGCCGATCAGCGCGCCGAAGTCGGCCTCCGCGTACAGCTTCGCCGGGTCCACCGTCTCGCCCTTGGCGAGCTGGTCGATCCGGTGGTGCGGGATGTCGAAGTACCGGCACAGCTCCAGCGTCCGCGAGTCACCGCACAGCACGGTCGCGGGGGTGCCGGCCAGCAGCGCCGCGATGTTGCCGTGGATGCGGGAGCCGAAGGAGAAGTCGAACTCGCGCAGATCGTCGATCCAGGTGATCGGGTCGATGTAGACGCGGGCCTTGCCCTCCTGGTACATCGGGTGGCTCGGGTGCGTCGGCATCGCCGTGATCTTGCCGTTGGGGCCGGACACGTCCCGCCAGTGCAGCTGGACCGCGTCGCTGAGGTTCTGGCCGATGTAGCGCAGGTGCGGGTAGCGCGCGTGGGCGTCGGTGATGACCCGGTCCAGGCCCTGGGTCTGCACGGCGCTGTGCGAGCCGTTGATCGCGACCCGGGACTCGGCGGTGAGCTCCGGGGCCCGCTTGGTGATGTCGAGGTCCTTGCCGTACATGAACATCGACGGGCAGCCGATGACCTCGACGTCCCGGAAGCCCATGTCCTTGAGGTACTTCTCGGTGAACTCGCCGCGCACGCCGATCGAGGCGCTCTTGTCGAGCACCGCCGAGACGAACGCCCGTACGGCGGGCTCCATCGGCTTCAGCCGCGCCGGGTCGTAGGAGAGCCCGGTCTGGGCGCCGACGCCGACCACGACCACCGGGATCCTCAGCCGGGTGATGAGCTGCGTGAGGCGCTTGAGCTGGGGCTCGAACGAGGGGCGGAACGCGTTGGCGAGCGGCACGACGAAGGCGTCGTACTGCTCGTTGATCCTCCCGGCGGCCTGCACGTTCGTCCGGATGCCGTTGGACACGACCTCGGTGCCCGGGAGCTCAAGGATCTTGTGGGTGGCGTCGCTGAAGATCAGGTTGCCGGAGTTGGTGGCGATGACGTCGCGGTGGAGGGCTTCTTCCACGGGGACGACGTCGAAGGGGCTCTTCCCCGATCTGAGGAGGATGCGCCGCGCGGGGGGAACAGTCGTTGACACAAAGGTCATATTAAGTTTGATACTTCTTTCACTTCTATAAGCAACCCGTACAACCTTTTCGCCGGACGCACAGCGTGAGCGGATCACCACCGTCCCGGTGTCCGGCCTCCGGACCGCCGCGCGGCGGACCGCGCCCTTCGCGTAGATTGCGGTGCAGTCGACGTGCGAGGGGACGGAACAGCAGGTGACAGGCGCAAGGCAGGCCGTGACCGAGGCGCGCAGGGTCGTCGTCAAGGTGGGTTCCTCGTCCCTCACGACGGCCTCCGGAGGGCTCGACGCGGACCGGGTGGACGCCCTCGTCGACGTCCTCGCCAAGAGCCGCAGCGGCGGAGAACGTGAGATTGTTCTCGTTTCCTCCGGAGCCATTGCGGCCGGACTCGCCCCGCTCGGACTGCGCCGCCGCCCCAAGGACCTGGCCCGCCAGCAGGCCGCCGCCAGCGTCGGCCAGGGCCTCCTCGTCGCCCGCTACACCGCCTCCTTCGCCCGCTACGGCGTCCGCGTCGGCCAGGTGCTGCTCACCTCCGACGACATGAGCCGCCGCGCGCACCACCGCAACGCCTCCCGCACCTTCGACAAGCTCCTCGCGATGGGCGCCCTGCCGGTCGTCAACGAGAACGACACCGTTGCCACGGACGAGATCCGCTTCGGTGACAACGACCGGCTCGCCGCGCTCGTCGCCCACCTGGTCCGCGCCGATCTGCTGGTCCTCCTGTCCGACGTGGACGGCGTCTACGACGGCGACCCCAGCAAGCCGGGGACCTCGCGGATAGCGGAGGTACGGGGGCCGGCCGATCTCTCCGGTGTGGAGATCGGCAGCGCGGGCAAGGCCGGGGTCGGCACCGGCGGCATGGTCACCAAGGTCGAGGCCGCCCGGATCGCGGCCGCCGCGGGCATCCCCGTGGTGCTGACCAGCGCGGTGCACGCAGCCGAGGCGCTGTCGGGGCGGGACACCGGCACCTACTTCCACGCCACCGGCAAGCGGTCAGCCGACCGGCTGCTGTGGCTCCAGCACGCGTCCACTCCGCAGGGCTCGCTGACCTTGGACGACGGCGCGGTGCGGGCGGTCGTGGAGCGCCGCAAGTCGCTGCTGCCGGCCGGGATCGCGGCCGTGGAGGGTGAGTTCAGCGCCGGGGACCCGGTCGAGCTGCGGGACGGGGCCGGGCGCGCGGTGGCGCGCGGACTCGTCAGCTTCGACGCCAAGGAGATCCCGCAGCTCATCGGGCGGTCCACGCGGGAGCTGGCGCGGGAGCTGGGGGCGGCCTACGAGCGTGAGGTCGTGCACCGGGACGATCTGGTGCTGCTGGAGCCGTGACCGGGGCGCCGGGCGGGGGCGGAACGGGCTTCTGGGCGGGGGCCGTAACCGGGCACTCCCGGCGAGGGTCGTAACCGGGCTCCCGGCGAGGGTCGTGACCGGCCTCCCGGCGAGGGTCGTAACCGGTCTGTCGGCAGGGGACGTGACCGTTTTCCGGCAGGGGCCGCAACCGGCTTCGTGCGGGGGCCGTCCGAAAACAGGGTGAACGCCCCGGTGAAGTCGTCGCCCTGAGGTGGACGTTCCGCAAAAGCGCCACAGAACTGCTTGCGGGCTGCTCAACTTTGTCTCAGGGACATATTCCGAACGAGCGCTGCTCGCCGTGGCCGCTCGACCGTGGACGAAGGAGGCCGTCGTGAGACGAGTACGCCCTGGGGCGGCGGCGTCCGGCGGTGGGATCGGCGGTGCCTCCTCCCGAGCGGCAGGATCCCGGGCCCCGGGGGAGGAGCGCGCCCTGACCAGCGTCGCGACCGGCGAGCTGGCCGGAGGTGAGGAGGCCGAGAAGCCCGGGGAACTGCCCCGGCTGTGGCACGTCACCCTCAGCGTCTCCGGCGAGGAGGCCCCCCTGAAGGAGGTCCGGCGCGCCCTCGAGCAGCTCGCCCACGACCACCCCTTCCTGCTGACCAGCCGCTACGCCAACGACCACGCCGAGATCCGGTACTGGGAGGAGGCCCGCGACCTGCACGACGCGGCCGCCGTCGCGCTGCGCCTGTGGGGTGAGCACCGCCAGAGCGCGGGCCTGCCGCCCTGGGAGATCGTGGGTCTGGAGGTCATCGACCGCGAGACCTACCACCAGCGGATCGCGGAAGGGTACGGGCCGCCGCCGGCCAGTCCGGTGGGCGTGCACCCGTACTGAGCGGTCGTGCATCGCGTGGCGGGCGCTCGAGGATCCCTTTTGCGTGACCTTCGGACGGCTTGTCTCGCGGTGTGGGACGTCCGGTGAACCGGTCCGTCCGGCGCACTACCCTTCCCTCATGACCACGCTCTCGCCGTACGACTCGATGACCCCGGTCACCCAGGCCGCCTACCGCGCCAAGGCCGCCGCGGCCGACCTCGCGCCGCTGCCGCGGGCCGCCAAGGACGACGCGCTGCTCGCCATCGCGGACGCCCTGGAGGTCCGCACGAGCGAGATCGTCGAGGCCAACGCCAAGGACATCGCATCCGCCCGCGAGGCCGGCACCAGCGAGTCGATCGTCGACCGGCTGACACTGACCCCGGAGCGGGTCCGCGCCATCGCCTCCGACGTGCGGGACGTCGTCGCGCTGCCCGACCCGGTCGGCGAGGTCGTCCGCGGCTCGACCCTGCCCAACGGCATCGACCTGCGCCAGGTCCGCGTGCCGCTCGGCGTGGTCGGCATCATCTACGAGGCCCGCCCGAACGTGACGGTCGACGCGGCCGCCCTGGCCCTGAAGTCCGGCAACGCCGTCCTGCTGCGCGGCTCCGCCTCCGCCTACGAGTCCAACAGCGCCCTCGTCCGGGTGATCCGGGACGCGGTCGGCGGCGCCGGGCTGCCCGCCGACGCCGTACAGCTCGTGCCGGGCCAGAGCAGGGAGAGCGTGCGCGAGCTGATGCGCGCCCGCGGCCTCGTCGACGTCCTCATCCCGCGCGGCGGCGCCTCGCTGATCCAGACGGTGGTCAACGAGTCCACGGTCCCGGTGATCGAGACCGGCACCGGCAACTGCCATGTCTACGTCGACGCGCAGGCCGACCTCGACACGGCCGTCGACGTCCTGATCAACTCCAAGGCCCACCGGGTCAGCGTCTGCAACTCCGCCGAGACCCTCCTGGTCCACCAGGACATCGCCCCCGAGTTCCTGCCGCGGGCCCTGGACGCCCTCGCGGAGGCCGGGGTCACCGTGCACGCCGACGAGCGGGTCATGGCGTACGCCAAGGACTCCCGGGCCACCGTGGTGGAGGCCACGCCGGAGGACTGGGAGACGGAGTACCTGTCGTACGACATCGCCGCGGCGGTCGTCGACTCGCTGGACAAGGCCGTGGAGCACATCCGGCTGTGGAGCTCGGGCCACACCGAGGCCATCGTGACGACCTCGCAGCAGGCCGCCCGCCGCTTCACCCAGCTGGTCGACTCCACCACGGTCGCGGTCAACGCCTCGACCCGCTTCACCGACGGCGGCCAGTTCGGCTTCGGCGCGGAGATCGGCATCTCCACCCAGAAGCTGCACGCCCGCGGTCCGATGGGCCTGCCGGAGCTGACCAGCACGAAATACATCGTCACCGGCGACGGGCACATCCGGCGCTGATCCCCGTGCGGGCTGTGAGCGCCTGAGCGGTCAGAGTCGCCCGAGCGGTTTGAGCGGCGCATATGCGGGGGGCACGCGCCCCTCGCGTACCCGTGCGCCGCTCGAAAGCCGCACGAGCGACGGCCCGCCGGACGGATGAATTTCCATACGGTCTGCCCAAATTGACCCCCCAGGACTACTCTGGAGCCGTGCCGGAGGACGTGGGGGGCACGCCGTTCCCGGACGGCTGGGAGCCCGACGACGACCACGACCGCGGGGTGTCGGACGAAGAGTTCGCCTCCGTGGTCTTCGACGAGGCCTTCGTACAGGCGGCGACGCTGCACGAGCCGACCGCCGTCGAACGCCTCCTGGCCGCTGCCCAGGCCAGAGCCGAGGCCTCCGAGGCGGAGGCCCGCCGGGCCCACGGCGGGGGCGAGCGGTACGAGGACGGATACGGCGCCGAGGACCCCCGCGGGTTCGGCCATGATCCGGACTTCGACGACCTGGACGACACCGGGGTCCTGGACGGCCGCTACGGCGCCCCGGGCACCTACGGCAAACAGGTGGTCCGCTGGCACCGCCCCGTGGCCTGGATGCTCGCCCTGCTGATGGGCATCGGCATGGTCGCGCTGGCCTTCACCGCGGTCTACCGCGGCGCCTCCTCGGGCAACCGGGAGCAGGTTCCGCCGCCCTCCTCGACCGGCCTGGAACAGGGCGGAGCGGGGTCACCCTCCGCCTCCGCCGACCATTCCCAGCCGGCCATCTCGGCAGTCCCGCGACTGCCCTGAGCGGACCCCGGCCGGAACCCGCCATTTCTGGTGAGGACCTGTCAGAACTTGTCGTACAGCAGGGCGTTTACCTGAGCGCCCCGCGACCTACCCTGAAGATATGGGCAGGCCTGGAGACCCACCTGAGGGGACACCCGAGGGCGGACCCGGCGGTGGCGAGGACGAGTACCGATCCGTCGTTTTCGACGAGTCGTTCGTCCGAGCTGCCCGCCTCCAGGAGTTCTCCGCGCAGGAGCGCATCGACGATCACGCGCCGGCCGTCCGCCGCCGTCCGCCCCTGCGCCGGGGCCTGTCCCGGCAGGCGCTGATCCTCGTCGTGCTCATCGCCGTCGCCTTCGGCACCGCGATCTACATGGGGGTACGGCACCCCTACCAGACCCCGCCGGAGCCGCAGCCCGTGGAGCCGCTGCGGATGACCGTGATCCCGCTCGCCCCGCAGGGCAAGGTGCCGGGCTCCACCGACACCGAGGCGCTGTACGCGCACAGCCCCGCCGCCCAGTACCGGATCGGTGCCGAGGGCGTACCGCTGCCGGCCTCCCGGCGCACCGCCCACTTCTCGGACGGCCAGGTCGTGAGCGCGCTGAGCATCGCCAAGGACTACATCGTCCGCTCCGCGCTCTACCCCGAGGTGATCGCCGGGGACCAGGTCCGGCCCGTGCGGGTCCTGCTCGACCCGGACCAACTCGACCAGTTCGACCAGAGCTTCGACCACCCCACCGCGGACGGCCGGCACGCCCCGACCGGCTGGCTGGTCCGCTTCGACCCGAACGCCGTCGAACTCGCCGACCGCAAGATCCGCGTCCAGGGCACGCTCGCCGCCGCCGAGACCGACTCGTCCACCCTCGAGGTCAGCGCGGACCACACCTTCGTGTACGCCCTGCGTCCGGCCGGCTCCGGAGCGCGGGCCGAGGCGTCCCTGTTCACCGTCCGGCGCGAGCTGCACTTCCGCTTCGACCGCGACGACCTGCGGATGGGCCAGGCCCAGCTGATCGTCTCCTACGTCCAGGCGGGCCCGATGTCCTGCTCCGAGGACTCGGCCAACCGCCTGCGCCCGCTGCTCGCCGGGCAGACCGCGAAGGCGGGCGGCCCGGCCGGGTCGGACCCCTACGCGACGGGCAGCGCGACGGCGCTGTGCGGCTCACTGGCGGCGAGCGCCCAGCCGAAGGTGTGAGCCTCTGCGCTGAAGGTGAGCCTCTGCGCTGTTACTCGCCGTCACGCGGTGGCGTGTCCGTCGGCGGCTGGTCGTTCGGCGAGGAGTCCCGCGGCGAGGAGTCCTTCGGCGACGAGTCCCTCGACGACGAGTCCCTCGGCGGCGCCGAAGCGGTGAAGCCTCCGAAGCCCCGCCGCACCCGGCCGCCCAGGTCGCCCGCGCCGCCCGCGATGTCCGAGACCAGCTTCATCAGCGGGTCCTTGGAGGTCTTGACGTGCGTGGCGTAGTGCGAGGCCGAATCCCGGAACGAGTCCGAGACCGAGGTGTCCTTGTCCTCGCTGCGCCGCGGGTAGTGGCCGTCCATGATCCGCTGGTAGTCGCGGGACTCGGACCACTTCTTCAGCTCGGCCGCCCGGATGGTGGTGAAGGGGTGGGAGCGCGGCAGCACGTTCAGGATCTTCAGCACGGAGTCGCGCAGGTCGCCCCCGGCCTCGTACTCCTCGGCCTGCTTCAGGAACGAGTCCACGTTCATCTCGTGCAGATGGTTGCCGCCGGCGAGCTTCATCAGGCCGCGCATCGAGGCCTGGAGGTCCTGACCGACCAGCAGGCCCGCCCGGTCCGCGGACAGCTCCGACTTGCGGAACCATTCGCGCAGCGCGGTCACGATCGCCATGACAGCGAGGTTGCCCAGCGGGATCCAGGCGACCCGGAGCGCGAGGTTGGTCAGGAACAGCAGTATGGTCCGGTACACCGAGTGGCCGGAGAGCGCGTGCCCCACCTCGTGCCCGACGACCGCGCGCATCTCCTCCTCGTCGAGCAGCTCGACAAGCCCGGTCGTGACCACGATGATCGGCTCGTCCAGGCCGATGCACATCGCGTTCGGCTGCGGGTCCTGGTTGACGTACATCGGCGGGACCTTCTCCAGGTCCAGGATGTAACAGGCGTCCCGCAGCATGTCGTTGAGGTGCGCGAACTGCTGGTCCGAGACCCGCACCGAGTCGGACAGGAACAGCAGCCTGAGGCTCCGCTCGGGCAGCAGGCCGCTCAGCGCCTTGAAGACGGTGTCGAACCCGCTCAGCTTGCGCAGCGCCACCAGGGCACTGCGGTCGGCCGGGTGCTCGTACGCACGCGAGGAGATGCCGGGGAAGCGCCTGCGCTGCCTGCTCGGCACGTTCTCGTGCCCGCCCTGCTGGTGGCCGTCGTCGGACATGTGATCCCCCATGTGCGTCTGTGTGGCCGTGCCGCGGCCCCTTCGGGCCCCCTGAGCAGGCTCCAGCCTAGGCGGAGTTACCGTGGACGGGCAGTACAGCGAAGGAGTCCCACGCCATGGAGCACCATCCCGCAGCCGCCTGGCTGACCGAGGCCGCGAGCGCGGCCGAGATACAAGGGGCGGGGAATCTGCTCCGGGTCGTCCTGGTCGTGATGATCCTGGGCTGTGTCCTGACCGCGTGGTTCCTGCTGCGGGGGTACAAGTCGAAGGACGAATGAGGCGCCGGATAAGTTGCCTGGGCGCGGGATCGCCCGGCGATCGGCGGGCGACTGCCCGGTGATCGGTGGCGGACGGCCTGATGATCGGCGGCGGATCGCCCGATGATCGGCGCGGTGCCGGTCCCGGCTCGCGGTGCCCCAACGGCGGAGTCGGCGTGATCGGCGCGGAGCCGCCCGCTTACGATGAGCCGACATCTTTATCCCGCCCACACCCGAAGGTTCTGCCGAAGATGAGCTTCCACAGCACCGCTGCCCAGTTGGTCACCCTCGCCTCCGAGGGCGGAGAGCACGGCGGCGGCAATCACGAGAGCCTCGAACCGCTGGTGACCGGAGGCGCTGCCTTCGTCATCCTGATGCTGCTGCTGTGGGTCACCACCCGCTTCAACCGCGACCGCTGAGCCGGCGCCGAGCCCGCCCCGGACGTTCCCCAGGGGGTCTGGCGGGCGAGGCTCATGGGTCGGGCCGGTAGGGTCTGCACGCATGGGAGAGCAGGACATGCCTACCGGCCCGAACAACGGCCCGTCGAACCCCGGCAAGCGCCGGCTCGGCGTCATGGGCGGAACCTTCGACCCGATCCACCACGGGCACCTCGTGGCGGCCAGTGAGGTCGCCGCGCAGTTCCACCTGGACGAGGTGGTGTTCGTCCCGACCGGGCAGCCGTGGCAGAAGACCCACCGCAAGGTCTCCCCGGCCGAGGACCGCTATCTGATGACGGTCATCGCCACCGCCGAGAACCCCCAGTTCTCGGTGAGCCGCATCGACATCGACCGCGGCGGCCCGACCTACACCACGGACACCCTGCGCGATCTGAAGGCGCTCAACCCCGACACCGACCTGTTCTTCATCACCGGCGCCGACGCCCTCGGCCAGATCCTGACCTGGCGGGACACGGAAGAGCTGTTCTCCCTCGCGCACTTCATCGGGGTCACCCGGCCCGGCCACCACCTGGCCGACCCCGGTCTCCCGGAGGGCGGGGTCTCGCTGGTCGAGGTTCCCGCGCTCGCCATCTCCTCCACAGACTGCCGTGCGAGAGTCGCCAAGGGCGACCCGGTCTGGTATCTGGTGCCGGACGGAGTCGTGCGCTACATCGACAAGCGCGAGCTGTACCGCGGCGAGTGAGCCGAGAGGGGCACCGGTGAACGACCGATACGACGCGGGGGGCGCTGAGTACGGGGCCGACCAGCAGTACGAGCTCGTCGGCTACGACGAGTACGGGCAGCCGGTGTACCGGCCGGTCCCGCAGCAGCCCCCTCAGCAGCCGTACGACCCCTACGCTCAGCAGGGGTACGGCTACGACCCGTACGCGACCGGTCAGCAGCAGCCGGTGCAGCCGTACGACTCCTACGACGGCTACGACCCCTATGGCCCGGGCGGTACGGCCTCCTCGTACGACCCCTACGGGCAGGCCGCGAGCAGTGGGCAGCAGCCTCGGGTCGCCGAGCAGACCGCCTACATCCCGCAGCAGGCCGGTCCCGTGGAGGAGCCGGAGGAGCCGGCGCGGGACCAACGGGACTACCGCACCGAGCAGTTCGCCTTCGTCGAGGAGCCCGACGGCGACTCCGAGGACGTCATCGACTGGCTGGCGTTCACCGAGAACCGCACCGAGCGCCGCGAGGAGGCCAGGCGCCGGGCCCGCAGCCGGGTCGTCGCCTTCGTCGTCGTCCTGGCGCTGTGCGCCGTCGGCGGCGTCGGCTACCTCTGGTACGCCGGAAAGCTGCCGGGGCTGACCTCCTCCGACGACAAGGGCGGAGCCGCGACGGCCGTCGGCGCCCAGAAGCGGGACGTGGTCGTCGTCCACCTGCACAACACCAAGAGCGGTGACACCGCGACGGCGCTGCTGGTCGACAACACCACCACCGGCCAGGGCACCACCGTCCTGCTGCCCAACTCCCTCGCCCTGAGCGGTGACGACGGCACCACGACCACGCTCGCCAAGTCGGTCGAGGACGACGGCTCCTCCGGCACCCGCGAGTCGCTGGACACCGTCCTCGGCACCGAGATCCAGGGCACCTGGCGTCTGGACACCCCCTACCTGCAGAACCTGGTCGACCTCGTCGGCAACATCGACGTCGACACCAACACCGACGTACCCGACCCGGCCGCCAAGTCCAAGGGCGCCTCGCCCCTGGTGAAGAAGGGCGAGGACCAGACCCTCAGCGGCAAGATGGCCGTCGCCTACGCCACCTACCGCGGCTCCGGCGAGGCCCCGAACGCCCAGCTGGAGCGGTTCGGGCAGGTCATGCAGGGCGTGCTGCGCAAGCTGTCCTCCGACGCGCAGGCCGCCACGGTCACCGTGCAGACGCTCCAGCAGATCCTGGACCCGTCCATGACGGACAAGGACCTCGGCACCTTCCTGGCCAAGCTCGCCGACCTTGCCAAGGGCGGCGACTACAAGACCGCCCTCCTGCCGGTGCAGGGCGACGGGACGCTGAGCGCCGAGACCAGCGCCAGCGTGGTCAAGGACGTCCTCGGAGGCACCGCGAAGAGCCCCGACAAGGACGCGGCCGTGCGGGTCTCGGTCCAGAACGCCACCGGTGTGAAGGACAACACGGAGAAGGCCCGCGTGGTGCTCCTCAACGGCGGCTTCACCTTCCTGGAGGGCGGCTCCGCCTCGGCGGCCCAGTCCGCCTCGAAGGTCGTCTACACCGACGCGGCCGACAAGGAGAACGCCACCGAGGTCGCCAAGACCCTGGGCCTGCCAACCAGCGCGGTCTCGAAGGGCAAGGTCACCTCGAACGCGAACGTGTCGGTGGTCCTCGGGCAGGACTACGAGCCGTCGTCGTAGCGACCCTCCGGCCGGGCCCGGTTCGCCGGAGCCCGGCCGGAGAAACAATCGCGTGGGGCGTCGTCGGCGGTCGTGAGACCCTTGAGTCCTATCGACCGCCGACGGAAAGCCTTGTAGTGACCGCCACTGACCGTTCCCTCGAGCTCATCAACACCGCCGCTCAGGCGGCCGCCGACAAGCTCGCGCACGACATCATCGCCTACGACGTCAGCGACGTGCTGTCGATCACCGACGCCTTCCTGCTGGCCTCCGCGCCCAACGACCGCCAGGTCAAGTCGATCGTCGACGAGATCGAGGAGCGGCTGCAGAAGGAGCTCGGCGCCAAGCCGGTCCGCCGCGAGGGCGACCGCGAGGCCCGCTGGGTCCTGCTCGACTACGTCGACATCGTCGTCCACGTCCAGCACAGCGAGGAGCGTGTCTTCTACGCCCTGGAGCGGCTGTGGAAGGACTGCCCCGAGCTGGAGCTGCCCGAGGACGCCAAGGCCACCCGCGGCAAGGCCGCGGAGCACGCCAAGCTGCAGGCCGCCGAGGAGGCGACCGAGCCGGACGGTGAGTGGCGATGAGCGCCACCGGCGAGGTGACCGTCGGCAGGCCCGGCCGCGGTCGCCGCGTCATCCTGTGGCGGCACGGTCAGACCTCGTGGAACGTGGAGCGCCGCTTCCAGGGCTCCACCGACGTCGCCCTCACCGAGGCCGGCGTCGCCCAGGCCCGCCGCGCCGCCCGGCTGCTGGCCTCCCTCAAGCCCGACGCGATCGTCGCCTCCGACCTCCAGCGCGCCGCGAACACGGCTGACGAGCTGGCCGCGCTCACCGGCCTCGAGGTCGCCCACGACGAGGGCCTGCGCGAGACCTACGCGGGCGTCTGGCAGGGGCTCACGCACGAGGAGATCATCGGCCGGTACGGCGAGGAGTACGCCGCGTGGAAGCGCGGTGAGCCGGTCCGCCGCGGCGGCGGTGAGCTGGAGACCGAGGTCGCCGACCGCGCCGCTCCGGTCGTGCTCCGGCACGCCGAGAAGCTGCCCGACGACGGCACGCTCGTCGTGGTCAGCCACGGCGGCACGATCCGCACCACCATCGGGCGTCTCCTCGGCCTGGAGGCGCATCACTGGGAGAGCCTCGGCGGTCTCTCCAACTGCTGCTGGTCCGTCCTCGGCGAAGGCGCCCGCGGCTGGCGGCTGCTGGAGCACAACGCCGGCACCCTGCCGGAGCCGGTGCTCGGCGACGACGACTGACGGGCCCGACGGACGGCCCGGACCCGGATTTCACTTTCTGGCAGGTCGCAGGCTAAAGTTCTTCTTGTTCGCCCGGCCGAGCAGGGAGAACGCAAGGGGCTATAGCTCAGTTGGTAGAGCGCCTGCATGGCATGCAGGAGGTCAGGAGTTCAATTCTCCTTAGCTCCACAGAACGACACTCTCGGGTGGTCCACTCTTGAGTTGTCAAAGATCAGTGGATCAGAATCCCGTCCCCGTCAGGGGGCGGGATTTTTCGTGCAGCAGGGCCGTGCGTCGCTCCGTCTCCTCGTCGTCCGGCGTGTAGACGACGATCCGGCACTCCGGCATGCCGTTGATCGACAGCGACACCGAGGTCATCCGCAGCTCGCCCGCCTCCGCGTGCCGGAAGACCTTCACGCGCCGTCCGGGCCGTGCCACGTCGCCGCTCTCCCACAGCCGGGCGAACAGCGGGCTGGCCGCGGACAGCGCGGCTATGAAGTCCTCCCAGACGGGCTCCCCGGCATGGCGGCCGTAGGAGGCGCGCAGGGTCGCCACCATCACCGGCAGCTCGTCGTCCCGGAAGACCAGCGGGCAGTTCTCCTCCGGGGCCGTGAACAGCGTCCACAGCGCGTTGGCGGTCCCGTCGAGGCGGGTGGCGCCGGAGAAGGCGAACACGGTCCGGTAGGAGGCGTTGGCGGCGAGGATGTCGTAGCGCGTGTTGTAGACCACCGCCGGACGCGGTGCCAGCGCGTCGAGGATGCCCCTGATCTCCGGTCCGACGGTCTGCGCCGGGGCCTGCGGGACGGGGGCGTAGGGCACCTCGGCGAGGTGGTACAGGTGCTCCCGCTCGGGTGGGTCGAGCCGCAGGGTGCGGGCGACGGCGTCCAGGACCTGCGCGGAGGCGTTGATCGGGCGGCCCTGTTCCAGCCAGGTGTACCAGGTGACGCCCACGCCCGAGAGCTGGGCGACCTCCTCACGGCGCAGCCCCGGGGTGCGGCGCCGTAAGCCCGGCGGCATGCCGACGTCCTGCGGTGTCACCCGGGCCCGCCTGCTGCGCAGGAAGGCGGCCAGCTCCGGTCGGCGGCGCTGTGTCGTCCCCATCGTCACGTCCCCCATCGTCGACGTCGGACCCGCCCCCTGCCAGGTGCTGTCGGTACCAGCATCAGCGGGCACTCGGCACCCGTACCGGAGCGTCGTCACGCTCGACGGCATGACGACCACACCCCGGACGGGACCGGCTCCCGCACCCGGCTCAAGTCCTGCGATCAGTGAAGCACCCGCCACTGACAACCGGCCCCGGCTGCTGCTCGCGGTACTGCTCGGCGCCCAGTTCATGGCGCTGCTCGACGTGTTCATCGTGAACGTGGCCGCCCCCACTCTCGGCCGCGAACTCCATGCCTCCGGCGCCGACTTGCAACTCGTCGTCGCCGGATACGCCATCACCTACTCCGTGTTGCTGATCACCGGCGCCCGGCTCGGCGAACGCCTCGGCCACAGCCGGGTTTACCTCTGCGGGCTGGCCCTGTTCACCGCCGCCTCGCTCGCCTGCGGTCTGGCGCAGGGAGTCACCGAGCTGATCGTCTTCCGCCTGGCCCAGGGCGCCGGCTCGGCGCTGATGATCCCTCAGGTGCTCAGCCTCATCCAGCGCACCTTCACCGGAACGGCCCGGGTCCGGGCGCTCGGCGCGTACGCGGCGGTCCTCGCGACCGGGGCCGCGGCCGGTCAGGTGCTCGGTGGCGCCCTGGTCGCCGCCGACCTGTTCGGCACCGGCTGGCGGCCGGTCTTCCTCGTCAACGTGCCGGTCGGCGCCGTACTGCTGGTCCTCGGCCGGCGCATGCTGCCGCGGGACCCGGCGGGGCGGTCCCCGGCGGGTCGCGGTCTCGACCTGCCGGGTCTGGTGCTGCTCGGGGCGGCCGTGTCCCTGTTCACGGTGCCGCTGGTGCTCGGGCAGGAGCAGGACTGGCCGCTGTGGTCCTGGCTGTCGCTGGCGGGGTCCGCGGTGGTGTTCGCGCTGTTCTGCGCCTACGAGTCCCGCCTCGCCCGGCACGGAGGCAGTCCGCTGATCGCTCCCCGGGTGCTGCGCCACCCCGGCATGGGCCCGGCCGCCTTCCGGATCCTGGCGGTGATGGCCGTGAACGGCGGATTCCTGTTCGCGCTGACCCTGCACCTCCAGGGCGGGCTCGGCCACAGCGCGCTGCGGACGGGGCTGACCTTCGCGCCGACCGCCGTCGTCTTCGGCCTGGTCGGCCTGACCTGGCGCAGGTGGCCCGCCTCCTGGCAGCGCGCTCTCGCCCCGGCCGGCTTCTGCCTCACCGCGCTGTCCCTGGCGGGCGTGGCCCTCGCGCTGGACGGCGGGGGCGACGGGGGAGCGCTGGTGCACCTCGCGTACGCCGGGGGGGGCGCCGGTCTCGCGCTCGGCTTCAGCCCGACCCTCACCGGCGCCCTCGCCACCGTGCGGCCGGAGGACGCGGCGGACGCCAGCGGACTGCTCGCCACGGTCACCCAGCTCGGGCAGCTGACCGGGGTCGCGGTATTCGGCACACTGTTCCTGAGCCGCTTTGAGTCACTCGGGGTCTCTGAGGCGTATACCTCTGCGGAGGCGCTCTTCACGTGCCTGTTCGCGCTGGCCGGAACCGCCGCGGTGGGTGCCGTGTCCGGACTGGTACTGAGGCGTCGCTGACCGTATTGGCCCGGCCGTGGCAGAATCAAACGGCCGGAAGGGGGCGCGGCCCGACGGGAGGGAGCAGTGATGCCTGCGAGCATCCTCGGAGAGGGCGGCCACCTCTCCGACGCAAGCTGGACACGGGACACGGTCACCCGCCTCAGCTGCCCTTCCTGCGGCTCCGTCCATGTCGCCCAGGTCCTCGGCGACAACGGCGGAATTTCCTACGTGTGCACGGCCTGCGGCCACAGCTGGAGCTGATCGATGGGTGCACACAGGCGAAAGTGCGATTGGTGCGGCAGCGGGACGCCGATCGTCCGGGACATGGAACCGGTCAATCCGGATTACCAGTACTGGTGCGAGGAATGCGCCCGGGCGCTGATCATAAAAGGCGACCCGATCGAGACGTACCGCGAACTCGAGGGCGAGCCGATCTACGGCCGGCTTCTCGAAGAGCACTGCACGCTCAAGCGGTTCTATTCGTTCGTCACGGCCTGACGCCGGGCGGGCGGTCGCAGCGGAATCGGACATTAGCCCCGTATCGCCCCGTAACGGAAACGATTTGGTGGTGCACCGGGGGGACCGTGTAATGTTGGCGTCGCCGCCGGGGAAACCGACAGGAAACCCGGGCGGACCAAGCAAGGGGCTATAGCTCAGTTGGTAGAGCGCCTGCATGGCATGCAGGAGGTCAGGAGTTCAATTCTCCTTAGCTCCACAGTGGGACCCCGTCGGATCGTGAAGATCCGGCGGGGTCTTTTGCGTTCGGGCTGCGTTCGCGGTGCGGTGCGTTCGTGTGTGCGCGGATCACATGACGTGAGGGCCGCCCATGGTGGGCGGCCCTGTGGGTCGTCGCGTCAGCGGCCCAGGGCGCGGCGGCCGCGGCCCTGGGAGAGCACCGGGAGGTTGTTGCGGGCGGGGGCCCGCTCCGTCTGGTCCTCCAGGCGCAGGGCGAGCGCCGGGCAGCGGCGGACCGCGCGGAGGGCCTTCGCCTCCGCGTAGCGCGGGACTTGGGCCTGGGCGACGGTGGGGAAGCCGTCGGCGCCGAGTTCGAAGACCTCCGGGAGGATGTCGGCGCACAGGCCGTGGCCCCGGCACAGCGTCCAGTCGACGTAGATCTTCTGGCGGCTGGGGCCGTTCTCCTCGGACTCTCCGCCGCCCGGGATGCCCGTAGGGGCCCTGCCCCCCTCGAAGAGCGGCAGAACGCCCTCCACGCGCCGTCCGCAGCCGTTTCCGAGGACATGCGCGGCCAGGTCGTCGGTGAACGCCTTGATGGTCGACTCCAGGAACATCGCCGAGCCGTCCGGGTGCGAACACGCGCCGCGCCGCTTCACGTTCTTCGCGACCTGCTTGAGCGCCTCCAGGGCCGCGGGGCCACCGCCGTTGAGGATGTCCTCCAGGCCACGCGCCGCGGCCGGCAGCCCCAGGTAGCAGGGGCCGCACTGGCCCGCGCTCTCCTCGGCCAGCCACTGGGCGACGCGCAGGGACTCGCCGAGCGGGCAGGTGTCCTGACTGATCGGCAGGATCGCGCCGGCGCCGAGCGAACCGCCCACGGCGTCCAGGGAGTTGCGCGAGACGATCGCCTCGTTGACCGTCGCCGCGTCGATCCACTTGCCGTGGTAGCCGCCGGTGAGCACGCCCTGCGGGACCGGCGGGGCGCCGGCAAGCTGGAGGACGTAGCGCAGCGGGACGCCCGTGGGGACCTCGATCACCATGGGCCGCGCGACCGCTCCGGACACCGTGAGCATGACGGTGCCCGGCTCGTCGTACAGGCCGGTGTTGCCGTAGCGCTCCGGCCCGATGCGGGCGGCGATGGCCAGTTGGGCGAAGGTCTCGGCGTTCGACAGCAGCGTCGGGGCGCCGCCCACACCGCTCTTGGAGGCGCTGATCTTGCGGCCGGGCGGGATCGCCGGGCCGCCGTCGATGGACCGGACCAGCGAGGCCGCCGCTCCGGTCACCATGCGTACGGGATTGCGTTGCACCCGCGCGCGGAGGGCCGATCGGCGGCCGTTGCTGAGGCCGCGTTCGGCGAGCGCGGCCTCCATGGAGCGCTGGGTGGACTCCCGGGTGACCCCCACCACCAGCGTGCGGGCACCCAGGGCCTCGGCGCACAGCAGCGCGCCGTCCAGGATGAGATGCGGGGCACGGTTGATGAGCACCGTGTCCTTGCGGCAGGCCGGTTCGTCCTCGCTGCCGTTGACGACGACGACCGGCCGGACGCCGCGCTTGATCGCCGATTCGGCGACCGAGCGCAGCTTCTTGTGGAAGGGGAAGCCCGCGCCGCCGCGGCCCTTCAGGTTGATGCGTTCGGCGAGCTGCGCGAGCTGCTCGCCGCCCATCGGTTCGAGCGGCCCGTGCACCTTGAGGTGCATGGGCAGATCGAGTCTTTCGACAAGGTCGAAGCCCGACGTGAGCTGGGGAAGACCGACCACGCGGACTTCTGGTACGTCGGGCAGGGCCTCGTTCACCTATAGCCTCCGGAAGGCATGTTCCAAGGTTCGCCCGGACCCGGTGCGTCGAAGGACTCACCGGAGGGTGGTTCATTGGCGGGACCGCTGTTGTACGTGTCGTTGGGGTTGTACGTGCCGTAGAGGGTGTTCGACTCACCGGTGTCGTACACATCACTCCCGGCGTACCCGCCGACGCCCGAATTGCCGTACGTCGGGATGTTGTATCCCGTGTCGGTGAGGGGGTCGTAGGCCGACGGAGGCGCCTCGCCCACGGGCGGGGGCGAGGGGATCGGCCAGCTTCCGGAGGTGCTGCCGCCGTTGTCCATGAGCGGGATCGCCTGGGTGGGCTGCATGTCCAGAGGCATGTCCAGGGGCATGTCCAGAGGCAGGTCCATGCGGGCGGTCTGATCGGCGGCGAAGGACTGCTGGGGGCGCGGAGGCGTGGACACGGCGCGGTAGGCGGCGGCGAAACCGTTCGCCGGTTCGGCGGCGGGCCCGGCGGTGCGCTGGGTCTCGTAGCCGGGGAGCGCGCCCGTGGACGCCGCCTCGGCGACCCTGGCCCGGCTGGCGTCCAGCTCCTCGCGGGCCGAGCGCTCCTCGGTGGTCCCCAGGATCTCGGCGATCTTGTCGGCGACCTGGCGCTTGACCGGGCGGGGGGCCGCCCGCAGCGCCAGGGCGACACCGACGCCGACCAGGCACATGCAGTACATGATGACGAAGATCGGCTTGGCCTGGCGGCCGGCGAGCAGGCCGTGCACCAGCGCCGCGCACCAGGCCGGGTAGGCCAGCATGTGCATGGCCCGCCAGCGGGCCGCGACCGGCGCGGGGGAGGCGAAGGCGCCGCGCAGGGCGCCGGTGATGCCCACGAAGATCATGAGCAGGCCGGCCAGGGAGCCGAGGCCGATCAGACCCTCGGGGCCGGTGAAGCCGAGCGAGAAGGGGATCACCGCGCCGATCAGCTCGGTGTGGTTGAGCGCGATCTTGGTCGTGATGTGCAGGAGCAGGAAGGCGATCGCGGCGACCGCCGTCGTGCGGTGCACGGCCTGGCCGATGATCCGCTGGCGCGTGTTCAGGAAGATCCGGTCCTGGGCCACCAGGCCCCAGATCACCGAGCAGCTGAGCGAGACGAGGGACAGGACGCCTGCGCCGAAGTTCAGGAACTCACGGAACCGGTCACCTCCGACCAGTACGGCCACGGGTATGAGCAGCAGAAAGACAGCCGACGCCACCCCATAGGCCGAGCGGCCGGGCTGGGGGAGCGAGCTGGTACTACGTCGAGGGTTCATGGGGGCAACTCCGAGCAGTTCGGTAAAGCGGTCCCGCGCCGCACTCTAAGTGGCTCCCAACCGGCCAGTAGGCCATTTGAGTTATTGCGTTGTTATCAATGAGCCATGCGGGGCCTGTGTTGTCCTGCTAGGGGCCCTTACGCCGGGTAACGATTGAACGTTGTTCAGCTTTTCTGAATCTTCACAAGTGGTTCGAGGGTGTCCGCGCGGCGGTCCAGGCCGCGCCGGAAGTCCGTCGCGACCCGCTCGACGGCTGCGGTACCCTGACGCCATGCGTGCCGTACGCCTTCTGCTTAGCGAGCCGCGCTGATCAGCACCGGCCACCGTCGGATCGAGTGGCCGGACTCGGCGCGGCGTCCCCTCCTGTGCGAGGGGCTTTTTCATTTGCCGAACGTGACAGCCGCTGGCAGAGACGATCGATGGAGCTTTGAGGATCATGAGCGAGACGAACCCCGCTGCCGCTGCTGAGGTGGCCGCGCCGCACCGCTACACGGCCGCCATGGCCGCGGAGATCGAGGCACGCTGGCAGGACTTCTGGGACGCCGACGGCACCTACGCGGCGCCGAACCCGAGCGGTGACCTGGCGGGGGACCCGGCCCTGGTCGCCAAGCCCAAGAAGTTCATCATGGACATGTTCCCGTACCCGTCGGGCGCGGGCCTGCACGTCGGCCACCCCCTGGGCTACATCGCCACCGATGTATTCGCCCGGTTCCAGCGGATGACCGGCCACAACGTCCTGCACACCCTGGGCTTCGACGCCTTCGGCCTGCCCGCCGAGCAGTACGCCGTGCAGACCGGCACGCACCCGCGCGTGTCCACCGAGGCGAACATCGAGAACATGAAGGCGCAGCTGCGCCGGCTGGGCCTGGGCCACGACAAGCGCCGGTCGTTCGCCACGATCGACCCGGACTACTACAAGTGGACCCAGTGGATCTTCCTGCAGATCTTCAACTCCTGGTACGACGAGGAGGCTCGCCGGGCCCGTCCGATCGCGGACCTGATCGCCCAGTTCGACAGCGGTGAGCGCGCGGTCTCCGGCGGGCGTTCCTGGAGCGCCCTGAGCGCCGCCGAGCGCGCCGACGTCCTGGGCGAGTACCGCCTGGCCTACGCCTCCGACGCGCCGGTCAACTGGTGTCCGGGGCTGGGCACCGTGCTGGCCAACGAGGAGGTCACCGCCGACGGCCGCTCCGAGCGCGGCAACTTCCCCGTCTTCAAGGCCAAGCTGCGCCAGTGGAACATGCGCATCACGGCCTACGCCGACCGGCTGCTGGACGACCTGGAGGAGCTGGACTGGCCCGAGGCCATCAAGCTGCAGCAGCGCAACTGGATCGGCCGCTCCGAGGGCGCCCGCGTCGACTTCCCCGTGGACGGCGAGCGCATCACCGTCTTCACCACCCGCCCCGACACCCTGTTCGGCGCGAGCTACATGGTGCTGGCCCCGGAGCACCCGCTGGTCGAGAAGTTCACGCCGCAGGAGTGGCCCGAGGGCACCCACGACGTGTGGACCGGCGGTCACGCCACCCCGGTCGAGGCCGTCGCCGCCTACCGCGCGCAGGCCGCCGCCAAGTCCGACGTGGAGCGCCAGGCCGACGCCAAGGACAAGACCGGCGTCTTCATCGGCACGTACGCCACCAACCCGGTCAACGGCGAGCGGATCCCGGTCTTCATCGCCGACTACGTGCTGATGGGCTACGGCACCGGCGCGATCATGGCCGTACCGGGCCACGACAGCCGCGACTTCGAGTTCGCGCGCGCCTTCGAGCTGCCGATCCGCTGTGTCGTCGAGCCGACCGACGGCCGCGGCACGGACCCGTCGGCCTGGGGCGACGCCTTCGTCTCCTACGACGCGAAGATCGTGAACTCCTCCGGCGCGGACGTCTCGCTGGACGGCCTGGGCGTGGTCGACGCCAAGGCGCGCATCACCGAGTGGCTGGAGCGGACCGGCACCGGCCAGGGCACCGTCAACTTCCGGCTGCGCGACTGGCTGTTCAGCCGTCAGCGTTACTGGGGCGAGCCCTTCCCGATCGTCTACGACGAGGACGGCATCGCGCACGCCCTGCCCGAGTCGATGCTGCCGCTGGAGCTGCCCGAGGTCGAGGACTACTCCCCGCGCACCTTCGACCCGGACGACGCCGACACCCAGCCCGAGACCCCCCTGTCGCGCAACGAGGAGTGGGTCAACGTCACGCTGGACCTGGGCGACGGACGCGGTCCCCGCCCGTACCGCCGCGAGACCAACACCATGCCCAACTGGGCGGGTTCCTGCTGGTACGAGCTGCGGTACCTGGACCCGCACAACTCCGAGCGGCTGGTCGACCCGGAGATCGAGCGGTACTGGATGGGCCCGCGCGCGGGACAGCCGCACGGCGGTGTCGACCTGTACGTCGGCGGCGCCGAGCACGCCGTGCTGCACCTGCTGTACGCGCGCTTCTGGTCCAAGGTCCTGTTCGACCTGGGGCACGTCTCGTCGGCCGAGCCGTTCCACAAGCTGTTCAACCAGGGCATGATCCAGGCGTACGTCTACCGGGACGCGCGCGGGATCGCCGTACCGGCCGCCGAGGTGGAGGAGCGCGAGGGCGCGTACTACTACCAGGGCGAGCAGGTCTCCCGGCTGCTGGGCAAGATGGGCAAGTCCCTGAAGAACGCGGTCACTCCGGACGAGATCTGCGCCGAGTACGGCGCGGACACGCTGCGCCTGTACGAGATGGCGATGGGCCCGCTGGACGTGTCCCGGCCGTGGGACACCCGCGCGGTGGTGGGCCAGTTCCGGCTGCTGCAGCGGATGTGGCGCAACGTCGTCGACGAGAGCACCGGCGAGCTGACCGTCGTCGACGCCGAGCCCGACGAGGACACGCTGCGGGCGCTGCACAAGGCGATCGACGGAGTGCGCGGCGACCTGGAGGGCATGCGCTTCAACACCGCCATCGCCAAGGTCACCGAGCTGAACAACCACCTGACCAAGGCGGGTGGCGCGGTCCCGCGCCCGGTCGCCGAGGCGCTGGTGCTGCTGGTCGCCCCGCTGGCCCCGCACATCGCCGAGGAGCTGTGGCGCCGGCTGGGCCACGAGGACTCCGTGGTGCACCGGGACTTCCCGGTGGCCGACCCGGCGTACGTCGTGGACGAGACGGTGACCTGCGTCGTCCAGATCAAGGGCAAGGTCAAGGCCCGGCTGGAGGTCTCGCCCGCCATCTCCGAGGACGAGCTGGAGAAGGTGGCGCTGGCCGACGACAAGGTCGTGGCGGCGCTGGACGGGGCGGGGATCCGCAAGGTGATCGTGCGGGCGCCGAAGCTGGTGAACATCGTCACGGCATAGGCTCCGGTCGGTCTTCCCGGCGCAGTCTCCGGTCGGTCTGCCCGGCGTAGTCTCCGGTCGGTCTGCCCCGTGTAGCGCTCGTTTCGGCTTCCGGGCGTGACTGCGGGTGCGTCGGGGCGGACCCCTACGGGATTCCTGCGGGCAGGTTCGGGGTTCTTCTGGAACTCCGGGCCTGCCCGCTGCGTTTACCGTGGAGAGCAGCGCGGCGCATGCTGTCGTGGAATCGAGGAGGAGCGTTGTGGAAGCAGTGATCGCAGTCGTGGCCCTGCTCTTCGTGCTCCTCGTGGTGCTCGGCGCCTACGCCACGGTGAAGGCGGTCGGCGCCGCCAAGCGCGGTGTGGACCGCACGATCACCCAGGCCCGCCGTACGGTCGAGGACCACACCCTGCGCGCCAAGTCCTTCGCCCAGCCCGGCCCGGTGGGCGAGCTGGCCCAACTGCGGCTGAAACTGCGCACCTCGATGCGCGCCACCCAGGAGGCGCTGCGCGCGGGCGTGGCCGAGGACGAGTCGCTGAAGGAGTCCCTCGGCCTCTTCGAGCGGCTCAGCAGCCACGGCCACGAACTCGACGACGAGCTGCGGCGCCTGGAGAGCGAACCGGACCGGACGACCCTCGCCGAGCGGCTGCCTGGCCTGCGCGAGCGCACCGAGCGCATCGTCGCGTCGGCGGACTCCCTGCGCTGGGCGGCCAGGGACCGGGCCCGCCGGTTCGCGGACGACGACCTGGACTCGCTGAGCGCGCAGATCGACGTGGAGGCCGGGGCGCTGCGGCACTGGACGACCGAGGAGACGCCGGGCACGACGGCCGGACCCGCCGCCACCCCTCCGCCGTGGCCCGAGGCACCGGCGCCCGAGGCGCCGTCCACCCAGCAGACCTGGCCGGACACCCCCGAGCGCAGGACGGCCGAGGAGCCGACCAGAGCCGCCATCACCCCGCCGGACCCGCGTCCGGTCTACCCCTGGCAGAAGAAGCCCCGCCCCGAGAGCACGACTTGATCCGTACGGGCTTTCGGTGACAGGGCCCGGGCTGCCGCCCGGGCGCTACGCCAGGTAACCTCCAGCTCATGTCCCGCCATGTCGCGATCGTCACCGATTCAACGGCCTACCTGCCGCCACGGACGATGGAGCGCCACGGCATCACAGCGGTGCCCCTCACGGTGGTCCTCGGCGACCAGGCGTTGGAGGAGGGCACCGAGATCTCGACCCGCTCCCTGGCCCAGGCACTGCAGAAGCGGCGCCCTGTGACGACCTCGCGCCCCAGCCCCGAGCAGTTCGCCGAGACCTACCGCAGGGTCGCGGAGTCCGGCGCCACCGGCATCGTCTCGCTGCACCTGTCCGCCGAGCTGTCCGGCACGTACGACGCGGCGGTCCTCGCCGCCCGTGAGGCGCCGGTGCCGGTGCGGGTGGTGGACACCGGCATGATTGCGATGGCCCTCGGCTTCTGCGCGCTCGCCGCGGCGGAGGTAGCGGAGACGGGCGGCACGGTCGACGAGGCCGTCACGGCGGCGGAGAAGCGCGCCGCGGGCACCGCCGCCTACTTCTACGTCGACACCCTCGACTACCTGCGCCGCGGTGGCCGCATCGGAGCGGCCCAGGCCCTGCTCGGCTCGGCGCTCGCGGTGAAGCCCCTGCTGCAGCTCAACGGCGGCCGGATCGAACCGCTGGAGAAGGTGCGCACGGCGTCCAAGGCCATCGCCCGCCTGGAGGAGATCGTCGCGGACCGGGCCGGAGGCGCGCAGGTCGACATCGCCGTGCACCATCTGGCCGCTCCCGACCGGGCGTCGGCGCTGGCGGACCGGCTGCGGACGCGGGTGCCGGGACTGGCGGATCTGCACGTCAGTGAGGTCGGAGCGGTGATCGGGGCACACACCGGGCCGGGGCTGCTGGGGGTCGTGGTGTCGCCCCGGTGAGCTTCACGTCCTGTGAGCTTCGCGTTCTGTGAGCTTCGCGCCCTGCTGTGCTCACTCGCGTCTTCTCACTCGTGCGGGTGACGGAGTTATCCACAACCGGGCTGCTTTCCCCGGGAATTGAGCAAGATCATCGCCGATCGGCGAGGTGTTCCATCCTCGTCGCATGGCACTTCGATCACGTACTCGTTCATCCGCCGCGGCCAGTGGGCCGGGGCGCGGTCCTCGCTCCGACGTCCGCACACGCAACCGCCGTCAGCGCCCGCCCGGCCGGGTGAGGCAACGCCATGCCCCGGCCGAGGAGCTCCGCCGGCGTGCGGAGGTGCTCTTCGGTGAACGGGCGGGGGCGGAGCGGGAGTCGGGCAATGGGCCGCCGCCGGAAGCGCACGGGCGTTCGGCGGCTGAGCGTCCGGCGGAGGCTGAGCGTCCGGAGGAGTTCGGGCGACCGGAGCCGCCCGTCGCCGGCGCGGGGCACGGCCGACGGGGGCGGGCAGGACTGGCGTTGCGGGAGCGGCTTCCCCTGTGGGTGCAGACCCGGTGCGGTCTGGAGCGGCGGAGCGTCGTCGCACTCACGGCGCTGCTCGTCCTCGCCGCGTGCTTCGCCGTACAGCACTTCTGGAGCGGGCGGACGCAGGAGGTGCGGGCGCCGGAAGTGGTCCGGGCGGCTCCCTACGGACAGGGGGAGGCGAGCGCCGAACCGAGCGTGGGCGTGGCCGGCGCTGCCGCCGCTGGGCCGGCGGGTGGGTCGGCCGGTGCCTCGGCCGGTGCCGAGATCGTGGTGGACGTCAGCGGCAAGGTGCGCGAACCGGGAATCCATCGGCTGCCCGCGGGCTCCCGGGTCGACGACGCGCTGCGCGCCGCGGGCGGGGTGCGCCCCGGCACGCGGACCGAAGGGCTCAACCGGGCCCGCTTCCTGGTCGACGGTGAACAGGTCGTCGTCGGCGCCCCCGCGTCCGCGACCGCGCCGACGCCGGGCGGAGTGCCCGGTGCCGCCGCTCCCGGCGGCCTGACCCAAGCGGCCTCCACCGCCCCGGTCTCCCTCAACACGGCCACGGCCGAACAACTCGACACCCTGCCCGGGGTCGGGCCGGTCCTGGCACAGCACATCATCGACCACCGCACCCAGAACGGCGGTTTCCGCTCGGTGGAAGAGCTGCGCGAGGTCAACGGCATCGGCGAGCGACGCTTCGCCGACCTGCGGAATCTCGTACGGCCATGACGGGCGCCCCCGCGGCCGCGCGGCCGGAGGTGCACGCGGCCTCCGGGAAACGGCTCGGCGCCTCCCACCCGAGACAGGAAGGACCGACCGACCTACGGCTCGTGCCCCCGGCGCTCGCGGCCTGGGCGACGGCGGCACTGCTGCTGGACGCGCCGCCCGGATGGGCCGTCGGGGTCGGGACCGGGGCCATGGCCCTCGCGGTGGCCCTCCTGTGGGCCCGGCGGCCGGCCTGGCCGCAGGTGTCGGTCGCCGCCGTCCTGCTCTGCGTCGCCGCTGCGGCCGCCTCCGCCGGGCTGCACGGCGCCGATCTGCGGCGGGGTCCCGTGCCCGGGCTCGCCCGGCAGTACGCCACCGTGACCGCGGAAGTCGAGCTGACCTCCGATCCCCGCCTCACCCGGCCCCGGATCAGGGGCGACCATGTGGCGCCGACCGCCGCCGTGATCGACGCGGAGGTGCGGCGGGTGGCGGCCCACGGGGGAGCGGCGGTGGTGACACGGGCGCCGGTGCTGATGGTGGTGGAGGCGTCCCAAGGCTCGCCCTGGCTCGGGCTGCTGCCGTCGGCCCGGCTGCGGGTGACCGCGCGGCTGGCGCCCGCGTTGACGGGCGGCGACCGGATCGCGGCGGTGCTGCGGGTGCGGGGCGGGGCGGAGCCGCGGGTCGTGGCACCGGCCTCGACGGCGCAGCGGGCCGCGGGACGGTTGCGCGCCGGGCTGCGGGAGGCCACCGACGGACTGCCGGCGGACGCGCGGGCGCTGTTGCCGGGGCTGGTCGTCGGGGACACCTCGCGAATCACCCCGGAGCTGGACGAGGCGTTCAAGGAGACCGACCTGGCGCACACGCTCGCGGTCTCCGGGAGCAACCTCACGATCATCCTGGTGCTGCTCATCGGGCCGCCGGGCACGGCCCAGCTCGTGGAGCGCCGTGGTCTCGCGCCCCGGCTCGGGCTGTCGCTGCGGACGACCGCGCTGTGCGGCGGGGCGCTCACGCTGGCGTTCGTCGTGGTGTGCAGACCGGACCCGAGTGTGCTGCGGGCGGCGGCCTGCGGTGCCGTGGTCCTGCTCGCGCTGGCGACCGGGCGGCGCCGGTCCCTGGTGCCCGCGCTGGCGACGGCCGTTCTGCTGCTGGTGCTGTTCGACCCGTGGCTGGCCCGTAGTTACGGCTTCCTCCTGTCGGTGCTGGCCACCGGGGCACTCCTGCTGCTCGCGCCGCGCTGGAGTGCGGGGTTGCGGCGGCGCGGGCTCGGTCCGCGGTGGGCCGAGGCGGTGGCGGCGGCGGGGGCCGCGCAGGTGGTGTGCGCGCCGGTGGTGGCGGTGCTGTCGGCGCGGGTGAGCCTGGTGGCGGTGCCGTGCAACCTGCTGGCGGAGTTCGCGGTCGCGCCGGCCACGGTGCTCGGATTCGCCGCTCTGGCGACGGCGCCGGTGGCGATGCCGGTGGCCAAGGCACTGGCGTGGGGCGCGAGTTGGCCGGCGGGATGGATCGCGGACATCGCCCGGACCGGGGCGGCGCTGCCCGGCTCGGGGATCGACTGGCCGGGCAGCTGGGCCGGGGCGGGGCTGCTGCTCCTCGTCACGGTGGCCGGGCTGCTGGTCGGCCGGCGGCTGTGGCGGAACCCGTGGTGGTGCGGGGCGGGGGCGGTGCTGCTGGTGCTGGTCCTCGTGCAGCCGCCGCCGCTGGTCAGGGTGATCAGCGGGTGGCCGCCGCCGGGCTGGCGGATGGTCATGTGCGACGTGGGACAGGGGGACGCGGCCGTGCTCGCGGCGGGTGAGGGCACCGGAGTGGTCGTGGACGCCGGACCCGACCCCGAGCGCGTCGACCACTGTCTGCGCGCGCTCGGCATCACCCGGATTCCGCTGATCGTCCTCACCCACTTCCACGCCGACCATGTGGCGGGTCTGCCGGGGGTGCTGAGAGGCCGGGCCGTGGGGGCGATCGAGACGACCGGGCACGAGGAGCCGGTGGAGCAGGCGGAGTTCGTCCGCGATCAGGCCGCCGCGCGGGGCATTCCGGTGACGCGGGCCGTGGCCGGGGAGCGGCGGCGGACCGGGGAGCTGTCCTGGCGGGTGCTGTGGCCGCCGCCCAGTCCGGCGCCGGTGCCGGAGGGCCCGAACGACGCCAGCGTGACGCTGCTCGCGGAGGTGGCGGGGTTGCGGTTGCTGTTGCTGGGCGATCTCGAACCCCCGTCCCAGCGGGCGCTGTTGAGCTCGCCGGCGGGTGGGCTGCTGGGCGGGGTGGATGTGCTGAAGGTGGCCCATCACGGGTCGGCGTACCAGGATCCGGCGCTGATACGGAGGGCGGCGCCGCGGCTGGCGTTGATCTCCTGCGGGGAGAACTCGTACGGGCATCCGGCGCCCGGCACGGTCGCCGCGCTGCGGGCGCTGGGGGCGGCGGTGCTGCGGACGGACGAGGACGGGGCGCTGGCCGTCGTGGGCGAGGGCGGCCGGCTGCGGGTGGCGAGTGACTGAGGACAAGGGCGGGAAACCGGGGGCTGGGGGACAGACCCAGGGCAGGGGCGGGAAAACGGGGGCTGGGGGAGAGACCGAGGGCAGGGGCGGGAGACCGGGGCGGGGGCGGGAGACTGGGGGCATGAATTCCGCAGAGGTTGATGCCTATCTGAACCGGCTCGGCGTGAAGCATCCGGCGTGGCCCAGCGTCGATGTGCTGCGCGAGCTGCATGTGCGTCATCTGCAGACCGTGCCCTTCGAGAACCTGTCGATCCACCTCGGCGAGGAGATCGTGCTGGAGGAGAAGCGGCTGCTGGACAAGTTGGTGGGGGCGCGGAGGGGAGGGTTCTGTTACGAACTGAACGGCGCGTTCGGGGCGTTGCTGGCGGCGCTCGGGTACGAGGTCACGCTGTTGGCCGGGCGGGTGTACGACGGAGAGGGGCGGCTCGGGATCCCGTACGACCACATGGCGCTGCGGGTGCGGACGGTCGACGGGGGCGAGTGGCTGGCCGACGTCGGGTTCGGGGCCCACAGTCACTTTCCGCTGGCGCTGGAGGCGCGGGGTGAGCAGGAGGATCCCGGGGGCGTGTTCCGGATCGTGGAAGCGGGGCCGGACGCGGCGGGCGTGCAAGGCGGGTACGGGGTGCTGGAGGCGGCGGACCTGGACGTCGTGATGAACGGCAGGCCGGAGTACCGGTTGGAGACGCGGCCGCGGGTGCTCGGTGACTTCGTCGCCGGGGCGTGGTGGCAGTGCACCTCGCCGGGCTCGCACTTCACGCGGTCGCTGGTGTGTTCGCGGGTGACGGAGGACGGGGGCCGGATCACGCTGAGCGGGCGGACGTTCAAGACGACGGCGCCTGACGGGACGCGACAGGAGCGGCATCTGCGGGAGGACGAGGAGGTGTTGACCGCGTACCGGGAGCGGTTCGGGATTGAGCTGGAGCGGGTGCCGGTGGTGCGGAAGGCGGGGGCTGCCCAGGTCATGCCGTAGGGGTGAGCGGCTTCTGGACGGTGCGTGGCTGGAGAATGGCCGCGTGAGTGATGTGAGACATGTGCTGGTGCTGCCTGACCGTGACGCGGCCGAGGAGGTCGTGGAGGCGCTCGGGGAGCGGTTCGGGGTGGATGAGGAGCCTCGGGTGGTGCGGGACGCGTTGGCCGGGGAGGACGACGCGGAGGATGCGCAGTGGCTGGTTCTGCTGCGGGACGAGCGTGGGGTGCTGGGTCCTGCGGAGCTGAACGAGTTCGTGGGGGAGTGGGACGGGTGGCGGGAGGAGCCTTAGCGGGGGCGGGCGGGGCAGTAGCTGAGGCGGGGGCGTCTGTGCTGGTGCGTTGGGGTCGGCGTAGGGGCCGTTCGCCCGCGCTGGCGGGGTGCCGCTGCGCCCACCCGTGCCGCCCCAGCGGCACGACTGCCCACAGCTAGGCGGGTTTGGCGGCACAGCCTGTCAGTGGCCCGTGTCATCCTTGTCGCGATGGCCAGGAAATCTGCTTCCGATGATCTGCTTGCCCCGGTGACCGTTGCCGTGGGGCAGGAGGACTTGTTGCTCGATCGGGCTGTGCAGGAGGTTGTGCGGGCCGCCAGGGCCGCCGATGCCGACACCGATGTGCGGGATCTGGCTCCTGACCAGTTGCAGCCGGGCACGCTTGCCGAGTTGACCAGTCCTTCCCTGTTCGCCGAGCGCAAGGTCGTCGTGGTGCGGAACGCCCAGGACCTGGGCGCCGACACCGTGAAGGACGTCAAGGCCTATCTCGCGGCGCCCGCCGAGGAGATCACCCTGGTGCTGCTGCACGCCGGGGGCGCCAAGGGCAAGGGGCTGCTCGACGCCGCCCGGAAGGTCGGAGCCCGCGAGGTCGCCTGCCCCAAGATGACCAAGCCCGCCGATCGGCTCGCCTTCGTCCGGCAGGAGTTCCGGGCCACCGGGCGCTCCGCCACCCCCGAGGCCTGTCAGGCGCTGGTGGACGCCATCGGGAGTGATCTGCGGGAGCTGGCCTCCGCCGTGTCGCAGCTCGTCGCCGATGTCGAGGGGACCATCGACGAGGCCGTGGTCGGGCGGTACTACACCGGGCGGGCCGAGGCCTCCAGCTTCACCGTCGCCGACCGGGCCGTGGAGGGACGGACCGCCGAGGCACTGGAGGCGCTCCGCTGGTCCCTGTCCACCGGCGTGGCGCCCGTCCTGATCACCAGCGCTCTCGCCCAGGGTGTCCGGGCCATCGGCAAGCTCTCCTCCGCTCGGGGTGGACGCCCCGCCGATCTCGCCCGTGAGCTGGGCATGCCGCCCTGGAAGATCGACCGGGTGCGTCAGCAGATGCGCGGCTGGACCCCCGACGGAGTCGCCGTCGCCCTCCAGGCCGTCGCCGAGGCCGACGCCGGCGTCAAGGGCGGCGGGGACGACCCCGAGTACGCCCTGGAGAAGGCCGTCGTCACCATCGCGCGCGCCGCTCGCTCCAGAGGACGGTAGCCAGCGGAGCCGACCGGGGCACGGGACCCCTCTCCAGAGGACGTCGCCCCCGCCCCGGAGGAAAATCGTGCGTATCAGCCACCTAGCGCCGAACAGAGGAGAGGCGGCGGTCGCCATGGCTGAACACCCCCACGCACAGCTGGTACGCAAGGGCTACGAGGCGTTCCAGCGCGGGGACATGGAAGCCCTGCGCGGGCTCATGGCCTCGGACTGTACGCAGCACATTCCCGGCAGCCACCCGCTCTCGGGTGACTACAAGGGGCAGGACGCGATCATCGCGATGTACGGCCGTCTCTACGAGGAGACAGCCGGAACGATGAAGGTCGACCTGCTCAACATCATGGTCGACGGCCGCGGCCACGCCGTCGCGATGCACCACTTCACCGCCCAGCGCAAGGGAAAGAGCATCGCGGAGGACGCCTGCATCGTCTTCCGGATCGTCGGCGAGAAGGCCACCGATCTCGACGAGTGCGTCTCGGACATCGACAAGGCCAACGACTTCTGGTCGTGATCGTCGGTCCGAACAGCAGACGCCGAAGGCCCCGGAAGCAGCAGACGCCGAAGGCCCCGGTGGCCGCCCTGGGGAAGGGCGAGGCTCCGGGGCCTTCGGTTCAAGCTGGGCGAGCTCGCACCCGCGTGGCGAACGCAGGCCGCGTGCGAGCTCTGGGTGCCGGTCGGGAGCGGATGAGAGAGGGCCCGCTCTGGGTCCTTCCGGCGATCAGATCAAGAAAGAGTTCAGCCCTTGAGGGAGGCGACCTTCGAAGCAAGCGCCGACTTCTTGTTGGCGGCCTGGTTCTTGTGGATGACGCCCTTGGAGACGGCCTTGTCGAGCTGACGCGCGGCAGCGCGCTGGTACTCGGTGGCCTTCTCGACGTCACCCGCGGCAGCGGCCTCACGGGCCTTGCGGATCGCGGTCTTCAGGGAGGACTTGACGGCCTTGTTGCGCAGCCGAGCCTTCTCGTTGGTCTTGATCCGCTTGATCTGGGACTTGATGTTCGCCACGAATGAGCCTCTACAGGTTCTGGCACGGGGCCGCACGGGAGCCGCACGGAATCCGTACCGGGTGATTTTCTTGGGTTGTGCCTCGCGCTGAGAGGGCATGAGACACAGCCACCCAGACTACCAGCGGCCCTCCGGCCACCCAAAACCGGCCCGTGAAGGCCGCCCTCGCGGCCCAAACCGGTCTCCGGTCGCCACCCGTGGGACCATGGAGCCTGCGTATAGACCCGATCGTTCCGACCCGAGACCGCAGACGGCTGCGGACACCTCAAGAATCAGGACCCTGCGTGCCCGCGATCCCTAGCCATGTGCCCGAGCCGAGCCGAACCGACCCGGCTCTGATCCGCAATTTCTGCATCATCGCGCACATCGACCACGGCAAGTCCACGCTCGCCGACCGGATGCTCCAGCTGACCGGTGTGGTCGAGCAGCGGCAGATGCGCGCTCAGTACCTCGACCGCATGGACATCGAGCGCGAGCGCGGCATCACCATCAAGTCCCAGGCCGTGCGTCTGCCCTGGGCGCCCACCACGGACCCGGGCAACACGCACATCCTCAACATGATCGACACGCCGGGGCACGTCGACTTCACCTACGAGGTGTCGCGGTCGCTCGCCGCCTGTGAGGGCACCATCCTCCTGGTCGACGCGGCTCAGGGCATCGAGGCGCAGACCCTCGCCAACCTCTACCTGGCGATGGAGAACGACCTCACGATCATCCCCGTCCTGAACAAGATCGACCTGCCGGCCGCGCAGCCCGAGAAGTTCGCCGAGGAGCTCGCCAACCTGGTCGGCTGCGAGCCCGACGACGTCCTGCGGGTCTCCGCCAAGACCGGTGTCGGCGTGGACGCGCTGCTGGACAAGGTGGTCAAGGAGATCCCGCACCCGGTCGGCGTCAAGGACGCCCCGGCCCGCGCGATGATCTTCGACTCGGTCTACGACTCCTACCGCGGTGTCGTCACCTACGTCCGTGTCATCGACGGCCAGCTCAACAAGCGCGAGCGCATCAAGATGATGTCGACCGGCGCCACCCACGAGCTGCTGGAGATCGGGACGAACTCGCCCGAGATGCTGGGCGCCGACGGCCTCGGCGTCGGTGAGGTGGGTTACCTCATCACCGGCGTGAAGGACGTCCGCCAGTCCAAGGTCGGTGACACCGTCACCAGCCAGCACAAGGGGGCCACGGAGGCGCTCGGGGGCTACAAGGACCCCAAGCCCATGGTCTTCTCCGGCCTGTATCCGCTGGACGGCTCCGACTACCCGGAGCTGCGCGAGGCCCTGGACAAGCTCCAGCTCAACGACGCCGCGCTGGTCTACGAGCCGGAGACCTCCGCCGCCCTCGGCTTCGGCTTCCGCGTCGGCTTCCTCGGCCTGCTGCACCTCGACGTGATCCGCGAGCGGCTGGAGCGCGAGTTCGGGCTCGACCTGATCGCGACCGCGCCGAACGTGGTCTACCGGGTCGTGATGGAGGACGGCACCGAGCACACCGTCACCAACCCGAGCGAATTCCCCGAGGGCAAGATCAACGAGGTGTACGAGCCTGTCGTACGCGCCACGATCCTCGCCCCGACCGAGTTCATCGGCTCGATCATGGAGCTGTGTCAGACCCGGCGCGGCACCCTCCTCGGCATGGACTACCTGTCCGAGGACCGGGTCGAGATCCGCTACACCCTGCCGCTAGCGGAGATCGTCTTCGACTTCTTCGACCAGCTGAAGTCGAAGACGCGCGGTTACGCGTCGCTGGACTACGAGCCCACCGGCGAGCAGACGTCCTCCCTGGTCAAGGTGGACATCCTGCTGCACGGCGACAAGGTGGACGCCTTCTCGGCGATCACCCACAAGGACGCGGCGTACGCCTACGGCGTGCGGCTCGTCGCCAAGCTGCGCGAGCTCATCCCGCGGCAGGCCTTCGAGGTGCCCATCCAGGCGGCCATCGGCTCCCGGGTCATCGCCCGCGAGACCATCCGCGCCATCCGCAAGGACGTCCTCGCCAAGTGCTACGGCGGTGACATCTCCCGGAAGCGGAAGCTGCTGGAGAAGCAGAAGGAGGGCAAGAAGCGGATGAAGATGGTGGGTTCCGTGGAAGTTCCGCAGGAGGCCTTCATCGCCGTACTGAGCAGCGATGACAGCGCGGGGTCGGGCAAGGGCAAGAAGTAACCGCCGGTTACGCCCGCTTGCCCCGGCAAAACGGGCAGTCAGGGGTCCGTCGTACGAAAGTGCGGCGGGCCCCTGCGCGTATGAGGGGTAGCTCTCTGTAGGAAGTGACAGGGCGCGACCTCTTACGCCCTGGCCAGTCGCGCTTTACTCTGATCCCTGCTCGATAGTTACTCGCGAGTTAAACAACGGCACGCGAGTGTGAACCAGCCGCACCCTGAGCCAGCCGCATCGTCGCGGGCCCCGGAGGATGTCGTGAGCGACACACAGACTTTGATCGAGAACCGTCCGCCGAGCGTGGCGGCCCTCTTCCTGGAGCGCGTGGCGGCCACGCCGGAGGCCGAGGCCTACCGCTATCCGGTGCCGAACGCGGCCGGGGAGGGCCCGGACGACTGGAAGTCGCTGAGCTGGGCCCAGGCGGCCGAGCGGGTCTACGCGATCGCCGCGGGCCTGATCGAGCTGGGGGTGTCGCCCGAGCAGCGGGTGGCGCTCGCCTCCTCGACCCGGCTCGAGTGGATCCTCGCCGACCTCGGCATCATGTGCGCGGGCGCGGCGACCACGACGGTGTACCCGCAGACCAACGCGGACGAGTCGGCGTTCATCCTCGCCGACTCCGACAGCCGGGTGCTGATCGCCGAGGACGCGGCGCAGCTGGCCAAGGCCGTCGAGAAGAAGGCCGAGCTGCCCGACCTCACGCATGTCGTGGTGATCGACCCGGCCGGGGTGGAGACCGCGGACTGGATCCTCACCCTGGACGAGCTGGAGAAGCGCGGCGCCGCCCGGCTCGAGAAGGACCCCGAGCTGGTCAAGAAGCGGGTCGGCGCGATCACCAAGGACCAGCTCGCCACCCTGATCTACACCTCCGGCACCACCGGCCGCCCCAAGGGCGTCCGGCTGCCGCACGACAACTGGTCGTACATGGCCAAGGCGATCGCCGCGACCGGTCTGGTCGGCCCCGAGGACGTGCAGTACCTGTGGCTGCCGCTGGCGCACGTCTTCGGCAAGGTGCTCACCTCCGGCCAGATCGAGGTCGGACACGTCACCGCCGTCGACGGCCGGGTCGACAAGATCATCGAGAATCTTCCGGTCGTCCAGCCGACGTACATGGCGGCCGTGCCGCGCATCTTCGAGAAGGTCTACAACGGGGTCGTCGCCAAGGCCCGAGCGGGCGGCGGCGCCAAGTACAAGATCTTCCAGTGGGCCGCCGGGGTCGCCCGCGAGTACGCCAAGGTCAGCCAGGACAACTTCCGGCGCACCGGCACGGCGTCCGTGCCCTTCGGGCTCAGCGCCAAGCACAAGGTCGCCGACACGCTCGTCTACTCCAAGCTGCGCGAGGCCTTCGGCGGGCGGCTGCGGGCCTGCGTCTCCGGCTCGGTCGCGCTGGCCCCGGAGATCGGCTTCTTCTTCGCCGGCGCCGGCATCCACATCCTGGAGGGCTACGGCCTCACCGAGTCCTCCGCCGCGTCCTTCGTGAACCCGGGCGAGGCCTACCGCACCGGCACGGTCGGCAAGCCGCTGCCCGGCTGCGAGGTCCGGATCGCCGACGACGGCGAGATCCTGCTGCGCGGCCCCGGCATCATGGAGGGCTACCACGGGCTGCCGGAGAAGACGGCGGAGGTGCTGGAGCCGGACGGCTGGTTCCACACCGGCGACATCGGCGAGCTGTCGCCCGACGGCTACCTGCGGATCACCGACCGGAAGAAGGACCTGTTCAAGACCTCCGGCGGCAAGTACGTCGCGCCGACGGAGATCGAGGGCTCCTTCAAGTCCGTCTGCCCGTACGTCTCCAACATCCTGGTGCACGGCGCCGACCGGAACTTCTGCACGGCGCTCATCGCGCTGGACGAGGCCGCTCTGATGGGCTGGGCCGAGGAGAACGGACTGGGCGGCAAGTCGTACGCGGAGGTCGTCGCGGCGCCGCAGACGGTGGCGATGGTCGAGGCGTACGTCAAGCAGCTCAACGAGGGCCTGCAGCGGTGGCAGACCATCAAGAAGTTCCGCCTGCTGCCCCGTGACCTCGACGTCGAGCACGGCGAGATCACGCCCAGCCTGAAGCTGAAGCGGCCCGTCGTGGAGCGGGAGTACAAGCACCTCATCGAGGAGATGTACGAGGGGACGCGCGAGGCGTAGGGGCTCACTCCCGCCCTCGGTTGACCAGCTCCCTCAGTTCCCGGACCTCCGCCCTCAGCGCCTCCAGCTGGAGCTGCTTGCGGTGGAGGTCCAGGAACACCCTGACCTTGGCACGGAGGATCCAGGGGTCGAAGGGCTTGGTCAGGTAGTCCGCGGCGCCGGTCGCGTAGCCGCGGAAGGTGTAGCCCGCGTCGTCCTCCGCACCCGTGAGGAAGATGATCGGGACGTCCTTCGTCTGGTCCAGGCGCTTGATGTTGGCCGCCGTCTCGAAGCCGTCCATGCCGGGCATCCGGATGTCGAGCAGGACCAGGGCGAAGCGGCGGCGGAGCAGGGCCTTCATCGCCTCCTCGCCGCTGCGGGCGCGGACCAGCGGCTCGTTGAGCGAGCCCAGGACCGCCTCCAGCGCGATCAGGTTGTCCTCCATGTCGTCGACCAGGAGGATCCCGGCGCTCTCGTCGGGTACGTCGGTGGCGTTCATGGCGTGGTCTCGTCGGCTCCCTCCGGGTCCAGCAGGGCGCACACGACAGTGAGCAGCCGGTCGACGTCCACCGGCTTCGGTACGTAGTCGTTGGCGCCGCGCGCGATGGACTTCTCGCGGTCCCCGGGCATCGCCTTCGCGGTCAGCGCGATGATCGGCAGACCCACCCAGCGCGGGGTGTGGCGGATGGCGGCGATGGTCTCGTAGCCGTCCATCTCCGGCATCATGATGTCCATCAGGATGAGTTCGACGTCCGGATTGCGCTCCAGCGTCTCGATGCCCTCACGGCCGTTCTCCGCGTAGAGCACCGGCATGCCGACCCGGCCGAGCACATGGGTCAGCGCGAAGACGTTGCGGATGTCGTCGTCCACGATCAGCACCCGGCGCCCGGACAGCACCTGGCCCGCCCGCCCCGACTGCCACTCCTCCAGCCTGGTCGGCGTCGGCCAGGCGTCGTCGATCTCCGGCACCGAGGACACCTGCTCCGGCACCAGCACGGCGCTCCGGTCCTCGGCCACTGGATGGCCGGGGCTGACGACGGGGACGTACAGCGTGAAGGTGGAGCCCTTCCCCGGCTCGCTCTCGGCGACGATACGGCCGCCCAGCAGGCCCGCGATCTCCCGGCTGATGGACAGACCGAGCCCGGTGCCGCCGTACTTGCGGTTGGTGGTGCCGTCGGCCTGCTGGAACGCCTCGAAGATCACCGGGAGTTTCTCCGGCGCGATGCCGATGCCGGTGTCGGACACCTCGAAGGCGATCACCTCGCCGCTCTCCCGGATGCCCGCGTGCTCGGGGTCCTTGACCCGGCCGACCCGGAGCTCGACCCGGCCCGAGGCGGTGAACTTGATGGCGTTGGACAGGAGGTTGCGCAGGATCTGCTGCAGCCGCTGCTCGTCCGAGTACATCTCGCGCGGGACGTCCTCGCCCACCGACACCTCGAAGGCGAGCCCGCGGTCGTGGGTGAGCGGGCGGAAGGTGGCGTGGACGTAGTCGAGCAGCTTGATCAGCGGCAGCCGCTTGGGGCGTACGTCCATCCGGCCGGCCTCGATCTTCGACAGGTCCAGGATGTCGTTGATCAGCTGGAGCAGGTCGGAGCCGGAGCGGTGGATCGTCGTGGCGAACTGCACTTCCTGGTCGGAGAGATGGCCGTCCGGGTTGTCCGACAGCAGCCTCGCCAGGATCAGCAGGGAGTTCAGCGGGGTGCGCAGTTCGTGGGACATGTTCGCCAGGAACTCCGACTTGTACTGGGAGGAGGTCGCGAGCAGGGCGGCCTTCTCCTCCAGTTCGGCGTTCGAGCGCTGCAACTCGGCCTGCTGCTTCTGGAGTTCGTCGGAGCGCTCCTGGAGCTGCATGGCCAGCCGCTGGGACTCGCCGAGCAGGGACTCGGTGCGGGAGTTGGCGATGATGGTGTTGATCGCGACGCCGATGGTGTTCACGAACTGGTCGAAGAAGGCCAGGTGGACGTCGGAGAAGCGGGAGAAGGAGGCGAGTTCGATCACGCCGAGCAGCTTGTCCTCGAAGAGGATCGGGATGATCACGATGGTGGTGGGCGCCGCTTCGCCGAGCCCACTGTTGATCTTGATGTAGTCCGGCGGGGCCTCCTCGACGAGGATGCGCTTCTTCTCGCGGGCCGCCTGCGCCACCAGGCCGTGCACCGGGAGGGCGCCGGTCTCCACGGTCGCGCCCTGCGCGGCGCCGTATCCGGCGATGAAGGCCAGGCCCTTCGTGGGCGCCGTCGTGCCGTCCTGCTCGGGATCCGCCAGGTAGAACGCGCCGTACTGGGCGTTCACCAGCGGGGTCAGCTCGCGCAGGATCAGGTCGGCGACCTCCATCAGGTCCCGGTGGCCCTGCATCAGGGCGGCGAGGCGGGCGAGGTTGGATTCCAGCCAGTCCTTGGCGCGGGTCGTCTCGCGCAGGTTGGCCACCATCAGGTTGATGTTGTCCTTCAGCTCGGCGACCTCACCGCGCGCCTCCACGGTGATCGAGCGGGACATGTCGCCCTGCGCCACGGCCGAGGCGACCTCGGCGATGGCGCGGACCTGGGTGGTGAGGTTCAGCGCGAGCTCGTTCACATTGGTCGTCAGGCGCTTCCAGGTGCCGTACACGCCCTCGACCCGGGCCTGGCCGCCGAGCTGGCCCTCGGTGCCGACCTCGCGGGCGACCCTCGTCACCTCGTCGGCGAAGGAGGACAGGGTGTCGACCATGGTGTTGATAGTGGTCTTCAGCTCCAGGATCTCGCCGCGCGCGTCCACGTCGATCTTCTTCGACAGGTCGCCCTGCGCCACGGCGGTGGCCACCTGGGCGATGTTGCGGACCTGCGAAGTGAGGTTGTCCGCCATGTAGTTGACGTTGTCCGTCAGGTCCCGCCAGACGCCGGAGACGCCCAGCACCTGGGCCCGGCCGCCGAGCCGGCCGTCGGTGCCGACCTCCCGGGCCACCCGGGTCACCTCGTCGGCGAAGGCGCGCAGCTGCTCCACCATCGTGTTGACGGTGTCCTTCAGCTCGAGGATCTCGCCGCGCGCGTCGACGGTGATCTTCTTGGAGAGGTCGCCGTTGGCGACGGCGGTGGTGACCTGGGCGATGTTGCGGACCTGCGAAGTGAGGTTCAGGGCCATGAAGTTGACGTTGTCGGTGAGGTCCTTCCAGACGCCGCTGACGCCTCTCACCTGGGCCTGACCGCCGAGGTTTCCCTCGGTGCCGACCTCGCGGGCGACGCGGGTGACCTCGTCGGCGAAGGCGGAGAGCTGGTCGACCATGGTGTTGATGGTCGACTTCAGCTCCAGGATCTCGCCCTTCGCCTCCACGGTGATCTTCTTGCCGAGGTCGCCCTGGGCGACGGCGGTGGAGACGAGGGCGATGTTCCGCACCTGCGAGGTGAGGTTGTCGGCCATGAAGTTGACGTTGTCGGTGAGGTCCTTCCAGACGCCGCTGACGCCTCTCACCTGGGCCCGGCCGCCGAGGTTTCCCTCGGTGCCGACTTCGCGGGCGACGCGGGTGACCTCGTCGGCGAAGGCGGAGAGCTGGTCGACCATGGTGTTGATGGTCGACTTCAGCTCCAGGATCTCGCCCTGGGCGTCCACGGTGATCTTCTGGCTGAGATCGCCGTTGGCGACGGCCGTGGTCACCTGGGCGATGTTGCGGACCTGGGAGGTCAGGTTCGAGGCCATGAAGTTGACGTTGTCGGTGAGGTCCTTCCAGACCCCGGAGACACCCCGTACCTGGGCCCGGCCGCCCAGCTGTCCCTCGGTGCCCACCTCGCGGGCGACGCGGGTGACCTCGTCGGCGAAGGCGGAGAGCTGGTCGACCATCGTGTTGACCGTCAGCTTCAGTTCGAGCAGCTCGCCGGTCGCCTCGACGGTGACCGTACGGGTCAGGTCGCCGCGCGCCACCGCCGTCGTCACCAGCGCGATGTCCCGCACCTGGGCGGTCAGCCGGGACGCCATGGTGTTGACGGCCTCGGTGACGTCCCGCCAACTGCCGGACAGGCCCTGCACCTTGGCCCGGCCGCCGAGCCGCCCCTCGGTGCCGACCTCGCGGGCCACCCGGGTCACCTCGCCGGTGAACAGCGAGAGCTGGTCGACCATCTTGTTCACGGCACGGCCCAGGCGCCGCAGATCACCGCGCAACTGGCGGGAACCGTCGTGCAGATCGACCCGCTGGGTCAGATCGCCGCCCGCCACCGCGTCCAGGACGCGCGTCGCGTTCGCCGCCGGGGCCACGATGGCGTCCAGCAGCTGGTTCACGTCGTTGACCCGGGCGGTCCAGGCACCCTGGCCCGGGCTCGCGGTGAGCCGCTCGTCGAGCCGGCCGTGCCGGACGAGCTCTCTTCTGACCCGCTGCACCTCTCTGTTGAAGTGCAGGCTGCGGTTCATGATCTGGTTGTAGGAGGCGACGAGTTCGGCCACCAGACCCGTGCCCGGATCCGACACCGTCCGGAAATCACCGTCCCGCGCGGCCGTCATCGCGGCGAGCAGAGGACGCAGATCCGATGCTCGAATCTGTCCGTCTTCGAGCACGCGTGTACCACTGTTCTCACTCATGGCGGCCCACTTCGGTAACTCGGCGCTTATGGGCGTGGCCAGTCTGTCACTCTGTCCGCGTCGACCGAGGCTAATCGTCCGAACCGCTCGGGGAGCTGTCCATGGGGGCCATTCCGACGCAACGGGAAATCGCTTCCCGTGGCTCTGATGCGCCTGTGCACCAGAGCGCGCGCCCGCGCGCCTGGAGTCACGCGACCCTGCCCGGAAGCCCCCTCGCGCCGGGCTCCGCCCGCGCCCTCGTGCGCGCCGCGTTCGCCGAGTGGTCCGAACTCGGCCTGCCCGGCACCGAGCGGCACACCAAGCGCCTCGCCGACGACGCCGTCCTGGTCGTCAGCGAACTCGTCACCAACGCCGTCGTCCACGCCGGCACCGACGTCGAGCTGGTCTGCCGGATGGAGGAGGAGAGCGGCGCCGTGGTCCTGGAGGTCTCCGACCAGCACCCTTCGCGCGCACCGCGCGACGGCGCGGCCGAGCCGGGGCATGGCGACGGTGCTTCCCAACGCGGGCACGGAGCGTCTGAACTCGGCCACGGCGCTGCCGATCCCGGGCCCGGCGCTTCTGAACCCAGGCACCACGCTGCCGACGATCCCGGCCACGGCGTCTCCCGGCCCGCCCGCGCCGCCGACGATCCCGGGCACGGCGTCTCCCGGCCCGCCCGCGCCGCCGTCGACCCCGGGCACGGCGTCTCCCGGCCCGCCCCCGCCGCCGACGATCCCGGGCACGGCGTCTCCCGGCCCGCCCCCGCCGCCGACGATCCCGGGCACGGCGTCTCCCGGCCCGCCCGCGCCGCCGTCGACCCCGGGCACGGCGTCTCCCGGCCCGCCCGCGCCGTCGTAGAGCCCGCCCACGCCGCACCCGAGTACGGGCGCGGGCTGAACCTCGTCGCGCGGCTCGCCGAGTCCTGGGGGGTGACGTATCGCACCGGTGTGAAGACGGTGTGGGCGCGGATGGTCGTCGAAGGGCATGGCGAGGAGCGCGCGGAGGGGGACGGGACCCGGCGTGTCTTCTCGATACCAGGCCCCGGGCCGGCCGTCGGCCGAGAGCCGTCCCGGCCTCCCGAACCCGACCAGGACTGGCTCAACCGCGGCGCCCTGTCCTTCCTCGCCGAGGCCTCCGACCTGCTCGCCGGACAGCTCGACGAGAACCTGGTCGCCGCGCTCACCGGACAGCTGATCGTGCCCCGGCTCGCCGACTGGTGCGCGATCTGGCTGGAGGACGAGGTCACCGGCCGCGGCTGGGCGCTGCCCGGCAGCGTGGGCGCCGGCCCCCGGCTGGCCCGCGTCTGGCACGGCCGCGAGAACCGCATCGAGGAACTGCGCCTGGCGCTGGAGAAGGACCCGCCGCGCCCGCCGGACGATCTGCGCGCCGGGCCCGTGCCGCACCCGTGGCCGGCCGCGGCGCTGGAGACGGAGGGCACCTCCCTGGCGTACCGCCTGGTCGCGGGCGGCCGGCCGCTGGGCACCCTGGTGATCGGGCGGACCGGCATCCCGCGCTTCGCCGACGAGGTCACCGGGCTCGTCGAGGACCTCGGCCGCCGGGTGGCGCTCGCCATCGGCGCGGCCCGCCAGTACGCCCGCCAGGCCACCATCAGCGCGGTCCTCCAGCGCGGGCTGCTGCCCGGCGCGGTCGCCGAGATCCCGGGCGTACGCAGCGCCCTCGTCTACGAGCCCTGCGACAAGGGCGGGCCCAGCGGCGACTTCTACGACCTGTTCCCGGCCGGCGACGGCCGCTGGTGCTTCGCGGTCGGCGACGTGCAGGGCAAGGGCCCGGAGGCCGCGGTGGTGATCGGCCTGGCCCGCCCCTGGCTGCGGCTGCTCGCGCGCGAGGGGTACCGCGTCGCCGACGTCCTGGACCGGCTGAACCAGCTCCTCCTGGACGACGCCACGGAGGCCGCGGACGCCTCGGCGCGGGCCCTGGTCGGACCCGCCGCCCCCGGCGACGGCCCGCAGACCCGCTTCCTGTCCCTGCTCTACGGCGAGCTGGTCCCCTTCGACGGAGGCGTCCGCTGCACCCTGGCCTCCGCCGGACACCCGCTGCCGCTGCTGCTCGGCCCGGCCGGCGATGTCCGCACGGCGGCGCAGCCCCAGACGCTGCTCGGGGTCGTCGAGGACGCCACCTACACCAGCGAGACCTTCGAGCTGTTCCCCGGCGACACCCTGCTCTGTGTGACCGACGGGGTGACGGAGCGGCGCAGCGGCTCCCGCCAGTTCGACGACGGCGACGGCCTCGCGGCGGCGCTCGCCGGGTGCGCGGGGCTGAGCGCGGCGCTGATCGCGGAGCGGATCAGGCGGCTGGTGCACGAGTTCGGGGGCCGCCCGCCGGAGGACGATCTGGCGCTGCTGGTGCTCCAGGCGGAGTAACCGCCACGGTGCTGGACAATGGAGGGCATGCCTTCCGCACTTCCCGACGGTGAGCCCGTCCCCGACGACGGCGCGCTCCCGGTCGCCGCGCTCGCCGGGGCGGCCGACCGGCCGCTCGGCTTCTACCTGCACGTTCCGTACTGCGCGACCCGCTGCGGGTACTGCGACTTCAACACCTACACCGCGACCGAGCTGCGCGGCACGGGCGGCGTCCTGGCCTCCCGGGACAACTACGCGGACACGCTCACCGACGAGATCCGGCTGGCGCGGAAGGTACTGGGCGACGACGGGCGGGCGGTCCGTACGGTCTTCGTCGGGGGCGGTACGCCCACCCTGCTGGCGGCGGACGATCTCGTGCGGATGCTGGGCGCGATCCGGGACGAGTTCGGGCTCGCGCCGGACGCGGAGATCACCACGGAGGCGAACCCGGAGTCGGTGGACCCGGCGTACCTCGCCACGCTGCGGGAGGGCGGCTTCAACCGGATCTCCTTCGGCATGCAGAGCGCCAAGCGGCACGTGCTCAGGATCCTGGACCGCACGCACACGCCGGGCCGCCCCGAGGCCTGCGTCGCGGAGGCGCGGGCGGCGGGCTTCGAGCACGTGAACCTGGACCTGATCTACGGCACGCCCGGCGAGTCGGACGACGACTGGCGGGCCTCGCTGGAGGCGGCGATCGGCGCCGGGCCGGACCATGTGTCGGCGTACGCCCTGATCGTCGAGGAGGGCACGCAGCTGGCCCGCCGGATCCGCCGCGGCGAGGTCCCGATGACCGACGACGACGTCCACGCGGACCGGTACCTGATCGCGGAGGACATGCTGTCCGGGGCGGGCTTCGACTGGTACGAGGTCTCCAACTGGGCCACCTCGGAGGCGGGCCGGTGCCTGCACAACGAGCTGTACTGGCGGGGCGCCGACTGGTGGGGGGCGGGCCCGGGGGCGCACTCGCACGTGGGCGGGGTGCGCTGGTGGAACGTGAAGCACCCGGGCGCGTACGCGTCGGCGCTGGCGGCGGGGCGTACGCCGGGGGCGGGACGCGAACTGCTCTCGGCGGAGGACCGCCGGGTCGAGCGGATCCTGCTGGAGCTACGGCTCCTGGAGGGGGCGCCGCTGGACCTGCTGCGCCCGGCGGGCCTGTCGGCCTCCCGCCGGGCCCTGTCCGACGGGCTGCTCCAGAAGGAGCCGTACGACGACGGGCGCGCGGTGCTGACGCTGCGCGGGCGGCTGCTGGCGGACGCGGTGGTGCGCGACCTGGTGGACTGAAGGAACGACCCGGCAGGGGCCGGGAGCACGACCTGCTCGGCCGCGTGGACGAGTTGATCGACGGAACACCTCCGCGTCGGCGGAGAGGAAGCCACCAGGTCCCGCGCGGCCAACGACCGTGGCGGCCGTCAGGGCACGGTCACGTGATCGATGAGTCGCTCGACGCAGCCCAGCAGCTCCGGCTCCAGGTCCTTGTAGGAGTTCACCCGCTTCAGGATCGCCTGCCACACCGCGCCGGTGTTCTCCGACGGCCAGCCCAGCGCCCGGCACACGCCCGTCTTCCAGTCCTCCCCGCGCGGCACCCGTGGCCAGGCCTCGATGCCCAGGGACGACGGCTTCACCGCCTCCCAGACGTCGATGTACGGGTGGCCGACCACCAGGGCGTGTTCGCTGGTCACCGACTGGGCGATGTGCCATTCCTTGGTGCCGGGGAGCAGGTGGTCCACCAGGACGCCCAGACGGGCGTCGGGGCCGGGCGCGAAGTCCGCCACGATCCTCGGCAGGTCGTCCACGCCCTCCAGGTACTCCACCACCACGCCCTCGACGCGCAGGTCGTCGCCCCAGACCTTCTCGACCAGTTCCGCGTCGTGGCGCCCCTCGACGTAGATGCGGCCGGCGCGGGCCACGCGGGCGCGGGCGCCGGGGACGGCCACCGAGCCGGAGGCGGTCCGGGCGGGCCGTGACGGAGCCGTTCCTGACGGCCGTACGAGCGTCACCACGCGTCCCTCCAGCAGGAAGCCGCGCGGCTCCAGGGGAAACACCCGGTGCTTGCCGAAGCGGTCCTCCAGCGTCACCGTGCCCGCCTCGCAGCGGATCACCGCGCCGCAGAAGCCGGTGCCGGGCTCCTCGACCACCAGGCCGGGCTCCGCCTCGACCTCGGGGACGGGCTTGGGCTTCTTCCACGGAGGGGTCAGGTCGGCGGAGTACTGGCGCATTCGGATGACGATAGGAGAACCGCCCCGGCGGTCACCGCGACACGCCGAAGCGGGCCGCCAGCTCGTCCCGCTGCCGCCGTACGAACCGCGCGTCCACCACCGCTCCGTGACCGGGGACGTACACCGCGTCCTCGCCGCCGAGCGACAGCAGCCGGTCCAGGGCCGCCGGCCAGTGGGACGGTACGGCGTCCGGGCCCGCCTGCGGCTGCCCGGACTCCTCGACCAGGTCGCCGCAGAAGACCACCTCCGGGTCGCCGGGCACCAGGACCACCAGGTCGTGCGCGGTGTGCGCCGGGCCGACGTTCGCCAGCAGGACCTGGCGGCCGGGACCCAGGTCCAGGGTCCACTCGCCGGAGACGTGGTGGCGGGGCGGCACCAGGGTGTCCGCCGCCTCCTCGGCCTCGCGCGCGTCCAGGCCGTTGCGCACCGCGTCCCCGCGCAGCTCCGCCCGGCCGTGCGGGCCGTACACCGACTCGATGCCGACCGCGCCGTAGACCTCCGCCCCCGCGAAGGCCGCCGCCCCGAAGACGTGGTCGAAGTGCGGATGGGTCAGCGCGAGATGAGTCACACGGTGCCCGGCGAGCGCCTCCGCCCGCAGCCGCAGCCGCGCCCCTTCGGCCAGGCTCGACCCGGCGTCCACCACGAGGGCCTCGCCCTCCCCGACGACCAGCCCCGCCGTGCAGTCCCAGCCCGGCAGCCGGCACCGCCCCACCCCGGCCGCGACCCGCTCCCACCCGAGCTCTTCCCAAGTCACCGTCATACCGCGACGCTAGCTGTACAACCCGTCACAGCAGGACCGACCTTGCCCGGGGTGTACCCCACCGCCGTACACTGGGGCCGGGAACGCTGGCACTCGGCTGGACAGAGTGCCAGGCAGGCGCCCCGGGGGACTGGGGGACGACTTCTGGAGGTGTGCGCGGATGCTGAGCGAACGCAGGCTGCAGGTGCTGCGCGCCATCGTCCAGGACTATGTGGGCACCGAGGAGCCGGTGGGGTCGAAGGCCCTGACCGAGCGGCACAACCTCGGCGTCTCCCCGGCGACCGTCCGCAACGACATGGCGGCGCTGGAGGACGAGGGGTTCATCGCCCAGCCGCACACCAGCGCCGGGCGCATCCCGACGGACAAGGGCTACCGGCTCTTCGTCGACAAACTGGCCGGCGTCAAGCCGATGACGGCGCCGGAGCGGCGGGCCATCCAGAACTTCCTCGAGGGCGCCGTCGACCTCGACGACGTCGTCGCGCGGACCGTACGGCTGCTCGCGCAGCTCACCCGGCAGGTCGCGGTCGTCCAGTACCCGTCGCTCACCCGCTCCACCGTGCGTCACGTCGAGCTTCTCTCGCTCGCCCCGGCGCGCGTGATGCTCGTGCTGATCACGGACACCGGGCGGGTCGAGCAGCGGATGGTCGACTGTCCGGCGCCGTTCGGCGAGACGTCCTTGGCCGATCTGCGGGCGCGGCTGAACAGCCGGGTCGCGGGCCGGCGCTTCACCGATGTCCCGACGCTCGTCGAGGACCTCCCCGAGGGCTTCGACATGGAGGACCGGGGCACGGTCTCGGCCGTTCTCTCCACCCTGCTGGAGACGCTGGTCGAGGAGAACGAGGAGCGGCTGATGATCGGCGGCACCGCCAATCTCACCCGCTTCGGGCATGACTTTCCCCTCACGATCCGGCCGGTCCTGGAGGCCCTGGAGGAGCAGGTCGTGCTCCTCAAGCTCCTGGGCGAGGCCGGGGATTCGGGCATGACCGTACGCATCGGTCACGAGAACGCCTATGAGGGACTCAACTCCACGTCCGTGGTGTCGGTCGGCTACGGTTCGGGCGGCGAGGCAGTCGCCAAGCTCGGCGTGGTCGGACCGACCCGCATGGATTACCCGGGAACGATGGGAGCGGTACGCGCAGTGGCACGGTACGTCGGACAGATCCTGGCGGAGTCGTAAGTGGCCACGGACTACTACGCCGTTCTCGGCGTGCGCCGCGACGCGTCGCAGGAAGAGATCAAGAAGGCCTTCCGGCGGCTCGCGCGCGAGCTGCACCCGGACGTCAACCCGGATCCGAAGACCCAGGAGCGGTTCAAGGAGATCAACGCCGCTTACGAGGTGCTCTCGGACCCGCAGAAGAAGCAGGTCTACGACCTCGGCGGCGACCCCCTCTCGCAGGCGGGCGGCGCGGGCGCGGGCGGCTTCGGCGCGGGTGGCTTCGGGAACTTCTCGGACATCATGGACGCGTTCTTCGGTACGGCGTCCCAGCGGGGTCCGCGCTCGCGTACGCGGCGCGGCCAGGACGCGATGATCCGGCTGGAGGTCGAGCTCGACGAGGCGGCCTTCGGCACCACGAAGGACCTCCAGGTCGACACGGCCGTCGTCTGCAACACCTGCAGCGGCGAGGGCGCGGCGCCGGGTACCTCGGCGCAGACGTGTGACATGTGCCGGGGCCGTGGTGAGGTCTCGCAGGTCACGCGGTCCTTCCTCGGGCAGGTCATGACCTCGCGGCCCTGCCCGCAGTGCCAGGGCTTCGGCACGGTGGTGCCGACGCCGTGCCCCGAGTGCGCGGGCGACGGTCGCGTACGGTCCCGCCGTACCCTCACGGTCAAGATCCCGGCCGGTGTCGACAACGGCACCCGGATCCAGCTGGCCGGCGAGGGCGAGGTCGGGCCGGGTGGCGGTCCCGCCGGTGATCTCTACGTCGAGATCCACGAGCTGCCGCATTCGACCTTCCAGCGGCGCGGGGACGACCTGCACTGCACGGTCACGATCCCGATGACGGCGGCGTCCCTCGGCACCAAGGTGCCGCTGGAGACCCTCGACGGCATGGAGGAGGTCGACATCCGCCCGGGCACCCAGTCCGGCCAGTCGATCCCGCTGCACGGCCGGGGCGTCACGCACCTGCGCGGCGGCGGCCGGGGCGACCTGATCGTCCACGTCGAGGTCCAGACCCCGACCAAGCTCGACCCGGAACAGGAACGCCTGCTGCGCGAGCTGGCCAAGCTGCGCGGCGAGGAGCGGCCCCAGGGGCAGTTCCAGCCCGGGCAGCAGGGGTTGTTCTCGCGGCTGAAGGACGCGTTCAACGGGCGTTAAGACCCGGCGTTGCCTTTGGTCTATGCCACACGGACGGGTGGATTCGGACTTGTTCGGAGGACGTGACAACATGCCGTCATGTCCTCCGCGCTGACCGATCTCTTTCCTCTTCCGATCGTGCAGGCCCCCATGGCGGGCGGGGTCTCCGTGCCGACGCTCGCCGCCGCCGTGTCCGAGGCCGGCGGGCTCGGGTTTCTGGCCGCCGGGTACAAGACCGCCGATGGCATGTACCAGGAGATCAAACAGCTGCGAGGGCTCACCGGGCGCCCGTTCGGCGTGAACCTCTTCATGCCGCAGCCGGAGTACGCCGACGCCGCGGCGATCGACGTGTACGCCCATCAGCTCGCCGGTGAGGCCGGGTGGTACGAGACCGAGCTGGGCGACCCCGACAGCGGACGGGACGACGGCTACGACGCCAAGCTCGCCGTCCTGCTCGACAACCCCGTGCCGGTGGTCTCCTTCCACTTCGGCGTCCCGAGCCGGGACGTGCTGGACTCCCTGCGCCGGGCCGGCACCTTCACCCTCGTCACCGCCACCACCGCCGAGGAGGCCCTCGCCGTCGAGCGCGCCGGCGCCGACGCGGTGATCGCCCAGGGCGTCGAGGCCGGGGGACACCAGGGAACCCACCGCGACAATCCGGAGACCGACGGGACCGGGCTCGGACTGCTGTCGCTGATCGCCCAGGTCCGCGAGACCGTGAGCATCCCCGTCGTGGCCGCCGGCGGCATCATGCGCGGCAGCCAGATCGCCGCCGTGCTCGCCGCCGGTGCCGCCGCCGCCCAGCTCGGCACGGCCTTCCTCGCCACCCCCGAGTCCGGCGCCAACGCCGTGCACAAGCAGGCGCTCACCAACCCCCTGTTCACCCGTACGGAGTTGACGCGGGCGTTCTCCGGCCGCCCCGCGCGCGGCCTGGTCAACCGGTTCATGCGCGAGCACGGCCCGTACGCGCCCGCCGCCTACCCGGAGCTCCACCACCTCACCTCGCCGCTGCGCAAGGCGGCCGCCAAGGCGGGCGACGCGCAGGGCATGGCGCTCTGGGCGGGGCAGGGCCACCGGATGGCGCGGGACCTGCCCGCGGGCCGGCTGGTGGAGATGCTGGCGGCCGAACTCGCCGCCGCCAGGACAGCGTTGTCGACCCCGGGGGACGGGGGTGCGGGGCGATGACCGCTCCTGTCTTCGTCGTCGAGCGGCTCGACTCCGGCCCCGGCGGGCAGTACGTCCTCGACGGTCCCGAAGGGCGGCACGCCGTCTCCGTGAAGCGGCTGCGGACCGGCGAGGAGGTCGTCCTCACCGACGGCGCCGGGCGCTGGGCGGACTGTGTGGTGCTGGCGGCCGAGGGCAAGGACCGGCTGGTCGTCCGGGTGGACGCCGTGACCGAGGAGCCCGAGCCGCGGCCCCGCATCACGGTCGTTCAGGCCCTGCCGAAGGGCGACCGCGGGGAGGTGGCCGTCGAGACCATGACCGAGGTCGGGGTCGACGCGATCGTGCCCTGGTCGGCGTCCCGGTGCATCACGCAGTGGAAGGGCGAGCGCGGCCTCAAGGCGCTCGGCAAGTGGCGGGCCACCGCGCGGGAGGCCGGCAAGCAGTCCCGGCGCGTCCGCTTCCCCGAGGTCGCCGACGCCGCCTCCGCCAAGCAGGTCGCCGCGCTGCTCGCCGAGGCCGACTTCGCCGCCGTGCTCCATGAGAGCGGCACCGAGCCGCTGGCCGCCGCCGAACTGCCCGCCGAGGGCGAGATCGTGCTGGTCGTGGGGCCCGAAGGGGGCGTGTCCCCGGAGGAGTTGGCACTGTTCGCGGAGGCCGGGGCGCGGCCGTACGTGCTCGGCCCCACCGTGCTGCGCACCTCGACCGCCGGGACCGCGGCGGCCGCGCTGCTCCTCGGCCGCACCGGCCGCTGGGGCTGACACCAGGTCAGCACCGGTTCGCCGGGAGCAGCTGGACGTCCTCCCGGCGGACCGCGAAGGACTCCTGGACGGTGCCGTTGCGGCGGGCCGGGTCCCAGAGCCAGATCCAGTCGCCCGTGGTGCCGAAGGACAGCACCTGGTGGTCGGTCTGGACCGGGCCGTTGTCGACCGCGAGCGGTTTGGAGGCGTCCACCGGGCGTACGCAGACGAAGTGGCCGTAGACGCCGAAGTAGTCCGGCGGGCGGGCGCCCTCGCGGGCGACGTTCTCCGCCGCCCGGCCCGCCGCGCTCGCCGCGTCGCGGGTGCCGATGCCGATCGCGGACAGGGCGAAGACCACGCCCAGCAGGGTGGCCAGGACCACGGCGAAGAGGCGGTTGCTGCCGTCCCGGCCCAGGTGGAAGTGGCGCAGCCAGCCGATGACCGCCACGAAGAACACCGCGCTGCCCAGGGCGAGCCCCATCGGCTCGGCCGCCGCCGAGTAGCGGCCGAGGGTGGACACCGGCACGGCGTCCGCGCGGATGTCGAAGCGGTCCAGGTAGGCCGCGTGCATCTGCCCGCCCAGCCAGCCCACCATCGACCACAGCACCGGCACGGACAGCGGCACCAGCCAGGCCGCGTGCCGGGTGAAGAAGGTGCGCCGGACGGCCAGCACCACCCCGGCGGCCGTGAACAGGCCGAGGGCGAGCACCAGTACGCCCGCCCGCAGTTGCTCGGGGCGGCTGCCGTGGCCCACCAGGGCACCGAAGGCGGCCAGTGCCGTGGTGCCCGCGAGGCCCGCCGCCCACTGGGCGCCCCGGCCGCTCGCGCGCGTCTCCTTGGCGGTCCGGCCCAGCGGCAGCGCCCCCGCCGTGCTCAGCAACGCGGGCAGCAGCTTCCAGGCGCCCTCTGCCCAGACGACGTACATCCCGCAGACCATCGCGTTGACCAGTCCCGTCAGGGCCGCCCACAGCCACACCAGCCGGACCCGGCGCTCGTGCGGGGTCTCGTCGCGCGGCGGGTCCGCGTCCGAGTGGCCCGGGACCCGCAGCGCGTGCGCCGCCGCGTCGAAGGGACGGCCGCCGAGGGTGCGGGCCGTCAGTTCGGCCTCCGCCTCCTGCCGGGAGTCCGGGCCCGCCGGTACGGTCACCGCCCGCTGCTCGTCCGCACCGCCCAGCCGGATCCACATCCGGCCCAGCGTCGGCAGCGCGCGGTGCACGTAGTACGTCGTCCTGGCCGGGCGTTCGTGCTCGACGAGGGCCGCGTCCCGCACCCAGGCGCCCAATTCGGCCTGTTTGACCAGTCGTTCGACCTCCATGGTGGCCGTGCGCAGGGCGCCGAGCCGGGCGCCGTGCAGCCGGACCTCGACGACGAGGGCGGTGCGGTGGGCGACGGGGGAGGGCTCCTCGTCCGGGCGCACGGCCCAGCCGCGCTCCTCGAACAGGGCCGTGACATACGCCACTTCGTCCGGCTGATCGACCACGTCGACGAGCATCCGCACCCGGCGCCGACGCGGCGGCGCGGGCGGTCCGGCCGCCGGGTCGGGCCCCGGCTCGGTACTCTGCTGGGGCTCGTCGGGGACGCGTGGTCCCGGCAGGAGTCGGGGCGAGCGGATCCGCGGGGGTGTCAACGGTCCTCCGGTACGGCGGCAGTTGGACGGCACTCGATTGTGACGTGCGGGAGTGCTGAGTGACCGTATGCGCTCTACCGCGACCGCCCGGACAGTGGGAGGCTGCCCTCCATGGGGGTATTGAGACGGATTTGGGCCCGCCCGCGCGGGGCACGTGTGGCGGGAGCGGCGGGACTGGTCGTGCTGGCCGTCGGCGGGGCGGTCGCGTGCGACGCCGTCGGCATGAGCACCGCGTCCATCGCGTGGACCACCGACAAGACGGTGACGGATGAGCTGGAGCGCCAGAAGGCGGACGTCCAGTGGCTCACCTGCCGGGCCTCTTACGGCGACGACGGCGACGGATCGACGCCGAGCGCGGGCGAGGAGACCGTCGCCGAGGTCGACTGCACCGGCAAGACCAAGGACGGCAAGGACATCACCGTCGACGGCCTCGTCACCCGCGCGATCGACAACAAGTGCGTACGCGGACACCTCACCGCGAAGGTGGACGGCAAGACGTGGTTCGAGGTCGACGGTCTCGGCGACTGCGACGGCACGCCCTCCCCGATCACCCCGCCGAGCGGCGGAGCCCAGCAGCCCGGGCCCACGGTGACGGTGACCGTCACCAAGACGCTGTACTGCAAGGAGGACCCGCAGTGCTGGCCCGAGGGCAAGTGATCGGAAACCCCGGACCGACGGTGACCGCACTGCGTAGGGTGATCGGGTGACATCCGCCTATCTCCGGTTCCCGCATCCGCACGGCGAGTTGGTCGCCTTCACCGCCGAGGACGACGTCTGGCTCGCCCCCTTGGACGGCGGCCGGGCCTGGCGGGTCAGCGCCGACAACGTGCCGGTCGCCCTGCCGCGCATCTCGCCCGACGGCACCACCGTCGCCTGGACCTCCACCCGCGACGGCGCCTCCGAGGTGTACACCGCCCCGGTGACCGGCGGCCCCGCCACCCGGCTGACGCACTGGGGCGCCCGGACCCGGGTCCGCGGCTGGACCCCCGAAGGGCACGTCCTCGCGGTGAGCTGCCGGGGCCAGGCGAGCCGGGACCGCACCTGGGCGCACGCCGTCCCGCTCGACGGCGGACCGGCGACGACCCTGCCGTACGGCATCGTCGGGGACGTGGCCCACGGGCCGCACACCGTGCTGCTGTCCGCGACCATGAGCCTGGAGGCGGCCCACTGGAAGCGCTACCGGGGCGGCCGGGCGGGCAAGTTGTGGATCGACCGGGAGGGGCGGGGCGAGTTCGTCCGGCTGCACGAGGAGCTCGACGGGAACCTCGAGTACCCCGTCTGGGCCGGTGACCGGATCGCCTTCCTCAGCGACCACGAGGGCACGGGCGCGCTCTACTCCTCCCTCGCCGACGGCTCCGACCTGCGCCGCCACACGCCCCTGGACGGCTTCTACGCCCGGCACGCGGCCGGGGACGGCACCCGGATCGTCTACGCCTCGGCCGGTGAACTCTGGTTGCTCGACGACCTGGACGGCGCCGAGCCGCGCCGGCTCGACATCCGGCTCGGCGGCCAGCGCACCGACCGCCGCCCCCACCCGGTCAACGCGGCCCGCTGGTTCGGCGCCGCCGCCCCCGACCACACCGCGCGCGGCAGCGCCGTCCTGGTGCGCGGCTCCGTCCACTGGGTCACCCACCGCTCGGGCCCGACCCGGGCGCTGGCCGCCGAACCCGGCGTACGGGCCCGCAAGCCCCGTACGTTCCGCGTCGACGGCGAGGAATGGGTGGTGTGGGTGACCGACGCCGAGGGCGACGACGCGCTGGAGTTCGCCCCCGCCACCGGGCTCGCCCCGGGCGCCACCCCGCGCCGGCTCGCCGCCGGACAGCTCGGCCGGGTCCTCGGCCTCGCCATGGCCCCCGACGGCAGCCGGGCCGCCGTGGCCGCGCACGACGGGCGCGTCCTGCTCGTCGAGCGGGAGACCGGCGAGGTCCGCGAGGTCGACCGCAGCGAGGACGGCGACGTCTCCGGCCTCGTCTTCTCGCCCGACTCCGCCTGGCTGGCCTGGTCGCACCCCGGACCGACCCCGCTGAGCCAGCTGCGGCTGGCCAACACCACGGACCTGTCCGTCACCGAGGCCACCCCGCTGCGCTTCCAGGACTACGCCCCGGCGTTCACCCAGGACGGCAGGCACCTCGCGTTCCTGTCGGCCCGCTCCTTCGACCCGGTCTACGACGAGCACGTCTTCGACCTGGCCTTCGTGGCCGGCTCCCGCCCGTACCTGATCACGCTGGCCGCGACGACGCCCTCGCCGTTCGGACCACAGCGGCACGGCCGCCCCTTCGACGCGCCCGACAAGGACGAGACGCCCGACAGCGAGGGCACCCCCACCACGCGGATCGACCTCGAAGGGCTCGCCGACCGGATCGTGCCGTTCCCCGTCGAGGCCGCCCGCTACACCCACCTGCGGGCCGCCAAGGACGGCGTGCTGTGGCTGCGCCACCCGGTCACCGGCGAACTCGGCGCCTCCCGGGCCGCCCCGGACGACCCCGACCCCAAGACCGAGCTGGAGCGTTACGACCTCGTCCAGCAGCGCGTGGAGCATCTGGCCGCCGACGCCGACCACTTCGAGGTCAGCGGCGACGGCAAGCGGGTGCTGCTGTGGACCGACGGCCGGCTCAAGGTCGTGCCCAGCGACCGGCGGGCCTCGGGCGACGAGGACAGCGACAGCAACATCGGCGTCGACCTCGGCCGGGTGCGGCATCTGATCGACCCGGCCGCCGAGTGGCGCCAGATGTACGAGGAGACGGGCCGCGTCATGCGGGACCACTTCTGGCGCGTCGACATGAGCGGCGTGGACTGGTCCGGCGTACTCGACCGCTACCGCCCGGTGCTGGACCGCGTGGCCACCCACGACGACCTGGTGGACCTCCTCTACGAGGTCCAGGGCGAGCTCGGCACCTCGCACGCGTACGTCATCACGCGCGGCGGCTCCGGCGGCCCCCGCCAAGGCCTGCTCGGCGCGGACATCTCCCGCCACGAGGACGGCACCTGGCGCGTCGACCGCATCCTTCCCTCGGAGACCTCCGACCCGCAGGCCCGGGCCCCGCTCGCGGCACCCGGGGTGGCGGTACGGGCCGGGGACGCGATCGTCGCCGTCGGCGGGATCCCGGTGGACCCGGTGACCGGACCCGCACCCCTGCTGGTGGGCACGGCGGGCAGGCCCGTCGAGCTGACGATCTCCCCGGCGGGCGGCGGAGACCCGCGGCACGCCGTGGTGATCCCGGTCGCCGACGAGGAGCCCCTGCGCTACCACGACTGGGTGGCCGGCCGGCGGGCCCACGTCCACGAACGGTCCGGCGGCCGTCTCGGCTACCTCCACGTCCCCGACATGCAGGCCCCCGGCTGGGCCCAGATCCACCGCGACCTGCGCGTCGAGGTGGCCCACGAGGGCCTGATCGTCGACATCCGCGAGAACCGGGGCGGCTACACCTCCCAACTGGTCGTCGAGAAGCTGGCCCGCCGCATCGTCGGCTGGGGAGTCCCGCGGGGCACGCGCCCCTACAGCTACCCCGAGGACGCCCCGCGCGGCCCCGTGGTGGCCGTGGCCGACGAGTTCTCCGGCTCCGACGGCGACATCGTCAACGCGGCCATCAAGGCGCTCGGCATCGGCCCGGTGGTCGGCACCCGCACCTGGGGCGGTGTGATCGGCATCGACAGCCGCTACCGCCTGGTCGACGGCACGCTCATCACCCAGCCGAAGTACGCGATCTGGCTCGAGGGTTACGGCTGGGGGGTGGAGAACCACGGGGTCGACCCGGACGTGGAGGTGGTGCAGCGGCCCCAGGACTACGCGGCGGGCCGGGACGCGCAGCTGGACGAGGCCGTGCGGATCGCGCTGGAGGCGTTGGAGGGGACTCCGGCGAAGGTGCCTCCCGCGCTGCCGTGACCCGCTCGCTACGATGCACACCGACACCTCAGGCGAAAGGAACGTCATGGCAGGGGAACCCCAGGACGACTGTCTGTTCTGCAAAATCGCTCAGGGCCACGTCCCCGCGACGATCGTCCGCGAGACCGGCACGACCATCGCCTTCCGGGACATCAACCCCCAGGCGCCCACCCACGTCCTGGTGATCCCCAAGGCGCACTACGCCGACGCCGCCGAACTCGCCGCCGCCGAACCCACCCTCGCCGCCGATGTGCTGACCGAGACGAAGGCCGTCGCGGACGAGGAGAAGCTCGAGGCCTACCGGGTCGTCTTCAACACCGGCGCCGGCGTCGGCCAGACCGTCTTCCACGCGCACGCCCACGTCCTCGGCGGCCGTGGCATGCAGTGGCCGCCCGGGTAAGTCGTCGTGTCCGTACGTGAATTGGTGGTCCTCGGCACCGCGAGCCAGGTCCCGACCCGGCACCGCAACCACAACGGCTACCTCCTGCGCTGGGACGGAGAGGGCATCCTCTTCGATCCCGGCGAGGGCACCCAGCGCCAGATGCTGCGCGCCGGAGTCGCCGCCCACGACCTGAACCGGATCTGCGTCACGCACTTCCACGGCGACCACTCGCTCGGCCTCGCCGGGGTCATCCAGCGGATCAACCTCGACAAGGTGCCGCACGAGATCACCGCGCACTACCCGAAGTCGGGCCAGCGTTTCTTCGACCGCCTCCGCTACTCCACGGCCTACCGCGAGACCGTGGGCATCACCGAGGCACCGGTGAGCGAGAACGGCGACCTCGCCGCCGGCCCCGCCTACGTGCTGCAGGCGCGCAGGCTCTCGCACCCCGTCGAGTCGTACGGCTATCGCCTCGTCGAGCCCGACGGCCGCCGCATGCTGCCCGACCGGCTCGCCGCGCACGGCATCAAGGGCCCCGACGTCGGGCGGATCCAGCGGGAGGGCGCCCTCGGGGGTGTGCGGCTGGACGACGTCAGCGAGGTGCGCCGGGGGCAGCGGTTCGCGTTCGTCATGGACACCCGGCTCTGCGACGGCGTGCACGAGCTGGCCGACGGCTGCGATCTGCTCGTCATCGAGTCGACCTTCCTCGACGAGGACACCGACCTCGCCGTCGAGCACGGCCACCTCACCGCCGGACAGGCGGCGCGCGCGGCCCGGGACGCGGGCGTACGGCATCTGGTGCTGACGCACTTCAGCCAGCGCTACTCCGAGCCCGACGAGTTCGAACGGCAGGCACGGGCGGCCGGGTTCGAGGGGGAGCTGACGGTGGCGCACGATCTGCTGCGGGTGCCGGTTCCGAAACGTCGCTGAAACGCCCGTACGATGCTTTGATGCCCCTCCCGAAAGCAGAACTGCACCTCCACATCGAAGGCACCCTGGAGCCCGAGCTGGCCTTCGAGCTGGCCGCGCGCAACGGCGTCGAGCTGCCGTACGCGGACACCGACGAGCTGCGCAAGGCGTATCAGTTCGAGGATCTCCAGTCCTTCCTGAACCTGTACTACGAGCTCATGGCCGTCCTGCGCACCGAGCGGGACTTCGAGGACCTCGCCAACGCCTATCTCGCCCGCGCCGCCGCGCAGGGCGTGCGGCACGCGGAGATCTTCTTCGACCCGCAGGCGCACATCGCGCGGGGCGTGTCCATGGGCACGGTCGTGGAGGGGCTGTGGCGGGCACTGGGCGGCAGCGAGTCCGCGCACGGCGTCTCCACCCAGCTGATCATGTGCTTCCTGCGCGACGAGTCGGCCGAGAGCGCGCTGGAGACCCTGGAGGCCGCGAAGCCGTACCTCGACCGGATCGTCGGCGTCGGCCTCGACTCCGCCGAGGTCGGGCATCCGCCGGTGAAGTTCCGCGAGGTGTACGAGGCGGCGGCGGCCCTGGGACTGCGGCGCGTGGCGCACGCCGGTGAGGAGGGCCCGCCGGAGTACATCACCGAGGCCCTGGACGTCCTCGGCGTGGAGCGCGTCGACCACGGGCTGCGGTGCATGGAGTCCCCGGAGCTGGTCGAGCGGCTCGTCCGGGACCGGGTCCCGCTGACGCTCTGCCCGCTGTCGAACGTCCGGCTGCGCACGGTGGACGTCCTGGCGGACCACCCCCTCCCGGCGATGCTGGACGCGGGCCTGCTGTGCACGGTCAACTCCGACGACCCGGCGTACTTCGGCGGCTACGCGGGCGACAACTTCGACGCGGTGCGCTCGGCGCTGGGCCTGAGCGAGGAGCGCCTGCGCGAGCTGGCCCGGAACTCGTTCGTGGCGAGCTTCCTGGAGCACGACGAGGAGCGGCGGGCGCGGTATCTCGCCGAGGTGGAGGCGTACGAGTTCTAGAACTCCCCAGGGGCGCGGGAACTGCGCGACCAGCCCCAGAGCACCCGCACCCGCGGATCAAGCGGCCGTTGCCCTGTCGTAGACGTGTGTCTCCACCGGGATCTCGACCACCGGGAGCGGTCGCCTGCCCGCACCCACCGCCACCAGCGTCATCGGTACGGCGACCACCAACAGGCCCGCCGCCAGCACCGCCCCCATCGCGGGGAACCCGGCGGCGGCCGACAGCAGACTCCCGGTCAGCGGTCCCGCCGCCGTGCCGAGTGACGACGCCGAACCCACCAGCACCGCCCAGCGACCCCGCCCGTCGAGGGACGCGGCGAGGCCGATGACGTAGGACAGGACGATCGGGTAGAGGGCGTTCCAGGCGATCTCGCCGGCCGCGAAGGTCGTGAGGTCCGTCGCGGACGCGCTCACCGCGATACAGGCCGCGATGACCGCCGTACCCGCGCCGATGGGGAGCGCGAGTCCGAGCCGGGGCCCGATCGCGCTCGCCGCGACCACGCCCAGCAGGCCCGCGCCCAGCGCCACCGCGAACACCGCGCCGACCGTGACCTCGCTCAGGTGCGCCTGGGTGAGCCCGATCCGGCCGCTGACGCCCCACAGGGAGTTCTGGGCGAGGGACCAGCACATCAGGGCCGCGCCGAGGACGAGTCCGGAGCGCAGGTGGGGGAGGCGGCCGGTGTCGTCGTGCCGCGGCCGGGATCCGGGTCCCGCGGCCGGGAGGCGGCCCGTCAGCGGCCAGACCGCCAGCGCCGTGAGCGCGATCGCCGCGAGCGGCTGGCCGTGGCCGGGGCCGAGGTGCGGGACCGTCAGATACACCGCGCCCGCGAGGGCGGAGACGCCGAGCAGGCCGTACGTCGTGACGCGGTGCGGGTCGGGGCGGCCGGCGATTCCGGTGGCCGCCACCGCCGTCGCCGTACCGGAGCCGAAGCCGCCGGCCAGCGCGCCGGCCACCACGGCCGGGACGGAGTCGGTGAGGGCGGCTGAGCCGTAGCCGAGGACGGCGAGGGTGAGGCCGAGGCGGGCGAGGAGGCGGGGGCCGAGGCGGTCGACGCGGGAGGCGAGCAGGAAGCCCGCGGACGCCGAACTCAGCAGCAGCGCACTGCCGATGGCGCCCGCCTGCGTGGCGGTGAGGGGGAGCCCCGAGTCGAGCCTGCCGACGGTCGTCGGGAGGAGGTAGGGGGCGAGGTACCCGGCCGTGAAAAGGGCGACGAGGGGCCAGGGCAGGGTGGTGCGGGGGGCGGACACGGGCGTTCCCAGGGCATGCGAAAGAAGCGGCTCAGAAGGGGGATTGGGCGACGACCGTCGACGGACAGGAACGCGCGGGCAATTTGTATCAAGCGAGGGCAGGCGCGAAGAAGGGGGGATGGTGTGATCCGGGGCACATTCCGTTTGGCCCGGGTCGGGTGGGGTAGCAGTGGCCGCTAACGCCAGTGCACCGAGCCGCCGGCGGACCCGCCGGACGGCACCACGGCCTCGATCTTCGCCCGGATCTCCCGCATCACGGCGACGATCCGCTCCTCGTGCCCCGGGGTCAGCCGGGCCACCGGTACCGAGCAGCTGATCGCGTCCTGGGCGGGGCGGTCGTAGCGCAGCGCGAAGCCGAAGCCGACGATGCCGGTGACGCCTTCCTCGCGGTCGACGGAGTAGCCGCGCTCCCGCACCTGGGCGAGGTCGGCCGCCAAGGAGGCGCTGTCGGTGTGGGTGCGGGGGGTGCGTGCCTCGTACGGCCCGTCCGGCAGCGCGGTGTCGGGGCGTTCGGCCAGCAGCGCCTTGCCGAGCGCGCCCACGTGCGCGGGCAGCCGGCGGCCCACGCGGCTGATGGTGCGCAGGTACTCGTGCGACTCGCGGGTCGCCAGGTAGGCCACGTCCCGCCCGTCCAGGCGCCCCATGTGGATGGTCTCGCCCAGCGCCTCGGACGCCTCGTCGAGGTAGGGGCGCACCGCGCGGACCCGGGGGTCGGAGTCCAGGTAGCTGGTGCCGGTGAGCAGGGCGTGGATGCCGATGCCGTAGAGCGAGCCGGTGACGTCGGTGCGGACCCAGCCGCGCGAGATGAGGGTCTGCAGCAGCGCGTACATGGAGCTGCGCGGGACGTCCAGCTCGTCCGCCAGCTCCTGGAGCCGGGCCGGGCGGTCGCCGCGGGCGGCGAGGAGTTCGAGCAGTTCGACCGTACGCGCGGCCGACTTCACTTCGCGGACGCCGCCTGACTCTGACATGGGCCGATCGTAATCCGGCGGGATCGTGATCCGGCGGGGTCGCACCATTGACGGCCGGTGTTCGCGTATCTAACCTCCATCTACATACGTGGATGACGTCTGCATGGGGAGATGGATACCGGTGGTCCTCGATACCGAAACGCTGGCGGGCGGGGTGCTGTCCTTCCCGCTGACGAGCTTTCACGACGACGGCTCCCTCGATCCCGGCGGATTCCGCGCCCATGTCGCCGAGTGCGTCGCCGCCGGGCCCGCGGCGCTCTTCCCCGCCTGTGGCACGGGGGAGTTCTTCTCGCTGGACGAGGAGGAGTACCGGACCGTCGTGAGCATCGCGGTGGCGGAGGCGGGCGGGCGGCTGCCCGTCGTCGCCGGCACCGGGTACGGCTGGGCGCAGGCCGTACGGTTCGCGCGCATCGCCGAGGAGGCGGGCGCCGACGCCCTGCTGGTCCTGCCGCACTATCTCGTCGCGGCGCCGCAGGAGGGGCTGGTGGCCCAGGTGGAGCACATCGCGGCCCGGACCGGTCTGCCGATCGTCGCCTACCAGCGCGGTCAAGTCGCCTTCACCGCCGAGTCGTTGCGGCGGATCGCCGCCCTCCCGAACGTCATCGGGCTCAAGGACGGCCACAGCGACCTCGACCGCCTCCAGCGCCTCACCCTCGCCGCCCCCGAGGGCTTCCTGTTCTTCAACGGCGCCGCCACCGCCGAGATCCAGGCCCGCGCCTACGCCTCCGTCGGCGTCCCCGCCTACTCCTCCGCCGTGCACGCCTTCGCGCCGGAGATCGCGAACGCCTTCTTCGCCGCCCTGCGCGACGGCGACGACAAGACGGTGGAGCGGCTGCTGCGCGACTTCTACGTGCCGCTCGTCGAACTCCGCGACCGGGTGCCCGGATACGCGGTGTCGTTGGTCAAGGCGGCGGCGCGGCTGCGGGGCCGGCGGGTGGGCCCGGTGCGCGCCCCGCTCACCGATCCCTCGGCCGCCGACCTGGCCGAGCTGAAGACCCTGCTCACCACCGGACTGAACCTCGTAGGAGCCGCACTGTGAACCTCACCATCACGGACGTCCGGCTGACGCCGATCCTCGTCGCCGACCCGCCCCTGCTCAACACCCAGGGCGTCCACCAGCCCTACACGCCCCGGCTGATCGTGGAGGTGGTGACCGCCGACGGTCTGGTCGGGGTGGGGGAGACGTACGGGGACACCAAGTACCTGGAGCTCGCGCGGCCCTTCGCGGAGAAGCTGATCGGCCGTCGGGTGAGCGACCTGAACGGTCTCCTCACCGTGGCCGAGGAAGTGGCCGTCGACGGCTCCCGGGTCTCCGGGCAGGTGGATGTCGGAGGCCTGCGCGGCGTGCAGACCGCCGACAAACTCCGGTTGTCCGTGGTCTCCGGCTTCGAGGTGGCGTGTCTCGACGCCCTCGGCAAGGCGCTCGGGCAGCCCGTGCACGCGCTGCTCGGGGGCAAGGTGCGGGACGCGGTGGAGTACAGCGCCTACCTGTTCTACAAGTGGGCCGACCACCCGGCGGGCGTGGCCGCGGAGAAGGACGACTGGGGTGCCGCGGTCGATCCGGCCGGGGTGGTGGAGCAGGCGCGGAGGTTCAAGGAGCGGTACGGGTTCACCTCGTTCAAGCTGAAGGGCGGGGTGTTTCCGCCGGAGGAGGAGATCGCGGCGGTACGGGCGCTCGCGGCGGCCTTCCCCGGACATCCCCTGCGGCTGGACCCCAACGGCGCCTGGTCGGTGGCGACTTCGCTGACGGTGGCGAAGGAACTCGGGGACGTCCTGGAGTACCTGGAGGACCCGGCGCTCGGGACTCCGGCGATGGCGGAGGTCTCCGCCGGGACCGACGTGCCGCTCGCGACCAACATGTGCGTGACGACGTTCGCCGAGATCAAGGAGGCGTTCGTCAAGGACGCGGTCCAGGTGGTCCTGTCGGACCACCACTACTGGGGCGGCCTGCGCAACACCCAGCAGCTCGCCGCGATCTGCCGCACCTTCGGAGTCGGGGTGTCGATGCACTCCAACACCCACCTCGGAATCTCCCTGGCCGCGATGACCCACGTGGCGTCGACCGTCCCGAACCTCCACCACGCCTGTGACTCCCACTACCCGTGGCAGTCGGAGGACGTCCTCACCGAGCGCCTCCGCTTCCAGGACGGCAAGGTCGCCGTCTCCGACGCCCCCGGCCTCGGCGTCGAACTCGACCACGACCGGCTGCGGTTCCTGCACCGGCGCTGGCTCGACGACGACGGCGCTCTGCGCGAGCGCGACGACGCGGCGGCGATGAGGGCCGCGGACCCGGAGTGGGTCACGCCGTCGGTGCCGCGCTGGTAGTCGCTCCTCGCTCAACTCCCCGTCCCCTGCCCACGATCGGAGCCGCTCGTGTCAGCAGCAGTCCCCGAAGTGCATTCGCCCGCCGTCCGGTCCGCGATCCGCAAGATCTTCCGCCGAGTGGTCCCGCTGTTCTTCGTGATGTTCGTCGCGAACTACATGGACCGCGTCAACCTGGGTTTCGCCCAGGACGAGTTGAGGGCCGACGTGGGCCTGTCGGCCGCCGCCTTCGGGCTCGGCGCGGGCATCTTCTTCATCGCCTACGCCCTGTTCGAGATCCCCTCCAACATGCTGATGGAGCGCTTCGGCGCGAAGGTCTGGCTCACCCGGATCATGATCAGCTGGGGCATCGTGGCCACCGCGATGGCCTTCGTCACCAGCGTCGAGATGTTCTACGCGCTGCGCTTCCTGCTGGGCGTCGCCGAGGCGGGGTTCTTCCCGGCGGTCATCTACTACTTCAGCCGCTGGCTGCCGGACTCCCACCGGGGACGCGCCACGTCGGTCTTCCTGATGGGCTCCGGGACGGCGACCGTGATCGTCGGTCCGGTCTCCGGGGCGCTGATGGAGATGCACGGCGTCTGGGGGCACTCCGGCTGGCAGTGGATGTTCTTCATCGAGGGCGTCTTCTCCGTGGTCCTCGGCTTCGTCGTCTACCGCTTCCTCGACTCCGGCATCGAGACCGCGGACTGGCTGACCCAGGAGGAGAAGGACGGCCTGGTCGCCGTGATCGACGCCGAGCAGGACGGACGGGAGACCGCCGGCGCCCGGGTCTCCCGCTGGAGGCTGCTCGCCGATCCCCAGATGCTGCTCTTCCTGTGGATCTACTTCGCCGTCAACGTCGCCCTGTACGCGGTGACGTTCTGGCTGCCCTCGATCGTGGACGACATCGGCGGGCTGAGCGAGTTCCAGGTCGGGCTGCTGACGTCCGTGCCGTGGCTGTGCGCGATCGGGGCGGTGTACGTCAGCGGACGGCTCTCGGACCGCATCGGCAAGCGGCGGCCGATCCTGATGGCGCTGCTGGTGCTCGGCGGCTGCGGCACGCTGCTCGCGGTGTTCGTGTCGCCGTGGGCGGGCCTCGGCGCCCTGTGCCTGGCCGCGATGGGCTTCAAACCGGCGTCCCCGATCTTCTGGACGATCCCCCAGAGCTACCTGGACGCCCGGGCCGCCGCTCCCGGCATCGCCCTGATCAACTCGATCGGCAACCTCGGCGGCTTCGTCGCCCCCACCGCCTTCGGCCTCATCGAGGACACCACGGGTTCCACGAAGGGGGGCCTGGTCGGCCTCACGATCGTCGGCTTCCTGGCCGCCCTGAGCGTGCTCCTGGTCCGCGGCGGCGGCCGCAACGACCGAACCCGCACCCGCCTGGCGAAGACCCCGGGAACGGCATCGCCACGGGCGAATCCGGGGGCGGCGCGGGTGGTGGGGGCGGGGGGCGCGGGGGTCTGATTGGGAGCGGGGACCTGTCGGGGCGAAGGGCGAGGCCGGGGCTGTGGCAGGGTCGGCGAGGCCCGCGAGGTCCCAGGTGCCGGTCTCGTCCAGCCGACGTCGGCGAAGATGCGGCGCCCTTGGCGACGGCCCGGGCGATCCAGGACCCCCTTGCCGGGTTCCAGGGAGGCCACGGCGGCACGCGCGCGTGGAGGGCAGCCGGGGGCGGGCTCCTCCGGGGGCTGTGCCTGTGTGGCGGGGTGGCGGGCGCGAGGCCGGGCCCGTCCTTGCGTGGCGGGGGACCGCGGGCCTGACGGGGGCGATGCGGGCAGGGCGCGGCGGGGGCGTAGGTCGGATGTGCGCCCGCTCGGCAAGGGCTGGGGCGTCGAGTCCGGTGACCGGATCTGCGTCCGCTCGGCAAGGGCTGGGGCGCCGAGTCCGGTGACCGGATCTGTGCGTCACCCGGCGAAGGCGGCCCCGGGTCGTGGGACCAGGGCGGCAGCCGGGGCACGCGGGTGGCACGCCCGGGGGCTGGGGTGGTTTGACGCGACCCCTGGTCCAGAGGTGCGCGGCGGCGTGTTGTCAGTGGCGTGGTGCACACTGGCCTGATCCGCACCACGTCAGGGAGCGCACCGTGATCGCGTCCGCCGCGTCCACCGGAAAGGGACCCTCCGCCACCTTCGCCGGGGCACCGCAGTGCCCGGCCCAGGTCGATCCCCTGGCCGCACTGCGCAGGCCCGCCGATCCGCCCTGGGACGTGTATCTCACGGGCACCGTCTTCCTCGACATCATCTTCACCGGGCTCGACTCCGCCCCGGTGCGCGGGACCGAGTCCTGGGCCCGCGGGATGGGTTCGAGCCCCGGCGGCGTCGCCAACATGGCGACCGCGCTGGCCCGCCTCGGCCTGCGCACCTCCCTCGCCGCCGCCTTCGGGGACGACCACTACGGCGAGTACTGCTGGGACGCACTGCAGCAGGGCGAGGGCATCGACCTCGACCCCTCGCGCACCGTCCCCGGCTGGCACTCCCCGGTGACGGTCTCCATGGCCTACGAGGGCGAGCGCACGATGGTCTCCCACGGCCACGAACCGCCCCCGGAGGAGCCCGCCCCCGACTGCCCCCCACGCGCGCGTGCCGCCGTAGCCTCCCTGGAACCCGGCAAGCAGGCCCCCTGGATCGCCCAGGCCGCCGCCAAGGGCACCCGCATCTTCGCCGACGTCGGCTGGGACGAGACCGGCGCCTGGGACCTCGCGGGCCTCGCCGACCTCGCACACTGCGAGGCCTTCCTGCCCAACGCCGAGGAGGCCATGCGCTACACCGGCGCCACCTGCCCGCGCGCCGCCGCCCACGCCCTCACCGAACACGTCCCGCTCGCCGTCGTCACCCTCGGCGCCGAGGGCGCCTACGCCGTGGACCGGCGGACCGGGGAGACCGCCGAGGTGCCCGCCATCGCCGTGGAGGCCCTCGACCCCACCGGCGCCGGGGACGTCTTCGTCGCCGGCTTCGTCACCGGCACCCTCGCGAACTGGCCTCTCGCCGACCGCCTGGCCTTCGCGGGCCTCACCGCGGCGCTCTCGGTCCAGGAGTTCGGCGGCTCCCTCTCCGCCCCCGGCTGGGCCGAGATCGGCGCCTGGTGGCGGAAGATCCAGTCCTACGACGACCAGGACCCGGCGGCCCTGCGCCGGTACGCCTTCCTCGCGGACCTGGTCCCGGCGGAACTGGCCCGTCCCTGGCCGCTGCGCCGGGCCGTCCCCACGATCGGCTTCGGCCGCTCCGCCTGAGGCCCGGTCTCGCGGAAAAGGCCTACGGCCTTGTCAGTCCCCCGGCGTACCCTGGAAACCGCCAGGCCGCCCCTGTGGCGGACGCACCGTATCGAGGAGGACGAGCAAGGCCTACAGAGCCGGCCCATGACTCAGACACCCACTCACACACCCGCGCAGGGGCAGGCGAGAGCACAGTTCACCGTCCCCGCCCAGCACCCCATGGTGACCGTGCTGGGGTCCGGCGACTCCCTCCTGCGTGTGATCGAGAAGGCCTTCCCGGCGGTCGACATCCATGTCCGGGGCAATGAGATCAGCGCGGTCGGCGACCGAGCGGAAGTCGCCCTTGTCCAGCGCCTGTTCGACGAGATGATGCTGGTGCTCCGCACCGGACAGCCGATGACGGAGGACGCAGTGGAACGCTCGATCGCCATGCTCCGGGCGAGCGAGAACGGCGAGGGCTCTCCCGAGACCCCCGCCGAGGTGCTCACCCAGAACATCCTCTCCTCGCGCGGACGCACGATCCGCCCGAAGACCCTCAACCAGAAGCGGTACGTCGACGCGATCGACAAGCACACGATCGTCTTCGGCATCGGCCCCGCCGGTACCGGCAAGACCTACCTCGCCATGGCCAAGGCGGTGCAGGCCCTGCAGTCCAAGCAGGTCAACCGCATCATCCTGACCCGCCCCGCGGTGGAGGCCGGCGAGCGCCTCGGCTTCCTGCCGGGCACGCTGTACGAGAAGATCGACCCCTACCTGCGCCCGCTGTACGACGCGCTGCACGACATGCTCGACCCGGACTCGATCCCCCGTCTCATGGCGGCCGGGACCATCGAGGTCGCGCCCCTGGCGTACATGCGCGGCCGTACCCTGAACGACGCCTTCATCATCCTGGACGAGGCCCAGAACACGAGCCCCGAGCAGATGAAGATGTTCCTGACCCGTCTCGGCTTCGACTCGAAGATCGTCATCACCGGTGACGTGACCCAGGTCGACCTTCCCAACGGCACCAAGTCCGGTCTGCGGCAGGTGCAGGACATCCTCGAGGGCCTCGACGACGTCCACTTCTCGCGTCTCACGTCCCACGATGTCGTACGGCACAAGCTGGTCGGCCGTATCGTCGACGCGTACGAGAAGTACGACAGCCACCACGGCACGGAGAACGGCACCCACAAGGGCGGCCGCAACAAGCGGAAGTAGACAGACCAGCACCATGTCGATCGACGTCAACAACGAGTCCGGAACCGAGGTCGACGAGCAGGCGATCCTCGACATCGCCCGCTACGCACTCGCGCGGATGCGCATCCACCCGCTCTCCGAGCTCTCGGTGATCGTCGTGGACGCCGACGCCATGGAGCAGCTGCACATCCAGTGGATGGACCTGCCCGGGCCGACGGATGTCATGTCCTTCCCGATGGACGAGCTGCGGCCGCCCAGCAAGGACGACGACGAGCCGCCGCAGGGGCTGCTCGGCGACATCGTGCTCTGCCCGGAGGTCGCCAAGAAGCAGGGCGAGGACGCCCCGACGCAGCACACCATGGACGAGGAGCTCCAACTGCTCACCGTCCACGGTGTGCTGCACCTGCTCGGCTACGACCACGAGGAGCCGGACGAGAAGGCCGAGATGTTCGGCCTCCAGGCGGCCATCGTGGACGGCTGGCGCGCGGAGAAGGGCCTGACCGGTCCCTCCCCGGCTCCGACCGTCTCATGAGCCCGCAACTCGTCCTCGGCGCCATCGCGCTGGTCGTCGTGGCCTGGCTCGCCGCCTGCGCGGAGGCGGGCCTGGCCCGTGTGTCCAGCTTCCGCGCCGAGGAAGCCGTCCGTTCCGGCCGGCGCGGCAGCGCCAGGCTCGAGCAGGTCGCCGCCGACCCGACGCGCTATCTGAACGTCGCGCTGCTGGTCCGCGTGGCCTGCGAGATGGCCGCCGCCGCGCTGGTCACGTACGCCTGTCTGAACGAGATCGACGGCACCACCCAGGCGCTGCTCGCCGCGATCGGCGTGATGGTGCTCGTCTCCTACGTCGCCGTCGGTGTCTCCCCGCGCACCATCGGCCGTCAGCACCCGCTGAACACCGCGACGGCGGCGTCGTACGTCCTGGTGCCGCTGGCCCGGATCATGGGCCCGATCCCGTCCCTGCTGATCCTCATCGGCAACGCCCTCACCCCCGGCAAGGGCTTCCGTCGCGGCCCCTTCGCCTCCGAGGCGGAGCTGCGCGCGCTGGTCGACCTCGCCGAGAAGGAGTCCCTGATCGAGGACGAGGAGCGCCGGATGGTGCACTCGGTCTTCGAGCTCGGCGACACCCTCGTGCGGGAGGTCATGGTCCCGCGGACCGATCTGATCGTGATCGAGCGCTACAAGACCATCCGCCAGGCCCTGACCCTGGCCCTGAGGTCCGGTTTCTCGCGCATCCCGGTCGTCGGCGAGAGCGAGGACGACGTCGTCGGGATCGTCTACCTCAAGGACCTCGCCCGCAAGACGCACATCAGCCGGGACGCCGAGAGCGAGCTGGTGTCCACCGCGATGCGCCCCGCCGCCTTCGTGCCCGACACCAAGAACGCCGGAGATCTGCTGCGCGAGATGCAGCAGGACCGCAACCACGTCGCCGTCGTCATCGACGAGTACGGCGGCACCGCGGGCATCGTCACCATCGAGGACATCCTCGAGGAGATCGTCGGCGAGATCACCGACGAGTACGACCGTGAGCTGCCGCCGGTGGAGGAGCTGGGCGAGGACCGCTACCGGGTCACCGCGCGGCTGGACATCACCGACCTCGGCGAGCTGTACGGCCTCGACGAGTACGACGACGAGGACGTGGAGACCGTCGGCGGACTCCTCGCCAAGGCGCTCGGCCGGGTCCCCATCGCCGGTGCCTCGGCCCGGGTGGAACTGCCCGACGAGCGGGAGCTGCGGCTGACCGCGGAGGCCGCGGCGGGCCGCCGGAACAAGATCGTGACCGTGCTGGTGGAGCCGGTGGCGACCTCGAAGGAAGAGGCGAAGGACGAGTGACCCCTCAGGAGCTGCGCGAGTTCTGCCTCTCGTTCAACGCCGTGGTGGAGGAGTTCCCGTTCAACCCGGAGACCTCGGTCTTCAAGGTGCTCGGCAAGCTCTTCGCGCTGACGAACCTGGACGCGCGGCCCCTGACGGTCAACCTCAAGTGCGACCCCGAGGACGCGATCCGGCTGCGCGCCGAGCACGAGGGCCTGATCGTCCCCGGGTACCACATGAACAAGCGGCACTGGAACACGGTGACCGTGGACGGCGGTCTCCCCGACCGGACGGTCCGCGAGCTCGTCGAGGACTCCTACGACCTGGTGGTCGCCGGTCTGCCCCGCGCCGAACGCCTCCGCCTGGACCGGTCCTGACGGGCACTTCGTATGCTCGGGGCATGACCGAGAGCAACGCGCTTGACCCCGAGGACCGCAAGATCGTCACCCTGGCCCGTTCCGCGCGGGCCCGCAACGGTGTGCCCGAGGGTGCCGCCGTACGCGACGACACGGGCCGTACGTATGTCGCCGGGACCGTGGACCTGGACTCGCTGAAGCTGAGCGCGCTGCGTACGGCCGTGGCGATGGCCGTGGCGTCCGGGGCGAAGTCGCTGGAGGCGGCGGCGGTGGTGACCGAGGCGGAGAGCGCGGCGGCCGAGGACCTGGCGGCCGTACGGGATCTGGGCGGGGCGGGGACGCCGGTGCTGCTCGCGGGGCCGGACGGTGCGGTGCGGCTCACCGTGGCCGCGGAGTAGCGGTCTGAAAACGGAGTAGTCCGGATTTCATCCTTGTCGGCGGTCGCCTCTCGCGCATCAATGGGACCGTACGTTCCGACGGACCGTCAGATTCGGCCCTCCCGCAGTGTGTCCGCGCCCACCTGCCGAGGACGGGCCGTCGGTCCCCCCACACCCGAAGGGAACCCGACCCCATGAGAGGTACACGCTCAGGCACCGGTGCGGCACTCGCGGCCGGCACGCTCGCCCTGACCGGACTCGTGCTCGCGCCCACCGCCGCGGCCGTGACCCCCACCACGGCCACCATCGACGCCGACTGCGGCAGCTTCGGCGGCGGCGCGGCCACCCTGACGGCCACGCAGGACGGGACGGCCGCCACCATGACCCTCAACTCCTCCGCCATCACCGCGCCGATCGGACTCGGCGCGGACTCCATCACCTCCACCCTCACCCTGGTGAAGGCGGGCGGCGGCACCACCGTGTTCACCGCCACCGAGAACCCGGCGATGGCCGCCGGCGACCCGGTCCAGGTGGGCCCGCTGCCCGGCACCGTGGCCTCCGGCGACAGCCTGGAGGCCTTCGGCGGCTCGCTGACGATGACCGTCTTCGGCATCACCATCACCTGCACGGCGACGGCACCGCAGGCACCGGGCCCGTTCGTCTTCGACTGATCCGCTGATCAGCGGCGCGCGGGTGGGCGCGGCTCCTCAGAGAGCGTCGGGGCCGCGCTCACCCGTCCGCACGCGTACGACGGTCTCGACGGGCAGCGCCCAGACCTTGCCGTCGCCGATCTTGCCGGTCTGCGCGGCCTTCACGATCGCGTCGATCACCGCGTCGGAGTCGGCGTCCTCCACGACCACCTCGATGCGGACCTTGGGCACCAGGTCGACCTGGTACTCGGCGCCGCGGTACACCTCCGTGTGGCCGCGCTGGCGGCCGTAGCCGCTCGCCTCGGTCACGGTCAGGCCGTGCACGCCCAGCTCCTGGAGCGCCGACTTCACCTCGTCGAGTCGGTAGGGCTTGACGATCGCGGTGATGAGCTTCATGCCTTGGCCTTCTGAGGGGTGGAGACGGACGCGGAGACCGGGGCGCCGTGGCCCAGGACGCCGTGATCGTATGCGCTCTCGGCATGCACCGTAAGGTCCAGGCCGGTGTGCTCCTGCTCCTCGCTGGCGCGGAAGCCCAGGGTCCTGTCGATGAGCTTGGCGAGGCCGTACGACACGGCGAAGGCGTACGCCCCCACGGCCACCACGGCGACGAGCTGCTTGCCGAGCTGGCCGACTCCGCCGCCGTACAGCAGGCCCTCGGGGCCGCCGGTCATCTCGGCGACGGCGAAGACGCCGATCAGGACGGTGCCGATGACGCCGCCGACCAGGTGGACGCCGACGACGTCCAGGGAGTCGTCGTAGTTGAACCTGAACTTCCAGCCCACGGCACAGGAGCAGACGACGCCCGCGGTGAGGCCGACGACCAGCGCGCCGAGCAGGGAGACCGAGCCGCAGGACGGGGTGATCGCGACCAGGCCCGCGACCGCGCCGGAGGCGGCGCCGAGGGTCGTGGGGTGGCCGTCCCGCCGCTGCTCGACGAAGAGCCAGCCCAGCAGGCCGGTGCAGCCGGCGGCGAGGGTGTTGAGGAAGGCCGCGGCGGCGAGGCCGTTCGCGCCGAGGGCGGAACCGGCGTTGAAGCCGAACCAGCCGAACCAGAGCAGACCGGCGCCGAGCATCACCATGGGCAGGTTGTGCGGGCGCATCGCGTCCTTCTTGAACCCGAGCCGTGGGCCGAGGACCAGGCAGAGGGCGAGGCCCGAGGCGCCGGAGGTGATCTCGACGGGGAGGCCGCCCGCGAAGTCCAGGGCGCCGAGGTGGTTCAGGATCCAGCCACCCGGGCCCCAGGTCCAGTGGGCCACCGGAACGTATACGAGCAGTGCCCACACGGGGACGAAGACCAGCCACGCGCCGAACTTGGCGCGGTCGGCGACGGCGCCGCTGATCAGGGCGGCCGTGATGATCGCGAAGGTGAGCTGGAAGGTGGCGAAGAGGACGGTGGGGACGGTGCCCTTGACGCTGTCGGGTCCGATGCCGGACATGCCGAGGTGGTCGAGCCCGCCGATGAGCCCGGCGCCGGCGTCCTCCCCGAAGGCGAGGGAGTACCCGGCGGCCAGCCACACCACGGTGACCAGGGCGATCGCCACGAAGCTCATCATCAGCATGTTGAGGACGCTCTTCGTGCGGACCATGCCGCCGTAGAACAGGGCGAGGCCCGGCGTCATCAGCAGGACGAGGGCGGTGGCGGCGAGCAGCCAGGCGGTGTCGCCGGTGTCGATTCCTTGCGCGGCGAGAGGCACGGTGGTCTCCAACGGGGTGGGGGTCCGTCAGAGATTCACGGGTGTGCGTTTCCGGACGTGTACCGGTGTGTTTCGGGGGCGTTTCATTGCGTGAGGGTTTCCGGGAGCTCACGGTGCGGCGCCGCTCCGGGGATCAGGGAGAATGGTCGGCATGAGCGTTCGTACCCAGTCATCCGAGCAGCCGTCCGAGGCCCCCCATCGCGCCGGCTTCGCCTGCTTCGTGGGCCGTCCCAACGCGGGCAAGTCCACCCTCACGAACGCTCTGGTCGGGCAGAAGGTGGCGATCACCGCGAACCAGCCGCAGACGACGCGGCACACGGTACGGGGGATCGTGCACCGCCCGGACGCCCAGCTGATCCTGGTGGACACCCCGGGGCTGCACAAGCCGCGGACGCTGCTGGGCGAGCGGCTGAACGACGTGGTCCGGACGACGTGGGCCGAGGTCGACGTGATCGGCTTCTGCCTTCCGGCGAACGAGAAGCTCGGCCCCGGCGACCGCTTCATCGCGAAGGAGCTGGCGGGGATCAAGAAGTCCCCGAAGGTCGCCATCGTGACGAAGACGGACCTCGTCGACTCCAAGGCCCTCGCCGAGCAGCTGATCGCGATCGACCAGCTGGGCAAGGAGCTGGGCATCGAGTGGGCGCAGATCGTTCCGGTCTCGGCGACCGCGAACAAGCAGGTCGACCTGCTGGCGGACCTGCTGATCCCGATGCTGCCCGAGGGCCCGGCGCTGTACCCCGAGGGCGACCTCACGGACGAGCCCGAGCAGGTCATGATCGCGGAACTGATCCGCGAGGCGGCCCTGGAGGGCGTCCGGGACGAGCTCCCGCACTCCATCGCGGTCGTGGTCGAGGAGATGCTCCCCCGGGAAGACCGCCCGGCGGACAAGCCCCTCCTCGACATCCACGCCTTCGTCTACATCGAGCGCCCCAGCCAGAAGGGCATCATCATCGGCCCCAAGGGCAAGCGCCTGAAGGAAGTCGGCATCAAGAGCCGCAAGCAGATCGAGGCGCTGCTGGGCACGCCGGTGTTCTTGGACCTGCATGTGAAGGTGGCGAAGGACTGGCAGCGGGATCCGAAGCAGTTGCGGCGGCTGGGGTTCTGAGGGCTGGGGCCCTGGCGGCTCGGG